>CAMVIT010000053.1:0-17142 GCA_947167635.1 uncultured Bacteroidales bacterium | reverse complement strand
TCCTTCGTCGCTTGTGTGGGGTTATTGAGAGTGTGTCCCTCCGGGACAATAGAGGTAATCATTTTCCTTGAGCTGCCCCGACAGGGGCAAGAGCTTGGTAGCGCTGCAACCCCTGGGAGGGGTATGTGTGCGGGAAGATCGCGGCGCGGGAGAACGTTGAGACGAGGTTGTGCGTTGCTCGCCGTGAAACGGATGCAGGGTTCGACGAGCCCGCGTGAGGGATTGAAGTGGAAATGATTTTGGTGGGAATGCGTTCCCTGGCGAGACGGAGGTTCCGCTTGACGCTTCGCGTCTCGCGGAATGGTGGTGGGCTCTAAGCCAAAATCATTGGAACGGAAAGCCCGACGGCGCGGCGGCATTTGATAGTGTGCGCGAATGTGGCATGATTTCCGCCGCCGCGCCGGCACGCCCAAATAAAAAAAGACACAGAAGCCCTGATTTATAATTCCCTTTTTTGGGGCAATCGGATTTAAAGTGTATCTTTGCGCCCATTATTTCAAGATCTACAAATTGTAAAAAAATGGACACCTACATACACCGAGTACAATACTACGAAACCGACAAGATGGGCGTGACACATCACTCCAACTATGTACGCTGGATGGAGGAGGCGCGCGTTGATTTCCTCGACAAGATCGGCTTCGGCTACCGCAAGCTGGAGGAAGACGGCATCATCTCGCCCGTACTCGCCGTGGAATGCGAGTTCAAGAATCCCACTGTTTTCGCCGACAGTGTGGAAATAGAGGTGAAGGTGAGCGAATTCCGGGGCGTACGGCTCACCATTGAATATGTGATGCGCAAGCTGCCGGGCGGCGAACTTGTGCTGAAAGGGCGCACACGCCATTGCTTCGTCGATTCCGCCGGCCGTCCCATCATCCTCGACCACAGTTTCCCTGAATTTTCCCAAAAGCTGAAAGAACTGATGGAGGAGAATGACTCTCGATGAACATTGAATATTGATTTTAATCCTCGTTTTCAACTTAAGAGATTTATTGAATAGAAAAAAGGAGAGATGCGGGTTAAAATCTCATTTTTTTTATGTATGTTTGCAACCTCTTTTTAAAAACGATAAAATACTGATAGTATGCCAAGTAGAAGAAAAGAACTTTTCCCCAACGTTACCGATGCTGAATGGAACGATTGGAGATGGCAGGTCCGCAACAGAGTCGAGACCCTCGAAGAACTGAAAAAATACATTGATTTGACTCCGGCAGAGGAAGAGGGCGTGAAGAAGTCCCTCGCCACCCTCCGTATGGCCATCACCCCGTACTATCTGAGTCTGATCGACCCGAACAACCCGAAGTGCCCGATCCGCCGCCAGGCCATCCCGACGGCCGCCGAGGTGCACCAGTCGCCGGCCGACCTGCTCGACCCGCTGCACGAGGATGAGGACTCCCCGGTTCCGGGCCTCACCCACCGCTATCCCGACAGAGTGCTGTTCCTCATCACGGACATGTGTTCCATGTACTGCCGTCACTGCACCCGCAGACGTTTCGCTGGCCAGCACGACTGCGAGTCCACGCAGGACCGCATCCAGGCCGCCATCGACTACATCGCCCGCACCCCGCAAGTGCGCGACGTGCTGCTCTCCGGCGGTGACGCTTTGATGGTGGGCGACAAGATGCTCGAATCCATCATCCAACGCCTGCGCGCCATCCCGCATGTGGAGATCATCCGTCTCGGCTCCCGCACCCCTGTGGTCTGCCCGCAGCGTATCACTGACGACTTGGTGAATATGTTGAAGAAATATCATCCGATTTGGCTCAACACTCACTTCAACCACCCCAATGAGGTGACGGAAGAGTCTATGGCCGCTTGTGCCCGTCTTGCTGACGCCGGCATCCCGCTCGGCAACCAGACCGTGCTGTTGCGCGGCGTGAACGACGACACCGAGATCATGAAACAGCTCGTACACGATCTCGTGCGCATGCGCGTACGTCCGTACTACATCTACCAATGCGACCTCTCTATGGGTCTGGAGCATTTCCGCACGCCCGTCTCCAAGGGCATCGAGATCATCGAGAACCTGCGCGGACACACCTCCGGCTACTGCGTGCCGACCTTCGTGGTGGACGCTCCTGGCGGCGGCGGCAAGATTCCCGTGATGCCCCAGTACGTCATCTCCCAGAGCCCGCACAAGGTGATCCTCCGCAACTACGAGGGCGTCATCACCACCTACACCGAGCCCGAGGATTATCAGGAGAACACCTGCAGCCCGCTGCCCGACAAGAAGCACGTCGAGGGCGTGGCCTCCCTCCTCCACGGCGAGCAGATGGCGCTGGAGCCCAACGAGTTGGCGAGAAAGAAACGCCACAGAAAATAGGCAACGATTATTACAATGTAGGGGCGAATAATTATTCGCCCCTACGTATTTTTTCTACAGGTACGGCGGGTGACTGTCGTACCTGTTTTTATCTCTCTCTCCGTTCAATCACCTCTTTCAAACGATATCTATCGCCGGTAGAGGGGCCAATGGCATTGATGAACTGGATATCATAACCTGGGGTGTCGTAACCCCAACGCTGGAAGTTTCCGTCTTTGTCAACCTTGCGTACCACTTGGTCGTTATACCTGACAATCAGATATCTGGCCAACTCATTCCACCTTTTCATCATCTTGTCAGCATAAGCGATGCTTTTCTTGTTGAGGTAGTCGCGACGGTCGGCGGGCGTCATCGTCTCAATGGCCTTCAGCACGCTGTCCTGATCGGCGAAGTAGTAGTCCTCCAACTCGCGCTGTGCCTTGCGGAGGTCTTCGATCATCATCGAATAGCGCGGATAGACCATGTTGGCGACCCAGTTGTTCATCCAGAAGGCCGATTCGAAGCTGAATTCCGTGCGGGGGTTATTCTCGGGACGGAAGCAGTCGGGCACCTGCGTGATGCAACAGTAGAGCGGCACATAGGCCACCATGTCGGCGTCGTCGCAGTTGAACCAGGTGACGCCGCCCACGTCGTCTGGCAGCCATGAGCGCATCTGGCAGGTCATCGTGAAGCCGCTCTGCTGCGTGGCGATGGGACGCTCACGGAAGTAGCTGACGCCTGCGGTGTCGCGGAAGTGCATCGGCAGCGGCCGGATAGGCATTCCCCACGGACCGGCGGTCATGTCAGCGGTCATGTCTAACGGCGTGTTCTCGAAATGGTCGCGCATGTCTTCCTGCAAGTCACGTAAGGAGAGCGGCGCGTCGGGTTTGATCCACAGCGGCAGATGGTCGTACTTGTCGAATTCGCCGTTGAGGTACGGCAGGTACTTGTCCATCTCCGCCTCATCGTAGTGGTGCCGGAAGAAGCTCCACACGCGGGCGTCGGCGTAGCGCACGTTCTCGAAATCGATGGGACAGTAGGCGTCGCGGAAGGAGAAGTCCGCATCCTTGCCGCTGAACCAGCCCTTCTCGCGGGCGAACTCGATGACATCGGCGGCATAGACGCACTCGACTTCGGGACGGGTGATGTATTGAAGGTGTTTGCTGCTAAGAGATTTGTGGGCTATTTTGGGCGAAAAATTTTTCGCCCCTGCGGGTTCCTGCGGGAACTGACGGATGCGGCTGAGGTTGGCGTGGGCGCAGATGCAGTCGTCGGGGATGCGCAGGGCGACCCAGACAGCGCCTTTCCTACCCTGCCCCTTGCCGATAATCTCCATGATCCACGCTTCGTTGGGGTCACAGATGGTGATGCTCTCGCCACTGCTGTTGTAGCCGTACTCCTCCACCAGCTCCGCCATGCACTTGATGGCCTCGCGGGCGTTGGCGGCACGTTGCAGGGTGAGCCGCATCAACGAGAAATAATCGAGCAGCCCCTCGCGGTTCTGGAGTTCCAACCGTCCGTCGAAGGTGGTCTCCACGATGGTCAGCTGCTTCTCGTTCATCAAGCCGACGACGTTGTAGGTGTACTCGACTTGCTTCACGAACTGCCCTTCGTGCGCGGGTCCCCAGCCGTGGATGGCGATTTGCTCGCCCGGGGCGTGCCGTCCGGCCGGACTGTGGAACAGCGACCCGGAGAATCCGAAGCCGTCGCAGTTGTAGGTACACATCACGCTGCCGTCCTTCGAGGCTTTCTTGCCGACGATCAGGTTGGTGCAGGCCGCGGCGGGGAAGAGGGTTGCGGCAAGGAGGAGGAGGGTTGTGAGGAGGTTTTTCATGTTGGTTTACGGTTTACTGTTTATGGTTTACGGTTTGGGACTTACAACGCTGCGATCATCTTATAGAACGAAGTTTGCTTGATATAGGTAATGCATTCTTCTTTGACAAAGCCGCTCTTTACTCTGTCTGGAATGAAATAATAGTACATATAGTCTTCCGGCACTTCGATTTCCACATTCAAGAAAGAAATGTAGTGATGCGTATAGGTATGAATCTGCCCCTCTTTATCCACATATTCAAACTTTTTCTCATACATGGCATCCATGGCTTTGTCCAGTTCTTGCAGAAGCCCTTCCCTCCCAGACAACAGCTTTCGTATTTCTGCAATAACTTTTGAAACATCTGCGAGGCCATCGAGAAAAACGGTCTTGAGGAGCTTTTCCAAAGCTTTGTCCGGCTGTCCCATGTGTTCATAAATTTCAGCGTATCGCAAGGCGTTGGACACATCGTTCTCCGCGTATGCATTGCCACAGAAATGGATATAGGGATACACCGTATCCGACAGCGCCAGATAGCGGAGGGCGGAATCCCACTGCTGCTGGATGGCATAACATTCGTAAGCCATATCGGCTCCCCGGTGTCGGTAATTGGCATATGGGGCAGCCATAATACCCCAACCCAGGGGGTCCTTTTCGTCCGCCTCGACGGCCATCAGTTTCCTGCACGTCTTGACACACTTTCCGTACTGCTTCAACAGGAACTGGCAGTGCGCGACATTGTACAACGCCCTCGGATAGCCTTGGTCCTTCGGGAAATGCTTCACAAAGTATTGATAACCTTTCAACGCCTTGTCATACTGTCCGGCATCATAATAGCTGTTGGCCTCTTCGAAATAGTCAGCAGGCTTTTTCTGCGCAAACGCCGTGACAGAAAAGAGCATCGACAACAAAAGAAACCGTATTTTCACCATTTTATGACACATGGTTAATCAAAATTGGTTTTTAAAAGGAATACTTCACCTGTAATTCTACATTCTCAAGATGCACGCTAAGAACTTCACGTCTTTCCCGCTGTGGTTGGCGATGCTGTGGCGGGCGCCGTTGCCGGTGAACATCACGTCGCCAGCACGCATGACGGCGGTCTTGTCATTGTCTGTGACCTCGGCCTCGCCCTCCAAGATGTAGTAGATTTCGGCATCCTCGATGTGCGGATGCTCCTTGATCCGACTTCCGGAAGGAAGGGTGATGATGTTGAACATCGAAGCCCGCTCCAGCATCTCCGCAGGAGTGAGGACGATGTCTTTGCTGATACGGCCTTCAATGTTGCCGCTGTTTTCAACGATTTCAATTCGGATGTCTTGCTTGTTTTTGATCATTGTGGTATGGTTTGGTAGTTGTTTCTATAATTATTTATTTCAGCTGGAATGTTATTTCAGCTGGAACGTCACCGGAATCTGCGAAAAGGATCTGACAGGCACACCTTTATTCCTTGCGGGGATCCACTTTGGCATAGAAGAGATGACTCGTAAGACCTCTTCGTCGCACGGAGGGAACAATGGGGTTTTGATTGTCGCATTGCTGATGCTCCCGTCTCTCTCTACCACAAACTCCACTACAACAGTCCCGCTCACGCCGTGTGCTTTTGCCACTTCCGGGTACTTCACTTCTTTGGCCAAATAGGCATTCAATGCTTCCTGCCCTCCTGGGAATTCAGACATCTGTTCAGCAAAATCAACAAGATTTTCATCATCGTTGGCTGTTTCCTCTGTTTCTTCATCACGAATGACAACCGTAAAGCCTTTCAGCACGCGCGTGCTCACAACCGATGTGACCACCACATTGTCAAAAACGACCGTGGAGTGTCCCGGTAGATCTCGGATAAGTGCTTGCAGTTTTTCTGTCAGCATATCGCCATAACAGACCTCATTGGCAACCACTTTCCCGTCTCTTATCACGATTGCACGGAAATTGATTACTTTCCATTTGATGTCATACGGGAAATTCTCCTCCATAGTGGCTCGAATTTTCGGGTAAAACAAAAGATCGCCACGATTTTGATAGCCGCCTCTCACACGAGGGCCAAGAACGAGATGTGGATCGGGTACTTTATGAACAAAAAAGGTGGAACTTCCTATCTCCGCCTCTGTTTTCGAAGACTTTTTCATAACGGAAATCTTGACTTTTTTTCCGACCATTGAATCCGGGACAGTCAAGTAGGTGTCTTTGATGACACCAACTGATGCGGCAAGTGAAACGTCCTCAGGTTTGCCATCGGTTATGATGTTCAAAGGCACAGGGACTCCAGCATAGACGCCCGTTTGCTTCTTAGTCTGAACAAACCCATAATGCTGGGCCTCGGCAGATCCGAATCCGAGCATAACGATAAATGAAATCAAAAAAAAGGTCACAAACGGGATAGCATTTTTTCTCATAAAAGTCCTCTTGTCTATTTTTACAATTTTTACGATGGTCTCCAAACATTCTTTTTCGTATTGCCGTTACCATAATGCAAAGTTCGTAAAACACTATGGCAGAACAGCGCTGCAAAAATAACAAAATCCCCAATTGCATGCTGAAAATAAGTCCAGGGGATGTGGATAATTTGTATCTTCGCGGCGTAAAACAAACGGACTATGATGACCATACGCAAAATTCCCCTGATTCTCGCGTTCCTGGCCGTTGCGTTGTGCGGAAGGACGCAATCAGGTTTGCCATTTTATTGCGACACCACCGGCATCTCCACATTCAATGCTCTGGTAAATGGAAAGCTTGTGCCAGCCACGTTGGCCTATTGTTCTGGAGACAAAAACTTTCTGGCATACAGACTCCGCCAACCTTTTATGGAGAACGACACCCAATACATCTGTCGGGAGTACCATCTTTGGAAATGTGACGCCTGTAGCACCTATGACACTTGCACCATCAGCTATTACATCATCCCGCGACAGAACAAAGATCACATTGCTTCTGTTTTGAAAACCTTTTACGTGCGAGACCCTGATTTCAATAGAGATACATTTTTGTTCGACGAATACCGCTATTGGCGGGATTCTTACCCGACGTTCTCTCCAAGTCAGCGTGATTTGGGCAATATGCCCCGTCTTTGGTTTAACGTGAAAAAATATCAAGGGCAGTATGTGCTCACGACCGATTACAATTATGGTGTGGCATTCACTGATTCTATGATTGTATCTTACAGAATGGAACATTCGTTCCACCATTACGGAGAAGTGAAAAATCTGGATTCAGGTGTTTACTATTTTGAAGATTATGGCTATTATCACAATGGCAGATTAGTCAAGCATCAGACCTGGCTGCATCCGTCAATCTTGGTAAAAGGTCTCTATGTATGGTCGACGTTGTTTCCTACTGGTGCTCTTTATCAAACTTTGGTCACCCCACAGGAGAATCTACACTATTTCAACCTGATCGGAGCCAAACTATGTGAAGTGGGTGATTATTTGGATTACGACACGGTGGATTATGAAGCACACACCGATCCTGCCTTGATGAAGGAAATCCGCTCTTTGCAGTATTCTTCAGCGAAACAGTCTGGTTATCAAAAGAAAGAGACTGAAAACCAAGATGGCTTTTTAGCGCCGATTGTCGTGGAAGGAGTTGAAATGTTCCCAGCCGACAGGAGCCTGCCCACGAAAAGCTTCTCCGACACTGTGTCAGGGGAACCGCCGGTGATGTTCGCGGAAGAGATGCCCGAGTTTCCGGGCGGCCCAGATTCACTGAACGCCTTTCTGATGAGGAACGTCCAGTGGCCAATAGGATACGGCTGCGCTACCGGCACCGTGTTGGTGGAATTCATCGTTGAGAAGGACGGAACAATCACACATCCGACCATATCTGTTTCCCTGGGTTCCGCATTTGACAACGAGGCGCTGCGGCTTGTCAGCCTTATGCCCAAATGGGAACCCGCGCGCACCCAAGGAAAGCCCATTCGCTGCTACTACAAAATCCCTGTGACATTCAGAATGTAAAGCTCCAACTTGTGCCCACCACCAACCATACCATACGCATTGACCTTCACGGTATGTACGTGGAGGACGCACTGGAACTCCTTCGCGAGCGGGTGGTGCCCCGCACCGGAACGTCAAAAATCCGTGAGATCCGCGTGATACGTGGAAATTAAAAAAGTGTATCTTCGCGGCATAAAACAAGAAACCACTATCATCATGCGCAAAACCACCTTGATTCTCGCATTTTTGGCCGCCGTATGGTGCTGCAGGGCGCAGGACTTCCTCACTCCTGAGTCATACGGGATATATGATTATTATGAGAACGGAAACGAAACGTTATTCCGTCTGTTAGTTACAAGCGAAAAGCCAGAAGGGATAAGCTATACATGTATGGCAAATCTTAGCACATACTATCTCTGTGCACCAAGCTTTTCCCCGGAATATGCCCTAATAGTCGGAAAAAATCAATTGATATTGAACAAAGCGAAAGAAAGCGTTTGGCATTACATAACGGCGGTTGATTATGCCCAAGCAAAGGATTTCCGCAAACGCGACAAAGAGCAGCAAAAACAAATACACTCACTGGCAAACAGGTTCAACACAAACCCTGTCGACCGATTCACCCTGAATATTTCCGAAGAACAATCCCAATGTATTGCTGAACTGTTTGAACATGCCACCAAGACAGCCACTCACCTCCAGAGTTTGAGTCTTGGTAATGACGGCACCACCCATTATTTCAACTATTGGGGACAACTCGCTTCGGTATGGGTACCACAAGGAGGACGCACAGCAAGACTGACAAGCATAGCTAACAGACTTTGTTACGCTGTGGAACAACAGGACACGACAGTGTTGAAGCAGCAAATGGAATTGTGCAGAGCACTGACGAAAGAATTCAAACAAGAATACCCGAATCGTTATTTCCTACCGTCTTGGGTGTCGAGATCCTCGGGCGACAAAGGGCCCTGGCATTGCGAATTAAGCGGAGACAACTGTATGAGATTGGAAGTTCTTTTTGACACCATGGTAAATTCGGGAACCGCCCAATTAGTAAGCGACTTATACACAGACAGTCTCGCGGCCTGGTCTCGGGAGATCTTTTTGATGAACAACAAGCCAAGGTATCCTTCCATTGTCATCGACAATCACACCGACACTGCCATTTGCGAGTCCAAGGAGGGCTGGCACGATATCACCATATCCGACAAACTTTGGCGCCGCGACGTCATCCTCTCCGCCGCGATGCTGCCGCCGGGGAGATACTATTTTGTGGAAGGGCAATGGAAAAAGGAAGAATAGCCTTAAGAAGAAAATGGATTATTTTGTCAACCCATTAGTTGACATTTTTTGTATTTTTGCACGTTCGTTATTATAGTGACTGTTTTGAAACAAAGTGCAGGGCAATATATCAGCAAATTGATGGTCAGAGACCATTACAACCAGTCGGCGTTGGCAAGGGAATTGGGTATCTCACGTCAGATGCTGAGCTATATTGTGCTTGACCAAAGAGAAATAACGCTTCCATTGTCCCTGAAAATCGAATCTCTGTTTGCTCTTCCCGAAGGCAAAATCCTGAAAATCCAGAACGAATACAAAATCCGGCAATACAAGGAGAGTCTCAGACAAGAGTTGTTCGAGAGACTGGAGCAGGCACACGCTTTCTGGTCTTACGACAATGTCACGGCAAACAATCTGCCTGATGAATTGCTGATCGAAAAAGTGTTTGTGCATCTCGACATGGATGATATCGCAAAATTATTCGAACTTTTCCCTAAAAAATACATCCAAAAAGTATGGCGTGAGAATATGGCCGTCCAAGGGGAGTACCTTTTCGACCTGAATGTGATGATCGCGCTCGTCTTCTTCCACATCAAAAAACCTGAAGCGTTCCTCCACCGCCAGGAAATGTCACATCTGAAAAAAATAACTCACTATGCGTAAAGGATTAACCCCGAACATTGAAGCCATCATCGACAACGTGTCACAACTGGAATGCATCAAACCCTACACTTTGTGCGGAGGTACGGCTTTAGCCATACAGCTGGGCCACCGAATGAGTGAGGATTTGGATTTTATGATGTGGCGAATCTCCAAAACGGAGAAGCCCGAGGTGGACTGGCCTACGATTGAGAAAGAGATCCAAGAAAAGGTGGGCGAAATACAACATCGTGACATCCTCGGTTTTGACCAAGTCGCTTTTGTGGTCAATGGGGTGAAACTCTCTTTTTTTGTAAGCAACAATTATTCCCCTATTAATCAAAGAATTGAATATCAAGGAAATATATATTTAGCCGATATACCTGCCATCCTTGCCATGAAGATGGAAGTGATGCTTCGCAGGCTTAAATACAGAGACTACTATGATATTTACTCTATTGTGAAAGCCGGGCACTCCCTACGTGACGGTATCGAAGCGGCTGTGAAATATTCCGGACATAAACTCTCTTCCAAATCCTTGATGATAATGCTCTCGACCAACCGGATTCCTTTTGACAACGGCTTTTCGCAAATGAGTCCGATATATGATGTCTCTACAGAGACGATGCGTGAATTTCTGGTACAACATTTTAACGGGTGAGGCTCTAAACCAACCGACTTAAACCATCGTCATGAGCAAGAAAGAATAATCTGCCCCGTTTGCGGATATGACCGTTTGCCAGAGCCCCCTCGCGACGAACACGGTTGCCCGACATACGTGATCTTCCCGTGCTGTGGCTTCGAGTTCGGTTTCGACGACAATTCCGAAGGACACACCTATTCCACCTACCGGCAACATTGGATTGACCAAGGTTTTCCATTTTTCAATGCCAAGAAACGGCCTGCCAACTGGAATATTCGCACAATGAAACGGCAGCTGGAGAACACTACCTCCGCTCCCCCTGGCCCTGACCGGCCTGCGAGCCCTCCAGCTCCATCTTCCCGAACTTGAACGACAGCCCGAACCACACCGTCCGCGCCCGATAGCTCACACGCGTGGAGTCGCTGTAACTGTAATAGGGATTGGCGTTTACGGTCGCGTTGCGGTTCCAGTCGAAGAGGTCGTCCACATTGACCCACACCGCGATGTGCCGCTTCCAGAACTCCGCCCGCAACCCGAGGTCGATGCTGTAGCTCGGCCGAACCGTGGTGAACAGGAACACGTTCTGCGACTGATAGTTGGCGGCGGCGTTCACCTCCAAGACCTTCCACAACTTCGCCCAAAAGTTCAGCCGGAAACTGTATCCCAAGTTCTCTGCTATGTAAGGCTGTTCTTCATCGCGGAACTGGAACGACGACTTTGTGTAATAGACATTGCCGTAAAACCGGATGTTCATGAAGCTCTTGAGCTGGTACGTAACATTCACCTCCGCACCCGTGTTCAGGGTTCTGCCCGCGTTGATAGGCTGCGAAAAATAGACCATCCTTCCGAAAAACGGGTCGTAGCAGACATCCGCAAGGCTGGAGAACTCGTCTTTCGTGTTTTTGAACCACGCATTGACGCCCACATTGCCGAATTTGTTGATGTATTTCGTCCAGCCCGCCTCCACGGAGTTGGTGAACGCCTGCCGCAAATCGGGGTTGCCCGTACTGAAGCTGTCCTCCCCGTATCTGCGGTAGGTGGTCAGGTCGGAGGCCTGCGGATTGCTCACCCGCCGCGTGTAACTCAGCTTGAAATTGTGCATGTTCTTCGTGCGGTAGCTCAGGTGAATCGACGGGAAAAGTCCCCAATAGAGCTTCCGCACGTTATCGGCAGGGGAATCGGGATAGTCTAAATTCAGCGACAGCAGCTCGGAACGCAGTCCGCCCTTCAGCGTGAAGCCGCCGAAACGGTGCTGCACGGTAACGTACGCGTCGAAATCCCCGTCCTGACCGCGCGAATTCATCGAACGCACCGCGTCATGCACATAGTAACGCCCCAAATCGGCCACCGCCAACGTGTCCGTCATCCATAGCTGTTTGTAGTGCACATAGCTTCCCGAAACACCCGTTTCCACCTCACCGTTCTGATGATATGGGATCGTGTAATCGACCGAAATATTTCCTCTATGATACTGGTAATCATTTGTTTGCAACCAGTTACGGTCAGCAAGCCCCGACCAAAGATAATCTCGATGAAGATCCCCTTTTGATCGATATCCCTGTCCCGAGTATATGGCTGAGGTGCTCAACTTATGCCCTTGGTTGTTGAATTTATGCTCATACCACAACCCCACGTAGCCCGACAAAATCCCGGATTTGTTGCGAACCGTATTATAATAGGAATAATCTCCCGGATTGTAGAGATATTCGGTCCAAAAAGTGGTGTCCACAGCGTTATAATGTGTCAGTTGCGGATAAAAACCGCCGTAAAAATAGACCGTGTTCGTGGTATCCGGTGTCCAAGAGGCGTTGAGGAACAGCCCGGTCTGGTCTTCTCGGAACCGTCTGATAGAATGCGAGGAATCTGTGGAAGAAAGCCTTCCCGAATCGTCGTAAATGGCTGATTCTGAAAGTCTGTCGTGCAGGGAAGTGCTATACCAATATTGCAGATAGGTGCTGATGGTGAACTTTTTGTTGGCATAAACATAGGAGAGGAAGGGAATGGCCTCGGGCGCGGAGGATCCCTTCGCCCCGAAGCTCAGGAAGCTGTTTTTCCTGATGTCGGAAACGGTGACGATGTTGATGATGCCGCCCGCACCCTGCGCACTGTACCGCGCCGAGGGGTTAGTGATGACCTCAATCTTCTCGATGTCGCTGGCGGGCATCTGCTGCAGGAGGATTTTGAGGGCCTCGGCGTTCATGTTGGCAGGTCGATTGTTAAGCCATATCTGTACCGATGAGACTCCGCGCAGGGTGATATTGCCCTCCACATCGACCTCCACGCCCGGCGCGTTCTGCAGCGCGTCCGCCGCCGTACCCGACTGAACCGCAGGATCTTCCGAAACGTTGTACATCGTCTTTTCCCCATCGGTCATATAGACGGGCTTCTTCGCGGTGATGCCCACCTCGGGCAGTTCCGTGGTCTTCTTCGGGACAATCGTGTCCGACTTTGCGACTGTTGTCGTGTCCGTGTTCTGCGCGAAAACCGTTGCGCAAAACAGAAGCATAACCATTAAAACATTAATCTTTTCCATCATTCTTGATTTTGAATTCTTAATATGAAAACAACGCGGCAAAGATATAATTATTTTTTTAGTTATACAACTAAATAATTAGTTTGTGATTATTATATTCGTTTTATTGTTTATTTGGGCATTCCGGCGCGGCTACACCACCATTCCCCACCAATGTGTCGAACTCCCCCTTCAATAACCCATAACCAATAACCATTGAAAAGCCGCGCCGTCGGGCTTTACGCTGCAATGTTTTCTGCCATCCATTTCCGTATGTACGGATGATTATCCGTGCAAACAACCTGTTATTCGATAATATTTTACTATCGAAAACAGGCAAAAAACATTTCCGCTTCAATCCCTAACGCACGCACGCCCTTAAATCTATGATTATCGGCAATGAACATCACCGCCGAACCACCATTCCGCAACCGACTACCCGCACGCCGTCAGGTGTGCAGGCTAAACTATTTTTGAAAATCACTTCTCGTTCTCTATTGCAATTCCGTCAGATGTGATATCCACCACCAGTCCTTTAGCGGGGATGGTATCAATAGTGTAGTGTGCTATATGAGGGATCATATCCTCAGGCGTTCTGATTTCTCCAAGAGGACGAAACATCTCGAAAACAAAGAAGAACGGCAGACGGAGTTCGCAGCGCACGGGGCGACCATCTTTCAAGGCGGGTTTGCAAGCCGGTGCATTGCGGAATGCCCTGTCAATCTCAGCATGGTTAACCGAGTCTATCTTCGAAGCAAAGCCCTGGTAGTCAACACGGTTAACCACAATTCTCTCTTTCCCTTTCTCGGCTCTTTCACCTTCAATCGGCACCATTTGTTTCCCGTCACCTTCCGCATCCAATGTTCTCCTCCAAGTTGTATCAATATTCGTGATATAAACCTTACCGTTTTTCTCCACAATGAAACGTACCAGATACATGCCGGAGAAACGATGCTGTTTGGCAATCTCCGGAAATTGCATGCTATCGAAAAGATTGTCCATATATTGTTGAATACCACCTGGAAACTCCGGCATCACATCCGGATTCTCGCAGACCGGTTCATCAATGGTCACTTCCTCCCCTACCAACTCATCGGCCGCTTCCTCCGTTTTCGGATGACAGTTCACCAACAAGAGTCCAGCGGTGATGGGAACGAGCGCGAGCAGCCACCACGCTGACACTCTGCGTTTTACCGGCTGGCTCATCATCAAAATACGTTTTTTGGTCAGCAGGTGACGGAAACTGTTGCCCACAGGCACGAACTTGCCTACGCACAACTGCTTGTACAGCAGTTCCAGGTAGTCGCGGCGCGAGGTTCCGCACGAGAGCACCGCCTCATCGGCCAAATACTCATGGACGCTGCTCAACTCCCTGGCGTACAAGTAAATGAACGGATTGAACCATTGCAACACCCGCACCGCTTCCGTGAAGAGCAGATCCCACGTGTGACGCTGGCGGATGTGCGTCCGCTCGTGACGCAACACCTGCTGCAACTCGCTCTCTGTGAACACTTCCGGATTCACGAATACCGAACGCAGGAACGAGAACGGAAGGTTGCCGTCAGGCTCGTCCAGCACCCGCACGCACATGTCGCCCGTCGAAAGCTCATCCGACAGCACACTGCGCCGATAGTAGCGACCAGTTTTAAAGAGCTTGACAACTAAAAGGATAAAGGCCACCCCACAACCGAGGACGTATCCATACCATATTATATCCTTAAAAGAAAATGTTTTGGCAGTTTCTGTCGTTCCCCTTGTCTCAGTTGTCATATTTGTCATATCTGCCGTTGATTCAACAGCCTCAGTTTTTGTTTCCCCAGCCACATCTACTTGAACAACAGCTGGTTCCTGCGTCATCCCAAAATGTTGCGTATAAGGTTGCGCTACAGCGGTCACACGACTCGGCATCTCAAGAGAGACAAACGGCAGCGCCAACGAAAGCGCCAATGTGCCCACAAGATAGAACCGGCGCAAGCGGAACAGGTTGCTCCTGCGCAATGTCAGCCAATAGAAACCGAAAAAGAGTGCTATGGCGATGGCGGAGAAAAGGATCGTTTTCATGATTATTCGGTTTTTGCGGGTGCATCATCTTGCGGAACGGCATCGATCATGCGACGGATGTCGTCCAACTCTTCTAACGTAATATCCTGGTTGTTAGCAAAAAAGGAGACCATCGACTTGAAAGAGTTGTCGAAGTAGTTGCGCACGAACTGCTGCATGAACGACTCCGAGTACTGTTCCTTGCTCACCAGCGGGTAGTAGCGGTTCGACTTCCCGAAGGTCTCGTGCGACACGAACCCCTTCTTTTCGAGAATGCGCACCACGGTCAGCATGGTGTTGTAGGCCGGCTTCGGTTCCGGGAAATTGGCGATGATGTCGGCGGCAAATCCCTGTTTGATCTGCCACAGCACCTGCATCACCTGTTCTTCTGCTTTGGTTAATTCTTTCATTGTAATATTAATTTAGTGATCAGTGATTGGTGATCAGTGATCTATGTTCTAACAATTTATATTCTTCATTCTACATTCATCATTCTACATTGAAATCGACGCGGCAAAAATACAATTATTTTTTTAATCATACAACGAAAATATTAGTTATATATTGCATTCGTTGAGAAAAAAATTTTTTCATAATTTCGCACCTGCAAACTAAATCCGTTATGAGAAAACTTATTATTGTCATATTCAGCTGTCTCTCTGCATTTTTTGCCACAGCCAACGATGGTGTGTTCTACGCTTCCGGCAACCAGCTGATCCCGATTACCGAGACCGACATCAGCGTGAAGAAGGAGGTGCTGACCCTCAACCGCGTGGGCGACCATATCGAGGTGACCGTCTATTACGAGTTCTTCAACCCAGTGGGTGAGAAGGAGTTGCTGGTCGGGTTCGAGGCCCAGTCGCCTTACAACAGTATGTTGGATCCTTTTGAGATGTTCCCGCGACATCCGCACATCCGCAACTTCAAGGTGGCGATGAACGGCGAACCGCTCCCATACGAGATTGCGCACGTACAATACGGACGTGAATTGGATGGAAAGTATGTATTTTCGGAATATTACTCCAACGGACGCTTTACAGATTGGACGCCGCAGCAGATTAAAGACACGCTGGCCGCCTGGGAGTATCCTCCGGGAATGCCCACCGACTATGTCTATCACTTCAAGGCGAAATTCCGCCCCGGACTGAACATTGTCCAGCACACCTACGAATACGACCTTTCCTTCTCGATGGAGTATGAGTTTGAATTCCCCTACGTACTGACCGCGGCCAACCGTTGGGCCAACCACCAAATCGATGATTTCACACTGAACATCAACATGGGCGACCGCGAGTCATTCATGATCCGCCCCGACTTTTTCAAGACGGCAGACGAATGGGTTTTCACCGGCAGAGGGAAAACCTCCGTGGATAGCATCTGGAGTTGGTATGAGGATCTCAACAGAATGACTTGCCCCAACTTCCATATTCAGGAAGGCGGACTCTCTTTCCACAAGGCTAATTTCCATCCCGAAGGAGATTTGCATATCTACAAACGTAATTACTGGAGCTATTTTTGGAGTTATAGAGAAGAAGATTATGGGACATTATCGAATGGCTTGATGACCGCACTATCCAAAGAAGGCTATTTTGTTCGCAGGTTTTCCGGCTTTTCCCAAAAATCAGCGGAGGACACCATGCAATACACCCGTTTCCAGCGCCGCATCTTGAAGAACCTGCCCTTCGCTTATCGCGGCTACATCTTTAGACGCAAAAAATTACAGGACTATTTTGAATCCACCGAATGGTATCTGCCTAACCCCAAGTACAAAGCCGATATGGAAACGCTGAGTTTAGAGGAGAAGAAGTGGGTGGAGTTCTGGAAGTGACGATGTGCGATGTACGACGTGCGATTTACGGTCTAAAGTCTCAAGTCTAAGGTCTATGGTCTCAAGTCTCACTGTTCACTGCTCACTGTTCACTAAAAAAAGGTACTTATATACATGATGGCACAAGGCCGGTAGTAACAGTTCTCCAAGCAACG
>CAMVIT010000052.1:0-17488 GCA_947167635.1 uncultured Bacteroidales bacterium | reverse complement strand
GGCACGATGGACTTCCACCCCGACGGCACCGCCCTCGACTCCGCACGGCAGGTCTATACCGCCACCCTTCAGGATGGCACGACAGTGACGTATGTGTTCAACTACGTCAGTCCCAGCAAGTGGCGCTTGGAAGGGGAGGATTTCTACTTCGCCGGCATCAAGGAGAGTTTCCGGATGGAGTTAGTAGAGGCCGACAAAGAGAAAGAGGACGAACTGGCGCAGGAAATCATCAAGGCAGTGAGCGGCAGCATCGACTACGAATACAAATTCCACCTTGACACGCTGACGGAGAAGAAACTGCAGTGGAGCTTCACCTACCGCGACGGCCACAGCGACACGTGGGAGTTCTATCGGAAATCTTCGCGAAAATAAAACACCTAGATTATGGAAAACATCAAAATTTATCATTCTTATGGGAAAAGCCCTATCGTCACCGCAATTTGTTTTATTGTTGCCGGACTTTGCAATTTGATTCTTTTGATTTTGGAAGGAAGTCATAACTGGATATCGTGGTTAATTGTTTTTTTACTTCTTGGCTTTGGATTGTATCAGGCATATTTATACTGGAAAGAAAAGATCAAAAAAACACCGTTTTTGGAAGTTGCCGACGACAAGGTGACTGTGAAAAGCGCGAAAAGTTGGGAGATCAATTTTTCTGAGGTGGAGGAGTTCTTCTTTACGGATATCACCAAGCAGTTGATAGGAATCCACTACAAGAATGATGCTGAAGCGCAAAAGTTGGAAAATGCCCGTGGCATTGAGAATACAGCTCGCAAAATGAACAAGATGCTCGTCGGTGCTCAAGAGGGCATTCCCTCCTACCGCTTGTCGATCAAACCCCAGGAACTCCTTGACTTGTTGAATCAACGGTTGGAAGCCTACCGCAGCACACACGCCTAAGGTGAACGAAGAGATTGGATACAAAACACTGAATTATGAATTTATGGTGAAACATAAATAACTATCTTTGCACCCTCAAATTAAATTACCTTACAATGAAAAAAACAATTTTTTGTATTCTCATTTCAAGTATTATAGTGATGTTTTCCTCTTGCCATCAGAAAAAAAAGATTGAGCCGGTACAGTATCCGGAGACCAAAAAGTGCGACACCGTGGACCACTATTTCGGCACGGCGGTGCCCGACCCTTACCGTTGGCTTGAAGACGACTACTCAGAAGAGACCGCCAATTGGGTAAAGGCGCAGAATGCCGTGACACAAAAGTTTTTGTCGCAGATACCATATCGTGAGCAGATGAAAAAACACCTGAAGGAGATCATGAACTATCCGAAGGAGGGTGCGCCGTGGAAAAAAGGCGACCGCTATTTCTTCTACCGCAACGACGGCTTGCAAAACCAAAGCGTCCTCTATTACAAAAACTCCCTGGATGGCGAGGCTGTGGAGCTGCTCGACCCCAACAAGCTCTCCGACGACGGTACGGTGGCGCTCTCCACATTGGGCATCTCCGATGACGGCAACTATCTCGGTTACGCCATCTCGCGCAACGGCAGCGACTGGCAGGAAATCTATGTCAAAAACATCGCAACGGGTGAAGTTCTGGACGACCATCTCGTTTGGGTGAAGTTCTCCGGCATCGCCTGGAAAGACGACGGCTTCTTCTACAGCCGCTTCCCGGAACCCAAGAACGAACTCTCCGGCGTGAACGAGAACGGAAAGCTCTACTACCATAAAGTCGGCACGGACCAGAAGGCCGACCAACTGGCATACGAAGACCGCACCAACCCGGACCTCAGTTTTTCAGCCGAGGTGGTCAACAAACGCTATCTTGTGATTTATGGCAGTGAGTCAACGTCTGGCAATTGCTTGTATTACAAAGATTTGAAAAATCCTAAGGCACAATTTGTGAAAGTGGTGACCGACTTTACGGACGACTATTCTGTGATCGACGAGATCGACGGACACTTCCTCGTGATGACCAACCACAATGCTCCGGAATACAAAGTCATCAGCATCCCGATGGACAATCCCGCACCCGCCAATTGGAAGGACCTCATCCCCGCGTCAAAGGAGGTGCTCGCGGGTGTCAGCCACATCGGCAAACGGCTGATTGCCAACTACACCAAGGATGCCCGCTCGCTGGTCAGGATTTTTGATGAAAGCGGCAAATTGCTCGGCAACCTTGACAACGAAGTCATCGGCACCATCAGCGGGTTTGCGGGTGAAGCGGACGACACCGAGACATTCTATACGGTAACCTCCTACATCACGCCGGCCACCATCTATCGTTACGACATTGCAAACAACAAATCCATACTCTACAAGAAATCCGAAATCAACTTTAATTCAGACGAATACGTTACCGAGCAGAAGTTCTTCACCTCGAAAGACGGCACGAAAGTCCCGATGTTCATCACCCACAAGAAGGGCATCAAGATGGACGGCAATAATCCCACGTTGCTGTACGGTTACGGTGGTTTCAACATCTCGCTCACGCCAGGCTTCAGCGTGACCCGCATCGCGTGGTTGGAGCAGGGCGGTGTGCTGGCGGTGGCCAACCTGCGCGGTGGCGGCGAATATGGCAAGAAATGGCACGAGGCCGGCACCAAGATGAAGAAACAGAATGTGTTTGACGACTGTATCGCGGCGGCGGAATACTTGATTGCGCAGGGCTATACCAACAAAGACAAACTGGCGCTGCAGGGCGGCTCCAACGGCGGCCTGCTGGTCGGCGCCGTGGTGAACCAACGCCCCGACCTCTTCGCAGTGGCTATCCCGCAGGTGGGCGTTATGGATATGCTGCGCTACCACAAGTTCACCATCGGCCGTTATTGGGCCGTGGATTACGGCACCAGCGAGGACAGCAAGGAGATGTTCGAGTACCTCTACAAGTACTCGCCGCTCCACTCCATCCAGAACGGGAAGGAGTATCCGGCCATCCTGGTGACCACTGCCGACCACGACGACCGTGTGGTGCCCGCGCACTCGTTCAAGTACGCGGCAGCGTTGCAGAACAGCGACATCGGCGACCGCCCGCACCTCATCCGTATCGAGAGCAACGCGGGCCACGGCGGTGGCAAGCCCCTTGACAAGACCATCGAGGAGACGGTGGACATCTTCTCATTCATCTTCTTTAATATGGGGGTGAATGTCAAATACTAACGTTGCGTTGTTCATCGTGATGAAACAAAAATCGTATCTTTGCCAAAACTAACCGATTAAAATATCTAATTATGAAAAACATTTTCATTATGCTGTCTATAAGCATTTTATTCTTCGGATGTACAAAAGACTGGGGCACTCCTTCCACCAAGAATTATCCCATCAATGGCACCTACACAAAACTTGACGTAAGCGGCGCTTTTGATGTAACCGTCAGCGACCAGGTGACCGAAGTGGTTGTCACGGTGGGCGAGTTGGCTCACGAAAGAGTGATTGTGAATGTCTCAGAAGGTGAATTGCACATCGGTTTTAAACCGAATACCACGTACAACGGCAAAGCCACGGCGGTAATTCCAGCCACGATGATTCGCGACCTTGAGCTCAGCGGGGCTTCATCGTTCACTGGTGATTTGCAGTGCGGCAATGGATATTATAGCGACAACACCGTGGATATTGAACTCTCCGGTGCTTCCACATTCAAAGGCCGAATTGAAGCCATGGAGGTAGAAATCGACCTCTCCGGCGCATCTGAAGCATTCATTGAAGGCTTTACTTCCATTAATTTGAGTAAAATGGATATTGACCTCAGTGGGGCCAGCACACTAAAGGCCCCATTTCTCTACATCGAATCGGTATATGGAGAAATGAGTGGTGCCAGCAACGCCGATGTCACGTTGTGCTCGGAACTGAATGTGCAACTCAGCGGTGCCAGCACACTCACCTACGGGCTTTCCTCCGAGGAGTGCCATCCCAATGTCAACTGCCCTGCTTCCGGCGGATCGGTTGTCAAGCCGCGCTAATAGGAGCGTTGTTGAAGCACTTACAGACAGATGGACTTCCATATTTACGGCAAACCTGGCCACCCCACCCTACTGCTGCTTCCCGGCTTGGGCGTGTCGCATGAGATTTTCCTTCCGTTAATAGAATTGCTGAAGGAGGACTTCCGCATCATTACGGTGGATGTTGACGGGTTCCTGCTCGGGAAGCCCTCCCGTTTCACCTCCGTCGATGATCAGGCCGTGCAGGCCATCCGCTACGTGCAGGAGAACCTCAACGGGCGGCTGGATGTCGCCTACGGACTGTCGTTGGGCGGCAAAATCCTCTCGCGGATGCTGGAGCGCGACGAAATTGTCATTGACCACGCCATTATGGATGCCGCGCCGCTGCTGCCGTTGCCGAAATGGAGCGTGGGACCGCTGCGCTATTACCAAGCCTTCAATGTTTGGACCTGCTACCACTGGACCGGCTTCTGGCGCTGGCTGTTCCACTCGCACTATTTCGATGTGCTGTTGGATGAGGTCAGGAAGGTCTATCCGTTGGGGAAGACCCGCGCCGTGTTGGACGGATACAAATCGGTATATACCAACAAGTTGGGATCCATCCACGGATCCGATATTCACTACTGGCACGGCACCAAGGAGGCCTTCGTCGCGAAACCGCAGGTCAAACACTTGCTCTCGCTATGTCCCGATGCGCACGTGGAGGTCTTCCCGAAGATGAACCACGGACAGCTGGTAATCGACCATCCGGAGGAAGTGGCGAGGAGGGTAGAGATAATAGTTAATAGTTTTCCTTGAGCAGCCCCGTTAGGGGCAAGAGCTTGGTAGAAATAATGGTTAAAAAACGTAATAATATGAAAAACGTGAAATTTTTGCTGGTCCTTGCGACCGTGACGCTGACCGCCGTCTCTTGCGGTTCAAAGAAAGAAACTCTCAAGGAGGAAACCCCGAAGATGCTGGTTCTCTACTACTCCCAAACTGGCAACACCAAAGCGGTGGCGAACGAGATTGCCACTAAACTCGATGCCGATATTGAGGAGATTGTGGCAGTGCCCCCCTACGACGGCGACTTCCAAGCCACCATTGATCGTTGCAAGCAGGAACATGAACAGGGGAACATTCCTGACATTCAGCCGCTTAAATCGGATGTTTCCAGCTATGACATCATCTTCATTGGCTTCCCCGTCTGGTTTGGCACCTACGCGCCGCCCGTGCAGAAGTTTCTCCTCAGTGTCGATTTGAGTGGCAAGAAAATTGTGCCGTTTTGCACCTTCGGCAGCGGTGGCTTGGAATCCAGTGTGAAGGATTTGGTGCAGGCTGAGCCCAATGCGGAGATGATGTCCGGCTATGGCGTCCGTGCCGCCCGTATGGATGCAATGCCCAAAGAGGTGGATCAATTCCTGAAAGCCAACGGTTATCTCGAAGGCGAGTTTGTAAAGCTGGAGGAATTCCCTGCACAACACGAAGTCAGCGAGGAGGAAGCTGCCATTTTCGACGCTGCTGTCGGTGACTACCCGATGCTACACGCCAAGGCCAAAACGGTGGCTGCGCGCACCCTTCCCGACGGTATGGAGTACCTCTTCACCGCTGAGGATCTTCCCCGCGAGAACACCGCGAACATGCCGCCCGCCGGCGAGATGAAAGTTTATGTAACGGTGACCGACGGCGCCGCCCCGGTGTTTACCAAAGTGATTCGCTAAGATGAACAAGCTCCGAGAGACATTCGGTTATACCCTCGGCTTTGTGCTGTTTGTGGTGCTGATTCCCGTGATTATGTGGTTATGCTCAAAGATGCCAGCCTTCAAGTTGCCGCATCCTTTCCTATTGGGAATAGCCTTGCTTTGTATTCTTGATGGTTTGGTGTTGAGCACCTGGGCCATCGTCTATATGCGTCGCGTGGGCGACGGCAATCCGATGGACGCCTTCGGCCACGAGGTCGCCCCGCGCACCAAGCACCTGATGACCGACGGACCCTACCGTCTCAGCCGAAACCCGATGCTGACGGGCATTTTTGTCTATCTGATAGGTTGTTGCATTTGGTTGTGGACTTGGCAATCGTTAGTGGTATTCTTAGTGTTTGTGGCCATTATGCTCGTGCAAGTCCGAACAGAAGAAGAACGTCTCCGCCGTGACTTCGGTGAGGAGTACGAGGAGTATTGCAAGAAGGTGGGACGGTTTTTGCCGTTTAGGTTATGGCCATAGAGAGTGTGTCTTTGGGTTCCCCAAATCCTTGCAAGTGGAGCACGACCGTAAAAGGTCAATTATCCTATTGAGGGGTGCTGAAATTCTCTATAACAAAACTTCAGGTCTTTTTCAACAAAAATGTCTCGAATTTTACCATCAATAATGAAGCAACAGAAGCTCTCTGCCTCCGACACTATCGCCTACCTCGAATCCCTCCGCAACGAAAAGCAGCGGGAGGTTCTGATGCGGTTCTTCAAAACGGGGCCGGGAGAGTACGGTGAGGGCGACGAGTTCCTCGGACTGAAGGTGCCGCAGACACGCGAGGTTGTGAAAGCCGTCGCCAAGGATTTCCCGCTTGATGAGGTGCCCGAACTGCTGATGTCGAAGTGGCACGAGGTGCGGCTCTGCGGGCTGCTGATTCTCGTTGTGAAGTTTGAGAAATTAGCCACGAAACGCTTGGCTAACAATGCGGGAGCGGCACGCCATCGGGACGAGATCCTCACCCTGTATCTGCAACACGCCGAACGGGCCAATAACTGGGACTTAGTGGACTTATCCACCCATAAGATATTGGGCAGCTGGCTGCTACTCCCCACTTTCCTCGGCGGTGACGAACTGGATTTGCACGAAGACTACAAGGTGCAAGTGATGGACGAATTAGCTGCCAGTCCTTGCCTCTGGAAGCAGAGAATGAGTATGGTTTGCACGTGGAAAACCCTGCAACAGGGCGACTCGTGGTGGTGCTTGCGCTATGCCGAAATACACCTGCATCACCCGCACGACCTGATGCAGAAGGCGGTCGGCTGGATGCTCCGCGAGATGGGGAAACGCATCGATATGGATTTGTTGCGAGAGTTCCTCCAGCTGCACGCACACGAAATGCCCCGCACGGCCCTTCGCTATGCCATCGAAAAGATGGATGATGAGGAACGGAAGATGTGGCTGGGGACGTAAAAAAATACGTATATCTTAACGGCCCGGCTATCAATAATACCGAATTTTGCAATGGCTGTATAATTTCCCTTTTTCGTAACTGCGCGTCCAATTGCCGTGCCGGTCATAGCGGTAACTGAACAATGTTTTATTATAGTCGAACGTGTCCAGCCGCTTCGAACAGCATCTGCCAAGTTCGTCACCTAGGGCGTTGAGCACGGTGGCGTCAAGAAAACCGAACCCTTGGTATTCGTAATAGATGTTGCGCTCGTCATCATAAACAGTGACTTGGCAATGATTTACGGTATATCCGTCTTTGGACTCAATCCAAAGCACTTCACGACCAAGACTGTCATATTGGAGTATGCTACATCCATTTCGAAAAGTTGCCAGACGCTCTCCTTCGGGGGAAAGCACCACGCGACAACTGGATGTAGCCATAGCAATGGTGTCGCAACCGGCCGCGAGCGAATTCCAAACCCGACCTTCAAAATGGAATTCCTGACAATGACAGGGGTCTGAAAAGCGGTAGAGCGTGACAGAGTGGAGCGTGTCGTTCCAATAGACAACTTCCCGTGAAACGTGGCCTTGGGTGTATTCATAGTGTTCGTCAACGTAAACTTTCTGGCCATCTTGACGGATCCGATGATGCTGAAAGTGGGCAATGGTGCTGTCAGAATTAAAGCTGACTTTCACTTTTTCTTTGTCAACATACTTGATTGTCAAGCTTTTGACCCGTCCATTTGGATTACGCCCGTAGTATATGTCAACAGCGGATCTGACAAGCTCATCCTTTATGGGCGCCCGACGTGCTTCACGGTTCAGACTCTGCTCCATCAAGCGCAGATCTTCTGCAATCGAATCGCCAATGTTGCGCAAATAAATCCGAAATCCTGTCACGCTGTCGGCCACAAACGGAAGACGCAGAAACGCTTCGTTTTCTTCCTCAGACCAAGTGTCCACTTCATTATCGCAACTATAACGCCACTCATACTCCCACCTTTCTTTTTCCTCTTGCTGATTTTTCTCATTCTCCTTCGCCCATTGTTTCTCCATTCGACGCTCTTTCTGCAACATTTTCTGATAATTCACCTTCTCGTCCCGAATATAATGATAATAACAGCGCAAAATCACTCCTGACATATCATCTGGATGGTGGATTCCCTGTTCATCAAAGTAGGTCGCCAGACGGGCGCCACTCCAAAGTCCCCAGTTGTTGCGTATCCACATTCCCAACGCGAGATGTGTTTTGGCCAAGAAATCCTTCTCCTCCAAAGACCGTATCAACTCCTTGTTTTCCGGTGTCAGAATGGAATCCAGCTGCCGCATACAATCGGGCAAATCCACCGGAATGTAGATTGTTTCTGACGAATTCGCCTGTTGGTCCGTATTTTGCGCCAAACTAAACATTGGAATTGCCGTCAAAAAAAGCAATATCCCCTAAAACACGACGGTGTGAAAATAATTGAGATGTGGTGAATGGGTATTCATCTTTCAAGATTTAGATCCGCAAAAGTACAATTTTTGTACTTTTGCACCCTCAAAAAATGCGGGATGAAAAAACAGGAGAAATTCTCGATTGCGAAACGGCTGAAGAGCTTTACATACGCTTTCAACGGGCTGAAAGTGCTCTTTCAGGAGGAACACAACAGCCGGATACATCTGTTCGCGACGGTCTGCGTCATCGTGGCGGGCGTGTTGCTCAAACTGTCGATTTTGGAATGGGTGGCCGTCGCGTTTGCCGTCGGACTGGTGTTCAGCGGCGAAATCTTCAACTCGGCCATTGAGGATCTTGCCGATGTGGTCTGCCCCGAGCGCGACGACCGCATCAAGAAGGTCAAAGACCTGGCTGCCGCTGCTGTCTTGGTGAATGCCCTCACCGCAGCCGTTATCGGTTTGCTGGTATTTGTTCCGAAAATCATCCATCTTTTCCCATAATACTACGAACATCGGCATCTTGTAGAGACACAAATTATTGCGCCCCTACACCCCGACAATCATAGAAATCCCCCTAACCTCTAACCTCTAACCTCCTAACCATGTTCCTCGGTGAACTGATATCCTTGTTCGTTGCCCTTTCCTGGACCGCCACCGCGCTTTTCGCAGAGGTGGGCTCGAAGCGTATGGGTTCGTTGCCGTTCAACACGATCCGGATGACGATGTCGCTGTGCTTCCTCGTCCTCACGCTCTGGTTGGTGATGGGCGTGCCGTACCCGCGCTACGCCGACGGCGGCACGTGGGGCTGGCTGCTGCTGTCGGGAGTGGTCGGCTACGTCATCGGCGACTACTGCCTGATGCAGGGTTACATCCACATCGGGTCGCGTTTCGGGCAGCTCTTTATGACCCTTTCGGCTCCCACGGCAGCCCTCACCGGACGGATCCTCCTCGACGAGCAGATGCGCCCGGTCGCCATCCTCGGCATGGTCGTCACCCTGAGCGGTATCGCCCTGTCGATTCTCTCGAAAAACGATGATTCGGAGCGTCACGGACTACGGTTCAAGCTGCCCGCCAAGGGCATCTTCTACGCGGCAATGGCCGGTATCTGTCAAGGTTTCGGACTGGTACTCAGCAAGATGGGACTCCAACACTACGAAGCGGCGCTCACGGCGCTCAACATTTCCCAGGATGCGGTCTTTGAGGGGGCGTTGCTGCCGTTGCCGGTCAGCATCTGCGTGCCCTTCGCCGCCACCACCATCCGCGCCTACATCGGGCTGGCGGGCTTCTTCCTGTCGTTGATGCTGTTCAGCAAGGACGGGTTGGCGAAGTTGCGTAGCGCCATCCGCGACCGCAAGGCGATGGGATGCGTGTTTGCCTCCACCATCTTCGGACCGTTCATCGGGGTGAGCGCGTCGCTGTTGGCCACGATGTACACCTCCGCGGGCATCGCGCAGACCATCTTCGCGCTCACGCCCATCCTCATCATCGCCCCTGCGGCCATCCTGTTCCACCAGAAAGTGACGGTCCGCGAGGTCATCGGCGCCGTCATCAGCGTGGTGGGGGTGTGCTTGTTCTTCGTGTAGGGTGGAGTTGTAGTTTATAATTAAGCTTATCATTTTTTTGAGTGAAAAAACGAAAGCGTGAAAAAAAATGTATTTTTGCAACTTAAATTTTAATTGAAAATTTAAGTTAGTGTCTAAAATATTCAATACGCTATTATGACTATATACGATAGGCTTTTTCATCTCGAAGACGAACTTGATATGAGTTTGTTTTTGTTTGGTGCGCGTAAAACAGGAAAGTCCACATTGTTATGCGGCACTTTCCCCAAAGCTATGTACATAGATCTACTTGACAATGAAGTCCGTAGATTGTACAAGGAGCGTCCGTCAAGGTTGTATGAACAATTGGATGGGAAACCGGCTGGGACTTTGGTCATTATTGATGAGATTACGGAGGTGCCGGAATTGTTGAACGAGGTGCATCGGCTGATATTTAAGTTTAATATCACTTTCATCTTGTGTGCCAGCAGTGCCAGGAAACTGAAACGAAAGGGTTACAACACATTGGGTGGTAGGGCTTTCCCTTGCTATCTTTATCCCTTGGTCAGCCCAGAGATCCCAGACTTTGATTTAGAGCGTGCTGTCAACGTCGGGCTAATTCCACAGCATTACACGACCAAAAATCCGCAAAAACATCTTGCCGCATATATAGATGTTTACCTTCGAGAGGAAATCCGTGCTGAATCGATGGTGCGAAACCTTGACTCTTTCGAGCGTTTTTTAGAAGTTGCGGCAATGACCGATGGCGAAATGGTCAACTACAGCAATGTTGCCAACGACTGTAATGTCAAATCCGTTACAGTGAAAGAGTATTTCACTATTCTTCAGGACACACTAATGGGATATATGATTCCTGCTTATCAGGATGCGGAAAAACGGAAAACCGTTCAGGCACCGAAGTTTTACTATTTTGACGTGGGGGTGACCAACTATTTGCTTCATCGGAAAAATTTAGTACGAGGCACAGTCGAGTTTGGGCACGCATTCGAGCATTTGGTAATGCAGGAACTGCTGGCCTATATCGGTTACAGGCGCAGGGAGAGCAAACTGACTTATTGGCACACCTATACGGGTTCTGAAGTGGATGCCATTATCGACAAGAGTCTGGCGATAGAGATAAAGTCTTCGGAAAACCTACAAAACCGCCATCTGAAAGGGTTGAGGGCATTCCGGCAGGGACATATCGGGTTTCGTCTCATCGCAGTGTCATTAGATCCGATGACTCGCAAGACAGAGGACAATATTGAGCTTATCTTTGTGCGTGACTTTTTCCGAATGCTCTGGAGCGGAGAATTGTTCTGACTTTTTGTGAGGTCCGCTAGATAATTATCAGAAAAATAGTACTTTTGCATCTCGAATTTCAAAAAGAATAATCCTATGAAAAGTTCCAAACTGATACTGCTCCTTGCAGTCGTGACGCTGACCGCCATAGCCTGCGGCTCCAGGAAAGAAACCCCGAAAGAGGAAGCCCCCAAGATGCTGGTTCTTTACTACTCCCAGACCGGCAACACCAAGGCCGTGGCGGAGGCAATCGCCAACAAGCTCGGTGCCGACATCGAGGAAATCACGATGGTGAATCCCTACGATCCTGATTTCCAGGCGACCATCGACCGTTGCAAGAAAGATCAAGAGCAGGGCATCCTCCCTGAGATTCAACCCGTCAAAGCGGACATCGCCAACTATGATGTCATCTTCCTCGGCTTCCCCGTGTGGTTCGGGACGTACGCGCCGCCCGTGACCACCTTCCTCAACAGCGCCGACTTCAGCGGAAAGAAAATCGTACCGTTCTGCACCTTCGGCAGCGGCGGTCTGGAGTCCAGCGCGAAGGACTTGGCAACGGCTGAACCTGGTGCGGAAATCCTGCCTGGTTACGGAGTCCGCGCCGCCCGCCTGGAAGCGATGCCCAAAGAGGTTGACAATTTCCTGAAAGCCAACGGATTCCTTGAGGGCGAATGCCCCCAGTTGGCGGACTTCCCTGCCCAGCACGAGGCAAGCGCCGACGAAGCCGCCATCTTCGACGCGGCTGTCGATGGCTACCCGATGATCCACGCCAAGGCCAAGACGGTGGCCTCCCGCGAGCTCCCCGACGGCACCGAATACCTCTTCACCGCCGTCAACCTTCCCCGCGAGGACAAGCCGGACATGCCCACCGACGAGATTCAGGTCTATGTGACGGTGGAGAAAGACAAAGCGCCGGTGTTCACGAAGGTGATACGGTAGGCTGGTTTTCCCGCAGAACACGCTGATTTGCGCTGAAAAAGGGTCTGCGTCGGTCTGCGCAGTCTGCGGGAGAAAATTACAGCAAACTGCAACCTTTTGACACTTTTGTGTCATTATTGTAAAGTTGTTTAAATGAACTCAATATGAAAAACATCTCCTTTGTGCTGGTTATCCTCTCGTTGCTGTTCTCGGGTATGGCGCAGGAGCACGAAAACCGTGACTATCGTGCTGAACTTGATTTGCTGGGCGGTTTTCCCATCTTTGCGCTCGCACCTGACGGAACCTGCTGGCTGACATCGGGGCGGGGCAAAGTCTATTACACCGATGACATCCACTCCGACTGGCATTGCGCCTCACCGCTCTTTCTCGTTAACGATAACACTTGGATAACCGTAAATCAACTCTCTTTTATAGACACGAACACCGCCATAGCCGTCACATACGACGAGTGGGGAAAATGGAGTCATTGCTATCGCACTGAAAACCATGGCAAAAGTTGGTTTCAGCAAGCCGTAAGCGGGGATGTGGTTCTCCGACAAGTTTGCACAGATGCGCAGGGTCATATTTGGTTGACTGGATCCGGCAAAGAAGCTATTCTCTACTATTCCGAAGACCATGGCGTAACCTTCACACCATTGGAACGGCCGGTTATTTCAACAGATTGGGTAAATGTCACGGCATTTGAAATGCGCGACGGGCTGTATGGCTTAGCTGGAGTCAACATCAAGCACGACACTTTTCCGCTCATGCTGACTGAAGACAATTGGCGCACTTCAAAACGGATTCCCTCTCCGTTAGGAGAAAGCAAAGAAATCAACAAAGTATTGATATGGAATGATTTATGGGTGATTCGGCAAGGAAGGGAGGTCTATTACTCCTCTTCTCAAAACCTTCAGTGGCAGCGTTTCCCGATCACGGTCAAGGATTTTTATCCCGACAGGGAACGCGGACATCTGATTGCCATCACCGACAATCTCAATGTGGTTGATTTCAGTTCCCCCACGGATTACCGGCCGTTCACCCGCGAACCGCTGCCCGCGCCGCCTGCGGAGGCCGCTGTCTATCACGGAACATTGTATGTATGGACGGTTGGTGGATTCCTTTGCAAGGCGGACGAGGATGCGGTGGTTTTCGCTTTCCGTGGCTATACTTCGGATGAGGGCATCGAAAAACCCTATATGGTGAGGGACGGCGGCCAGCAGCTTTGGGGCGTTGACTTCCGCAACACGCTCTGCTTCGCCGACAAATCGGATGGCAGATGGTATCGCAAGCAGTATCTCCCAATGGATGTCGAAACATTCAAACTATTAAGTGACAGTGTGGCGCTGTTTTGGGACGGGCAGCGGCATTACACGTACTCCCTTGCCGACGATCAGCTGCGTCCTTACACCCTTTCCGCGCCTTTGGAGGGTTTTCTGAAAGCACCGATAATCGAGGTCGTTCTCTGCGGTGGGCTTACCAAATATCGTAGAGACACGGTCCGTTATCTTGTCACATCTGACGGCGATCTGCAGGCGAGCCATGCCACGTTGGTCTTGGACCAGTATGACCCCTGTTTTCCGAAAGCCAACGCTAAATACAAACGGAAAAGCATAAAGTTCCCGCATACTGCCAGTCGTCACGAATTGGACAGCATCCTTCGCGACATCAACCGCGACTACGCCCACATTCCCAACATCGCCGAATTTCAAATCGCTGAAAAAGACCGCCAGAAATACTACAAACTATTGGACGAATTGGACAAAAAGGACATGATGTATGTGTACCCCAGAAGAAGAACTAATGCTTTTGATTATGATTATGCGGAGAATTTCTACCAATCAGTGCCAGATCGAATCGACACGCTGAGTGCCAACACAGTACGGAAAATCCTGTACAAAGATGAAAATTGGAGGACGACTGGCGGAGTCTATTGGTTCGAGATGCAGATTTTCAACAGCAGTCAAGACACGCTTCGTTTCACCCATTACAATAAGGATGACGAATATGCCTGGTTCATCCCGTGGTTGGTGGAATACAACGGCATCCCGTTCCGATGCTACAGCATTGCGCTTTCACGTTGGGTCTCGGCCTGCCTTCCAGAGAAGTTTTACGTCAAAGGGAGTTTCGACAACTCCCGTTTCCTGTTACAGATAGCGGACTATTTCTGGAAACAGGAGGATTAAGGCATGCGAAGTCTGCGGGGAAAAAACAGTGGTTTCAGGAGAAAAACCGCCATGTCGGAAAAAAGTTGCATAATGCAATCCGATAAATTGGAAAAAAGTTGTATTTTTGCAGTCTGAATACTGGAAAAAAGTTGCATTATGCTGCGTAGAAAAATTGACAAAGTATTTTGCGACAAAAAAGCAAACACGAACTTGATTTTGTTTTGCCCGCTGAGGGGGGCATTCAGATCGTGGAGGTGAAATCCGGGAGCAATTTCCGTCGTCACGCATCCCTGGATTACGCTTTGGCGCATTCACATTCTATAATATCCGAGGCCATAGTGCTTTGCAACTCCAATGTGTTGCTGGCTAATGGTATTCGCTACTTGCCGCTATATATGGCTATGTTTCTATGAGTATTACTTCAATTTGAAATTATAAGATGTGGGAATCCGCGAAATCTATGAGAAAAAATAAAACATAAAGGATATGACCACAAAACTCTTTTTCCAAGCCCTGACAAAATTCCTCGCCGGATTAGTGCTGGTGGGTGTGCTGCTTTTTTTGCCGGCGGGCACCTTCGCCTACTGGCAGGGATGGCTTTTCATCGCCCTGCTGTTCGGGCCGATGCTCATTGCGGGTGTGGTGCTGTTGCTCCGCCAGCCCGAACTGTTGCGCAAGCGGTTGGATGCCAAAGAGAAACAAGGGGAACAGAAGTGGGTGGTCGTTTTTGATTATGCTGCTCTACATCCCCATCATCGCCAAGCGCATCCGCAACGAGGAGGCCGTCTTGGAGCAGGGACTTGAGGGATACACGGAGTACAAACAGAAAGTTCGCTACAAGGTGATTCCGTTTGTGTGGTAGAGTGAATGAATTTTTTTGTATTTTTGCAGCCGAAAGTCAGGAAAAGTGTAGCAGTAACACACAAAATCGAACTTTCCAATGTAGTATATGAAAATAGAAAGAGATATCATCAACCTGTTCAAAGCATGGAAAGAGGCTCCTGATAGGAAACCTATTCTGTTGAAAGGCGCACGCCAGATTGGTAAAACGTGGGCTATGGAGTCATTCGGCAAGGAGTGCTTCAAGTATTGCGTGAAGTTTGATTTCGACCGGCAACCGGAACTGAAGTCGTTGTTTGAAATCACGAAGGATCCTAAACGCCTGATCAAGGAGTTGACGCTTTATTGCGAACAGCCCATCATTGCTGGAGAGACGCTGGTGATTTTCGATGAGATACAGGAATGCGAAGAGGCATTTAACAGTTTGAAGTATTTCTGTGATGAAGCACCCCAGTATCACATCATTGCGGCAGGTTCGTTGCTGGGTGTGGCGGTGAAAAAGCGCAGGATGACGGTGCCTGTCGGTAAGGTGAAAATCATCAATATGTTCCCTGTCACCTTCAAGGAGTTCCTACGTGCCAGCGATGTGCGTACATACGAGTATATCAACTCATTGGACGAAATCCGCCATTTGCCGGAAATCATCATGAACAAGTTACGTACAGAATACAGGCGCTACCAAGTGTCTGGAGGCATGCCGGAAGCCATTGTGTCACTGCTTGATGACAAGGGCATTGGCGAGGTGGAATCGACTTTGCAAGGCATTCTTGATCTTTATGAACTTGACTTTGCCAAATATGCCGAGCCACGCGAGATTCCGCGCATTCATGCCGTTTGGCACTCGCTGCCTGCCCAATTGTCGAAGGAAAATCGGAAATTCGTATGGAAGGTCATCAAAACGGGTGCACGTTCCAAGGACTACGAAGACGCCCTCTTGTGGTTGGAAGATGCGGGGATGATTCATCGCATATTCAGTATCAGCAAGTCTGGAATGCCGCTTTCCGCATACGAGGAAACAGACGCTTTCAAGGTCTATGCCTGCGACTGCGGATTGCTCCGTCGTTTGGCACATCTACCCGCAACGGTTGTCACAGATCCTATCGCTAACTATACAGAGTTCAAAGGAGCCATGGCTGAAAACGCAGTGCTTCAGTCCATCATGCCTCTTCTGGACGATCAGAAACCCTATTATTGGACATCACCCGGAACGGCAGAAGTGGAATTTGTCATCCAATGGGATGATGAAATCATACCCGTAGAGGTCAAAGCAGAAAACAACATCAGCGGCAACAGCCTCGCTGTTTATACGAAGAAACATAGTCCCCGGTATCGAATGCGTTTTTCCATGCTCAATCTCCAGTACAACGGCGGAATGCTCAGCAGTCCCGCTCCATTGGCAGGATGGATGGACAAATGGATGGCTTTGTTAAGAAGTGTCACCGAATAAATACAGTAAGGACTTCCACATTTATGCATAGCACGCTGATTTTCGCAGAAAAAAACTGCGTTAATCTGCGAGATCTGCGGGAGAAAATTAACGAAAGAGAAACTTGAGCTTTATTAAGCTGAATTTTATATTTTTGCGTTGTTTTACAAGATATCGTTTAATAAAATCGCTCGTTTGTGATTATGACCTTTGCAAGAATAACATTGGAAAATATGAATAAAACACTGTTTTTAATATGCACTCTTACGATGATGTTCTCCGTAAGTTGTTTGGCGCAAAATAAGGACGGACAATTGGATCAGATGACAAAAGAGGCTTGGATAGAAACTTTCCAGGAAAAATGCCGTGTTTCGGACTCATCCATTGAATGGTTTAGGGCATACGAAGAATATCCATGGTGGGGTAAAGACGGCTTGATACCCGTGTGTGTTGGGAACAAATGGGGATTCGCCGACACAAATGCAATCATAGTCATCGAACCACAATTCAAAAATGTGTCTTATTTTTATGAAGAAAGAGCGGGAGTGTGTCTGCGGAAGAAATGGGGCTATATTGACACAACGGGGAATGTAGTCATTCCGTTAAAATACGATCTCGTGGGCCGATTCCAATTCGGCAAAGTGCAGGTGATGAAAGGTCGTGGCCATTGGTTCGAACTTGACAAGCAGGGAAATGTTCTGGATAGTTACTGATGGTAAACCCGGCAGAATCTGTTGATTTGCGCAGAATAATAGTCTGTGTCAATCTGCGAGATCCGCGGGAGAGACTATTTCAGCGCCCCCACCGGACACACCTTCTTGCACTGCTGACAGAGAATGCA
>CAMVIT010000051.1:0-17631 GCA_947167635.1 uncultured Bacteroidales bacterium | reverse complement strand
AAAAAGCGTTGCTTGGAGAACTGTTACTACCGGCCTTGTGCCATCATGTATATAAATACCTTTTTTTATTATCTTTGCACCCTGTTTTAACCCTTAAAAAACTTATGATTATGGAAAATACAGACTACATGAACGAAGAGATGGCCCAGCCCATACACACCGGTGAGGAACCCCTTTTCAACGAGAACCAGCGCGAGCAGATGTCGCAGGCGTGCTCATACCTGATCAGCATCAGCAAGTGGATGAAATTCTTTTTCATCATGGCGATTATCTCTGTCTCTCTTATAATGATGGCCGGCCTCGCCATCATCGCTTCCGCTTCGATAATCAGTGATATGCCGGATATTCCGGATTTTCCCGTTGCCATTGTGGGGGCCATTTATATGGCGGTGGGTGCCCTGAATCTGGTCCCGGCCATCTATATGAACCGCATTTCCAAAGCCGCCGAGAGGACTGTCGAGTCTGACGACAACAATGCGATGCTGGATTTCCTGAAGAATAACAAGTCCCTTTGGAAATTCCTCGGCATACTGACCATAGTGATGATCGGCTTCAGCATCCTGATACTGCCCATCATATTCCTGTTTGCCAGCTTCGCGGGGCTCTGATGTTGCCGTGATGGGCTGAGAACAAAGGGTTTTTCGTGGAGTGACAGTCGGGTTGTTTTTTTTATTATTTTTGCAGCGCCTTAAAATACAGGTGTCGTTCTGTCTATGTGGTTTTCGGACTTGCCCATAGGCGGCTTTTTTTCCAAGTCCTTAATATGACTAAATAAAATTGTTATGAAAAAAGTTCTTTTGATCGTTGCAGTCGCAGCCGCCTTTACGGTTGCAGGATGCAAGAAAACCTGTCATTGCACTACGACTCAGACTTTCCCCGGTGAGACCCCGGTGGTCACGAACACGACTGTCGTTATCGAGAAAGGCAAGTGTTCGGATATGAATGCCGAGCAGAACACCTCTTTCGATGAGGGAACGATGTCGCAAGTCATCAAATGCGAGCAAGAGTAATTCTGAGTGCATTTCATGGCAAATCAACAAAAGGACTGGGGAGCCAGTCCTTTTTTGTTTTAGATATGATGCAATGTTTTCTCTTTAGCGTCAGTTGCACACGCAGCGGACAGAGTATCCTTGATGCTTGTCAGAATTGATGTTAGGCGACACCATAATGTTCCCGTACGAAATATGGGTGCTGTAAACTCTGTCCTGGCATCCTGATTCCGTGGTGGACCAGAAGTGTGCTTCGCCGCCGAAACCGAAAAAGACGTGGTAGTTAGTTCCTATATTGCTGTAGCTTCCTGCGGTGATGGCGGAAAACCCGGTGGCGTTGTTAGTCGAGGGATTGTACCCCGGACAGCAGGGGTCATACATCGAAAACTGCCAAGTTGTCGGGGCTGCCAAAGCCTTGGCGATTTTAAAACTGGAATTGTTGCATTGGTATTCGCTTCTGCTGCCCACATAGTTAACCAGTTGTTCCCACTCGGCGTAACTCGGCATGTGCCACCCTTTGGGGCAGATGCCCTGCACGCCCGACGGGTTGGTGTTGCTGTTCGTAGCCCCGTGCATCACAGCGGGCCAGTTGTATAAGTAACCGAAGGAGGCTACATTGGCGGGGTTGTTGTCCGGACAATAACGATAGGGGAGGGTGAGGCTGGTGCTGTCGCCCATAGGAATCGCCTCCCCGTTCGAGTAGTGGGTCACATGGAGGTTCTCCTTCATCCAGCATTGGTTGCCGATTAGCACAGTGTTGTAAACATTTCCATCCTGGTCGGTCACGGTGGGTGAACTCGGGCAAGGCAGGGTGTCGTAGGTGCCTGTTGCGTAGGGGAACAGGAGTGTGGTGGAATGTGAGGTGCTTGGAGCATCGAAAATGTGGTCGCTTTCCATCTCTATGCCGATGATGTTGGCGTATCCGATGTATTCCATCGGATCGCCCAGATGGAAGGCATTGTAAGTGGAGCCTTTGGACGTCGTGAAGGTTGGGGCGAATCCGGTGTGCTCAATGGCGTTCAGACCACCCTCGCTGGAGTTTACCAGTCTCAGGGATGCGGATGCGCTTTGCATCCGGGCGGTAAGGAAATATATGCCGGTGGCGGAGAGTGTGATGCGCAAATGGTGAGTGCCCGGTTGCAGCGAAGTTTCGCGGAACGATGCCACGGTGCGGCCGGAGATGTCGGTGATATCCATCGTCACCTCGCCAGCCTCCTTGACGACCAGGTCTGCAGTGGTGGTGCCGTGGAACGGGTTGGCGCTGCTTGCCGACAGCTGCAGGGCGGATGAGGCCAGTGCTCCGGCGTCATCAATGCTCGTGCCCACGTGCATCGTCAGCACGGTGTCGGGCCATACCAGGGTCTCCTGCCAACCCTCGGCCAGGTTCTTCACATCCACACGGTCGAGCCGCAAGTGGTGGTTGTTGGTGTCGCGCCCGGTGAAGGTGATGGTGACGGAATTTTGCGCGTGGAGAAACGTGCCTAATAGTATGCAGATAAGCGTAGAACAGATTTTTCTCATAAACAGAGTTGTTGTTAATTATAGGTTGTTGCATAATGTAAGACGCATTTCTATGGCATAATGTTACAGTTTTTGGGCGTCTTTTTTTTTTTTTTAACGCATTGGTTTTAAATGAAATAAAAACAGGTAATCATCTATATCGTTAGCAAACAAAAAAATGAAATTATGCGAGACTGACGTGCTTGAGCATCTCGGCAAAACGGGTGATGCCGTCCTGAATGCGGGAAACCGTTTTTTTCGTATCTTTGCCGCCTTATGAAAAATATTCGAAATTTCTGCATCATAGCGCATATCGACCACGGCAAGAGCACGTTGGCCGACAGGCTTCTCCAATATACCAATACTGTCAATGACCGCGAGTTCCAGGATCAGGTGCTCGACGACATGGACTTGGAACGCGAGCGCGGCATCACCATCAAGAGCCACGCCATCCAGATGGAGTACTTGTATAAGGGCGAGAAGTACATCCTTAACCTTATCGACACGCCGGGCCATGTGGACTTCTCCTACGAGGTGTCGCGTTCCATCGCCGCCTGCGAGGGCGCGCTGCTGCTGGTGGATGCCACACAGGGCGTGCAGGCGCAGACCATCTCCAACCTCTATCAGGCCATCGACAGCGACTTGGAGATTATCCCTGTCCTTAACAAGATGGACATGCCCGCCGCCATGCCCGCCGAGGTCAAGGACCAGATTGTGGATCTGCTCGGCTGTGACGAGTCCGACATCATCGAGGCTTCCGGCAAGACGGGCCTCGGAGTCGAGGAGGTGCTGGAAGCCATCATTGAGCGCATTCCCGCCCCCAAGGGCGACCCCGACGCGCCGCTGCAGGCCCTCATCTTCGACTCCGTGTTCAACTCCTTCCGCGGCATAATCGCCTATTTCCGCATCTTCAATGGCACCGTCAGCACCCATGAGATGGTCAAGTTCCTCTCCACGGGACGCGAGTACGATGCCGACGAGATCGGCATCCTCAAAATGGACCGCGTGCCTAAGCAAAAACTGTCCGCTGGCGACGTGGGCTACCTTATCACGGGCATCAAGACTTCCAAGGAGGTCAAGGTCGGCGACACCATCACCCATGTGGACAAGCCTTGCACAGAGGCCATCGAAGGCTTCCAGGAGGTCAAGCCCATGCTCTTTGCCGGCATTTACCCCACGGAGGCCGACCAGTATGAGGAACTGCGCGCCTCCCTTGAAAAGCTTCGCCTTAACGACGCTTCGCTCACCTTCGAGCCTGAGTCGTCCGCCGCGCTCGGCTTCGGTTTCCGCTGCGGCTTCCTCGGCCTGCTCCACATGGAGATTGTCGAGGAGCGTCTCGACCGCGAGTTCGACCAGGATGTCATCGCCACTGTGCCCAACGTCTCCTACAAGGTGCTCACCACCAAGAAACAGTGGGTCGATGTCTATAACCCGTCGGGCATGCCCCCGCCCACCGAGGTCGATCATGTGGAGGAACCCTACATCCGTGCGCAGATCATCACCAAGGACGACTACATCGGGGCCATCATCAAGCTCTGTATTGACAAGCGCGGCACGCTGCTCAACCAGATGTATGTGGCCGCCAACCGCGTGGAACTGACTTTCGACATGCCCCTCGGCGAAATCGTCTTTGACTTTTACGACAAGCTCAAGAGCATCTCCAAGGGCTATGCCTCTTTCGATTACCATATCACCGATTTCAAGCCTGCATCCTTGGTGAAGTTGGACATCCTGCTGAACGGTGACTCCGTGGACGCCCTGTCGGCGCTGATCCATTCCGACAATGCCTACGCTTTCGGGCGTCGCATCTGCGAGAAACTCAAGGAGCTTATCCCCCGCCAGCAGTTCGATATCGCCATCCAAGCCGCCATCGGCTCCAAGATTATCGCCCGCGAGACGGTCAAGGCTGTGCGCAAGGACGTGACTGCCAAGTGCTACGGCGGTGACATCACCCGAAAACGCAAGCTCCTTGAGAAGCAGAAGAGGGGCAAAAAACGCATGCGCCAGATCGGAAATGTAGAAGTTCCGCAATCCGCCTTCCTTGCCGTGCTCAAATTGGATTAACGCCATGATTGGCTATGGTGTGGCAGATGCTTCCTGCCCCTTGGCCACAGATTCTTGACGCAGAATGAAAACCACATTTCTATCCCAGCTTGCCGCGCGGCTCATCTCCTTGGAGTTGCCTTTGGAACGAAGCGTTGTGGTGCTTCCCAGCCGTCGTGCCCGCCGTATGCTGATGCAGGCGTTGGCGGCTGCGCACACCGGCGGCCCGATGTTCGCCCCCGATGTTTTCACCATCAATGACTTTATCGACCGGCTGTCGCCGTTGAAAATCCCGGAAAAGTTCCCCTTGATAGTTTATCTGTACAACTCTTACAGAGCCATGGCAGGAGAGGACGCTGATGACTTCAATACAGCATTGGCATGGATGCCCGCCTTTGTGGACGACATGTCGGAGGTGGACACGCAACTTGACAATGGTGAGCGAATCCTGCGTGATTTGGCAGGCGCCAAGAGCTTTGAAATCGGGTTCGGTCAGGATGAGCTCAGTGATGAGCAAAAACGGAAGGTGCAGTTCTACAATTTGCTTGCCGATCTTTATCTCCGTTACAAGGACGACCTTGCCAAGGATGGGCTCGGCTATGATGGCATGGTCTATCGCGATTGTGCGGAACATATAGAACAGTATTTCTCAAATCTGACCTACGAACATTATGTTTTCGCCGGTTTCCATGTGTTGAATCCTGCGGAATTGGCCGTGGTGAAATACATCAAAGAGCACGCCGATGCTCACTTTTTCTTCGATATCGATCCTTTCTATTGTGATTTTCAAAAGAATGAGCGTTTCACGACCGCGCATTTCCTGACGAAAATTTGCAGAACCCTCCAGATGGATGAGGCAAAACTACAGTTTTGTTCCGATAATTATGCCACGCAGCATAAGGAGATCCGCATTGTGGGCACGTCCAAGGAGATGAACCAAATCTATTATGCCATTCAGTGTCTGGAGGAGATCCGGGCGGCACAGGGCAATCTGGATGATACCGCGTTGGTGCTGGCCGATGAGGAGCTGCTGGTGCCGTTGCTTTCCGCCTACGATGTCAAGGATGCCAACGTGACGATGGGCTATCCGTTGACGGCTACGCCGGTACATACCTTGCTCGACGCTTTGCTTGACATCTACGAGCGTGGACAGGGCTATCGTCACGGGGGTGCCATGCGTTTCCATCGCCGTGATATTCTGGCATTGCTGCAGAGTCCGATCATACAGAACTATGCGTTTGAAGACCGGCAGCAGTATCTTGAGCTTGTGGAAAAAATGCAGTCGGAACAACATTTCCTCTATTCTGTTGAGGAATTTGCGGCGATGCCCTTGCCGGCTTTCGGCGAGGTCACCGCACTGCTGCCCGTGTTGTTGGAATATTTCAACATGCTGTTGTCGCGTGCCCAAAAGGGCGATGCCTCCATGCTCCGGCTTTTGGCAGAGCAATTGGCTGTCGTGCAGGATCAGATGGCCGCGTTGCAGGACAGTGGTGTGAGTCCAACCTTCTCCATCGTCAAGTACGCTGTCAAGCAGCAACTCTCCAATATTAAGATTTCCATCAAGGGCGATGCCACGCACGGCCTTCAAATCATGGGCCTTCTGGAAACGCGCACACTCGATTTCAAGAATGTCGTCATGCTTTCCGTCAACGAAGGCACACTGCCATCGGGCATCACATACAACTCCATAATCCCGTACGATTTCAAGTTCCAGAACGAGACGTTGGAAAACTATCTCTACAAGGATCAGGTTTATGCCTATCACTTTTTCCGCCTTCTGCAGCGTGCGGAGAATATTGTGCTGCTATATAATAATAATAGTATGGGCGGCGTCAATGAAAAAAGCCGGTTCATTGCCCAGCTTGAATTTGAAGTGCGGGAAAAAGGGTTGGAGAATATCCATATTTCCAATCCAACCGTGGCGTTCCCATACGAGTCATCGGCAACGGACGTGGTCGAGGTGCGAAAAAGCAATGAGATTCTGGAAAAACTGTATGGCTATTCCTATTCAGCTTCGGCTTTGAAGACGTACATCAACTGCCCGTTGCAGTTTTATTTCCAATATTTGTGCGGCATCAGGACTTCCGACACCGTGAAAGACCGTGTGGAAGGCAATGCGGTCGGGAGTGTCGTGCATGCCGTGTTCCAAGAGGTGTTTGACGTGAGCCAAGGCGAACGCTCCGATTTTAGTCGGCAAATAGATGAGTATTTGGCGGATTTGGACCAAAGAATCCGTCATCTTGTCCTTACGAATGAAGATTTGCGGGAGAGTGTGCGTTGGGAAGAGAAAGATCTTTCCGAAGGACGTGTCTATTTGGCGATGACCATGATCCGCAACGATGTGGCCAAGTATCTGAAGCAATCCAAGCAGGAGTTCCGGGACCGTTGCGTGACCATTGTGGGCAACGAGAGAAAACTGAGTTGCAAACTGGTTGTGGAAGGGCACCCGCTGACGTTGTACGGCTTTGTCGATCGATTGGAAACCGAGCTCGATCCTGACACAAACGAGCGTCATCTTACGGTAGTGGACTATAAGACAGGCAAGGTCAACAAAGAGCAGCTGCGCGTGAACATGGAAGAACCCGATGTTCCCTTTGGCGATCCCAAATACAAGGAGTTTCTGCAACTGTTTTTCTATGCTTTGCTTTGCAAATACAGCGATGATGAGACCATCAGGAAATATATCGGGGCTGTGCCGGTGCAGTGCGCCATCTTGTCCATTCAGGATGTGAACATGGGAGAGGAATACTTCCACAGGGCCCGCATCGCCGAGCGTGTCGAGGGACGCAAGAGGATAGGGGAGACGCCTTGCTTTACCGCGGATCGTATTGCCCTCTTTGAGGAGAGCTTGAAAAAACTGCTTTCCGACATTATCAATCCCGAAAAGCCATTTTGTCAGACCACCGACGCCGACCACTGCAAACAGTGCGACTTCAAACACCTGTGCGTGAGGTGAGCCGTCACAATTATACTTTTGGCGGGCAAGAAGGGACTAAAACACCATCACGCTTCCTTTGATAACCTGTTTCTCGCCAATTTTGTTCTGATAGTGGATGATGTAGTTGTATATGGTGTTTTTGTAAAGGTGTCCGTTGACGGTGCCGTTCCAGCGGAAAGTCTTGTCTGTGGAGTAATACACCAACTCGCCCCATCGGTCGTAAATGGAGACGTCAAAGCCTCGGTTCAGGATTTGCGGCCAAAGGGCCTCGGCGAACCCGAATTGCTCGTTCAGACCGTCCTTGTTGCTCGGGGTGATGCTGTTGGGCAACAGTATCAGATACTCGCATGTGGGGATGGATATGGATGCTTTGTTGGTGCAACTTCCGTTGATGCCCTCTACGGAGTAGTTGCCGGATGCATAGACGGTGATGGTGGGTGCGGTCTCAGCCGTGTTCCAGACATAGTCCTCGAAATCGGTGACCACCTGCAGTTCGGCATATCCCTCCTCGCAGAAGTTTTCGGTGAAGGAGAGGATTTGGATGTGAGTGGGGATGACGGTGAGGTTAAGGGTCAGGATGCTGTCAGCCCCATGTTGGTTGGTCAAAGTCGTGGTGTAGGTGCCGGAGTTGATATAGGCATTGTTGTTCCAGACAAAGGGGGTCTGATAGTCGCAAACGGTGGTGTCCAAAGTACTTGTGCTGTTGCGGTGAACATGAAGCGAGAAGTAGTAAAGGCTGTCGCATCCTGTGGCGCTGGTGTAGGCATCGACAATAGTGGTGTCGTCATAAAAACTGATGCCATTGTAGATGTAGGGGAGGTCGTTCTCGTTGACGACCACGTCAACGGTGTCGAAAAAGGAGTGCCCGACAGTGAGGTGCATGATGACATCATCGTCCACGCCATTGGGGTTGACGATGAGGTGCTCGACAGTGTCAGGGCCCGTGAAGATGTGCCCGTGCCAGTCGAAGGGCAGCTCGTGGTCGCAAATCATGGTGTCGATGTCGCGGCGTATGAGCACCTGGATGGTGTCGGAGATGCCGCAGTTGGTGAGCCGGACGAAGGAGATGTCGTCCATGCCGAAGTCGTTGCCGCCCCCGCCGGTGTTTTGGTTGATGATGGAAATGGCGGCTTGGGTATTATTGCCGCTGTTCCATATCTGATAGAAATTAAGCCAGGTGTTGTTCTGCCCGTATGTGGATGGTGCCGAGAAAATGGGACCGATTTGTTGGTTGTTGATGCGGAACTGCAGCTGTGCCCAAGGGTCGTTGGCCACGGTGGTGACCCATGTGGAGAAGGCATAGTCCGTGTTGGGTGTCACGTTTATGGTTTGCGACCACACAACGGTGCCAGGGTTGGTGGATCCATTCACAATCATGTATTTGCCGTTGCCGGAAGTGTGATCATGCGCACCTTGGAAGTTGTTGTGATAGGTGTTGGCATTGTTCCCCACCATGTATGTGCCTTCATTTCCCAAGGTTCCCCATTGGGAATAGCCACTGTTGGTGCCAAGTATGTAGGCACTGGTGAAACCGGTGTTCCCTTGCTCGAAATCACCGTTGGCGACCAAGTTGATGTTGGAATTGAAACCGGATACGAAGAAATACATCGACTCTGTGGGGCTTCCCGTCGTGGTTGCTGTGGTGAGGTTGCTGACGGCGTAGGCTGGTGACCAGACGTAGAACTCGCAGCCTGACGCCCATAGCTGGACCGTCTGTCCGGAGTCGATGATCATGTCGCTGGAAGCCTGCATGACAGGTAACGGAGAGATGTTCAAGTGAAGGGTAATAAGGTTGTCGCAACCGCCGGTTTGGGAAGGCTCTGTCCTTGTGAAAGTGTGCTGGCCCGGTGTCCGGGTGCTGTCGGAAGGGAGGTTGAATCCCTCTTCCGTATAGGGCTCCCCTTGGCAAATCTCACCATAAACGTCAAAATGCTGGGACTGTTGCACGTTCAGGGTCAAAAACAGGACAAGGCTGTCGGCTCCAGAGGCGTCGTGGAGGGTCACGATTTGCACGCCGGCTTGGTTGAAAACGACACCGTTCCAAGTGTAAGGCAACTCGTGGTCGCAAATGTTTTGCACCAGCCAGTTGGTGTCGGCGGTGACAATGTGAAGCACATATTCCAGCGTGCTGTCGCAGCCGTGTACGCTCGGCGAGTGGAAAACCAATGTGGTGTCGCTGGGCGCGACTGAGGTCAAGGTCCTTCCATTATAGGTGTAGGGCAACTGGCTGTGTCGAATGGTGTCGTGAATGACAGCGTGTTTCGCACCTTCAATCTGAATGGTGAACGAAGTGTCGAAAACACATCCTGCCGTGTAGGTGTGTATGGTGTATGGAGAATTCACGACGTGATTGTCCGGTATGTTGTCGGGCGTGATGATGAAGGTGGAATCAGAGGTCCTCGTGACATAGTTCCCGATCATGGTGATGCTGTCTGTGGAATATGTCGTGGAGGCGAGTAACGTCGGATCCAATACCAACTCCCACTCCACCAAGTAGCCATTGTCATCATCTCTGAGATCTTGCACTTGAATGTACCAGTTCCCGTTCAGGGGACATCCGATGAGGTTGGAGAAGCTCTGCTTGGGGTGATAGATGTTCTGCATGAGCGCCACGTTGCTGGAGTCCACCACGGACGGATAGAACCCCTGCCCGGCACTGTTGTCCCACAAGGGGTTGTAACGCGTGTGTACATTGGCCGGCTCGTACATGAAACTGTGGCTCCCTCCGGCATATTGGTATCCCCGGTTGGTGTTGTCTGACCATACATAGTTCCAGGGAACACCTATGGGACTGAGGGTGCTGTCGCAACTCAGGTGGTCTGTCTGTCGGTTGGCTAATCCCAAATTCAATCTGAAGTATGGGTTTTGGAAGACACCGTCCCAATAGTCATTGAAAAAACCGCCGGACAGGGTCGGGGTTATTTGGCAGGATTGTCCACTTGGACAGACCAGCTTCACTTGAAGGTCCTCCAACGCGGAGTGTTCCATCTTGATGCGAAGGAACAAAATGTCGTCTGGCGATTGGATGGTGGAATTGGCCGGAAAATCGGAGAAAGGGAAGAAGGAACGGTAGTAGGTGCCGTAGGGCGGGCATGACATGCCGTCTGGCAGGAAGATCCTCTCGGACCGACTCATGGAAGCATTTGGGAAGTTTAAGGTAACCGTGGAGTTGGATTGCCTGCCAATCGTGACGGGCATGGTGTCACCAGAGCAGATAACATCCAATGGATGTAAATGTTGGATAGGGTTTGGCGTTACCCTGACAATGAGGCGCAGGTAGTTGAAAGCGGGTGTCGCGATGATGACGGAGCTGTCGCCATGGAAGGTGACACCGTACCAGTGGAATGGCAAGGCTGTCGCACAGATGGTGGTGTCCAAGCGCAACGTGTCCCCATCGCATATTCCGCGTGCGGACTTGGCGAACGGATCAGGCTGTGAAATGTCGCTGGCCGCCATGAGGGATAGGCCGCAGAGAAGCAAGAGGGCAGTATGGATGAGTCGCTGGAGCATTATGTCGGGAAAAGATTATGTGGAAAAAATTAGTCGAAATCTAAGGTCATGACAGAATCGCGTTTGGTTTCGTTGCAGCCGGAGGGGTCGCCGATGTACGATTCCGGGATGGTGAAACTATAGCCGGACTGGGCGCTTTTGTTTTCGGAGTTGACGACGGCATAGTAGGGCAGTTTTGGGTCGCCATAGACCTTTTGCATGAAGAGGCCGAACACCGGTAGAGCGGTGCGGGCACCCTGGCCCAAGGCTGTGGTGCGGAAGTGCGCGGAGCGGTCCTCGCAACCCACCCAGACACCGCAGGTCAACAGCGGAGTGTAGCCCACAAACCAGCCGTCGGACTGGTTGTCGGTGGTGCCGGTCTTGCCGGCTAACGGGAAGGAGAGCTTGTATTGGCCGCGCAACCGGCCGCCGGTGCCGTAGTCCACCACACCCTGCATCAGACGCACGGTCTTGAAGGCGGTGATCTGGTCGATGGCCTCGTTGCTCTTGGGCACATAGTTGTAGATGACGTTGCCGTCCTTGTCGCAGATCTTGGTGATGAAGACGGGCTCCACATACACGCCTTGGTTGGGGAAGCAGTTGATGGCACCCACCTGCTCATACAGGGTCAGCTCGCAGGCTCCCAAGCAGATGGCCGGCACTTCGGGGATGTCGGAGGTGATGCCCATGGCACGCACCAATTCGATGACGGCGTGCGGACCGTAGCGCTTCATGATGTAGGCCGACACTTGGTTGAGGGAGTGGGCGAGGGCCTCGCGCAAGGGGATCATCTGTCCCTCGCGATAGCCGCCGGAGTTGCGCGGCGTCCAGGTGCCGCCGGGCGTGGTGATGGTCACCGGCACGTTCGGGACCATCGTGCAGGGGTCGAACTCGCCGCTCTGCATGGCCACGGTATAGACGTATGGCTTGAAAGTCGAACCGACCTGACGTCTCGACAACTTGACGTGGTCGAATTGGAACTGCTCGTAATTGGTGCCGCCCACGTATGCCTTCACACGCCCCGTGTTGGCCTCCATGCACATCAGGCCGCATTGCAAAAACGACTTGAGGTATCGAATGGAGTCGAAAGGCGACATGATCGTGTCCTTCGGACCCTTGTATGTGAAGATGGACATTTTCACCTTTTTGTTGAAGGCCGCACGGATCTCCTCGTCGGTGGCGCCGGCGTCCTTCATGCGGTCATAGCGTTCCGACTGCTTGACCGCTGCCCAGAGGATGCGGTCGGTCTGCTCCTCGGAAAGGTTGACGAAGGGGGCGTTCTTGGCATTCTTGATGTGCTCGAAGAAGAGCGGCTGCAAATAGTTGCACACATGCTCCTCAACCGCCTCCTCGGCATGCTTCTGCATACGGGAGTCAATGGTGGTGTATATCTTCAGGCCATCGCAATAGATGTCGTAGTATGAACCGTCCTGCTTGGGGTTCTGGCGGCTCCATTCTTTGAGAAATTGACGCAGGTATTCGCGGAAATAGGTGGCCAAACCTGCATAATGCGCCTGCGAGCGGAAATTGGACAGGTCAATGGGAAGTTCCTTGATGGAGTCAAGGTCTGTTTGGGAAAGATAGCCGTATTTGTTCATCTGTCCCAACACCACGTTGCGTCTTCCCAAGGCGGCTTGGTAGTGGCGGCGGGGACTGTATTGCGTGGGGGCCTTGAGCATGCCCACCAGCAAGGCGGCCTCTTCGGTGTTGATCTCGTCGGGCTGCTTGTTGAAGTAGGTGCGCGCCGCCGACTTGATGCCCACGGCATTGTTGCCGAAATTCACCGTGTTGAAATACATGGCTAAGATTTCGTCCTTGGAATACTTGCGTTCCAACTTGGTGGCCACCACCCACTCCTTGAACTTGAAGAAGACCAACTTTATTTTGTTCATCTTCTGGTCGCGCGGGAAAAGGTTTTTGGCCAACTGCTGCGTGATGGTGCTGCCACCGCCTTTGCGGTGAAAGGTGAGCACGCCGGAAGCCACACGGAACAGGGCCTTGGCATCCACGCCGGAATGTCTGTAGAACCGGGAGTCCTCCGTGGCGATCAGGGCGTCCTTCAGGGGCTGCGACAGGTCCTTGTATTTGCAGTTGGAACGATTCTCCAAATAATAGGTGCCGAGCAATTCTCCATCGGCGGAGATGACTTCTGTGGCCAAATTGGCATCCGGGTTTTCCAATTCCGTGAAAGAAGGCATATAACCGATCCATCCCAAGGAGATGAGGATGAATAACAGTGCGAGCAATCCGATAATGGAGAAATAACAAATCCAGAAAGGCTTGATCCATCGCGATTTGCCGCCATTGCCCTTGTCGGAGCTCTTTTGTTTCTTGGAACCGTTGTACATGTCGTTTTCTATTATGCTTGGGTTAATGTGGTTTCTGTGCTATTGGACCGTGGTGATGCTGTAGGAGGATCCCACGGTGAAAGTCTTGGTGCTGCCGCCGGAGTAGGTGGCACCTGTGTGGTAGTTGTGGAAGTCGGTGCCGCCGCTGATGGTGCCGCCGTATTTGAGGGTGTAGGAGCCTTGGGTGAGTTCGGGGCTGCTGAAGGTGAGCACGGCATTGGAACTGCCGCCACCACCGGGCCAGCCGCCGCCACCACTCATGGTGGGGATATGGAAGGTGAGTATCACGGCATTGTCGCTGTTGCGCACTATCTGGATGTCCTTGTTGCTGGCGCCCGTGTACTTGAGCGAATGCTGCGTGCAGGCACTGGCTGTGGGAGAACTGAACATGTTGCCCGAAGGCCCCGTGCCCACAATGATGCCGCCAGTGATGGCGAAGGTGTTGTTGTCACAGTCGAAAGCCTCTTCGGGAGTCTTGACCGACGAAGCGATGGTGCAGCCGCCGTTGATGCGCAACTGTCCGTTGCTGTCAATGGCGTCGTTGTTGCTGGAAGCCGCATAGATGGTGCCGCCATTGATGACGAGCTGCGAGCTGGCGTTCATGGCATCGTCATAATTGGAGACGAGCGTCAGCAGGCCGCCGTTGATGGTCAGGATGGTTTTGCTTTCCAAGCATTCGCCGCCCTCGGTGTTTTGCGTGCAGTTAACGGTGACGATGCCGCTGTTGACGGTCAATGCACCGTCGGCCTTGATACCCTTGGGGTTGCAGTAGTCGGAGCCGCCACCGCCCGGAGGCCAGCCGCCACCGCCGCCGGAGGTCACGGTGAAATGCGCCCCAGAGGTGGTCACGTTGATCACAAGCAGGGAGTCGTTGGCATCGGGTTCCCCGATGGTGATGGTGCCTTTGCTGTTGATGCCTTTTCCGCCATTGCCGGTGCTGGTGCAGGTGATGTGCCCGCCTGTCAAGTTGATGCTCAGGTCGCCCTTGATGCAGCTGCAGGAGTAGGCGTCCTTGGTGGAGCCGCTGACCGTGTAGGCCGCGCCAGCACCCGCCGTGGTGACGGTCACCTCGCCGCCGGTGATGTTGACGGTGCTGTCGGCGGAGATGCCCCTGCCGCCGCCGTTGCTGGCGGGCAATGTGATGTCAATGACACCCCCGTGGATGGTGATGTCACCGTTGCTTACCATTGCGGAGCAGTAAGAGGGATTGTTGCCAGAGGTGGTGCTCTCCAGCACCGTGGTGCCCGATGAGGTGATGTGGATGTCGCCCCCGTTGACGGTGGTGCCCATACCGCTCTTCATCCCTTTGCTCTGGTTGCCGCTGTTGTAGATGGTGATGGTGCCGTTGTTGACAGTGATGGTGCTGTCGCACTTCATGGCTTTGGCATCGGCTGTGGTGCTGTGAATGACGATTTCACCGCCATTGACCTCTATGAAACCATCGTCTCCGTCAATGCCGTCGTCGCCGGAGGTGACCTCCACCGTGCCGCCGTTCATGATGAACCAGTCGCAGTGGATGCCGTCGGCCACGGCGGAGGCGACCACGATGTTGCCGCTGTTGACCTGCACATAATCGTCGCTGTGGATGCCGTTGCGCACGGCACCGTTCACAGTCAGGGTGCCGCCGCCGTTGAAGACGAGCTGGCTCTTGCTCTGCAGGGCTGCCTTCTTGGTGTTGCCGGAACCGTCGTTGAGGTGGTTCTGACTGCCATTGGCCAGCACCACTGTGACGGCTTTGTCCACTAACACGTCAATGGCAGGACCTGCATCATTGGTGATGGAGACGCCCTCCAAGGAGAGTGTGAACCGCTTGTCGGGCGTGATGCACAGGGAACCGTCGCCTGTGCTGCCCGAGATGTGGTAAACCACGTCCTGAATGCCGGCCGTGGAAAGCACCGTCACGTCCGCGCCGGCCGTGGTGATGTTGATACCCGAGGCGGCCAGCGGATTGATGACGGAAACCGTGTTGCCGTTGTAGGTGATGTATATGTCACGCGATGCCATCAGTGTGTCGCTGCTGAAGGTGATGCTGTCCATGACAGCTATGTTGAAAATCCTGTAGTCGTTGCGGCAGGAGAAGATGGAACTGCCATTATGGAAATGGATGCTGTCGATGTCCGTGATGGCCTTCTCGAACACGACATTGCCCCCGTTATAAAGATGCAGGAGATCTTGCGCCCACGAGGTGCAAAGCAGGCAGACAGAGAGGATGGTCAAAGCGACTTTCTTCATAACTTCGTTATTTTAAAAGTTTTGTCATTCACTTTGACCAGATACAGCCCTTTGGGCAAGGTGTGTATGTCAACAGACTCGTCATTACGACAGATCCCTTTCAATACCATTCTGCCATCGGAGGAAAAAATCTGATAGTGGTTGAGATCGTTGTCTTGGGAGAAGATTTTCAAATAGGAGGATGCCGGATTGGGATAAAGCTTGTATCCTGCGGCTTCGATCTCTTGGATTCCGGCAATGTAGGCGAAGGACAATTTTTGGATGGACGATACCGGGATAGAGTAGGGGAGATTCAATCCGTCTTCGATAAAAAGATAGTCGTTTTGGAAATAGAGCTTGCCATTGTCGGCAATTTCGAAGGATTGGGTGCCACCACCGTGGAGACGAACGTCCACGATGGTGGTCTGCGCTCCGCAAAAAGGCACGATAAGCGCCCAAAACGCGAGGATGAATAGGATAACTTTTATGTTTTTCAGCATGGTTCGGCTTCAATAAATTCAATAATAATCACCTGCATGATAGAAAACGCTACTTTACAACATCTATTACCTGCATGATAATAAAAAGCCTGCAAAGGTACATAAATTATGAATACACACGGATGGAGGATATTTTCCGCTTTTTTCTGTAAGTTCGGCGGGCTTTTTTTTGTCCCGAAGTCCTCCTTAAAGAACAACGATTTGTCCTTTGATCATAAACTCCTCCCCGAAGAGATCCCAATAGGTGATGACATAGTTGTAAACCACGTTGAGATAAACCTTGCCCTTGTATTCCCCATACCATCGGAAGTTCTTGTCTTTGGACATGAATACGATTTCACCCCATCGGTTGACGATGATGATGGAGAAGTTGGTGATGAGTCTTTGGTAATAGTCGTTCAGATAGAAATAGTCGTTCAAGCCGTCGGCGTTGCTGGGCGTGATGGCGTTCGGCAGGTTGATGAAGAGGTCGCACGGCTGGATGGTGACACCGACGGTGGCTTGACAAGTCCCGTATGAGGCCGTCACAATGTAGGTGCCGGGCATGGTTACCGTGATGGATGAAGTGGTCTCCCCCGTGTTCCAAATGTAGTCCGGGAACAGCGATTCCACTGACAGTTCTGTGTACAGGTCATCGCAGAAGTCCGGCGGACTGGCTATGATTTCCAACGATGTGTCAATGATGGTCAGGGTGAGGATGACCGTGCTGTCGCAACCGTGAATGCTCTCCAAGTGCTGGTATGCGGTCAGCGACTCCCTGCCGACGGTTTCCTCCGAATGGATGTTGAAGCCATGCAGTCTGTAACCGCGTCCTTCGCAAATCATGTCCTCGAAACGGGTCACATACGACGGATGCACGGTAAGGTGCATCACGACCGTGCTGTCGCAGCCGTGTATGGTCTGGAGCACTTGCACATAGTCGCCAGACTGGGTGTATATTTGACCGTTCCAGTTTATGCTGTCACAAACGGTTGCGCTGAATTCGGTGGAGTCGGAATAATAGACGGTAAGGTGCAGCGTGACGGTGCTGTCACATCCGTGTATGGTCTGGAAATGTTGCACATAGTCGCCCGAAACATCGTATTTATATTCATTCCATGCATAAATGTCGCAAATGGTGTCGCTGAATTCGGTCGTAAATGAATAATGCACGGTGAGGTGTAACGTGACGGTGCTGTCACATCCGTGGATGGTCTGGAAATGCTGTACCTTGTCGCCGGAAGTGGTGTAGGTCTGGTCGTTCCAAGTGTAGCTGTCGCAAACAGTCTGGCTGAATTCGGTGGAGTCGGAGTAGTGGACGGTGAGATGCAACGTCACCATGCTGTCGCATCCGTGGATGGTCTGGAAATGCTGCACTTTGTCGCCGGAGGTGGTGTAGGTCTGGCTGTTCCAAGTGTAGCTGTCGCAAACAGTCTGGCTGAATTCGGTGGAGTCGGAGTAATGGACGGTGAGATGCAGCACGACGGTGCTGTCGCAGCCGGGTATGGGCTGGAAATGCTGCACCTTGTCACCGGAGGTGGTGTAGGTCTGGTCGTTCCAGGTGTAACTGTCGCAGACCGTGACGCTGTGTTCCGTGGAGTCGGAATAATGCACGGTGAGGTGTAAGGTTACCG
>CAMVIT010000050.1:0-18323 GCA_947167635.1 uncultured Bacteroidales bacterium | reverse complement strand
ACGGGTGTGGGGTTCGACGAGCCTGCGTGAGGGATTGCAACGGAAATGATTTTGGTGGGAATGCGTCCCCTGGCGAGACGGAGGTTCCGCTTGACGCTTCGCGTCTCGTGGAATGGTGGTGGGTTCTAAGCCAAAATCATTGCAGCGGAAAGCCCGACGGCGCGGCGGCATTGGATGGTGTATGCGAATGCAATGTGATTCCGCGCCGCCGTGCCGGCACGCCCAAATAAAATAGATGCAAAAGCCCTGATTTGTGCCATCAAGTATATAATTCCCCAAAAAAAACAGCGAATTTACATTTGTAAATCGCTGTTTTTCAATCTTTCGGGCGGCAGGTCGGATTCGAACCGACGACCCACGGAACCACAATCCGGTACTCTAACCAACTGAGCTACAACCGCCATGTTTGGTGTCTCAAAAAGACGCGGCAAAAATACACTTTTTTTCATTTCCAGACCCGATTTCCACAAATTATTTTTTTTGTGCCTTTTTTGTATCTTTGCAGCCTGTTTCAAAAAACTTACTATGGCAACTGTAAAACCCTCTATTCCAAAAGGAACCCGCGATTTCACGCCCACCGAGATGATGAGGCGCAACTATATTTTCGACACCATCCGCTCCGTCTTTCACCGGCACGCCTACCTTCCCATCGAGACCCCTTCCATGGAAAATCTCTCCACTCTCATGGGAAAATACGGCGAAGAGGGCGATCGCCTGCTCTTCAAGATCCTCAACTCCGGCGACTTCACACAGGGTGTTGACTTCAACGCCCCCGACGCCTCCCCCAACAAGCTGGCGGCAAAGATTTGCGAGAAGGGTCTGCGCTATGACCTCACGGTGCCCTTCGCCCGCTTCGTCGTGCAGCACCAGAACGACATTGCCTTCCCCTTCAAGCGCTACCAGATGCAGCCCGTGTGGCGCGCCGACCGTCCGCAGAAGGGACGCTACCGCGAGTTCTACCAGTGCGACGCCGACATCATCGGCAGCACCTCCCTCCTCAACGAGGCCGAGTTGGTGGAAATCACCGACGAGGTATTCCGCAAGTTCGGCATCAACATCACGATGAAGATCAACAACCGCAAGGTGCTCTCCGGCATTGCCGAGGTCATCGGCCAGGTCGAGAAGGTCACCGACCTCTGCACCGCGATGGACAAGTTAGACAAGGTGGGCCAGGAGTGCGTCTGCCAGGAACTGCTGGAAAGAGGCATCCCGCAAGAGTCTATCGACCAGCTCAAGCCCGTGTTCTGCTTCGGAGGCGACAACAACGACACGAAACTCGAGCAACTCAAGCAGCTGCTCCACACCAGCGAGATCGGGATGAAGGGCGTGGAAGAGCTGGCCGCCGTGCTCGACTACGTCAAGGAGATGGGGCTCACCACCTCCCTGGAAATCGACATCACGCTGGCTCGCGGACTCAACTACTACACCGGCGCCATCTTCGAGGTGAAGGCCAACGACGTAGCGATGGGCAGCATCTCCGGCGGCGGACGCTACGACAACCTCACGGGCATCTTCGGGCTGAAGAATATGTCGGGCGTGGGCATCTCCTACGGCGCGGAACGCATCTACGACGTGCTCAACGAGCTCAACCTCTTCCCCGACGCCATCCTCACACCCGTCAAGGCCCTGTTCATCAACTTCGGCAAGGAAGACGAGAAATACGCCCTGCGCGGTCTGCGCACCCTCCGCGACGCCGGCATCCCCTCGGAAATTTATCCCGACAGCGCGAAAATCGGCAAGCAGATGAACTATGCCAACGCCAAATCCGTGCCTTACGTTGTCATCGCCGGCGAAAATGAACGGCTCAACAACATCTACACACTCAAGAACATGGGCACCGGCGAGCAACAACAACTTTCCATCGAGGAGATCGCCAAAATACTGCAATAACATTCCACCGTCATGTCCGAAAAGCAATCCTTCAAGGCAAAACTCAGGCTCCTGTGGCGCAAGGTCAAGGATTTCGCCCAACTGCGCGAAGACACCGACTATGAGGCCACCATCGACACCATATCCAAGAGTGTGGAGTTCCGAGGGATGAACATGTGGATTCTCGTGTTCGCCATCATCGTGGCCTCCGTAGGGTTGAATGTGAACTCCACCGCCGTCATCATCGGCGCCATGTTGATTTCACCGCTGATGGGGCCCATCAACGGCATCGGGCTCTCCGTGGGCATAATGGATGAATACCTGCTGCAGAAATCCGTCAAGAACCTCGGCATTATGGTGTTGGTCAGTCTGTTGGCCTCTTTCCTGTACTTCCTGCTCTCGCCGCTCGGCGACGCGCAGTCGGAGCTGCTGGCGCGCACCCGGCCCACCATCTTCGACGTGTTCATCGCCTTTTTCGGAGGTTTGGCCGGCATCGTGGCCACCTCCCGCAAATCGCAGTCCATCACCGTCATCTCGGGCGTGGCCATCGCCACCGCCTTGATGCCGCCGCTCTGCACGGCCGGCTACGGTCTCGCCACCGCACAGTTCAAGTACTTCTTCGGGGCCTTCTACCTCTTCTTCCTCAACTCCTTCTTCATCGCCCTCGCCACCTTCGTGATGGTCCGTTTCCTCTCTTTTCCCCAGATACAGTATGTGGAACCCGGACGTAAGCGCGCCGTCAAGCGTATCATCACCATATTCACCATCATCGTACTGGTACCCAGCATCATACTGGCCATCGACGTGGTACGGCAAGCCGCTTTCAACTCCCAGGCCATCAAATTTGTGAACGACACCCAAGAGAGCGAAAGTTTCCAGAACATCCAAATCGTCAACTCCGTCCGCGACTATCACGCCAAAGAACAGAGTGTCACCCTGTCGCTGGTGGGGCGCCCCCTGTCGAAGAGCGAGATCACTGAATTGCAAAACACGCTGCAAAACCAATACGGCCTCACCCGCACCAAACTGATTGTCAAGCAGACCGGGGAGGCCATCGATATCACCAAGCAGAACGAGATCATCGAGGACATCATCAACAAGAAAGACCTGCGCATCGAACAGCAAGACTCCCTCATCAGCCAACTTCAAGGCCAACTGAGCTCCGCTCGCAATGCAGAGACGCTCTCCGGCCAGATTGCAAAGGAAATCCATGTGCAATACCCCAACATCAAAGGATTCGCCATCTCCGAAATGGAGCAATTCGATCCCAAGACGCTTGAGCACCACAGCGTGCCCATCGTGCTCATCCAATGGAAAGAGGGTACCGCCAACACCGCCGCCGAGAAGAAAATCGTGGAGTGGCTCAAGGTCAGAATGGAGGTGGAAGAACTTAAAGTGATACATTAGACTTTTCTTTTAATCCAATCATAATGAACGACAAACATTTTCTTCCAATCACCAAGAAAGAGTTAGACTACTTGGGTTGGGATTATGTGGATGTCATCATTGTGAACGGCGACGCCTACGTGGACCATCCTTCCTTCGGAGCAGCGGTCATCGGGCGCGTACTGGAGCGCGAGGGCCTGCGCGTGGCCATCCTGCCCCAACCCAACTGGCAGGACGACCTGCGCGATTTCAAGAAGTTAGGCAAGCCCCGGCTCTTCTTCGGGGTCACCTCCGGCAATATGGACTCAATGGTCAACCACTACACCGCCAACAAGCGGCTGCGCAGCGACGACGCCTACACCGCCGGTGGCAAGGCCGGCTTCCGGCCCGACTACGCCACCACGATATATGCCCGCATCCTGAAGCAACTTTTCCCCGATGTGCCCGTGGTGCTGGGCGGCATCGAGGCCTCTATGCGTCGCCTGTCACATTACGACTACTGGAGCGACTCGCTCAAGCCCAGCATCCTGGCCGACAGCGGCGCCGATGTGCTGGTGTATGGAATGGGCGAGCGCCCCATCATTGCCCTGGCGCAGTTGTTCCGACACACAGACTGGCGCAGCCATCTCTCCGAATGCCGCCAAATTGCATATATGGACAAGGATGGTGAAAACTACCGGCAAGCGCATTGCATCCGGCTGCACTCCTACGAGGCCGAGTTGAAAGACAAGTGCAAATATGGGGAGGATTTCGTCAAGTTCGAGACAGAATCCAACAAACGCGAGCAAAGAATGCTGGTGCAACCCTACGGCGAGCAGGTGCTGGTGGTACAGCCCCCCTACCCCGTGGCCACGGAAGCCGAGATGGACAGTTTCGCGCTCTTCGACCGGATGATGAACGCCCCGCATCCCAAGTATCTGAAACGTGGCGAGATACCGGCTTTCGAGATGATCAAAAACTCCATCACGCTGCACCGTGGCTGCTTCGGAGGCTGCAGTTTCTGTGCCATCGCGGCCCATCAGGGCAAGCAGATCGCCTCTCGTTCCAACGAATCCATCCTCGCGGAGGTGCGCGACTTGGTGCAACGTCCTTATTTCAAGGGGCATATCAGCGACTTAGGCGGTCCTTCGGCCAACATGTTCCGCATGGAGGGCCTTGACTTGGAGAAGTGCCGCACCTGTCCGCGCCCATCATGCCTCTCACCCAAGATTTGTCCCAACATGCAGCTGAACCACAAACCTTTGGTGGATTTGTACGAAACAGTGAGGAAAATGCCGGGCGTCAAGCATGTCACCATCGGCAGCGGCATCCGCTACGAGATGCTGTTGAACGACGACCGCAAGGAGGACGAGCGCAACGGACAGTCGCAATATCTGCGACAGTTGGTGGAGCATCATGTGTCGGGGCGTCTGAAAGTGGCGCCGGAGCACACCGACCCCGAGGTGCTCAAGTTGATGCGGAAACCCGATTTTGACAAGTTTCTGCTCTTTTTGGAGAAATTCATGCAAGCCAACCGGCAATGCGGCAAGAACCAGCAGCTGATCCCCTACTTTATCGGGTCGCATCCGGGTTGCACCATCGGTAAGATGGCCGCATTATGTGACATCACGCAAAAGCACCATCTTATCACCGATCAGGTGCAGGATTTCACGCCCACACCGATGACCTTCTCGACGGCCTTGTATTACCTGGAGTACAATCCGTATAATGGCAAGCCGGTATATGTACCCAAGCGCATGGAGGAGCGCAAGGACCAGCACATCTTCTTTTTCCCCAAGCTGCCGGAGAACCGCAAGCGCATCGCGCAGCTCACTTCCGCCCGAAATCGGCGGGGATCTCACCCCAAAGGGGGGTGTTCCACTTATAGATAGGATTGTCGTAGGTATTGTTTTTCAACCAGTTCTCCGCACGGGTCATCATGTCGAAAAGGACGGCGTTCTCCGCTGTGGGGAGGATGATGGACTTGTGTTTCTTGTGCCGCACCCAGGCCATGGCCGTGATGCTGTCGGTATAGATGGGGATATCGAGGTTGCGCTGCTTGCAGAGGGAGATGCCGTGCACCAAGGCCAGGAACTCGCCGATGTTGTTGGAGGCGTTGGGGAACGGTCCCTTGTGGAACCAGACCTCCCGTGTGGCCACATAGACCCCGCGGTACTCCATCATCTTGGTTACCGTGTTCCAGGCGGCATCCACCGACAGGCTCTCGAGGATGGGCTTCGGTGCCTCCTCTTTCAGAAGCAGCAAGGGGATGCCGCTTTGCGGCGAAGGATGGTTGCGGTAATAGGCAGCATAGCCCTCCTTAAATGCCGAGATGGCCGCCTGTTCAGTCTCGAAGGACTTGTATTTTGCGCCCTCAAAATGCAGAACTTGCGCCTTGCAGTCGTTCCAATTGTCGTAAACACCGGGCTTCACACCGGCCCAAACCACATAATATTTTCTCTTTGTTGCCATTTATCGTCTTTTAAGTGAATGTTTTGCGACAGTTGCCGCAACATTGCCATCCCATGCGCAAAGATGGCAGAATTAATGTATTTTTGCAGCCGTGTTTACGACCACAGAATCCAGATGCAAAAGTAGTTTAAATTGAAAGAAACTTCGAGTATGAAAAAAAGAATTTATCAACATTTTATAGTTATCGCACTCATCATCCTCACCATCAGCGCAATAGGCACAAGCTGCCATCGTGCACCCCGGCAGAAGGAGCCCATCAAGGTAACACATGAATTCCCCAATGGCAACTGGACGTTTGAGGAGCAGGTCATCCAATATGGTTTCGACAACATTGACACCATAAGTGAGTATAGCATTGAATTTTACCTAAAGTATGACACCACCGTGGTGGTGGACGAAACGATTCCTGTCAACATCACGCTCACCGCCCCTGACGGCATGGAATCCTTCGTCACCAGCGTGCTCAATTTCGACCCCAAGCAGAACAAGGATATTACACCTTTTTCCCAAGGCAGTGTAAATTCCATGAGGCTTGTCGCATTCCCCGGCAAGACATTGACACAAAAGGGGCGCTACACCGTCACCTTCTATCGCAAGATGCCGAAATACGACAATCTGGGGTTCATCTCGTTGGACTTGAACGTGGTGCCGAAGAAGTAGAGGGTGCGGGCCACCTTCAGGATGCGGCAAAGGTAAAAAAATGTTGAGACGTGCCATAGCGCGTCTCTACAAATGGGTTTCAAGAAATGCAACGGAACACTACCGTTTCACCACCCGTTTGGTGATAGTGCCCTGTTCGGTGGTCACACGCACGAAATAGACGCCGGAGGCACGGGTGGAGAGGTCTATGACCGTCTGGTAATCACGCACAAAGTGCTGCTCTATTCGTTTTCCGTACATGTCATATACCTCCAACTGCTCGATGAGGTCTTGCTCGTTGCGGACGATGCATTTGCCTGTCGTGGGGTTGGGGTAGAGATGCAAGAGTTGGTCGATGTCACGCTCGGGAATCCCGACATCAGGTCTTACAGAAAATACCACGTCGTCGATGAACACCTTGCCCAAATAGGCGGGGCAGTGGTAGCGGAACGCCACATACCGTCCGTCGCCGTAGTAGTGGTCAAGGAGTACGGAATGCGGCTCCCACACGCCCCAGCTCTGGAGGGTGATGGTATCGACCGGCACGAAGGAGGCGGCATCGTAAGGACTGCTCATCACGCCGATGAACATCGTGTCCCAACCCGGAACCGCACCAGCTTCCTGGAAGTAGCTGAAATCCAGCTGGATGCTATCAAAGGAGAGATTCGGGGCGAATGCGGGGGTGATGGCCCAATCATCGCTGAAGGAGTTGGCGAGGAAGAGCATCGACCCGACACCGCTGGCGGAAACTTCAGACGAAACGATGGGATAGTAAGAGTAGGATGCAGGGGTCAGGATGCGGCGCCAACAATCGGGGAAGGCCGTCTCACTGTCTGTTCCGTAAGTGTCGAACGTCTCCGTGTAGGGCAATTGGCTGATAATTCCACAGTCTGGGGTGATCTCCAGTGGCTCTGACCATTCCGAATGGCTGTTCGAGCCACAGACAGTCCGCACGAATATGCGGTACGTTTGTCCGGGAGTCAGGTTGTCAACGACAAACGAGGTGTTGGCGGTGGCCACCGGGGTTTGGGTGTTGGGAGAAACTCCCGGGGCGCAGGCCACATATTCCCATTGTGAAGAACTACTATGCGAGGGCTCGAACGAGATCGTAGCCGAGGTGGAGGTGAGGTCATGGGCAGTCAAAGCGGAGGGTGCATCGCAATCGTCTGCTTGATAGACAATCAGATCGTCAAGCCACATAGCCATATTAGAGGAGTGTAATCCCACTTGTCGGAAGGCGATATGGCGGTTGGTGCCCGTCATCGCTGTATTGCGGAAATCCACCGTGACATCCTGCCATGTGTCATATTGGGCGATGGAGAACACCTGCACGGATTCGAAGGTAGAAAGGTCGTACGGGTCGCTCATCACGCCCACTTCCATACAGCCGGCAATATATTCATGGTCGGCGGACAACCGGAACTGCGCCCGCAGCGAGTGGATGTCCACCCCGAACGGCTGGGTGACGGCTGTGGCAGACACTGACGTGTCGGATTTGAAGAGCAGCGCCTTGCTCTCCATACCGTAATACCCGTAAGTGTTCCAATCGATTCTGGGGTAATCGGCGTATGTCACGGGGAAGATCCAGCAGTCGGGTCTCACAATATAGGAGCTCATCCACGTGTAGTCGTCGAAATTCTCCGAGTAGGGCAGATCCACCACGGGGGCGCAAGTTGTCATGAAAGTGGTGGGAGTACACCACGAGCTGCTCGAACTGCCGCAATCGGACTGCACGAAGACATCGTACATCGTGTTGTCGGCCAAGCCACCGATAACGATCGGATGGGTTCCCGTCTGCACAGGTGTACCGCTCTCCGGTGTATTGCCGTTGGGGACGACCACCACGCGCCAAGCGATCTCTGACCCGCCGGGCTGCCAATCCACCAACACGCTGTCGTGGGTGATGGGTTCAGCGGTCACATTCGTGGGCAGCGGACAAGCGGAGAGGTATTCCACCGTCAGATTGTCCATGCTGACCGGGGTGAGCGGATTGGAGAAGTTCTCCTGCATAAAAGCGAGGTAGTGACCGTTGCCGGTATAGGAGGCCAAACTGACGGTTCTGTCAATCCAAGATGTCAGCGCGTAAGGGTTCGGGAAGACCGTGTCAACAGGCGTGAACGTGGCGAAATCGTTAGGATCTGTCATCACACCCACCACCAATATGGAGTTGGGGGCTGTCGTATTGGCTTTGAACTTGAACGACGCCTGCAGGGTATTCAGCGGGATAGACGAGTCAAATTCGGGTGTGATGGCGACGTTGTGGCCGTTGCTGGGTTGGAAATAGAGCGAACCCGGTGAGCTGTAATATCCATTGGGGAAAATAAACGGATAAGGTGCGACGATATAGGAGGAGTAGAGGCGGCTCCAGCATCTCGGGAATGCGGAATAGCCGTCCAGGTTGGAACCGGTGCCGTAGGTGTCAAAGGATTCCAAATAAGGAATATCGGTAATGGTGCCGCAATCCGTTCTCTGGGAAGTGGAACACCATGCACTCTGGCTGTCCCCGCAGTTGGTGCGCACATAGATGGTGTAGAGCCTGTCTTTGTGCAGATTGTCGAAGGTGTACGCGGTACTTGTCAGCGCAATAAGCTGCGTGGTGTCAATAGGTTGCCCTTCTTCCACAATGACGGCCTCCCAATTCTGGTCGCTGGTGTCGGCGGGGGTGAAGCTGATGCTGGTCGTGGAGGTCGCGGTCACCGTCAGGTCGTGAGGTGCGGCGCAGGTTCCGCCATAAACCATAATGTTATCAACTGCGCCTGGCGGGTTCGTCCCTTCATAGAAACCATTGCACCAGAGGAAGTAGAGGCGCTGGTGCCCGGCATGAGTGGAATCGACCGTAAAGGAATGGCTGGTCCATACGGCATCCGTATTCAGACCGTTGCCGAGTTCTTCCAATTCGGAAGGGATAGTGATAGAGTAAGTACCGTTAGGCTCCACTTGGGTGGGAGGACCGAGGAAGATGCGGGTACGGTCATCGCCGCTCTGTCCAAGACCTCGGAAATCAAAGGCTATCTGGTATTCTGAGTAACCGGGGGTAAAATAGATGTCGCGATAAGCCCAGGAATTAGTCATTGAGCCGTAAACGTCATAGGCGTTGGTAGCGCCGTTGTCGTTGGAGACATAGAGGGCGTATTGGCCTGCCTGTTGCGCGGCCTGCCCAATATACCAGCGGTTGGTGCTCACACCCAACAGACGCCAGTCGCGGTTCTCGTCACTCTCTTCAAAGCCGCAGAAATAGGGCAGCTGCGCTTCGGTGGCTTCCGTGAAGAAAGTGCTCACATCGCTCCACTGGCTGGCGAATGACGGCACACAGCTTTTGCGCACCCGCCAAGTGTATTGTGTGGAGGACTGCAAATTCTGCAGCAAGAGGAACGTGTCGGTAGTGGAAAGCTCGTACCATCCCGTATCGCTGCTCATCCGGTAGCCGACCGTGTAGTCGTTGGTGATGCCGCACGCGCCGGGGCTCCAGGAGACCACTGCCGTGACATCGGCAAGGTCGGAAACGGTCAGTTCCGTCGGGATGCTGCATGGCGAACCGACGATGGAGATGTTATCCACGGCACCGGCAAGTGGGTTGTTTGTTCCTGCAACCTGCTGTCTCCACAGGAAGTATAGACGTTGCATACCGGCATGGGATCCGTTGATTACGAAGCGGAAATGGTTCCAGTTCGTCATACCATAGAAGTCGCCGATGACTTCTGCGTTGGCGGGGGTGTAACTGCCGGAAGGCGTTGCCGGCGGTCCGAGGAACACTCTTACATAGTCCACAGACGCTCCGGGATAACCGTAAGAGCGGATGTCGAATTCCATCAGATATTCGGAATATTGCGGATTGAAGTAAATGTCGCGGTAAGCCCAGATTTGGGCATTCACATTATCGGAGAATGTGTTGGAAACACCGTTGTTATTGGAGACGTACAGGGCTGAATCGCCGTCGCAGTGCACCGCATGGCCGATGTACCATTTGTGGTTGTTCATGCCGCCATCCAGTGTCCAACATGCATTCTCACCCGCCTCTTCAAATCCGCAGAAATAGGGCAAAGCAGTCGTGCTGAATTGAAACTCGTCGCTCCATGCACCTTGCGAAGTGTCACAATCGGTTCTGACTTTTACCAGATAGTTGGTCATGGGCAACAAGTTGGTCAACAAAATATGGTTATCGGTGGTCATCACGTAACTGTAAGTACTGTCGGATGCACGGCGATAGGCCGCCGTGTAGGAATCGGCTTGGTAAATTGCCGGCCAGGAGAGTTCTGCGGAATCCTCCCACATTTGGCTGACTGTCAGATAGCGGGGTGTGCCGCATCCGACAGGCGTAATGGAGATATTGTCAATTGCACCGGGCGGGTTAGTACCGTAAGAACCGTCGTTTCTCCACAGGAAATATAGACGCTGATATCCCGCATTGGAGGAATTCACCGTAAATGTTTCTGTATGCCAGATGGAATCATTCAAATACTCCGAACCCAGCTGCGTGGCACCAGACGGAATGTTATTATATGCAGGTATAGCGGGCGGACCTAAAAACACTTTGACGTAATCATACGGAATGTTGCTGTACAATTCCCCGAAACTGCGAATATCAAACGAAATAAGATAATCCTGATAGTTCGGAGTAAAGTAGAAGTCTCGGTAAGCCCAAACGTAAGATTCGGTGTTCATTGTGTAGGTGTTCGAAACGCCATTATTATTGGAAACGTAAAGCGCATTGTTTCCACCATTGTTGACAGCATTCCCGATAAACCATTGGTTTGTATAAGTGCTGTTTACAATCATCCAGTTAGCGTTTTCTGACGGGTCTTCAAAACCGCCTTGGTAAGGGATATGTGCGACAGTCACGGTGGTTTGGAAGGTGGACTCCGATGACCAATTGCTAAAGTCAGTGGTGGTGCAGTGCGCCCGGACTTTCCAGATGTAGATGGTCGTTGGGATGAGATTACCCAAAGTAATATGTTCGTCTTGGGTGGTGATATAGGAGAAATTGGTATCTGTCTGCGACTTATACGCTATAGTGTAATAAACAGAACTGCCTCCTGGCAAGGTCCACGACAGATTGGCCAACGTGTCCATGGCCTGTGCTGTCAGGTTGGACGGGACATGGTTACAGGGTGTACCATCAATGGCGATGTTGTCGATGGCGGCCGGTGGATTAGCGACAGTGTAGCCTGCGTTACGCCAGAAGAAATAGAGACGCTGCAGACCGGCGTGGGAGTAATCAATCGTGTAGGTCTTGGTCGTCCATGCCGACATTCCGCAAAGACCGGTTTCGAGCGCGGTGAGGCCGTCGGGCACCGCAGAACCATTGGGAATGGCAGGTGTGCCTATGTAAACGTTTGCATAAGCTGAATATTGAAAACTGCTACCTCCCACACCTCGGATGTCGAAAGACAAAATATATACGGAATCGGATGGATCGAAATAAATGTCTCTGTATGCCCACACGTAAGAACTGTTATAAGGGTAAGAGTATGCGTAAGTTACACCTCCATTGTTCGATATATACAAGGAATAGTCCCCGCTTAAGCTGACCGCGTTGCCAATATACCATTGGTTGTTATAGGTCCCATTCACGAACTGCCAGGCATTGCGCTCGTTGGCATCTTCAAAGTCACAGATGTAGGGCAAAGCCGCAGGCATCTGGACGCTGAGGTCGCTGGACCATCCACTATGGTCGTTGGCGGAGCAGTTGGCGCGCACTTTGCAGAAGTAGGCGGCGGACGGGGTGAGTCCGCTTACGGTCAAGAAAGTGTCCGTGGTCGTGTATTCGGAGGTCGCGGTGCTTCTTGCTTGTCGCACGCTCACGGTATAGGAGACCGGATTGTCAGATGTGGGGGTCCATGCCAAAGCAACCGTGTGGTTGGTCATGCCGGTTAACACTAATTCAGACGGTATGGCACAGTCTGAACCGACCACGGTGAGGTTATCCACAGCGGCAGGCGGTTGCACCCCGATAGAGTTGTTATTAACCCACAGGAAATAGATCCGTTGCACTCCGGAGTAAGTGGAGTCGAGGGTGAACGCGTAGTGTGTCCAGTCGTTGACAGAGGATATGGCAGTGCCCAGTTGCATTGCGCCGGCGGGTGTTGTTGTGCCAGACGGGACAGCGGGACTTCCCACAAACACCTTCATGTAGTCGTTGTTGCCTTGTCCCACGCCCTTGAAATCGAAAGACAACTGGTACTCGGTATAGCTGTTATCGAAGAAGACATCGCGGTATGCCCACACGGAAGCATTTTCCGTGATGGTATAGGCATTGGTCGTGCCGCTGTCGTTGGAGATGTAAAGGGCGTTGTTGTCGCCGTAGCCGGTGGCATTGCCGATCACCCACTGGTTTTCATCACTGCCGTTCACTATCGCCCAATGACTGTTCTCCGCAGAATTGTCGAATGAACACAAATACGGCAAATGCGACAGCGTTTGCGTGGTGGTGAAGATTGCGTCGCTGCTCCATTCGCTGGTGTCCGAAGCGCTGCAGAGGGACCTTACATGCCAAATATAATCAGTATTCGGAATAAGCCCTTGTATCGTAAGCAACGTGTCTTGAGTGGTTAATACCGTATAAACCGAATCGTGCAACATCCTGTAAGCCAACACATAAGAAGATGTAACGCCTGCGCTTCCACTCGACCATGAGAGTGTGGCTGAGGTGTCTTGCGGATAAGAGACCATGTTGTCAGGCACTCCGCAATTTACCACATTAATGGAGATATTGTCGATAGCAGCAGGCGGATTGGTGCCGGAATCATAGTTGTTGTTCCACAAGATGTAGAGCCGTTGCGCACCCGCATGGGTGGAATCCACGGCGAAACTTTTATGCATCCATTGGTCGGTCAGGTTCAAATCCTCCCCGATTTGGGTGAGCGTAACGGCTGTGTTTCGGTCATGAGACGGTTCCTCAGGGGTGTCTAAATAGATTCTTACTAATCTTGTCCTGCCTCGCCAACACCCTTGAAATCCAACGAAAGCTGATATTGGGAATAACCGGGTTCCAAATAAATGTCTCGGAAAGCCCAGACGAATGACTGCCTGTTTAGTGAGTAACTATTGGTGATTCCATCATCGGTCGAAATGAACAACAGCTGATTGTCAGCAACATCGGAAGGGGTTCCTATAAACCACTTGTTTTGAGACGCCGAGTAATACCCGGAAGAACCTCCAGTGGTGAAATAATAGTCGCCATTGCGGATAGTCCAGTTTTTACTCTCCGTATTATCTTCAAAATCACAGAAATATGGGAGTCGAGCCAAGGTCTGGAAAGCTTTTTCGCCGCTCCATTCACTCCATTCACCGCCGGCATACAAAGCCTTTACTTTCCAAACGTACCAGGAGGAGGCTTCCAAGTTGGAGAGAAGGTATGCCGAATCTGAAGCAGATAACAGGATTTCCGTGTATGTTGTATCTGACTGTGCACGCCATGCCAAACGATAGGAAAGTGAAGTTTCGGAAGAGTCGGAGGTCCATGACAAATGTGCCGTATGAGCGGTGATGTCTGAAGTGGACAGTCCGACAGGCGTTTCATGGAAAACACCCTTGATAGAAATATTGTCAAAAGCACCGGCTGGATTCCAAGTGGTGTTGTAGACGAACTTCAGCGTTAACTGGTGTAAACCTGCGTATGATGAATCCAGCACGATACTGTGGCGAGTCCAAAAGTCTGCCTCGCTCAAATAACCGCTAATTGGCGTTCCGTCCAAAACCACCTGCATGAATCCCTGCATACTACCGCCGCCCTTGCAATCAAAGGAAATCTGATACTTCGGGTAATCAGGATTGAAGTAGATGTTGCGGGATGCTTCAGGGGCATGCATACGGGAGGCATAACTATTTGTGACACCATTGTCGATTGTAATATACAGAGAGTGGCCTTCGCCGCAAGCGACCGCATCGCCAATCCATGCTTGGTTGTAGTCTGTGCCAGAGTTGTAATCCAACTGCCAGTTTACATTTTCCACCGTATCCTCAAAATCGCAAAAATAGGGAAGCTCCACGTGCAGTTGCTCGGTATAAAAACCTGCTTCATTGCTCCAAAAACTATATTCGGAAACACCGCAGTTGGCGCGGACTTTCCAAACATATCCGGTGAGAGGTTGCAACCCGCCGATAATGCAGGTTGTATCTGCAACCAAAACCTCTGTGAAAATGGTATCCGTCTCTTCCCGATAGGCAACAGTATAAGATTCAGCCGCTTGATTGTTGAAAGGACGCCAGCTGAGTTCGGCCAAGGTGTCCGTTACCGTAAGCTGATTTAATGCGCTTGGACGACCACAGTTGTTCGATGACACGCAGAAGTTATCCACTGCCGCAGTGGGAGAGCATGGATAAATGCCATTATGATACCAACTGAAATAGAGTCGTTGCACACCCACGTATGAGGAATTCATAATAAGATCGTGATGTTGCCAAGTGGTGTCAGGCACATCATAATAGTGGTTTCTGAAATTATAAGTGAAACTGGATCCGGTCGGAATGCCGCTATTATAATCAATCGATTCATTGAGAGTGGGCTGACCGACAATAAATCTCAAACCTGTGTTTTCACAACGACTTTCCTTAACATCAAATGAAATCAGATATTCGGTGGCTTCAGGGAAATAGATGTCACGATAGACTAATGCATTAACGCCTGCGTAGTCGGGATGAGAGCAGGAAGTAGTTGTTCCGTCTGCTCCTGAAACATACAGTGCCGAGGTGCCGCCGTTATTCACAGCTTGTCCTATATACCATTGCGTGTTTGTGTCTTGGGTGATGAATTGCCATTGGCTGTTTTCAAGGGAATCTTCGAAATCACAGCAGTAAGGTAGCGGAACGATAATCTGAGCCGATAAGAAATTCTTTTCGGGACTCCATTCGCCTATCTCCGTAGGACTGCAATTGCTGCGTATTTTCCATACGTATGGGGTGGAGTATTCCAATCCGGTGAGCAACACAAACGTGTCAGTGACCGTAACTGTGGTGAAATCCGTCTCGTCCTGCTGTTTGTATGCTACAGTATAGCTACTCGGTTGTCCAATTTGCGGAAGCGACCATATAAGTAAAGCCGTGGTACTGTCCACCGATGCCACAGACCTCTCAAAGGGGAAGATACAGTGGGAAGCCTCAACGGATAGATTGTCAATTGCAAGGGGTTGGTTGTCAGAATAGTAGGAATTGGCACTATAGTAGAATAGGAAATAGAGCCGTTGCAGTCCTCGTTGTGTGGAATCTAAAAGGAAATTGGCACGTTTCCATTCATTAATGCTGGTTGACAACGAGTTGCCAAGCTGCACGGCGTTTTGTGGAACGCTGTTTCCAGAAGGCGTGGCAGGTGGACCCATAAACACTTTGGCAGAGTTTGCTGGGACGAGCGCGTTACGATAGTCAAAAGAGAGTAACACGTCGGTGGCGGTGGAATCGATATAGATATCGCGGTAGGCCCACGCTGTAAAGGAATTGAGCATAGTGTATTTGTTGTGTTCGCCATTGTCGTTGGAGATATAGAGTCCCGTCTCTCCCTCTGTAAAAGCTGCGGTCCCGATACACCATCTGTCTGAATTGGTACCATTGACATACTGCCAGTTGTTGTTCTCGACAGCGTCCTCAAATCCGCAGAAATAGGGGACTTGAGCGATGGCGATGGGGGTGTGGAAATAGGATTCCGAACACCAGGCACTTTGGCTCGTGGCCGAACACCGTGCCCTCACCATCCATAGGTAGTCGCTGGCCGATTGCAACGCCGGCAACACACAGAATGTGTCCATAGTAGTCACTGTCAAATAGTTAGCGTCAGAATCTAAATGGTATGCCACATCATAACCTGCGGTTGCATCCGGTACAGCGTTCCATGACACAGTGGCTGAGGAGTCGGTCACTGAAAGGAGGGTCATCTCAGCGGGAACGGCACAATCCGAAGCCTCCACGCGGATGTTGTCGATGGCAGCGGGCGGATTTGTCCCGTCAGCACCGTTGTTCACCCACAGGAAATAGAGCCGCTGGTTTCCTGCGAAGGAGGCGTCCACCGTAAAACTAAAGTGCTGCCATGCGTAAACCATTCTTAGGGCATCGCCCAACTGTGTTGCCCCTGCTGGTGCTGCGGAACTTGAAGGGGTGGTTTGTGTTCCCAAGAACACCTTGACATAGTCCTGGCCGTTTTGTCCCATACCTTTGAAATCGAAGGAGATTTGGTATTGTGCCTGTCCAGCAGGAAGTTGGATGTCGCGGTATGCCCAAGCCACAGACGATTGGGTATTTGTATAGGCATTGTTTTCACCGCCGTTATTGGAGATGTAAAGGGATGTTTCGCCGTTTCGTGCCACCGCCTCTCCAATATGCCACTGGTTGGTGGAGTTTTGAGCAAAACCCCATTCCAAGTTCTCGGCGTTATCTTCAAAACCGCACTGATATGGCAGAATTGCAGGGTGTTGCAGCGTCGTGAACGTATTGACCGTACTCCAATCGCTCATTCCGGCAGTGTCGCAGTGGGAGCGCACTTTCCATTCGTAATCGGTAGAAATCTGAAGTCCAGTCAGAGTCAGGAAAGTATCCGTGACCGCCACCTCTGTGAAAACGGTGTCGGGAACTTTCATGTAAGCCACCGTATAGGACGAGGCAGGCAGGATGGGATTGGTATTCCATGTCAACAGCACAGTATCTACGCTTATGTTATTCGCGTATGTGTGGATGGGCGCGAAACAGCCGCTTTCGTAGGCAAAAGTGGTTTGAGGCAGGAATGCTGCCCCGTGTGTATATGTCGAAACAGATGTAGTATAGGTCATGTAGGAGAGTTGGGCGGTCTGGTTTGCCCCGTAGAAATAGGAGTCTTTCCACGTCGCTGCTGTGGGGTTCTCGAATTCAATCAGCAAGTTTCCACCAGTATATGGAAACGGCTCATCCAGCGTGATCACCATGGTTGACCCTGAAATGCAACTCGACAATGTGCCGGTCCAAACCGTCGTGACCGATGCGTTGTCATAGCCGTTTTGCAGGTTGGATGAGGTGGTGATGCCCATTCGGACCATCTGTGTTCCTCCCCATGCGCCGGAAGGCAATGAGGAAAAGTAGTAGGTCAGCCCAGTAATGTGCGAGCCCACCATGTCGGTCAGCAAATTGGCGGGATACAGCACGTGTGATTTCTGCGGCACATCCATATAGTAGCCATATACGGGAATGTATCTGTCGGTAGCCGTGTTGCCACCAGCCACGGTGAGGGTTTGCGCGGTCACTCCAGACACCACGGTCGCCAGAATTGCGAATAATGAGACGAGTTTCTTCATTATCTTATTGTATTGGTTATTCTTAAGGGGACCTCCATTTTTACCATTTTCGCGCCGCACCTCCAGACCATGCGAGGTCCGTTGAACAAAATCTGAAAATATGACGCTGCAAATCTACATAATATTCTTTTAGTTCGGTCTGTTTTTTGATTTTTTCTTCTTTTTAGGTGGGGTAATATATTTCTGATTATCAATTAGTTATTATGTTTAATTCATTCCGAGTCGCATGACTTGCTCGTACCGGCACAGGTTGTAGACCAGGTTTGTCAGGGTGTTGTAGGCCGCGTTCCGCGCAAAGCCGACCACACAGCTGGACATTCCGTGAAGGCACTCTTCCATGTACCCAAACACATGTTCCACCCTCACGCGCAGCTTCGAGTTCTTCCTGTTGATGGTCTCCTGCCATTTGCTGATTTTTTTTGTCTCGGGTCGGTCCACCGAGCTTCAGCCCCTGCCGAGGCCCTGCGGAAGACGTTCTCGTTTTCTCTACCGAGCTTCGGCCCCTGCCGGGGCCTGGACACACCCGTGAGCATGCGTTTCTACCAAGCTTTGGCCCCTACCGGGGCCATTCGCGGCCGTCCTGTTCCCCGCCGTTCGTTACGGCCAACAATATGTCCCGACAGGGACATAAGCTCGGTAGGACCATCGCCAACGCTATCCCCTATCGCCCCGGTCAGGGGCGAAACCGTGCCCCGATTAGGGGCAACACAATGGTCCCGACAGGGGCAA
>CAMVIT010000049.1:0-19109 GCA_947167635.1 uncultured Bacteroidales bacterium | reverse complement strand
CGCGTGGAGAAACACGATGTGTGGGCCATCCTTCTGGGCGGTGTGGTGCTGGCCGGCACGCTGATTGCCTTCTCGATGGCGTTTCGCTACACCTCGCCCTGCTATGTCTCCCTCGTGTCTGCCACCAGCCCCTTGGTGGTAATGCTCATGGCTGCGCTCTTCTTGCGCGAACCTATCTCTGTTCGAAAGAGCGTGGGTGTTTTCGTTGGCATCACCGGCGCTCTCATGATCGTGCTCTTTTCCTGGAAAATCGATGCCAACGCCACCCCGATGGGACTGCTGCTCTGCTTTGTCAACATCCTTTTTTATGCAGCGTACCTGCTCGTCACACGCACCATCTCCAAAAAATACAGCCCAGTGACGCTGATGAAGTGGATGTTCCTCATCGGTGCCGTGATCTGCCTGCCGATCGGAATTCCGGTCGTGTCGGACTCTCCGATGCTGCAAGGCCCAGTGCCCGTGTCGGCATGGCTCAATTTCTTCACGGTGATGATATTCTCGACGGTGGTGGCCTATTTCCTGTTACCAGTGGGGCTGCGCTATCTGAGACCCACCACCGTGAGCATGTACAGCAACCTGCAGCCTGTCGTCACCTCCGTGGTGGCCATCGCCGTGGGACAGGACATCTTCACCTGGAATAAGCCGGTAGCCCTCGTGCTCATCGCAGCCGGTGTCTATCTGGTCACTACAAGCCGTGCCAAGGATTCCGGCTCGCATTGACGCGATAGTGCGGCAATAGCCATTTTTAGTTAGTGAAAATGTCGATTATCCTAAAAAAAGGGTAGTGGATGCATGGTTTTAAAGATACACTTTTGCATGTTGTTTTAAAAGTGTGTTTTATGAAAAGCAGAAATTTAAAACGAGTTGGTTTACTGATAATTGCGTTTTTCTTCGTTTCCAATGTCAATGCGGAATCCATTCCGTTAGTACAAAAAAACTGGCCTGATACCATAGATCTCTCCGTTCGCAGGGCAAAGAGGAATGCGACAGACTCTGTCGCCAACAAGCGCGCGGGACGTCTGACCTTTGGCGGTTATGGTGAGGCCACCTATAAATACAGCTTTTATAGTGACAATGCTTTCCGTTACTCTTTTGCCGACCGTTATGCCAATTCCAAAGGCTTCGGCCAGGTCGATATTCCGCATGTGGTGCTGATGTTGGGCTATGACTTCGGCAAAGGATGGTCTATGGGCACGGAGATCGAGTTTGAGCACGGTGGCACGGAGGTGGCAGTCGAGATCGAGAGTGAGGAGACTGGCGAGTACGAGCAGGAGATTGAGCGGGGCGGGGAGGTGGCCTTGGAACAGTTTTGGCTGCAAAAGAGTTTTTTGGACAATAAGTTGAATATCCGGCTGGGCCATATCGTGGTGCCTGTGGGGGCGACCAACAGCCACCATTTGCCCACCGAGTTTTTCAATGTCTTTCGTCCTGAGGGCGAGAATACCATTATTCCATGCACTTGGCATGAGACAGGCATCAGCGTCTGGGGACAGGTTGGTGGATGGCGTTATGAGTTTCAGTTGCTGCCAGCCCTCAATTCCACGATGTTCAATGTGCAGGGGTGGGCGCATGATGCATCTGCTTCCCCTTACGAATTCCGTGTGGCCAACAAGATAGCGGGGGCTTTTCGCGTGGACAACACCTCCGTCAACGGTCTCCGCCTCAGCTTGAGCGGCTATGTGGGCAACACCTTCAACAATGACATTGTCACCGAGGAAAATTCCACCACTTACAAGGATGTGAAAGGAACCGTGGTGTATGGCTCTTTCGATTTCCAATACAAGCACAAATGGTTGGTGCTCCGAGGCAACTATGACTACGGCTATCTTGGAGATGCCGCCCTCATATCTCGCTATAACAACTATCTGCCCAACAGCTCTTCTGCACCTTATCCCCACACCTTGGTAGGGCGCTCCGTCATGGATGGCGCTTTCGAGGCCGGATTCAATCTTCTGCCTGAGAGAAAAGAACGCAAACTATACCTCTTCGCCCGTTATGAGTACTATGATTCCTACAATCCCGCGTATGTCATATCCAACGGCGAGCGTGTGCCCTTGAGCGATTTTAAATGGACGGAACGCCATGTCTTTTCTGCAGGTCTCAACTATTACCCCATTCCTTATATCGCCATCAAGGGTGAATTTGGATATAGAATGTTGGCCAAGCAATATAACAGCGAGCCGTGGGTCGCCGTCGGAATTTGTTATAGTGCTTTTTTTAAAAGATAGATCACTGGTTTGGAATTCAAAATAACAATGTAAACCAGTCGGATTTAGAATTCAATACAATAATATATATGAATAACACTTTAAAATAAAAAAACAATGAAAGTCAAAAAAATCCTATCGATGAGTGTTCTTGTGGGGCTCATGTTCTCCTTTGCTTCATGCAAGGACCCGCAAGCTGCCGATGATGAAGCCATGGGCAACATCCTCGACCAGTATGTTGAAAACGTCATAGCTCCCACTTACAGCAATTTGGCGGCAAAGTCGCAGGAACTGGTGGAAGCCTTGAAGACACTGCAAACCAACAAGACGGATGCCAACGTGCAGACCGCATGCAACATCTTCCTTGAAGCCCGATCATGGTGGGAAAAGAGCGAAGCTTTCTTGTTTGGTCCGGCCAACGACTTTGGCATTGACCCGCACATTGACTCCTGGCCCCTTGACGAGGCCGGCTTCAACACGATGATGAGCAACACGTCCCAAATGCAGGCCCTTGCGGGCGAGGACGGAGATGTCTATGCCGGCGACTACCTCGGCAATGCCCTGCTCGGCTTCCATGGCATTGAGTATATTCTTTTTGAGAATGGCGCCCCGAAATCCGCCGCTGCCATCAGTGATTTGCATTTGACTTACGCCGTGGCCGTGGCCGGCGACTTGCGAAATCGTTGTTTCCAATTGGAGGTGAGTTGGCTCGGTGACGATGCTCCTGCCGCACATGTGGCCCGCATGGAAGAACTTGAGTTCAACACCACCGTCAACGGCGGCTCCTTCTCATACGGCGAAAACATGCTGAAAGCTGGAAAAGCAGGCAGCACTTATGCCACCCGTGCCAGTGCCCTCGCTGTCATTATTGACGGCTGCTGCTCTATTGCCGACGAGGTGGGTACTTCCAAGATCGGAAAACCCTACAATGGCGAAGATCCCACCTATATTGAGTCTCCCTATAGCCAAAAGTCCATCGATGATTTCTACGACAACATTCTGAGCATCCAAAACTCCTACATGGGCGGTGTTGAAGGCCGCCGCGACGAGAGCAAATCGCTGCACCACTTTGTGGCCGACAAGGACAAAAATCTCGATGCCGAAGTGGTGGATGCCATCAACGAGGCTCTTACAGCCATCCGCGGCATGAAGCGACCGTTTGTCAACAACATTACCGATCCATCAGCCGGTGCCGCCTCCGATGCCTGTCAGAAACTGGACGAGACGATGGCAAAGGTTACCAGCGTGTTGAAATAATTTAATAACAAATAAAACATCAGATCCTTGAATACACAACAAAAAACGACCATTGCATTGCTTTGCGGGCTCTCGCTGGTGTTGGCCAGTTGCCATGACATTCCTGACTCCACGATTGAGGATCAAAACAGTATCATTGAGGAGACATACGCCGGTGGCAGGTTGGGAACCACCTTCAACGCGACCTCTTCGGCTTACGAAGATCCCACGCCCGCTGTGGAGCAAGCCGGCATGACCGCCGAATTTATGTATGGCGAGTACTTCTTTGAACGTACCATTACCCAGAACAACCCACCATTCAACGGACTTGGACCGCTGTATGTCCGCAGTTCCTGTATCAGCTGCCACCCCGGCTATGGCCATGGCAAGCGCATGGACCGCTATCGTGCCGACGAGTGGGGCAACGGCTACCTTCTGGTGCTCACTGACCAGAACGACACCTATTTGAGTTCCTATACAGGCATGCCGCAGACGAAAGCTGTGGCGCCCTTCAAGGCACCTATTGACGAAAATCAGATCCAGATTTCCTGGCTGCCATACGTGGATGAGTGGGGCAACCGTTTCCCCGACGGCGAGGCCTACGAGCTCATCTATCCCGAAGTGACCATTCCTGAAAGTGCTTTCTATGTGCCGCTGCAGGTGAACGGACAAAATATTGACTACAGCCAGCTCAAGGTTCGCCTGGAGAGCACCATTGGCATCTATGGCACGGGGCTGCTCGATGCAATCCCCGACGACTCCCTCAAGGCCCAGTACCTCAAGGAATACCAAGCCGGTGCAGTGTTGAATCCGGCCATCTGGTCAGGAAGCACATGGGCCAGCCTCTATTCCAACACCACGCATCCCAAACGCTTCACCTACGCCTTGTCTCGCGGTCCCCTTCAGGATGCCGCTGGCGCCAACGCCATTTGGAACATCACCAATGTGACTCGCTCGGATCGCCGCTACCATTACATGACTGCTGCATACGCAACAAAAGCGTCGCAGGATCCGGAGGTGCAGGCACAGTTCTACAGCTATTTTCCTGAGTGGAACGTGACGGGTAATCCGGAGACGGATATCTACAATTATCTTATGAATCGTGAATTGCCTGTGGAGATGAGCAAGAGTGACTATGTCAACTTCATGGTGTGGCATAGAGGTTTGGCCGTGCCTGCCGCCCGCAACTTGGGTGACAGCACCATCCAACGTGGCCGCCGGCTCTTCCGCGAAATCGGATGCGCCACTTGCCATCGCCCCAGCTGGACCACCGGCAGTGACAACTTCACTGATCCCAACGGTTTCTTCACCGACGGCGACCGCCGACTCCCGCGCTATCCGAACCAGAAGATATGGCCTTATTCCGATCTTGTGCAGCATCGTCTCTACATGGTCAACGATATCCGCACGGGCTGGTGCCGCACCACGCCGTTGTGGGGGCGCGGTCTCTCCTATATCTGCACCGGTGCCTCTGACCGCCTGCACGACTGCCGTGCCCGCAACGTCATTGAAGCCATCATGTGGCATGGAAGCAGCCAAAGTGACGCGAGATGGACGGTCGATCGTTTCCGTAATCTTTCCAAATCCGATCGTGACGCCATGGTCGCTTTCATCAATGCCATTTGATCCTCTTGTTTATAACCTTCTTGAAACCTGAATTATGAAATCACCCGTGAAAATCCTGAAGATAGCCACCGCCGTGCTTGTGGCATCGCTCGTGGTTGTGATGGCTGCCGGCACCGTGTACGAAAGAAACCGCGGCTCCGAATCAGCCATCGCGGCCATCTATCATCATCCCGCGACTGTCATCCTGTGGATGCTTGCCATAGTTGGCACGACCGCGTTGGTGCTCATGGAGCGCAGACAAATGCGACTGTGGGGATGGATGCAGTGGGCTTCCGTGCTGCTTGTCTTCACTGGTGCCCTGTTGACCAATTTCACGGGAGAATCCGGCACACTGCATCTGTGGCCGCATCAACCAGCGGCCCAGTATGCCGGCGGCAGAGGCGGCCAACTTGACCTCCCCTTCACGGTGACACTGGACACTTTCGAGGTGCAGACCTATCCTGGCACAATGGCCCCCATGGACTTCGTGGCTAAGGTTCACATCTCGGATTTGTCCGATCCCGTCGTGATTTCCATGAACCATATTGGCAACCATAAAAACTATCGGTTCTATATGTCTGATTACGGCAAGGACGGCAGCATTGAACTGTTGGTGTCCCACGACCCGTGGGGTATCGCTGTGATATACACCGGCTTCGCCCTGCTTCTGCTATCCTTCATCGTCATGTTCTGCGATCCTTCAAGCCGTTTCCGCGCCGTGTGGCGCCACACGGCGGTCAAGGCCTCTGTGCTGCTGATCCTGCTCTGCGGCACTGTTTCCATGACACAGGCCAAAAATGACATGCCACGCACTTTGCCCAAAGAGACTGCCGCCAAGATGGGTGACACATACATCCTATACCAAAACCGCATCTGTCCTGTGCAATCCTTCGCCCGCGATTTTACCTATAAGATCTGCGGAAGTACATCCTATAATGGCTACACCGCCGAGCAGGTGCTCGCCGGATGGCTCTTCTACTTCGACGATTGGAAAAAAGAGCCCATGTTCAAGATCAAAGGCGAGGAGGTGCGCAACATGATGGGGATTGAAGGCAAACGCGCCTCCTTGGACGATTTTCTCAATGATCACGGCGAGAACACTGTTGGCATGGTGCTCGACAGCATGAAGATGAACGACCCGAGACGATCACAGTTCTCTGTCGCCAACAAGCAATACATGCAAATAGTCTCCCTGCTTAATGGCACCTTGTTGAAGGTTTTCCCGCTAAAGGACGAAAACGGCGCGATCTCCTGGTATTCGCATACCGACAAACTGCCTGTTGACAAGCTGTCGGCAGAGGAATATCTGTATATAAAAAAACATCTCGGTTTGTGTCAGGAACTTGTCGTGCAAAACGACATGGACATGCTGAATACGGTGTTTGAGAAACATCGTCTTTTCCAAAAGAAACATGCGGGTGATGTTCTGCCTTCCGACGCTAAATTCAAAATGGAGAAGGTTTACAACATTATCACGCCGGGTCGTCCCTTGGCCATCTGCACCATCTTGCTGGGGATGCTGTTCTTGGGCTATGCTGTCGCGGGGGTGGAGAAGGGTTCCGTATGGGTGCGTCGCGTCAGCGAATGCATCCTTATGTTCGCCAGTGTGTATTTGTTGATGCTTTTCGTGCTCCGTTGGATATTGTCAGGATACATTCCGCTGACGGGCGGGTATGAGACCATGCTTTTCTTGTCGTTGTGTGTGGCGATTTTCTCACTGTTGGGCGGACGTCGCTCACCGATTATGCTGCACGGCGGATTGCTGATCATGGGTTTCGTGCTGCTGGCCGCCATGATGGAGGGGGTGCGTCCTCCCGTGTCGCACACCATGCCTGTGCTTAAATCGCCGCTGCTGCTCATTCATGTGGCCGTCATTATGTTCGCATACGCGCTGCTGGCGTTTGCATGGGTCAACTCCGTGGCCGCCCTGCTGAACCGTATCTTTCGCAAGGAGTGGCGTGCATCGGTGCTGCGGCTTCGGGATGCGTCGCTGACCATGCTCTATCCGTCTCTCTTTTTTCTTGTCGCGGGCATCATCATCGGCTCCGTCTGGGCCAACATCACCTGGGGCAACTACTGGTCGTGGGACCCCAAGGAAGTGTGGGCACTCATTACCGCCATTGTCTATGCCATACCTCTCTATTTGCGATGGGACGACAAGCGCCCGATGCTTTTCCATCTCTACGTCTTGTTGGCATTCTTGTCGGTGTTAATCACCTATTTTGGTGTGAATATGCTTCTTGGCGGCATGCACAGTTACGCATAAAACATCGTTATTTAAATATTATCTATTTGATATAATGGATGATATGAAAAATGGAAATAAGTTGTCGGATGGAATGAAAAAAAATGTATTTTTGCACGCTCAAAACAAGGCGGGGTAGCTCAGTCGGTTAGAGCGTCGGATTCATAACCCGGAGGTCACGAGTTCAATTCCCGTTCCCGCCACAAAATGTGGTGTAAACAAATGTATATCAAATGTTTACACCATTTTTTTAAACCATACTGCGCCAAATTTGCGCCAAATAAATGTTGAACACTCCTTTCCGAACAAAAATCAGAAAGGAGAAAAAAAAATGTCTCAGATTTTCGTTGATTTCCGCCCGGCAGAGGTGGTTCACAAAAAAGAAACGTATGTGTCTTTCTATGCTCTTAACCCATTATCCGGCAAGCTGGAGCGCAAGAGAATTCGTTGCAACCATATTAAAGGAAAGGCTGAACGGCTCAAATATGCAAGGCTCCTCTGTACGAGCATCAACCAGCAGCTTTATGGCGGATGGAACCCGTTTCTGGAGGAAATAGCTCCCGAGGCCGGTACTGTCCTTAATGCTGCCCTGGACAAATTCATCGCCGAAAAAAGGAAATCTGTGCGACCGGACACCATGCGAGTGTATGTCTCCATCATTGAGATCTTCAGACGCTGGCTGCAAGGAAGAGGAATTGCGGATAGACCTTGTTTTGCCTTCAACTCCAAGTCGGCGGAAAGATATATGAACGAAATGGCGGACAATCCCAGGGCGGGCAACAGAACATACAACAACCATCTAAGATGCCTCAAAACGCTTTTCAAGTTCATGATTGACAGAGAGTACATTGTCGAAAATCCGTTTGAGAAACTATCGACGAAACGTTGTGATCCTAAAATCCGAGTTGTAATTCCCAAAGAGGACCGTGCGAGGATAAAAACCTATTTTGAGCTCAAGACACCTGCATTTTTTATGGTATGCCAACTATGTTATAGGCTGTTTATGAGACCGAAAGAAATCTTGATGTTAAGAATTGGGATGTATGATCCAAAGGAGAACATTCTTACAATACCACCGGAAATATCCAAAAACCACAACACCAGGACTCTTGCCCTCCCCGATGATTTGAAGCGCTATTTTTGTTCAATTATAAAATGTCCTTCTAATTGGTATGTGTTTTCCAACCCTGTCACATTTGACCCGGGAAAAACGCGTTTAGATACAAAAGCGGTTGGGAGGAAGTGGAAAGAGATGAGAGACAGTCTGAAAATGCCAGCCGCATACCAATTCTATTCGTTAAAAGACACTGGTATTACGGAAATGCTTGAGGCTGGTGTACCCGCGAAATTCGTAAAGGAGCTCGCTGACCACCATTCGCTTGAAATGACGGAGAAATACACCCATCGCAGCGATGCCAAGAAGATTCTGGAATGGAACAAGCTGGAATTCTAAACAGGCATGGGTCTTACTGCTTCAATCTCACACAGAATGGTGTTGTTCGTATTGGAAACTTCCATGGTTACCTTCCGTGGCATTGTGCGCACATTGTTGACAATCAACCAGCGAACGGAACTTCCATCAAAGGATGGTCGCATTAGTTCCATTACTTTCAGCATTTTCAAGAATGGAAGACGAAACGTGTACTTGAATATATCGGATGATGATACTATTTTCAACCATGGACGTATAAATCTGTCTCCAGAGGAATTATCGCCCTCCGTCTTGAGTGAGAATCCTGAATCAACCACTGGTGCCATGTTTTCATACTCGTATATACGTTGACCATTACGGTATATGTATCGTTCACGTCCCCTGTAATAAAGAAGGATTATGTCGGACCCCTTCTCGTCACAGAACCTGGTACTCTCGATTTTGAATGGGATGTCTGGAATGAACGTCCTTGTTCCGCTTGGATCATTCATCCCATACTCGAACAAAGTCGGCACAATTGCGTCTGTTGACAGGTTGTTTTCATCACCATCAGGATTACCATATTTCAAAGAGATATTGTTTCCAAAAGCCTTTTTCCACTCATATCGCCATGAAGTTGTCTCGTCTTCCACTTTTTCAGAATGCCAATAAGCGTTTGTTTGTGTTACATAACAATACTTGTTTGTATTTTCGGCCGCACTCGGTAGATTAGATATACTTCGGACAGCAGGCAAAATCTGAGAAGGGTCTAAATCGGTGGGAGATTCCATTGTCCCGTATGAGAAAATGCACTTCTCCGGTTTGACGGTAATGACAGTCTCCCTGTCAAGCACATAATCCGAAAGATCGAGTGACCCGGCCTTGGCTACTTTGGAAGCCGTGGACACTTCTACCATTTGTGCATTCTTGTCAATGTAAAATGCAAGGCCGAAAGCCTTGCGAATCGCGTTCAGGAACTTTGAGTTGCTTATGTTTGGGAGGCATTTCCCAAGAGAGAAAGATCTTGCGAAAATGTTTAGACCGGGTGTCGCTCCGTTCTCAATCAGCGATATGTCAACGGAAGACCTTCCCGGTGGAACACTGCAAACCACATTGTCGTCAGCGATATATGCAACCATGAAGCTGTATCCGGTTCCCGATGCGATATTGGAATTAGTTACTGAAAGCCGGAACTCGCCTGTCAGAGGTTCCGTTACATCCAGCAGGTTAGAGTACTCTCTTTTTGCGACAACACTATCATCCGTCAGGTATGTGGGATCACCCGTACACAACAAGACTGCACCCGGCATTGTCCGAACAGTATAGGGCGACATGAATCTCGGTATTCGTATGCTGAACGACAGACGATAGGTTCCTTGCACTGTGGGTTGGAAGAATGTGCTTGTCACAGCTGTTTCTCCCGTCACCCATTGTAACGGAATCCGACGGAAGGTGTATTGTTCAATCATGCCAGTAAGTTCAGGAGGAAACGTTCCGTTCCACCATTCCGAGTTCCTTGTTTCATCGTATTTCCAATGACCATGCACAGATCTGAATACATATATATTATGTGCGAAACGAGGATCATCCTCCGCCGGAGTCCATTCAGCGTGCGCCGACTGTGATTCGGAATATTGGCTCATATCACCATCCAGGGCGACAGGCGACTGCAAATATATCTTGGAGATGTCCGAATCCTCAAAAAAATCACCCTTGACTCTGTATCCGGCGGACATGAAAATCTTGCGCACAACCGTCCGAAGACGTAATTGAGGGCAGAATGCAAATTGGTTCATTTCCAACTCTTCGCCGAAGAAATGCATTGTGTTGAACAGGTGAATGAACGGCTTGTCGGTATTTTCCACAATATGACCGCCAGACACAAACAGACGATTGACAAGTGGCGATACATGGCTCCCATTCCAAAATCCGAAGTTCTCATTATCGTTCCCGTAGTTTTCTTCGTTTCGCACGAGTCCGAACTTTATATCGCTGTCAGACGGCAATGTCCTGGTTAAAAAATTTTTCCACAAAGCCTTGTGCGTCTCCATGGATCCGTGTTCGGGCACTATATCTACAATCTCGTCTATGTCATTTCTAACGCTTTTCTCGGGCCATCCTTTCGGAAAATCGTTGCAGATCACGCCAACCTCTATGGAATTAATGTCAACTTTCTGCACAAAGAGAGTTCCTGACAGCATGTTGACACCTGCGACATCGATTGTGCAGTCGTATCGTTGTCCACGCAAAGCATGTGGGTTATTAGAAAATGACAGGGCTTCTTCATTGCCGAAAACTGGTATTTCAAATGTATAGACAACATCTCCATCAATTGTATCGGAAGCGAACAGGGTATTGTTCAGTTCAAGATGCAAAGATGTATCGCGGTATAAAACCAGGCTTTTATCGTTTACTTTGATTGCTATCATAATCGTTTTTTTATCTCCATCCTCCTGTCCATGCCGTGTCGCTGACCCATTGCAATGTTGTGGCTGCAGGCACAGTTGCCGAGCGCGTAATGTGCGTGCAAAAGTATGCAGCCGCCATAAGCGCGAGAGACATAATCGCTGACAGCGCTATTGTTTGTAAGTGTGTTTGTTTAATTGTCGCTTCCATATTTATTATGCGTATGTGAATTCGCCAGTTCCTGCATTTGTATAGAATGTTCCGCCCACGAGGTCGTATAGGCCAGGCTTGGAATCAGAGTTCCGCAATGCCGGCACTAAGTTTCGGACTTCAACGCCGTCAACAATCATTTTGCATGAATAAAGCCTCATCCTCGCCTTGCCGCTGGACACGCCAGACCCTTTTGACGAACAGAACAAAAACATGCTTGCACCGCTGACAACATCGCCAGACCACGAGGAGGCCGAAAACGTTGTGCTATCTTCCTTTAGCGAACATGTGTGGTTTGCGTTTATTAGGAGGTCAACAAGGTGTCTGTTGGTGTTATTGTTGTTCAGCCAGCATATCTGACCAGAAGACCCAACATAACATTGGCTTCTGTAACTTTGTTGTGCATTTGAGAAAGCGTTGAACCATTGTCTGTCTTGTGAGTTAGAGCAGCCGAATATGTGATGGTTGAAAGTATATGCCTCTCTTGCATAGTCCATTATAAACTGAAAACTTGTGAATCCGATGGGAATAGAATAGCAAGTGTCTATGTATTGGCTCCCAGTACTTTTTATGTACTCCAGTTGCGTGTATCCCGGCGGCAACACCCCTTCGCCTTGCTTCTTGTTTTCCCGCCTCATAACGCCTCAATTGCTTGGTTGTACAAAGTGTCCACCGCCTCGATGGTGCTGGCGGCAAGTATCTGCACACTATAAGTGTCAAAAGTCTGCATCGCCTTTTTGCTCTGCGAACGGAAATCTGTCAGCACTTGCCTTGCCGTTGTAATGTCATAGTAGCTGCTTGCAGTGATATTAGTGACATTCTCAACTTTGTCAATAGCCATTGCGAACTCAAGCGTGGTTATTGAAATCGACCCGTAGCACGCCTCCTTCAACTCCCTAACTTTTTCGTTAGCGTACTCTTGTACATCTGGAGTAGGAGGTACATAAGGCGGTGTAAGCTCGCAGTTCCAGACCTCCATAACCGTTGCGGTCGGATTCTCAAGGTAAAACTCCTTCTGCTCTTCCGTCATCTCTTGGTAGAGCCTGTTGATGGTTGTGTTGATATGGATGATGCTCTCCTTGATGTCATACGGGGAGCCGTTCCGCATTTTGAAGTAATAATACTTTTCAATATCCAATATTGCCATATATGTTGTGTTATTATGAGTTGGCTTTCAGGTCTGCGCGCGCTGTGATAAACGCGCCGTCCGCGTTGCATACAATTCCTATTTCCGCAACATTGCCCTTCGGGATTGTAATGCCGTCTTCTGGAATGAATATTTTGCTTGCCGACATTGATGAGTTGTTGTAAGTCACACTGTTGATTGTAACGTCTATATCGGAGCTTCCGTTGTTCTTCACCCATATATAGTTGTCCGCCGAGTTATTGCAAACGACAGCGAGACCGATGTCCGCGGTGGCGGTCATCATCCTTGAGCCTCTTGTGTTTGCCGCAAAGGTTACAGTGACAGTGCCGCTTACGCCTTGCGCAACAGTGTGTGTGAAATCATAGTCTGACAACCCGCCGCCGCCACTGACGGTCTTGAACTCAAGTCCTGTACCAGCACTGTTCACGCAAAGAGCCTGTCCGGAAGACCCAAGCGAAGACGGTATATTGTCGAGCATGGTCTTGTTGGAGTGCGAATGCCGTTTTGACACGGCATCGCTGACATTGCTTGCAGATACCCCCGCGTCCTTAAGGTTCCCGTTAACGTCAAGGGCAGCGATGTTGCCGTCTGTCGCTCCGTTTACCTTGTCCGCCTTTCCGCTAATGTCAGGTATAGTCGGCTTTGAAGAAACGATAGACCACGGGATGTCATTTATGTTAACAGCCTTGTTTGAATCAGGTGTAAGTGCCGTGCCGTTCACTTTAACAATCTCTATGACGTTAACATCGCCGCCGCCACCACCGGAAATGTTTCCAAGATCAACAACACCCGAAGAGTTAGGGTTGTTGGTAGCCCCGTTCACCTTCACAGCCGTGACAGTTCCGATGTTTGCCGTAGCGCCTGGGGCGATCCCAGCGAGTTTTGTCTTCTCTGCATCCGTGTAATCATTCGTTGACAAACCTTTGCCTGTCTCTTTGTCAACCTTGTTTAACAACATCGCTCGTGCGGTTGCATCCTCTATTGACAGCGTGTTGTTGTAGTTTCCGTCGCTCAGGGTGAGCGTCTTCATTGTAGTGCTTGCCATATATTTATACTATTGTTAGTGATATGTTTCCGTTGTTGTCGTCTGTGAGAGTCAGTACAGACGGTGTGAAAATCAGCGATATATTGCCATTGTTGTCGTCCAGAATAGTGAAGGAACCGCCCATGCCTCCGCCTCCGCCTCCGCCTGCAGACGCGACAGCTGCGTCCACATACGCCTTTGTCGCGGCTTGGTTGGCCTGTGTAGGTGCTGTGATACTGTCATTTGTTAGCTGACTCAGTTTTGTTGGGATTGTTGGCTTGTTCTTTATGTGAGCGTCATTGGAAGAGTCTTGCTCGTTCCAGTCAGCCTGCACATTCCGATTTGCATTGTACGATACAGTGTCTAATTTGTTTTTGTCATCCTCCTCAAACAATACTCTGAAGGTCCAAACGTCCGACCCAATACTATCTTGTCCTTCAATCACGAATACACCTGTCCCGGTCCCAAACAAATATCCGTAATTTGCGAAATGAATGTAATGAAAATTGTCGTCTTCGTTAAAAACCGCAGTGCTCAAAGGAAAAACGACTTCCCACACATCAAAGCCTAAGATTGCACCAACGTCTAATTTCGCATACACGTTTTTCCCGGATATGTATGCGGCATAAATTTCTGCAATACTCTTATCGCATGAAAAAGACTCACTGCCACCATCGACTGTAAACTCGGCGACACAGTCGTTATTACCTGTAGTAGCAACGGCAGCGTCCACATACGCCTTGTTCGCCGCATCGGTGTTCTCGGTCGGAGTGCCAACCTCTTTGAGTTGGTTGCCGTTGAAAAACTGTGTGCACAGATGCTTCATGACTTACGCTTTCCGTGTGTGAATTATAGCAGCATATTTGTTCGCTTCAACGGTGCTCGATGAGTTGAACTTGATGGTTATTAAATTTGAGCTGTGTGTTACGGAAACTCCGACTTCCAATCCGTCATGCATTGAAAAAACTGCTACTTGAGACAATGTTCCATCTCCGTTCCCGAAAGACGTGTTGCTGATAGTCCACGAAATCACGCCACCTGCAGGTGTAAGCGACGGATTTAACACTTTATAAGCCTTTACGAATGTCGAATCAAGGTTAGGCAAGTCAGCCGCAACAAGTTGTCGGAATGTCGGTGCTGCAGAAGAACTGCCAGAGGCAGGACCGGCAAAAACCGTGTTCGGCGACTGATTCCCAAGTGCTCCTTTCACGTTGGCCCCAGTAATTGAAATCTGACCGTTGTTCACGGTGATGTTGCTGCCGATGGTAACACCGCCGAGATTGGAAGAGGATGCCTTCTTAAGGGAGATTACGTTAAGTGCAGAAATGTCTATGCCGTCGCCCTCTGCATAGACATCCACAAGATCATTGACGCTGATGTAAATAACACCAGCATTGTTTGCAAGAACAAGAGCAAGAGCCTTGCTTGTCCCGCTTCCGGGTTGCGACGAATCCGGGGTGAACGTGCTGCCGCTCCATGTTCCCGTCACAATTGAACCGCTTTCAACCACAAGGTCCTTTGGGATCTTGATTTCACCAATGCTCTGTCCTCCTTGCGAGATGACGTATGTTTTTGCTACTGATGTGTCCGTTGTGTTGGATGTGACAGCAACGGTCAAATCGTTAGTCGCAGTATTGACCGCGTCGTCAACGGTGTTGACAGTGGCAAGCGGGTTTGACGACGAAAGAGGGTCGGAGTTTGGATCTATGGGAATCACGACAGGGTTTGTGTTGTCAACATCCACTTCGCCGTTTGCCTGCGATACCTTGTAAAGTTCGATGTTGTGCGATGTGCTGTTGACACCTCCGACGGCTTCGGCTGGATGCGATGCCGTGTTGGATACAACATTATCGTTTATCCCGATATTTGTGCCTCCAATATAGATTTTGCCCACTGGGTTCCAATTAGTGCCGTCGTACTGATACATCATGTGCAAGTCGGTGCGATAGCATATCTGACCGGCTTTTGGAGATGGTGATGTCGGGAAAGCGGCAACACCATGAACGACCGCGTTTTGGATTTCGTTTGTGCCAAGGTTTATATCAACCAAAAAGTTTTTTGCTGCCATTGTTATTGTTGTTTAAGTGGATAAATCAGTTGAAATATGCTGTGCCACGGATTGCTTGCGAAAAAGTAAGCCGGACAGTGTTGTTATCAATATAATCCACCCCGCACACGAACTCATTGCCGCCCGTATCGACCACGGTGACGGCTGGGTGCTTGCCGAGGTTGTGCGTGATCGTGATTGAGGTGGATGCAATGACCCACTCATAAGTGAAGTGCCTGTCTGACGACTCCCCCACGAGCCTGGCGATGGCCAGTTGCGACGCGGTGCTGCGGTCGTCCGACCAGTCCACGTCGGCGTTGCGGGCTGACTTTATGAAGTCGTCAGTCTCTATCTGCCTGCCTCTTATCTTGGTGTTGCCCATGACGCCCTATCTTTTCACTGCGATGAAGGTAAGGTTGTCGGAGGCCTCCGGCGCATTGTTCAGCAGGGTGATGCTGCGACCTCCGTTCTCGCTATAGTCCACGCCGGACACTAACCTCTGCCCGTTGAGGAACAAATGCGAGGTCCCTGCCACGAACGGCTTTGCCGTACTGAAAGTAAGGTTTTCACCATCCTGTTCGCCTTCGAGCTCGATTTGCGCCAGCTGGTCATCGGAAGCCTTGATGAGACTCTCTGTGCTCACGGTACGCACGGCCACATTGTTGGCAAGGCTGTCGATCCTTACTTTCCGAAGTCCGTCGTCAGTGACAATGGCGACAACAGCATCCTCACCCACAGTGCTGACAGTGGCAACGTTACCCAGATCCTTGTCAAGCTTTGAATCAAGTACAGCTTGTGCTGCGTTTCTTGCGTCAATCACGACTTGATTGTCTGCGTTGTCAACATATTCCTTGGATGCCAATGTTGCAACGACCTCTTCATAGTCGGCAACGTCGGCAAGATGGATGACAAGATCGGCGGCTGACAGGTCGCCAATCAATTCCACACCGTTGAGGGTTGGAAGATCGGTTAGTTCTCTGTAGGAAGACACATTCCTCCTGGCGTTGACCACAGCAATGATTTCGTTGATTTTATCTACAAGCTCTTCACCGGTACATCCGATGTGAAGCAGTTCTATCTGTTCCATATTGTGTCGTTTTTTGAAATTATGTTCTGAAGCACCTCTCCGCGAAGATAGGTGGCTATTTGTTTCGCATCCATTTGCAGATCACCGCCTTTGGTCGAGCCAAGCACAGCAGTGTTCTTTATGTGCAGAGACACCTCGCATCTCACAGCCTCCATATTCGCAAGTCTCTCTATGAGCGCGTCTTGTCTGTCAATTTCCTTGCGATAATCATTGATGCGCCTTTGCTGCACAGAAACGGCGGTAATAAGAGCAATCATTACGAGGAGTGGCACCGCCATGAGGATCCTCTTCCATTTTTTTAACATCTTCATCGTTCGGCTGAATAAATAATATTGTCGTTCATCCTTATGGTCGTGCTTTCATCAACGGCCGTGATGTGCATGGGACGACGGTCGATTTTTTCAACGGCCATAAAAGAGAATTCGGCTTCAAGGAGATCTTCGCTTTCCTCAATTATCTTTATGGTGCCGGGCTTGATAGTTATGCGCCAGGCATATTGCCCGTCGAGCAGCAAGTTTCCGTCCATTGCAGCGGCAGACTTCAAAAGGTCGAGTTCGCCATACGATCGTCTGCCTGTACGCGCCGTAATAGTGCTGACGGCATCCTCTATGACAAAAGCGTCACATTTCGCCACACTGGTCCTTTTTCCGGATGTTTCGTTCTCCACTGCTATATTGTCGATGACAAAACTCTCATAGAGGCCCACGCGATTGAGAAGTAACAGGGTTCTTGCATAATAGGTGCGCGGAACCATCATGAAAGTCCTTCTGATTATGTTTCCGGCATGTCCGACAGAAACGGTATAATGGAGCAGGGTGGACGAATTCAATCCTAAGGCCGTCGCTCCCACGGGGATTCTGCACACTGTGCCCTGCGCAAAAGTTATTGAGGCAACAGTGGTGTTGACAGTTCCCGTGGTATGCACGGCTTGTACTATCACATCAACGGAGCCGACAGTCTGGTCTGTGAAATTGGAGATGTAAAGAAACTGTTCGGTTTCAACATCTGTCTTCACCACAGCATTGTTGTCCTGGCCGAAGATGTCTATACCAGTTTTCCGGTAGAACTTTTCATTGTCAACGGACTTCCAATCCGGGATGTTGTTTTCTGCTTCGTACTGTCCGATTTTCCCGTGAACAAATGTACGCCAGTTGCTGATCTTCACCACACGCATAATACCGTCGTAGAATTCCGCAAAACACAGTCTTGCGTTCATCAGCAAGTGTGTGCATGGATAAGCACCCACTGTTTCGTTGTACACAGGAATCTCCCTTCTCGCAAAGCACGGGATCAGGATGGTGGCGGGTATGGTGACAGTTCCATCATTGTCATCGAAAAAGAGCCATGGTGTAAATCCGCCATTGCCGGGATTTTCGTATTGCATACGAGCCGCAATCTTATACCCATTCTTGCCTGTTCGTGCCAATCCGGATGTGGACGACAGCACCGGACAGGGTGTTGTGTTTGAATAGAGAACGACAGGGTCGGCGGGTTCCTCTTCCTTAGCCGTCACCGTTACAACAACACGATTCTGCTCTTTTACGAGTGATATGTCGAAGAATTCGTTCAAATCGTGTCGGTGTGACATCTTGCGTTCAAGAGCCATCATCACCTCTTCGGTGGTTGCAGCGGATGACAACGACATCATGTCATCTGGGTCTTCCGATAGAACCACATTCCATTGATAGTCTCCATACGGCGTTTCCAACCATAGGAGTTGTCCGGGCAGGAGTGTCTCTACAGAAAACGAGACAGAACGTTTCCGACCTGGCGTGTGGAATGGGGATGTCTTTACGATCCAAGATGGATCATTCCCAATGAAGTCGAGTTTAAATGGTTCTTTTCTCAAGTTCATAAACGTGCCATTTCTTTCAGTTCTTTTTCATTCTCTTCAAATTCAAGCTGGATCCTGCGTGATATATATGCGCGACGGTTGTTAGGGTCTTCCATGTATTTGCGCAGCATCCTTATTTCATTGATTAGTTCTGAAACATCTGCATTTTGGTAATAGTTGTTAGTGGTTGTCTGGTTCGAGGATGCAAAAGTATGTTTGTTTTGACGAAAGGTTTGGGACACGATTTTCGGGTCCGGGGTGTCGAATGTAATATTGGAGAGGATTTTTTCGATACCAGACTGATGGTCGGATGGGGTGGCGAAGATAATGTCGGTGACAGCCTCGCCGTTGTCGGACTGGCGACCGTCTTTGGCGGCGATGGTGATGTCGGAAGGAGTTTCGACGTTGCCGGACTTGGGTTCCTCCGGGATGGTAATGGATATGTCGGTGACGGCCTCGCTTTTGTCAGAATGGCGACCTTCTTTGGCGGCGATGGTGATGTCGGAAGGAGTTTCGATGTTGCCGGACTTGGGCTCATCCGGGATGGTAATGGAGATGTCGGTGACGGCCTCGCCGTTGTCGGACTGGCGACCGTCTTTGGCGGCGATGGTGATGTCGGAAGGAGTTTCGACGTTGCCGGACTTGGGTTC
>CAMVIT010000048.1:0-20866 GCA_947167635.1 uncultured Bacteroidales bacterium | reverse complement strand
CGACACCCTCTCGCGGCGCGGGAGTCGGCATTGCTCGCCGCGAAAGGGAGGCGTTGGAAAAAATGCGTTGCTTGGAGAACTGTTACTGCCGGCCTTGTGCCATCATGTATATAAGTACCATTTTTTGAGGGGGAACTATGACCCAAAGAAACAAACACGACGGACGCAGCACCCTATAAACACCTGTGGCACTTTCGTGCCACGAAGCGCCAAGGTGCGGACAAAGAAAATACTGTGCATCTACGCATGACAAAGATTGCAACTGCACATGTAATCAACCATGACATGTGTTAATCCGTAATAACCAATAAAACTACATGTCAACATCTATATCATTGACCATTATCTATTCCAGCGAGTACGGCTTCTCCGTAAACCACTTTTTGTTCGGTTTGCTGCCCATCGTGAAGACGAGCTCGCCGCCGGCCATGATCTGCTCGTAGGTGATGTAGGCGGTGTGCAGCGGTGTGCCGTTGAGCGTCACCGACTGGATGTAGCAGTTCTGGTCGCTGACGTTGGGGGCCTTGATGGTCAGGGTGTTGCCGTTTTGCAGATGGAGGATATTCTCGGGCAGGTAGGGAGCCCCGAAGACGTACTGGCCGCTGGCGGGACAGACGGGATAGAAGCCCATCGCGCTGAAGATGTACCACGCCGACATCTGTCCGCAGTCGTCGTTGCCGCACAGCCCGTCGAGGTGGTTGCGGTACATTTTGTTCATCACCTCGCGCACGCGCAGCTGCGTCTTCCACGGCTGGGAGGTCCACATGTAGAGGTACGGGATGTGGTGGCTGGGCTCGTTGCCGTGCACGTAGCCGCCCAACATGCCCTCGCGGGTAACATCCTCGGTCTCAGCGAAGAACTTGTCGGGCACGTACATCGTGAAGAGTTCGTCCAAGCGGTTCACGAAGACCTTGTCGCCGCCCATGATCTTGATCAGCCCGTTGACATCGTGCGGCACGTAGAACGAATAATTCCAGCTGTTGCCCTCGATGAAGCCCTCGTTGGAGGTGGAGAGCAGATCGGCGGGTGTCTTCCACGAACCGTCCTCGTAGCGTGCCTGCGCGAAGCCCGTCTCCGGATTGAAGACGTTTTTGAAGTTCAGCGCGCGCTGGCGGTAAGTCTCTTTCATCTTTTCAAATCCGAAAGCAATATGGCCTTTGTCAATCAAATTGTAAATCACCCAATCCTCGTAGGCATTTTCCAATGTGATAGAAGTGCCGACAGCAGACTTATTATAAGGCACGTAGCCTAATTTCTTATACAAGTCGGTATGGTCATAATAATCTAAGTTCGCGCTATTCAGGATGTAGGGCATAGCATTGATAAGTATCTTATTCATCTTCACATTTTCCCCATAAAAATTCGGATGATGACAAAGAAAGTTGTCCGCCACTGCCGACACGCCGTGATAGCCAATCATACACCAGTTTTCGTTGCCGGCGTGACTCCAAATAGGAAGAACTTGGTGTACACTTTGCTCGGCGTGGTCAATCATAGAGGAAACCATATCGCAGGCGGCCTTTGGCTCGATAATGTTCAGCAGAGGATGCTCAGCGCGGTAGGTATCCCACAACGAGAAAATCGTGTAATTGGTGTATCCTTCCAAGTTTTGGTGGATATTGTGGTCCACCCCGCGATATTGTCCGTCAACATCTTGATAGATAGATGGATTGATCATTGTATGGTAGAGCGAAGTGTAGAACATTGCAAGTTGGTCATCCGTGCCTTCTGCCTCGTAAATGCCCAACCTTTCGTTCCATGCTTGCTTGGTCCGACGGCACAATTCTTCAAAAGAAAGGGTTACCACCTCATTTGTTTCTGTCTCAGTGGCCCAATTGAGTTCGGCTCCTTTTGTACTGACGGCGGAAAGTCCCACTTGCACCTCCAGTTCAGGGTTATCATCCTGTTCGAACTCTATCCACGCCACCACCTTGCGTCCTGCCATTTCGGGAAAATTATGGTTGAGGTCGAAGCGGCGCCAGAAGCCGTTATAGTCCTGTTTTCCGAAATCCTGATAACCATAATTCTTCACCTCTTTGCTGAACTGGATGGTGAAATAGACATAATTCTCTCTTGCCCAGCCGTTGGTGATGCGGTAGCCCGTCAGTGTGTAAGGGTCTTCCATCCGCAGGGAGGCCCACAGCACCTTGCCGTCGTAGTTGTAGAGACAGTGGTTGAGATCCACGATGAGCTTCTGGGTTTCGCCTTTGGGGTAGGTGTATTTGTGGATGCCGCAATGCGGGGTGGCGGTGAGCTGCACGAGGATGTCATCATCGCTGAGGCGCACCTCGTAGTAGCCAGGCGAGGCCTTCTCGGTCTCGTGGCTGAAGCGCGAGCGGTAGCCTGCATCGGGGTTGTCGGCGGTGCCGGGGTTAAGCTGCACCTCGCCGGTGAAGGGCATCAGCAGGATGTCGCCCATGTCGGAGTGGCCGGTGCCGCTGAAGTGGGTGTGGCTGAAGCCCACAATGGTCTTGTCGCGGTACTGGTAGCCGGCGCAGTAGTCATAGACGCCCGGCTGGTAGCGGCCGTTGATGTTGTGGGGGATGGTGTCCGTGTCGGGACTCACCTGCACGCCCCCGAAGGGGTAGCACGCGCCGGGGAAGGTGTGCCCCATGCCGTTGGTCCCAATCATCGGGTTAACATACTGGGTATAATCGCGTTGCGCGGTTGCGGTCATCATGGCGAGGAGGATTATGGGGAATAGGAGTTTATTCATTTTTGAGGGATTAAGGAGCGGCAAAGATACGGTTTTTATTTGTGAAGAGTGATTTGAAAAAAAGCTATGATGTAGAATTTGATCCAGAGAAACAAACACAACGGGCACGGCACCCTATAAACATCTGTGGCACCTTCGTGCCACAAGGCGCCAACTCCCCTTCTGATTTTCAGAAGGGGTGCCCGAAGGGCGGGGTAGTTAATATGAGAGATTGGCCGTTAGGCCATCCTTGTTGTCCGCCTTGCGGTTCGTTCGAAAACAACCGACAAATTCCTATTCAAAGGGAGATTCTGATCATAGCGGTCTTTGATTCTGATGCTGTTAATAGCGGTCTTCTCTTCTATAAAGTACTATAATTCTTCATGTTACTACCCCGGCCTGCGGCCACCCCTTCTAAAATAGAAGGGGAGTTATGGGGTGTCCGCACGGGTGTGCGGACTAAGAAAATGATGTGCATCTGAACATAAAAAAAGCAACTGCACATGTAATCTGCTATGAAAGGTGTTAATCCGTAATAACCAATAAAATCGCATATCAACATCTATTCAGTGTCGGAAAAAATGTATCTTTACAGCACCATTAGCAACCGTTTATTTTTCAAAAAAACACAAAAATGTATCCGCTGAAAAAAATCTTCCAATCCAAATCGTATCACCGCGTTATGCAACAGTTGTTTTACTGGTCATTATCCGTGTTCATTCTCGGCATCGTTTTCCAATTGTTGCATATGCCTGGAGGCAACATAATGCTTATCCTTGGCGGCGGAACCCTGTCAGCATGGTCCCTCTTCACCGCATGGGAAAAAGCGGACACTGGTGGAGATTTACGAGACGAGGAGTAGGTGATGTCCGGCTTGTCGAACACATGTCCGGTCGTGCAGGCCATCAGTGCCGCTCCACTTTCCTTCGATGTTTGTTGCCACGTAGAATCTTGCGCAACAGTTCCCGCTTGAAAATGTCGGATTTGACGATACGGTAATGAGGATGATAGGCTTCTCTGAAGGCACTGCTGTGATGGATAGCCACATCACCTTTTGTAGCCAGCATCTCTTCAATCATCTGTTTGTCAGCCTCATAATTCTCCAACTTCAAATTGGCATTCTCAATGGCGGCCACAATCCGGTGCCACTCCTCCGACCAGCTCAGCGTGTCGGCATTGCGACGATTGCAGTTGTCGGAACATACGCGCCGAGGCTCTGCCCTGTTGGCACTTTGCACAAAGGCGCTGTTAAGCTCCTCGGCAGCAATGTAGCCTTTCTGCACACACACGAGGTGGACACGGTAGAAGCGGCCTTTGGCTCCTGTCGGCTCATAGAGGACCTTGGGATTGTCGGGCTGTTGAAGTTCTTGCTGCAGATAGAGAAAGACGGCCGCGGAGTCGGAAATCATGTGCCCCGGCCCGAAACGGTCTTGATAAAAGCTCTTGTAAACGTCTTGCAGACGCATCTCGGGGTAATCGCGTTGCATCTTGCGAACCGTTTTTTCAAGATCCTGACCCGCCACGGAAAGGACATCGAGAGAAAAAAGCAGTAGAAACAGTGTTGATATGCGCATGTGTTTGGATCTTAAAAATATCATGACTAAACGATTATTGGCGTCAAGTATTGTTTAACCAGCCGAAGTGACCTGCCGGCAATTTCTCCTCGAAGTCCAGTTCCAATTGCAGCCGCCGTTGGCGGTCAACATCGCTCTCCTCACGGTGGTTGCCGACACCGAGACCGATCAAGCGGATAGGATGATCGCTGTAATCGACCTCTTTCATCAGTCTCTTTGCCAACGGCAGAATCTCCTCCTTGGCGCGCAGAATGTAGTCAACCGTAATACTTCGGGTAATTTGCCTGAAGTCATGAAACTTGACTTTTAGCGTCAGGGTATAGCCTTCGAAGTCGGTGCGTTCTATGCGGCCGAGCAGCTCCAGCACAATGTGATAGAGCGCGATGGTCACATCGGAGGGCTGGATGATATCCGTCTCAAAGGTCTTCTCGCAGCTCACAGACTTGCGTTCCCACTCGGAGATGACGGGGCGTTCGTCCTTGCCATTGGCGAAATCATGGAAAACACATCCCACCTTGCCGAAGGCAGCGACAAGCTGTTCAACAGGCGTCTCGCGCAGGTCGGCACCGTTGAAGACACCCATCCTGTGCATCTTTTCAGCAGTCTTCTCCCCTATTCCCCAGAATTTCTCGATGTTCAGTTCGGCGATGAAGTCCAATGCACGGTCAGGATGGATGACGCAGAGACCGTCGGGCTTGCGATAGTCGGAGGCGATCTTGGCGAGGAACTTGCAGTAACTCACGCCAGCGGAAGCCGTCAGCCCCGTGCAATCCAGAATGCGCCGCTTGATTTCGCGGGCGACATCCATGCCAAGGGCAATGCCGGGTTTGTTTTCGGTCACATCAAGGAAGGCCTCGTCAAGGGAAACAGGCTCGACAAGATCGGTATATTCGCGGAAAATCCCCCGAATCTGCGCAGACACGGCCTTGTACTTTTGGAAGTCGGGCGGCACGATGACAAGGTCGGGACAGAGCCGCTTGGCGGTTTGGATGGCGAGGGCGGAGTGAACCCCGAAGGGCCTGGCCTCATAACTGGCGGTGGCAACCACACCCCGAGGCGCATCCATTCCCACGACCACGGGCTTTCCTCTCAGCTCCGGCCGGTCGCGCTGCTCCACGGCAGCGTAAAACTGGTCCATATCAACGTGGATGATCTTACGGTACATATTCATGGCATTGCGCTCAGTGTTACAAATCCAATCCCGCAACAACAATCACGGGAATCCCAACCCGTCTCCAAAGAAGTGGCAAAAATACACAATTCGCGACAAAACCGCGCACTTCATTTCATCCCCTTTGCATCACGGTAAAAAAAATCAGCGCGATTTGGTTTCTTTTTGTATTTTTGCACCCTGACAATTTTGTCAGCGAAATATTCACCCACACTTTAGCAAGACAATGGCCAAACATCAGAGAGACAGCAAAAAGGAAACGATCATCACGGCTGCGGAGGAGGAGTTCAAGCAAAAAGGTTATGACGGTGCGCGCATGATGGAGATCGCCAATCGCGCCGGAGTGGGGCATCCCCTGCTCCACTACCATTTCAGCAACAAGAAGAAACTCTTCCAACACGTCATACGGCGCAAGTTCAACATTCTGTCACAATCCATGCTGGTTTTCCTTGACGAAACCGACATTGACATCTTGGAAATCATCAAGAGCATGGTGATTCGTCATTTCGACATTGTCCAGCAACACGGTGACTACATCAGGATGGTGGTCAACGAATTCGAGAAGAATCCGGAGTTGATCGACGAAATCAAGCCTGCCGTGGTGGAGCAACTGATGCAAACAAGCGACAAATTGCAAAAGAAGCTGGACGAGGCCGCTTCAGCGGGCAAAACATGTCCTATCAAGGCCTCCGACCTATTATTGGACATTGTTTCATTGAACATGTCGTGTATCTGGACGACACCTCTTCTACGCAGTGCCACAGGGAGAACGAACGTCTGCGATCTCATAGGGAGCCGGAAATCGGAGAACATCAAGATGATATTGGGGCGTTTGCGGCCGTACAACAATCCTGACATAGAATAAAAAAACACATAATATAACAATGCGAAACACTCTTCTATTAGGCATAGACATCGGTTCGACCACCGTCAAGGTGGTAGCGTTGGATGCCGAAAAAAAATTGATATATGCCGATTACCGGCGACACAACATGAACGTCCGAGAGACGGCTAAGGCCGCTATCGCGCCACTTGCCGCGCAACATCCGGATGCGATGCTGCGCATAGCGGTCACGGGCTCGGTGGGCATGGGCTACGCCGAATGCTGGCACCTGCCTTTCGTGCAGGAGGTCATCGCCGCCGCAACACTGGTCAAGACGCAATTCCCCGGCACACGCACTTTCATTGACATCGGAGGCGAGGACAGCAAAATGATCTTTTTCGAACCGGGGCGTGTACCCGACATCCGCATGAACGGCAACTGTGCCGGCGGCACGGGGGCCTTCATCGACCAGACCGCCGGTCTGCTCAATGTTTCCCCCTCCGACCTCAACACGCTGGCAGAGCATGCCACAAACATACACCCCATTGCATCCCGTTGCGGAGTATTCTCCAAAACAGACATCCAGAACCTGTTGGCCCGACACGTCAGCAAAGAGGATGTAGCGCTGTCGGTGTTCCATGCCGTTGCCCTGCAGGTCATCGGCACCCTTTCGCGCGGTCTTGACGTACAGTCCCCCGTGTTCTTCTGCGGCGGTCCTTTCGCATTCCTGCCCATGCTCAGGAAGAGCTTCCTCTCCAACCTGCATCTCACCGAGGAGGATTGCGTGCAGGTGCCCGATGCCCGTGTGGTTTCCGCGCACGGCACCGCCATCATGGCCGAGACGGCCTGCCCCGATGCCATCCCCATGCAACAATTTGCACAGACCATCAACGATCTATCCATCGGCGAGGATGCCATCCTGCTCCAAAACAGGCTTGCGCCACTCTTCAGCGACTCCAAAGCCTTCGAAGCATGGAGGCAGCAGAAACAGAACTTTTTCGTGCCGCGCGTCTCCTTCGACGACCTCAGGAGTGACGAGGTTGTCATCGGCGTGGACTCCGGCTCCACCACAACCAAGTTAGTGGTCTTGGACACAGAGGGGAGGCTGCTCTTCACTGACTACCGTTCCAACAACGGGAACAGCTTTGATGCCTTCGCCCAATCGCTGCACGCCTTCCAGAGGGCCTGTGACGAGCATGACTTCCAGCCCAACATCGTCAACAGTGCGGTGACGGGCTATGGCGAGAACCTCCTCAAGACAGGATACGGGCTGCATCACGGCATCGTGGAAACCATGGCGCATTATCTCGGCGCCAAACAGGTCTCCCCGGACGTCTCCTTCATCCTCGACATCGGCGGGCAGGACATGAAGGCCATCTTTGTGGAGAACCAGGCCATCCGCCGGCTCGAAATCAACGAAGCCTGCTCGTCCGGCTGCGGTTCCTTCATCGAGACATTTGCCAAGATGCTGGGTTACGGTGTGGCCGACTTTGCCCGCCTCGCCTGTGAGGCCCCGCACCCCTACGACCTCGGCACACGCTGCACCGTCTTCATGAACTCCAAAGTGAAGCAGGCCATGCGTGAGGGCACGACCGCCGAGGACATCTCCGCCGGGTTCGCCTACTCCGTCATCAAAAACTGCCTTTTCAAAGTATTGAAGTTACGGAAGATTGAGGAGTTGGGCGACCATATCGTTGTGCAAGGCGGCACCTTCAAGAATCTCGCCGTCGTGCGCGCTTTGGAACTGCTCACCAGTCGCGACGTGCGTTTCTCCGACATCCCCGAGTTGATGGGTGCATACGGCTGCGCCCTCTTCGCCAAGGAGCAGCCCTTGGAGCGCGTCCTCACCCTCGAAGACCTCCTTTCCATCCAGCAATTCCAGACCGAACAGCAAACCTGCCCCGGTTGTCCCAACCACTGCACTGTGGTGCAATACCAGTTCAGCAACGGCAACAAATACTACTCCGGCAACAACTGCGAAAAGGTCTTTTCCAACACCTCCGAAGCAACTCGAAAAGGCCGCAACCAGCACCACGAGCGACTCAAGCTACTCTACAAACGGCCCCTTCTGCATGTGGAGGACGCAAAACTCAAGATCGGCATTCCTCGTTCACTCGGCATGTTCGAGCTATATCCTTTCTGGCACGCCCTGTTCAAGGCATGCGGCTTCACCACAGTCATGTCAGCACCCTCGACCATCAAAGAATATGAGAAGGGGCTGCACACCGTGATGTCGGAGAACATCTGCTTCCCCGCGAAGCTCATGCACGGACACGTCTATGACCTGGCGGAACGCAGGGTGGACCGCATTTTCTATCCATACGTGGTGATGGAACAGAAATCTGACGCCAAGGCCCGCAACAGCTACAACTGCCCTATCGTGGCAGGCTATTCCGATGTTATCCGCAGTGCCATCGACACCGCGGAGCGCTTCGGCATCCCCTTTGATGCGCCTGTGGTGTCGCTCAACGACGAGCAACTGCTGCGCAAGGGCTGTCGTGATTACCTCAAGACGCTCGGAGTGGACCGTAAAACCGCCGATGCTGCCATCAGCACGGCCAAGCAAGCCCAACAGGAGTACCTTTCCGAGCAGCACCGCCGCGCCGCCGAGATCGTACGCGAGGCCCGAAAGGAGAACCGCATGGTCGTCGTGCTCGCCGGTCGCCCCTACCACTCCGACCCCCTCATCCAGCACAAGGTCTCCGACGTGCTGGCCGATATGGGCATCGATGTCGTCACGGAGTTCATCGCTGGCGACGAGGATACCGACGTCTATAAAGAGCTCATGGCCGTCACCCAGTGGACCTACCCCAACCGCGTCTTCAAGGCTGCACACTACGTTGCCAACAGCAAAGACAACATCCACTTCATGATGATCACCTCTTTCGGCTGCGGTCCTGACGCTTTCATCATCGACGAAGCACACGACATCCTTGACCGCAAGGGCAAGAGCTTCACGCTGCTCAAAGTCGATGATGTCAACAACATCGGTTCCCTGCGCCTGCGTGTGCGTTCAATGGTGGAAAGCCTTCGGTTCAGCCACAAGATGGAGGTGGACAAACCCTTCGTCACCACCCCGCCATTCCAGGTGTCCGACCGTCGCAGGACCATCATCGGGCCATATTTCGCAGACGGCTACTCCGAGTTCATCCCCACGGTGTTCAAGATGGCGGGTTACAACCTCATAACCTTGCCGATGGGCGACAAGGAGTGTGTGGAGTTGGGCCTGCAGTATGCCAACAATGAAGTCTGCTACCCAGCCACCATCGTAGTGGGCAGTCTGCTGAAAGCCTTGCGCAGCGGCGACTACAACGTGGATGACGTGGCGGTCATCATCACGCAGACGGGCGGCCAGTGCCGAGCCACCAACTATATCATGCTCATCAAGAAGGCAATGGTGGCGGCTGGTTTCGAGAATGTCCCCGTGCTGTCGTTAGCATTGGGCGACACGTTATCCAACGAGCAGCCGGGGTTCAGCTTCAACGCCCGCGACCTGGCTCTGCCCTCCATCAACACGCTGTTGTACGCCGACAGCCTGTCAAGGCTCTATTACGCCTCGCGCCCGCGCGAGTTGCAGCCCGGCATGGCTAAACAGCTTCGCCAAAAATACATCGACCGCGCCCTGCCCTTCATAGAAAAAAGGGACTACAGGGGGTTGAGAGCACTTTTGAAGGAGGCTGCCGGCGACTTTGCCGCCCACATCGACATCCATAAAAAGCTGCCCCAAATCGGGGTGGTGGGCGAAATCTACGTCAAATACAACACCTTCGGTCATCTGAATGTACTCGACTGGTTAGCCGACCACGGGGTGGAGGTCATCGCCCCCTCGATGTACAATTTCTTCATGAACAGTTTCGTAAACCGCCACATCAACAAGAAGATGCACATCCATCCAGTCAGTTATCCGTTATGGATGACCGATGTCGTGTACAAGTTGATATACCGGTATGCGCGAAGTTTTGACGAGGCGTGTGCCGGGTTCCCCTATTACCGGCCGTATGCGGATATGTTCCACGATGCCAAGTTGGCATCGCAGGTCATCAATATGGCCGCCAATTTCGGCGAGGGGTGGCTTATCCCTGCCGAGATGTCGGCGTTGGCAGAGAGCGGGGTGCACAACATCGTCAGCCTGCAACCTTTCGCCTGCATCTCGAACCATGTGATCGCCAAAGGCATCGAACGCAAGATCCGGCAGATATATCCAAAACTCAACCTGCTGTTTTTGGACTTCGATGGCGGCACCTCCGAGGCGAATGTCTTCAACAGGTTGCACTTCATGATGGAAAACGGGTAAGAAAAAGGGCGCCGTTACTGGCGCCCACAACCAAAACTTGAAAAAAATATAATATAAAACAACAACTAATTACATTTCAAGTCCAAAATCCATCAAAACAACATTCCAACGGTGTGGAAGAGGAAGGCGACGAGCCAAGCGATTCCCGTGTTGTACAGGATGGAGAAGACACCCCACTTGCGCCCGCCTTCGCGAAACACTGCCGAAAGAGCTGCCACACAGGGGAAATACAACAAAATGAAAAGCATGTAGCCATACGCCACCAGCGGTGTAAAGACCGGCTGCCCTGCATACTTGCCCTCTTTCCAAGTCTGGGCCTTCAAGCTGGCCTGCAGCGGCTTGGAGTTCTCGTCGGCCTCAATGTCGGCGTGATACAAGACCCCCATGGAGGAGACCACGATCTCCTTGGCAGCCACACCTGTGAGCAACGAAACGCTCATCTTCCAATCAAATCCTAACGGACGGAACACCGGCGCTATGAACTTGCCTATGCGGGCAATGTAGGAGTTTTCCGTCTGGCAAGCCGTACGGTCGAGTTCCAACGCCCTGAGCTGCGCCTCCTTCACATCGGGAGACACGGTCGGGTCAGCCTCCACTTGCTCAATCCGGACTGTGTAACTATCGATTTCAGGACTGTGCTGCGGGAAGTACTCCAACGCCCAGATAATGATGGTAGCCAACAGAATCACCGTACCCATCTTCTTGATATACTGCACGCTCTTGTCCCACATGTGGACCAAAGCGTTACGAAGCGTCGGAATACGATAGGGAGGCAATTCCATGACAAATTGGTCACTGATGCCTTTGAAAGATATTTTCTTGACAATCAAGGATGTAATGATAGCAAACACAATGCCTAAAAGGTAGATGCTCATCAGCACCAGACCCTGGTATTTGTCGAAAAATGCTGAAATCAAGAGCAGATAGACCGGTATTCGGGCGGAGCAGGACATGAAAGGCACCGTAATGATAGTAAGGATACGGTCCTTGCGGTTCTCCAACGTGCGCGTGGCCATGATGGCTGGCACGCTGCAGCCGAACCCTATGATGTAGGGAATGAACGATTTGCCATGCAACCCCATCTTGTGCATGAGCTTGTCCATCAGGAAGGCAGCGCGTGCCATGTAACCCGTGTCTTCCAAAATGGAAATGAAGAAAAAGAGTATCAAGATGTTAGGAAGGAATGAAAAGACACTTCCCACACCCGCGATGATACCATCGACGATGAGCGCCTTGAAGATGCCGTCGGGCATGAACATGCCAAAGACACCGCCGAGCCAGCCGAAGAGCATCTCCAGCCATTGCTGCGGGTAAGCTCCCAGCGTGAAGGTCATCTGGAACATCAACCAAAGGAAGAAGATGAGGATGGGAAAACCCAACCACTTATTGGTCAGCAGGTTGTCTATGGTATAAGCACGTTGCTTGCCACGATCCCTGCCGATGGTATAAGTCTCCTGCAGGGCGCCTCGGATAAACCCATACTTGGCACCGGAAATCACGGTGGCGGAGTCTTCTTTGTACTCACGTTCCAAAACAGCACGCTGTTCGGCAGCCACCTTGCGGATGTTCTCCGTATTTTGCAGCTTGGAAACATCCTCAACGGTCACCTTGTCGTTTTCCAACAACTTGATAGCCACATAGCGAGCCGGAAACTCGCTGCTCAACGTGTTGTCCTTCTTCACCTCCGCCTTCACAAGGTCAATGCTCTTCTCCAAATCACTGCCATAGTTGATATGGATGTGCTTGGTGACACCGCTGAGGTTCTCATAGACATCAATGATACTGTCGAGCACTTTGTCAACACCTGCTCCTTTGGAGGAGACAGTGGGAATGATAGGAAAACCGAACATCGTGCTGAGGGCCTCGATATCCAGCTTGTCACCGTTCTTTTCAAGTTCATCGTACATGTTGAGTCCCATAACCATGGGCACATTCATGTCAATAAGCTGGGTAGTGAGGAAGAGGTTGCGTTCAAGGTTGGAAGCATCCACGATGTTGAGCACCACATCGGGGTGGTTGTCGAAGATGTATTTGCGGACATAAAGCTCCTCGGGCGAGTATTCCGTCAGGGAGTAGGTGCCCGGCAAATCGACGAAGTTGAATGTGTAGCCTCGGTGCCGGAAGACTCCGAGCTTGGAATCGACGGTGACGCCGCTGTAGTTGCCCACCTTCTCGCGCATGCCAGTGGCATGGTTGAAGAAAGAGGTCTTGCCGCAGTTGGGGTTGCCGACCAAGGCCACGGTAATAGTCTTGGCATTTTCGCCCATGATACGTTCGATCTCCTCGGTCAATGTTCCGTTAAAGGTGTATTGCTGCGCGACCTCCTCGGTCACGGGCACCACTTCAATATGTTGAGCTTCGATACGGCGGAGGGAAACGTGTCCCTGCATAATCTCATACTCTATGGGGTCAAGCAAGGGGGCGTTCTTCACCACGCGCACCTTCTCACCTCTGACGAAGCCAAGCTCCATCAAGCGATGGCGGAAACCGCCGTGACCGCTGAGCCTTACGATGACACAATGGCTCCCGGTGGGCATCTCCGATAATTTGACATTCTTGTCTTCCATAGTTTTTTTCGCGTCGTTTAAAAAGAACGTGCAAAAAAACAAAAACGCAATGACATAAGACATCCCCATTTTTGGGGATAATTATAATAAAGCAGGCAGAAAAAAGCACCCGGAAAGCAACTGATGACAATTGATTTCCTGCAAGTCAATCTTCATCGAGCATCACTCCACGGTCACCGATTTTGCCAAGTTGCGCGGCTGGTCCACATCGCGGCCTTTGGCGATGGCGATGTGATAGGCCAACAGCTGCAAAGGAATGACCGACAGCAGGGGCACGAAGCATTCCTCTGTGTCCGGAATCTCGAAGGTATAGTCAGAGATGGCGCTCACATCGGTGTCGCCCTCCGTCACGATGCTGATAATCCGCCCCTTGCGCGCCTTGATTTCCTGAATATTGCTGAGAATCTTCTCATAATGGCCGCGTTTGGGAGCGATCACCACCACAGGCATCTCCTCGTCAATGAGGGCAATGGGACCGTGTTTCATCTCGGCTGCGGGATAGCCCTCGGCATGGATGTATGAAATCTCCTTGAGCTTGAGGGCTCCCTCGAGGGCCACGGGGTAGTTGTATCCGCGACCGAGATAGATGAAATTGCGGGCGTAGGTGAACACCTTGGCGATTTCGGAGATTTTCCTGTCCTGTTCGAGAATCTTGGCGATCTTTTCGGGAATGCGCTGCAACTCTTGCACAAGGGTGCGCACGCGCTCTTCGGGGAGCATGTTCTTGGCCTGCGCCAAACTCAGGGCCAGCAAAAACAACGTGGAGACTTGCGCGGTGAAGGCTTTGGTGGAAGCGACTCCGATTTCCGGGCCGGCATGGGTGTAACATCCCGTATGGGTGGCACGCGGGATGGAGGAGCCCACCACGTTGCAGATGCCAAACAGCAGCACCCCCGAGGATTTCGAGAGCTGGACGGCCGCCAAGGTGTCGGCTGTCTCGCCCGACTGCGAGATCGGGATCACCACATCATCGGGATAGAGCACCGGATTGCGGTAGCGGAATTCAGAGGAGTATTCGACCTCCACGGGCACGCGAGCCAGCTCTTCGATGACATACTTGCCGATGAGGCCGGCATGCCAGGAGGTACCGCACGCACAAATGATGATGCGACGGGCCTGCAGCATACGGTCGCAAAAATCAATCACACCGGAAAGCTTAACCTCACCCGTCTCGGCATTGAGCCGCCCCCTCATGGAAGTCTGCAGGGTCTGGGGCTGCTCATAGATCTCCTTGAGCATGAAATGCGGGAATCCACCCTTCTCAATCTGGCTCAAATCCATCTGCAGGCGCTGGATGACCGGGGTCTGCTCCACATTGCGCAAGTTGACGACACGAAGGTCATGGTCCCGCTGCAAAAAAGCGATCTGTTCCTCCTCGAGATAGACAACCTTATCAGTATATTCTATAATGGGAGTCGCATCCGAGCCGACCAGAAATTCGCCATCGCCCACCCCAATGATGAGCGGGCTGCCCTTCCTGGCTGCAATCATGCGGTCGGGCTGCCGCTTGTCGATGATGACGATGGCATAAGCCCCTGTCAACGTGTTGAGTGCCAAGGGCACGGCCTCCTCCATCGAGACATCATGAGAATCCATCACATACTGAATGAGTTGCACAATGACCTCCGTGTCGGTGTCGCTTTGGAAATGGTAGCCCAAGCTGAGCAACTGGGTTTTGAGGGTATGGTAGTTCTCGATGATGCCATTGTGGATAAGGGCGAGGTTCTTGGACTCTGACCAGTGGGGGTGGGCATTTCGCTCGCTGGGTTCGCCGTGTGTGGCCCAGCGGGTATGGGCAATCCCGATGGTGCCGCTGGTGTCCTTGTCGGCCACAAGCGCCTCCAAATCTTTCACTTTCCCTTTTGTCTTATATACGGAAAGTCGCCCGTCCCTGTTCACAAGTGCAATTCCAGCGCTGTCATAGCCGCGGTATTCAAGCCGGGTGAGTCCTTTGATCAATATAGGTGAAGCCTCTCTGTATCCAATGTATCCTACGATTCCACACATAATGAGTTCTTTTGGATTTGAATTTAAAAAACTGCAAAAATACAGTTTTTTTCAGTTCGACTTGACATCTGCAGAAATCGGCCACCAACACGGGGCAGGAGGCTCCACTTATTAAAACTCCGCTGTTTACAAATAAAAAACAGAAAAAAAATAAAAGAACACTTTTTTTCTATTTTTGGCCGTTTATTGTATCCTCGAACAAAACGATCATTTATATGAAGATATTGAAATCCAGCCTGCTCACAATCCTCTTTTTGACAGGCTTTTTGACGGGAGCGACGGCGCAACGCACTGAGAACTTCAAGTCTCCGCAATACGAATTCAAGACTGCCATGGACCTCTTCTCCAACGAGAAATACGGGTCTGCGCAACAGTATTTCAAGCAGGTCTATGAGAACACCACGGACATGCAGCAGGACCTGCGCACCAACTCCTACTTTTACATGGGGGTCTGTGCCGAGAGGCTTGACAACCCCGATGCGGCCTATTTGCTGCAAGGCTTCATCGACCGATACCCGGTGCATTCCTATGTGCCCGAGGCGCGTTTTTACCTGGGAAGGCACTACTTCAGCCGCAAGCAGTGGAAGAAGGTCATCGTCCAGTACGACCTCATCTACGAGAACGAGATCCAGCCGGAGAATGTGGCCGAATACCAGTTCAAGAAGGGCTATTCCTATTTCATGACCAACGAGTACGAGCGTGCCAAGGCGATGTTCAAGCAGGCGCGCGAGTCATCGGGGCCTTACAAGCTGCGCTCCATCTATTATTTGGCCTACATGGCATACCAAGACGGGCAATATGAGGCCGCATTGGAGGATTTCCTCCTTCTGAAGGACGAGCCTGAATACAGCGAAGAGGTGCCGGCCTTCCTCACCCAGATCTATTTCAAGCAGGGTGATTACGAAAAGGTGCTTGCGGTGGCCCCGCCCATCACCTCCTTCAATGACCCCGCACAGATGCGGACGCTGCGCTGCGTGGCCATCTCCCAGTATGCACTCAACCAATACGACGATGCGGCCAACAATTTTGACAAGCTCCTCGCGAGTGAGAAGATCGCCCTCGACCGCAACGACAATTTCGCCGCCGGCTTCTCTTTCTACCGCACCGCCCGCTATGCCGATGCCGTCAACTGTTTCTCCAAGTGTGTCAACGACAAGAAACCCGACGCCATGACCCAGAACAGCTACTATCTCATCGGCGACTGCTATCGTCGCGACAAACAGGAGAACCTCGCCATCCAAGCCTTCAAGGAGGCTTCCAAACTCGACTTCAACAAGGACATCCAGGAAGACGCTCTTTACAACTATGCCAAATTGCAGTGTCAGACCTCGACCAGTCCTTTCAACAACGGCATCGAAGCCCTGCAGGAGTACAGCAACCGCTATCCGCACTCCGCCCGCAGTGAGGAGGTTTCCTCCTATCTCTCCAAGCTCTACCTCTCCACCAAGAACTATCAAGCCGCCATCAACTCCATCGAGAAGCTGAGCAGCAAGTCGCCGGAAATACTGCGCGCCTACCAGCGCTGCACCTACTTCCGCGCTCTGGAGCTCATCAACAACCGCAACTACACGGATGCCTTGAAGACGCTTGAAAAGACACTGGGTGCGCCCATTGACAAGGACATCAACCTCAACGCCCTCTATTGGAAGGGCGAGAGCCAGTATCGCAGCGAGAAGTACCAGGACGCCTATTACACGCTGCAAACCTACCAGAAGAGTGCCAATGCGACCTTCAACGAAAACTATGTCAACTCCCTCTACACACTCGGCTATGCAGCCCTCAAGATCAAGCGCTATCGTGATGCGACCACCTACTTCAAGAACTACCTTTCCAAATACGGCAAGGCCGACGAGAGGGCCAAGCAAGCCGACGCCACCGCCCGTCTTGCCGACTGCTATTTCATGCAGCAGGATCTGAACAACGCCATCAAGTACTACGACCAATGCGAGCGCCTCGGGGAGGCCAATGCCGACTATGCCGTTTATCAGTTGGCCAAGTGCTACGGTTACCAAAAGAACAATGCCAAGAAAATCGCCGCTTTGGAGCGGCTCAACAGCAACTACACGCATTCCGCCTACCGCGATGACGCCGAATACGACCTTGCCGTCACCTATCACACGCAGAACAACTTCGACCAGGCCATCCAAGCCTACAAGAGTTTCATCCAGAAGCATCCCAAGAGCCAGCATGTGCGCCAGGCCCACACCCGTTTGGCGCAAGCCTACATGAACAGCGGCAACACCTCCATGGCCATCTCCACCTACAAATATGTGGTGGAGACCTATCCGGGTTCCCAAGAGGCCAAGGATGCCCTTGCCAACCTGGAAACCATCTACACCGAGGAGGGCAACACCAGTGAGTTCTTCGACTACATCCGCACCAAAAACATGAACATCTCCGCCGACCGTCAAGACTCCATCGCTTTCCGCGCTGCCGAGACCAAATACAACCGAGGCGACTGCGACGGGGCCGTGCGCGCCTGTGCCGAGTACCTCCGCCAATTCCCCAACGGATCCTTTGCCCAGAAAGCCCACTTCTTCAAGGCCGAGTGCCAGTATGGCCAACGGCAGTACGACGACGCCCTCGTGGACTATGAAGCCGTCGTCAAGGGGCACAGATCGGAATACGATGTCACAGCTCTCCACAAGGCCTCCTCCATTTTATACAACAAAAAACAGTATGAAAAAGCCTTGAAGTACTTCAACAAGCTGGTTGAGAGCACCACGGATCCCGACGAGGTATTGTATGCCAACAACGGTGCCATGCGCAGCGCCTATTTCCTCAAAGATTATAGCAATGCCCTGACCGCCGCCACGAACGTCGTGAATGCCAACCAGTCCGATGCCGAGTTGCTGCAAGAGGCGCTGCTCGTGGCCGGCAACTCTGCCAAGGAGCTCGGCCAATACGAGGACGCCAAGCAGCACTACAAACGCCTGGCCAACAAGGGCACCAACGATCTCTGCGCCGAGGCCGCCTATCATTTGGCCGACATCGCTCTCAACCAGGATCATAATCTCAAAGAATGCGAGAATCAAATCCAAAACATTCTCGGCAGCAACTACTCCTCCGAATACTGGTACGCGCGCACTTTCATTCTCTACGGAGACCTCTACAAAACCAAAGGCAACTATTTCCAAGCCCGCCACACCTATCAAAGCATTGTTGACAACTACGAGGGCGAGGAACTCGTGACCCTGGCACGCGAGAAGATTGCCGAAGTGGAAGCTCTCGAAGCTGCCGAAGACCAGAAAAACAACAACAAAGAATAATGTACGTCATGAATACACACAAGAAAATGCATAGAATCACGTTCATCGCCGTCATCCTGCTTTGTGCCACGGCGCTACATGCCCAGGTCGTTGACTCCGCCCACCTGCTCATCCAATATGTTCCCAAGCTGACCAACGCCACCAAGATCAACGACCAAGCTGTTATTGACGACACGCTCAAAGAGGAAGTCACCTACAGCTACGAAATCAGCCCGCAGAAGCCTGAGCTCAACTTCAATCCTGCCGAAATCAAAGTGAGCAAGTTGAACCCCGAAGTGCGCGATGTGCTCTATCGGAACTACATCAAGCTTGGTTTCGGCTATCCCATCACGCCGTTAGCCGAGCTCTCCATGCACAACTGCCAAAGCACCAAATACTCATACGGGCTCAACTTCCACCACTTCTCCTCCTGGGCGCCGCCCATCGGCAAAGTGCAACAGCAGTATGCCTACGCCCCCACCAGCGACACTCGGCTGCACCTGTTCTTCAACCGCTTCTTCCGCACCCAAACCCTCTACTCGTCTGTGGGCTACAACCACGAATTAGCAAACCTGTATGGCTACAACAGGAACTGGGGCATTCCGGAGCAATTCTATGCCAAAGAGTATCGCGACAGCATTCACAACAACTTCAACCACGTGTACGGCGAGGTCGGCATACGTTCCAACTACACCACCGAAGACAAGAAGTTCAAAGAGGATGTGAAAATCAAATACGACTTTATACACACCTATTGGAAAGACATGGAGCATGACGCGGGCTTGCGCGCCATCTTGGCATACGACGACCGTTTCCTCAAGATTTCCGGCTACCAACACTATCAGTTCGACATCGACTTCGACTTCTATCACAATCACTGGGGCGATTCCGTGACCATCGGCTCCCACGAGCAGCGACAGGTGCCGCGACTCACCAACAGTTTCAAGGTAGAGTTCCGTCCCACGATGAATTTCACCATCAAGGAATACCATCTTCTGTTGGGCGTAGGCGTACCCGTTCTCATGTCCAACAGCAAAACCTACTGTCCTGTCTATCCCATTGCCGAGCTACAGATGGGTCTCATCCGTGGCATTCTCAGCCTCTACGCGGGCGTGGACGGCAAGTCGGAGTACAACTCCCTGCGCAGCCTGCTCTACGAGAACCCCTATGTAAAGCCACAGCTTGACAGTCTCAAGTTCACCCGCTCGCAAATCAGCATCTACGGCGGCGTGAAAGGAAACATCGTCAAGAAGCTCAACTACCACATCTCCGCGCGTTACGCCTACGTGAAGGACTACCCCTTCTTCGTCCTCGACACACACAGCCCGCTGAAGAACCAGTTCGATGTCATGTATGCAGACAAGGGGAGCACGCTCAACGTCTGTGCCAACCTCAGCTGGGAAGCCATCAACCACCTCTACCTGAACCTGACGGCCAACTATTGGGACTACTTCTTCCAGCATCTCAATGTTCCCGGCATCGGACATCTTGAGAAGCCCCTCTACAAGCCCAACTGGGGCATCGGTTTCGAGGGCAAGTACATCCTCAAAGAGAAGTTCATCTTCGACGTGAACGCCAGCATCGCCTTCGGACGCTGGGCACTCTCGCCCGTCACAGCCACCGACTCGCTGGGCAACACCTTTATCAGCAGCTACGAACTTGTCAACGATCTGAAGAAGAACAGCGATGGCAAAAAACTGATGAAACCCATCCTTAACTTCGGTATCGGATTCGAATATCTCATCACCAAACAGCTGACCGCTTTTGCAATGGTCAACAACATCGGCTGCCAATATGCTTCCACCTATTACAACTTCAACAACTTTGGCATCAACGCCTTAGTAGGTGTCAGCTACTCCTTTGGCAACGAGCCGCTGAAGCCCGCCAAGAAAAAGAAGAGCGCACCGGTTCAAGCTGCTCAATAAAAGATTGGGGCATTTGCAAAAAAATCGTATTTTTGCCGCCTCAAAAGATTGCGATGCAATCGGGTCCCATAGCTCAGTTGGTTAGAGCAGCTGACTCATAATCAGCGGGTCCTTGGTTCGAGCCCAAGTGGGACCACCCTGGAACGCAACCTTCCCATTTTAAACGTGGGAAGGTTGTTTTTTTATGCCCTGAAAATGATTGGAACACCCGTGAAATTTGCATAATTTGCCGACTAAATTTACTCCGTCCTCAACGCCTTCACCGGGTTCACGGTCGCCGCCCGCAAACTCCGCAGGGTGACCACCGCGACAGTTACGGACAGTACCGCAATCAAAGCCACCGCGAACACCCAGACGTGCAACGGCACGCGGTAGGCGAAACCTTCCAAGTAGCGGTGCATCACGAACACGCTGACGGGCACGGCAATGACGAAGCAGACCAACACAATCTTCACGAAGCGGGAGTTGAACATCGCCAGAATCTGTTTCACCGTGGCTCCATGCACGCGGCGGATGCCGATTTCCTTGCGGCGGTGCTCCGTCTCGAACATCACCAACCCGA
>CAMVIT010000047.1:0-21028 GCA_947167635.1 uncultured Bacteroidales bacterium | reverse complement strand
ATCAGTTCCCAATCTCATACACGGTATCCTTGACAATGACCGTTTCGCGAAGATGCACGGTATCGCGGCGGACGATGATCTTCTTGATGACCACCGGCTCTTTGTCGGATGTGTGGGATGTCGAATGCTGAATGTTTGGCATTGGTTGAGTGCTGCGGGAAGTGGTGATTGGGACGGTAGAAGCTGGTTTTGTTACAGAGAATGGGGCTGATGGAGACGGAGCGCGCTTCGTCTCTATGGCAATGGATGCCGAGTCTGTTTCCTCCACGGATGTTTCAACAATCATCTGCATGTTGTCTGTAGTCGTGTCCTGGGTTGTAGCCACCACCTTTTCGGCATCTGGCGGGGGTGCTGGCTTATCCGCTGCCAAACGGGTGGCAGTCAGGGTTGCGCCCACGCCTATGAAAAACGCTACGACTCCAATCAGTATCTCCTTAGCATGTGACAGCAGCCAGATAGCCGCGCCTGCCTTTGACTTGGCAGCAGCACTTGCAATTTGCACCTCCGTCATCGGCGAAAGGGGTGCGCGTGCTGTATCCGACAATCCTCGCTCAAAAAGACGATCTATTTTCATATTCGCATTCTGCTGTGTTTGCTTTGATTGCATATTCTGAAAAAAGACTTGTATGGTTATATCGTGATGCTCTGCTGAAGCCTCTCATACCCATCTATGTTGATGACAAGGGTATAGGTGCCAGCGGTCAGGTTCTGAAGGTCGTAATCCAGGGTTTTAGAACACAAGCAATTTGCAGACACGTTATCATCCACCGTGTAGTTAACGGTAATGACGTTGCCCGATACAGAAGCATCAACAATGACGGCCGATGAAGCGCAATTCAACAGCAGTTCGTGGGTGATGTGGAGCACACCGTCCTTGAGCTGGTACGTAAGGGTATCCGTTTCGGATTTGTCTTCGGCCTGGCAAGCCGACAAGACACTTCCGGAAGTGGTCACGGAAGTGTGTAACTCAGGCTTGTCACAGGATAGGACCAGTGTGACCAGAATTAGCATCATAATGGTGCCCAACCCTATCCGGCTTCCGGATTTCGGAATGGATAGCAGGAGGTTCTTACGCGAATGTTTTTTTAAAATGTTCTTTTTCATAATTGTTTTTTTTTGTTTTCCATTTATCTCTCTAACTGTTCCATGGCAGCATTGTAATGCTCGTCCGTGATGGTAAAAGTGAGTTTCCCATAGGATGGATGACCGTTGAACCAGCGGCCGTAGTGGCGTGTCTCCTCATATTGATAGAGGGTGGAACTGAAATTATAGGGACTGATGCCTGTTGTGTCCCCAGCATAATACATTACTTGCGGCCCAAGTTCCCCATCGAAGCGAAAAGTCACGCTGTTACTGTAATATTGGAGAAACGCCTGTACCCCTTCTTCAAAACTGGCAGCACCGACACCGCCGGAGTGATGTATCACCACTTCCTGCCCCGGGACAAGCGTGTAACTTTCGTTTGTCCAGGTATGGGTGGAGTCCGTTCCACTATCGTACCAGCTGTATGGGGCGGGGATGACGGTCACGCTGTGCGACGATTCGTTACGGATGACCATATCCTCGTCGTAGCCTGGGTCGCAGGACGTCAGTACGAGTGTGACAGCCGCCAGCAGGAGGACAATCACTGCGCTGCGCTTGTGCGATACACCCCACACTACGCTGCGCTTGTGTGGGGTTAATTGCCCTTCGTGCGTCTTGCCTCTTCGAGGCTGTTTAAGGAATGATGCTGCCATAATGTTAGCGTTTTACAAAAGTATAACTGAATCCGTCATAGCAGTGGTCGTTCATAGAAAGTACTTGCGCATCGTATCGGTCATCGTAGCTGATGACGGCGAAACTCTTCGAGAAAGGGGCCACTCTGCCGTTAGTAGCTTCCGAAATCTTCTTGCACTGTGCCGCAGGAATGTTCAGGTTGAACCAGGAGTAGAACGCCTCATCATTACCCTTTATGTTGGGATAGGGTTCCATATCGGATTCGTAATCAATCCGATAGTTTCCCGAAGTCACTTTTTCGCCGTCTTTATAGAAGGTGAAACTGCTGCCTTTGAAGACGAGTTCGGCCTCGAAGCCTTCGCTCTCGGGGGTGTAGCATACACCTGCGATTCCTCCCGTGGTGGCGGTCCATCGCCAGGTACCGGCGAGCGCTTTCTTTTCGGGTTTCGTGCAGGCGGTCATCAGAAAAGCGACAGCCATTACGAGGATGGCCACGCCACACACTGCGCTGCGCTTGTGTGGGGTTGATTGCTCTACCGAGCTCTTGTCCCTTCGGGACTGCTCAAGGAATAATGTTGTCATAATCTCAAGTTTTTTAGTTTCTTAATTTCTTAGTTTCTTAACTCTCATCGCCGCCAGCATCCCTTGTAATTCCGCCCTCGCGCGGGAGAGGAGCACCTTGGAGTTGGCAACAGAGATGTCCAGTTTCTTGGCAATCTGTTTGTGCGACCAGTGTTCCACGGCGTAGAGGTTGAAGACCGTGCGCTGCTTGACAGGCAACTTCCTGATGACCCCCAACAACTCTTCCTGCAAGAAATCCACTTTCACCTCCTGGGGTTCGTCGGCCAGCGGTTCCTCAACAGCCATCCCCTCGTCCAACTCCACCGTCTCGGGCTGGTTGCGCAGGTACATCAGCGCCTCGTTGACGGCTATCTTCTTGAGCCACCCCTCGAAGCTGCCCCACGCGTGGTAGGTGCCCGACTTCTCGATGGCGTGCAGGAAAGCATCCTGCGCCAGATCCTCCGCCACCTGCCAGTCGCCGACATAGCGGTAACACACGCCCACCATCTTGCCGATGTGGCCCCGATATTGTTTCGCCCAGAAGTCAGCTTTCTTCATTCTATCGCTCCTCGTTCAATTGTAGGATGCAAAAATAGAAAAAAGGTTACAATTTTTTTTTATTTTTGCGCGCTGATTAACCGACATGGGAGTTATCATTCGACAGAGTATCAAAGGCACGCTGGTGAACTATTTGGGTGTCGCCATCGGGTTCGTTACCACTTTCTTCGTCATCACCAGTTATCTGACGACGGAAGAGGTAGGGCTGACGCGTGTGCTGATAGATGCTGCCGTGCTCTTTTCCAGTTTTGCCCAGATCGGGACAAGCTCATCCATAATCCGGTTTTTCCCTTACTTCAAAGATGAAGAGGGAAAGAACCACGGCTTTTTCTTCTGGACATTAGTGGTGCCTTTGGTGGGGTTTTTGGTGTTTACATTGGTGTTTTTGTTGTTCAAACAGCCTATCATAAACCTGTTTTCGGAAAAATCCCCTCTGTTTGTCAATTACTTCCGATTTGTAATCCCATTAGGGTTGTTTATGCTCTATCAGTCGGTGTTTGAAGCCAATGCCAATGTACTGATGCGCATTGTGGTGCCCAAATTTGTCCGCGAGGTAGGCGTGCGCGCGGGATTACTCATCATCTACCTGCTCTTTGGCTATCATTACATCAACCTGGATGGGTTGGTGGTCGGTTTCTGCATCACCTATTTCATAGCCGCGCTCATTGACATCATCTATCTGTTCACCCTGCAGAAGATTTCGCTGAAACCCGACCTGAAATTCATCACCAAGCCTTTGGTCCGCGACTTCTGTTTATACACATTCTTTTTGGTCCTTGCCGCCATTGCCGGCAACATCACACCGCTGCTCAGCTCGTTTTTCGTCAGCGCAAAAATGGGATTGGGCTTCACCGGGGTATATGCGATCGCCAACTACATTGCCACAGTCATCGAAGTCCCCAACCGCTCGCTTAACGCCATCGCCAACCCGAAGATTTCGGAGGCCGTCAAGAACGAGGACTGGAAACAAGCGGAGTTGCTTTGTAAGAACGTGTCCTTGCACCTGTTCCTTTCCAGTCTCTTTATCTTCTTGATTATCTGGATCAATGTGGATCTATTATTTATGGTATTGAAGAACGGGGAAGACTATGTGACCGGTAAGAGCGTCATCTTCATCCTCGGGTTGGCCCGCCTTTCCAATGCCGTGCTTAGTCCGGGAGCCAGTCCGTTGGCCTACTCGAAATATTATTATATGTCATTGGTATTCACGGTTTTGCTAACATCGTCGGCCATTCTGCTGAACTTCTGGCTGATTCCCTTGTACGGGATGAACGGCTCGGCCTTTGCCAATTTCGGATCCTACCTTATCTATTTTATATGTCTGCTGTCGCTGGTGAAGTGGAAACTCCACATTTCCATCTTTTCGTGGGGGCAACTCAAGTCGCTGGTGGTGGTATTGGCCTTGTACGGATTGAACCTGCTGTGGGTGCGCACGCTGACGCCCGTGTTTGCGACGCTCCCGGTGAAGGCCCTCTATGCCGCCCTGCTGGACGGGGTGCTCAAGACCTGCGTCCTGATGGCCATAGGGGTCGTGGCGGTATATTATTGGAAAATATCACCAGAGGTCAACAGACTGATACTAAAAGTGTTGAAAAAGAATTAACCCCTCCATTCTTAATTCTTAAATCCCCTAATATCTCGGGTGGAACTGGGCGATGTTGCTACGGATGTAGTCCTTGTCGAGGTGGGTATAGATTTCGGTGGTGGTGATGCTCTCGTGGCCGAGCATCTGCTGCACGGCGCGCAGGTCGGCACCACCCTCCACCAGATGTGTGGCAAAAGAGTGGCGGAAAGTATGCGGGCTGATGTGCTTTTCGATGCCTGCATCCTTGGCCCATTGCTTGACCAGCATAAAGACCATCTCGCGGGTCAAGTGGCTGCCCCTCCTGTTCAGAAAAACATAGTCTTCCTCCCCTTTCTTGATTTTCTGTTCCTTGCGCCGACCTTCCACATAGAGGGTCACCATTTTCTGAGCCATAGCACCCACGGGCACATAGCGTTCCTTATTGCCCTTGCCCACCACTTTGATGAAGCCTTCTTCAAAAAACAGATTAGAAAGACGCAAATTCACCAACTCGCTGACGCGCAGGCCGCAGCCGTAAAGAACCTCCGCCATGGCGCGGTTGCGATGCCCTTCGTTTGTGCTCAGATCGATACCGTTGAGGATAGCCTCTATCTCGGGCAACGTGAGCACATCGGGCAAGTGCAGTCCAATCTTAGGGGCATCCAACAACTCCGTGGGATCCTCCTTCAGCGTGCCATCGTAAAGCAAAAAACCATAGAAAGATTTCAGGCCGGAGATAATGCGAGCCTGGGAGCGCGTGGACATGTCGTGTTCATAAAGACTTTTCACAAATGCCTGCAAATCCTCCAGGGTTGCATTCTCCACGGGTCTTTCGTCCATAAATTCCTGCAAAAGGCGCACATCATGCATGTAGGCCTCCACGCTTTTAGGGCGCAGGGCCTTTTCATAGACCAAATATTGCCGGAAACGGACGATACAGGAATTCTCAGGCATAAACCGCTATCTCAGATCCTTTTCAATCTCGATGCGCAACATGTTAAGGGCGGCGTGGGCGGCACGTTCCACAATCTGGGCGCGTCCCGTGCGGCTGCCAAAGTGGAAAAGGTTGGTGGACAGCCGGGTGGGCGTGGCCACGGCAATCCATACAGTGCCCACGGGCTTCTGTTCGGTGCCGCCGTCGGGACCGGCAATGCCAGACGTGGCGACAGCATAGTCCACGTCAAAGAGTCCCATTGCGTTGAGAGCCATATCGCTGACCACCTCTTCGCTGACGGCCCCGCGGCGCTTGAGGTTGTCCTCGCGCACGTTGAGCAGATCGCGTTTCACTTCGTTGCTGTAGGAGACCATCGCCCCCTCAAAGTAGCGGGAGCTGCCCGGCACGGAGGTGAGGAGATTGGCAATGCGGCCACCCGTACAACTCTCGGCCGTGGCCACCTTGCGACCGGTCTTCACCAGAAGTTTGCCGACCACCGCCTGCATGGGCAGATCCTCATCGGTAAAGGCGTAGCTGCCAGCAGCCTCCTTGAGCTTGGCAAACTGTTCATCCATGAGAGCGGCAAGCCGCTCCTTGTCGTCGCCCTGTGCAGTGAGGCGCAGACGGATGATACCGGGCACCGGCAGGTAGGCCAACTTGAACCCGGCAGGAAGCTGCTGCTCGTAAGGTTCCAACAGATCAGAGAGGCCACTCTCTGTGATATTGGTGCATTGCAGCACTTTGTAGAGGATGGCATGATGGCGGGTGTCGCGCTCTTTCAAGCGGGGAAGCGCCTCTTCGTCGAGGAGACGTTCCATCTCGAAGGGCACGCCCGGCAGCACAATGAGCACCTTGCCCCCCTCTTCGAGCCATAGCCCCGGAGCAGTGCCCAACACGTTGGTCAGCACCGTGCATCCCGACGGCACCAGCGCCTGCTCGCGATTGGTTTCCGTCAAAGCCATGCCGCGTGCCGCGAAGATGTCGGTAACATGTTTCAGCACAGCCTCGTCCATCACCAACTCGCGGTGAAAGAGGTCGCACACCACCTTCTTGGTAATGTCGTCCTTCGTGGGACCAAGGCCACCAGTCATCAGCACGGTGTCCGTATGGCGGAAGGCCTCCTCCAAGGCGGCACGAATGGCATCACCACTGTCGCCCACAGTAACGACCCCGGTCAGTTCAAAACCGGCGGCGGAAAGTTGCCGACCCACATAGGCAGCATTGGTGTTCACCACCTGCCCTATCAAGAGTTCATCTCCTATGTTAATGAGTATCATATTGTTGTTTTTTTAATTCCAAAATCTCCTGCTTTTGCTGCATAAAAAGAATGTACGGATTATCAGGATATTGTTGTTGCACATTTCGGATGATTTCCTTCAACAAACCGGCATTTTCATCATTGTTTAGAAAAATCCTTCGATTATAACTTTGGAAAAAAGCCATAAAAGAGGCCATGTTTTGCGGATGTTTTTGAATGAAATCCCGCAAGAAATCTGTATGAGCCTCAACAGCCTGCACATAATGGGCTTCGACATCGGCCCGCACGGAGTCATTTTCAATGTTTTGCTCATAAACAGCATACCATTGCACCGTCCTTTGGGCAAACGAGGCCAAAGCACTGTCAAGTTGGCAAACCAAGAAGGCCTCCTCACTGCCACTCACACGATAGGTGGAAACAATATCGGCTGCATCCGCGGTGAAATGCAAATGCTCACCACCCTTTGCTATAGTTGTAAGTGCATTGTTTTCAGAAAGTTTTATCTGATACAACATCGGTGTGGCCATACATTCCTTTTCCTGATCGGAATGGGCTTTCAATGCAAAGGAGAAGTGGCCGTTCTTCATGCGGACGGAATCCAGCATCACCGTCTCATCCGTACAAACCAGGGCCAGTCGCACCATTTGGGAGCCGCCACCCTGGAAGTCGCCTTCCAGCACAATCTCATTACCCCGCTGATGACAGGCAGTCAACAACAGGCACAGTACAACCCAAATTGCAGCAAAACGTCTCATCAATTCATGCAATAGGAAGAGGGGGCATGGAACAGGGAGTCCGCAGAGGCGGGAACGGGCATCTCGCAGCCGCAGTTGCGTTCGCGGCGGTGGGGGGTGTGCCCGATGATTTTTCGCGCACAAGAGGTGCACATCAAGAGTAACACACTGACAAACAGAATGCCGACCTTTGTTTTGTATTTCATCTCTTCAGTCTCTTTAGAGCGGCAAAAATACGAAAAAAACGGTATTTTTGCAGCCGTTGATTTTTTACGTTTACCAACAACAACGAACGATATGAAAAAATATTTCAAGACTGTCCTGCCGCTGTTTTTATGCCTCTTTTTTGCGGGCACTCTGGACGCACAACTCGCGCCCACCTGCTATCGTCTTACACTAAGCGACAAAAACAACTCTCCCTATTCCATCGACAATCCTTCTGACTATCTCTCCCCGCGTGCCTTGGAGAAACGCGCCCGTTTCAATATTGCCATCACGGAACAAGACCTGCCTGTCAATCCGCAATATGTGCAGCAGGTGAAAAACGTAAACGACCACATCCGCGTGCTCTGCAGTTGCAAATGGTTCAACACGCTGACCATCTATTGCCCTGACAGCACAATGTTGCCGCAACTGTCATCATTGCCGTTCGTGACGGACATCCTGCCAGTGGCCAATTACGACCTTGACTCATTAATGCCATTGGTCTCGGCTGCGCCCGAAATCGAATACACCCCATTGGTCTCCAATAATTCCCGCGACAGTATAACACCCTACGACTACGGTTATGCCATCGGACAGATTGCCGTCCACAACGGCCATTTGCTCCACAACGAGGGCTTCCGTGGCGACAGCATGCTGATTGCCGTCTTCGATGCGGGCTGGATCGGCGTGGACACCGGCGAGTTTTTCCGTGTTTTGTTCGACGAAGGACGTTTGTTGGGCACTCGCGACCTCATCCCTTTCCGCGACAATGTCTATGACGGGCACCATCATGGAACCTTTGTCACCTCGACCATGTCGGGCCTGACCGAACAGGTAATGGTAGGCACGGCGCCCCGCGCCAGCTTTTTCCTCATTCGCTCGGAAGAGCCGAATAGTGAGCAGCTTATTGAGGAGGATTTCTGGGCGCAGGCCGCCTGCATCGCCGACAGCATCGGCGCTGATGTCATCAACTCCTCCTTGGGCTACACCAACTTCGATGATTTTCCGCAACAATGGAACACGTATGAAAGCACAGACGGAGTAAGCAGCATTGCCTCTTTGGCTGCCACTGTTTTGGGACAGAAGGGCGTCATCGTCTGCGTCAGCGCCGGCAACGATGGAGCCAACGACTGGCATTATATAGGTCACCCCGCCGATGCTTACGATGTCTTGTCTGTCGGAGCCGCCGACATATTCGGCAACATTGCCAATTTCTCTTCCCGAGGTCCCTCTTTTGACGGACGCGTGAAGCCCGACATCACCTCCGTGGGCGTGAACACCTTCTGTGTATATCCCGGGGATCAATTAGGCACCGCCAACGGCACCAGCTTGGCCGGGCCTGTTGCCGCCGGCCTCTGCGCCTGTCTCTGGCAAGCCCTTCCTGCCGCCAGCGCCTCCCAAGTGATGCAATATATCCGCGAAAGCGGTTCTTGCTACGACAATCCCAACGACTCCCTCGGCTATGGCTTGCCCGACTTCTATGCCGCCTATGCCCAGCACGTCGGCATCCCCGAGCCCAACGACATCACCCTCTCCGTCTTCCCAAACCCCTGCACCGACATTCTGCACATCGCCAACGGCGACCAGCAAATCGACAGGGTCGAATTCTATGACATTTCTGGGAAATTAGTGAGAACGGAACACGTCTCCGGCGATTATCTGGTGCGTTTGAACGTACATGACTTGCCCTGCGGACTCTACATGGGAAAAGCCCGTCTTCACAACGGAGGCACACATGTGTTCAAAATAACAAAACAGTAATACTCGTAATGCAGGAAAAGCTCTACCGCTCCACCCATTTGTAGAGCTGGTCGCCACGACGCACCAACCCCTTGACGGGAATGGAGCACATCGTGCCTTTGACCGCCTTTTTTGCAGGTTCATAATCCACCCGGATTTCCGAAACGGTGTCTTCATAGACACCCGTGGTGGAGCCTATGATCAGAATATCGTCCCCCACAGCCAGTTCATCCTCTTCCACAGCGACTTCCGCCACGGAAAGTTTGGTGAAATAGTTTGTAATTTTGCCGATACGCTGCCTGTAGTGCGTGGCTTGGGAGCCATAACGGTCGGCCCATTCGCCGGCGGTGTAGCCGAGGTAGTAGCCACCCCAGAAGTCGCGGTTATAGACACTGCGCAACCGGGCGGTCCACTGCTCCACACGTTCTTGGGTGTAAGTGCCCTCCTGAATAGCATCGATGGCCTCGTGATAGCATTGCGTCACCACCTTTACATACTCCGCCGCACGTCCCCTACCCTCGATCTTGAGAATGGAAACCCCGGTTTTTAAAATCACGTCAAGATAATTGATGGTACAAAGATCCTTGGGCGAAAAGATATAGGGGTTCTCCACTTGCAACTCCAAATCTTCGTCAACGGCATGCACCGTATAGGCGCGGCGGCAGGGTTGCAGGCACGCCCCCCGATTGGCGGAGGAGTTGTAGTTGTCCAAACTGATGAGGCACTGTCCGGAGACGGCCATGCAGAGGGCTCCATGGATAAAAATCTCGATCTTGACAAGATCACCTTTGGGACCACGGATCCCCTGGTCGCGGATGGCGGCGCAAATGGCGGCGATCTGCGGCAGCGTACACTCGCGCCCAAGCACCACCACGTCGGCGAATTGCGCGTAATAACGCACGGCCTCCACATTGGTGACGTTGCACTGTGTGGAGAGATGTATCTCCAAGCCAATTTGACGCGCATACTGAATCACCGCCATGTCGGAGGCGATGATGGCGGTAATGCCGGATGCCTTGGCCGTTTCAAGCAACTGATGCATCTGTTCGAGCTCATCGTTGTAGATGATGGTGTTGACGGTCAAGTAGCTGTTCACATGATGTTCGTGGCAGAGGGCCGTCACCTTCGGCAGGTCCTCCACCGTGAAGTTCACCGCCGCACGGGAACGCATGTTGAGCACGCCCACGCCAAAATATACGGAACCGGCGCCTGCCTGTATAGCAGCCATCAAAGACTCATACGAGCCTGCCGGGGACATGATTTCTATGGAATCTGACATTACTGTTTCCTTAATTATTAAACTTGATGAATTGTTGATTTATAACAAACAGAATATGTCAGTTATAAATCAACAACTTAACAAATAAATGATTTAATAAATCAAAAATCAATCGTTTTGCTTGGTGGAAAGCATCTTCAGGAACGCGATCTCCTTCTTGGTGAGAAAACGCCAGTTGCCGCGGGGCAGGTCTTTCTTGGTGAGACCGGCAAAGACGACGCGGTCGAGTTTGATGACCTCGTAACCGAGAAATTCAAACATGCGGCGAACAATGCGGTTTTTGCCTGAATGGATGGTCACACCGATATGCTGGCGGCTGTCATCCACATATTCCACCTCATCGGGGATGATGACGCCGTCGTTGAGTTCCAGGCCGTTGCGCAGGGCCGCCATGTCGATGTTGGCAAAATTCTTGTCAAGTTCCACATAGTAGGTCTTCTCGATTTGGGAAGAGGGATGGGTGAGTTTCTTGGTAAGGTCGCCGTCGTTAGTGAAAAGCAGCAGTCCTGTGGTGTCGCGGTCAAGGCGGCCGACGGGATAGATGCGTTCCTCGCAAGCATCGCGCACGAGCTCCATCACGTTGGCGCGGTCGCGCTCGTCATCCGTGGTGGTGATATAGTCTTTGGGCTTGTTCAGCAGCACATAGACAGGTTTTTCGCGTTGGAGAACCTTGTCGCCATAGCGCACCTCGTCGGTAGGCATCACCTTGTGTCCCATTTCGGTCACCACCTCACCGTTCACGGTGATGGCGCCGGACGCGATGAGCACATCGGCATCGCGGCGGGAACAGATGCCCGCATTGGCAATGTACTTGTTGAGCCGTATGGGGCCGTGTTGCTCCTCAAACTCCAGGGAGAGAATCTTTTGCTTTTGCGGAGAGGTGCGTCCCTCCATCTTGCGACGATTGACAATCTCGGTCAAAATCTCCGACTCAGCGGTCACATCGCGGCGACGGGGACGTTTGTCCTGACTGTCAAAACGGCGCTTTGAACGCGAGCCACCGTCTTTATCGAACTTTCTGCCAAACGACTCCTTGCGGCCGCCCTTGGAGCCGCGTTTCTGTCCACGATAGTCTTGGCTATCATTTTCATCATCATAAAAACGGCGTTTGGGACGCGCAAATTTATCTTCACTATTGCGTTTGAAAGGACGTTTGGCACCGGAATGCTTTCCTTTGCCGTCGTCGCGACGGGGAGGACGACTGCCATTGGACTTTCTCTCAAAAGGCCGCTCGTCGTCGAAATTGTCTTTATTGAATTTTCTTTCCATGAAGGCGCTATTGCGTGGTTTTTTTTAACGGCGGCAAAAATACGAAAAAGAATCCGATTTTTTAGTATTTTTGCCCCGAATTAAAAAACACAACATCACCACTAAAACAACAACTATCATGAAAAAGTACGTTTGCAAAGTTTGCGGTCACGTTTACGATCCTGCAGAGGGCGATCCCGACAACGGCATAGTCCCCGGCACCCCGTTTGAGGAGTTGCCCGACAACTGGAGCTGCCCCATTTGTGGCGTCAGCAAGGACGATTTCGAACCGGAAGCATAACAAAACTCACAAAACCAGGACAAAAATCCTGGTTTTGTTGTACAATAACCCAAACATGCAAATGGAGCTACACGAATTTCTTTTTCACCAAATCCACGACAAATCCGGGCAGCAACAGGCAGCATAATATGAAAAAATGGTTGATGAATCCGGGCACTTTTCGTCTGCGGCCGTTGAAAAGAGCGCGAGTGGCACGCTTCGCCACCGTCTTGGGCTTCAACATGACGCCAAAACGGCAAAGCCATTTCCGCAGATTGGGCGACAGATTATACAAATCCGTATCCACCGCGCCCGGACAGACACAGCAAACCTTCACGCCATAGTGGCTTAGTTCAAACGACAATCCTTTCGAATACTTGAGCAAAAAAGACTTGGTCGCCTGATATGCTGCGATTGTGGGGAAGGACATATAGGCCGTAATGGAGCTGGCATTGAGGATGTAGCCTTTGTGCCGTGCCTTCATTTCGGCACCGAAAAGGGCGCAAAGCATCGCGGGCGCATAGTCATGAAGCAAAACCATCTTGCCCGTCACGCCCGCGGGACGGTCCACCACGGCCCCGAAATAAAACATGCCGGCATTGTTGACCAACACCTCAACCTCCAAGCCTTTTTCGTGACAATAGTCCAACAACTGCTGCGGCGCGCCCAAATCCGTGAGATCCAAATAAAGCGTATCGACAGTGACGGCAGGATACTGCCGCCGCAAAGATTCCCGCGCGGACTGGTTTAGATCCTCGCGATTGCTGACGATGAGCAGGTCGTACCCCCGCTCTGCAAAAACTTCAGCGTATGCATAACCGATTCCGGAACTGCCTCCTGTGATTATGGCGTATGGCATAATGATAATCCTATTTTGTCCACATCCTGAATCCTACTGCACTTTCGCAATATTGATAATCACCTCGGTGGCCTTGACCATCGATTCCATGGGCACATATTCGTATTTGCCATGGAAATTGTGTCCGCCCGCGAAAATATTGGGGCAGGGAAGTCCGCGGAAGGAGAGATTGGCGCCGTCGGTGCCGCCGCGAATGGGTTGCACCACCGGTTTCACACCCGCCTGCTCCATGGCGCGAATGGCGCGCTCCACCACGTAAAAGACGGGCTCCACCTTCTCGCGCATGTTGTAGTACTGATCCTTGATTTCACACGTCAAGCGATTGTCGTACTTGATATTGAGAAAATTCACGATGTTCTGCATCATTTTTTTCTTCTCCTCGAATTTTTGACGGTCGTGGTCACGGATGATATAGTTGAGCTGGGATTGCTCCACACTGCCTTCCATGTGGATAAGGAGGAAGAAGCCTTCGTAGTCCTGGGTGTATTGCGGACGCTCGAATTCCGGCAGCATGCCGTTGAGTTCCATGGCGATAAGCTGGGAATTGACCATTTTGTTCTTGGCATATCCAGGGTGAATATTGCGGCCCTGGATTTTGATGACGGCGGAAGCGGCATTGAAATTCTCGTATTCCAACTCGCCGATGGCACCGCCATCCATGGTGTACGCGAAATCGCACCCAAACTTTTCCGTGTTGAAATACTTGACACCCTGGCCTATCTCCTCATCAGGCGTGAAACCCACCTTGATGGGGCCGTGCTTGATTTCAGGATGCTGGAGGAGGTATTCCATGGCGCAGACAATCTCGGCCATGCCGGCTTTGTCGTCGGCACCGAGCAACGTCTTGCCGTCGGTGGTGAGCAGCGTTTGTCCTTTATAGCCCGCCAACTCCGGAAAGTCAGCCAATGTGAGACAGTTTTTACTCTCGGCATCCAATACTATGTCTTTGCCATCATAGTTCTCGATGATGCGAGGGGCAGCGATACCCGGCATGTCGGGAGCCGTGTCCATGTGGGCAATGAAACCGATGACAGGGGTTTTCTCATCGGTATTGGCAGGCAACAGAGCTGTCACATAGCCATATTCGTCCTTGGCCACTTCGCTCAAGCCTACGGCCTTGAGCTCCTCGACCATAACGTCGGCGAAATCCATCAGAGCTTGGGTGGAGGGATATGATTCCGAAGTTTCATCGGAAGTGGTGGCGTAAGAAATGTACTTGGAGAAGCGGGAAAGCAGTTTTTCTTTCATGATATGATGTTTTTAATGAATAATCCAAAGAAACACTCTTTTTGAGGGGCGCAAACATACACAAAAAAATTGGATTTTAGAGATGTTTCTCCATCAGGCAAAATGATTTTTGTATTTTTGCCGCTCCTTGCAAGTCATGGCTATGAAATATCGCATTTTCCTTTTCTGTCTGTTGGCAAGCTGCTTTGTTCGGGCCCAGGTGCCGTCCGGCTACTACAGCACTGCCGACAATCAGGGCGGCCAAGCCCTTCGCTATTCTCTGTATAACATCATCAAAAGCCACTCCTCACTGAGCTACAGCGCTTTGTGGGACGCGTTCTATTCCACGGACGCCCGGCCCGACAATGGCAAGGTGTGGGACATCTATTCGGACAACCCCACCGGAAACACCGCCTACTATTATACTTTCGGCAGCGACCAGTGCGGCAACTACTCCAGTGAGGGCGACTGCTATAACCGCGAGCATTCGGTGCCCAAGAGCTGGTTCAACGACCAAACGCCCATGTACACAGACCTCTTTCACCTCTACCCCACCGACGGTTGGGTGAACAACAAGCGCGGGAACCTGCCGCTGGGGGAAGTTTCCAACCCCACCTGGACCAGCACCAACGGCTCCAAGGTCGGACCTTGCTCCACGTTCGGATACAGCGGCACAGTGTTCGAGCCCATCGATGCCTACAAAGGCGATCTGGCCCGCACCTATCTCTATATGACGGTGTGCTACATGGACAAAAAACTGGACTACGAGCAATCCATGTTCACCAAGGGATCCCTGCAGCCATGGGCACTGCAGATGATGTTGCGCTGGCACGAACAAGACCCTGTCAGCCAAAAGGAGATCGACCGCAACAATGCCGTCTATGCCCTGCAAGGGAACCGCAACCCCTTCATCGACTTTCCAGAGCTTGCGGGCAAGATTTACGGAGCGGATTCCATCAACCTGTTCCATCCCAACAGTCTGGAGGAGTGGGCTAACCCGTCGCGATGGCTGCTCTACCCCGTGCCCGCCACCGACCATGTCACGCTGGTGCCGCCCACGCTTACGGAAACCGATGTGCTGATACAGGTGATAGACATCACGGGGCGGATGATGTGGCAGAATACTTTCACACCTGCAGAACGCTACACATTACCCGTCAACACCCTGCCCGCCGGCATCTATATGCTTCGGGTTTCCAATAATCAGATGCTGTTTTCCATGAAGATGTTGGTGGATTAACACCCTGGACCTACAGGAGGTTTTTCACCAAGAAGACGGTCATCACGATACCGAACACCAATTTGATGAAGGTGCCCGCCATGAAGCCCATGAAGCTTCCAAAAGCGGAGCGCAGGGCAAGCTTTTCATCCACACTGTTGATCTTTTCGCCAATATAAGCACCCGCAAAAGGCCCCAACAAGATGCCCACAATGCCGAAAGGCCCGATGGTGATGCCCAAAAACGGCAGCAGAAACACGGAGACGAGCAGTCCGATGGTGCTCCCCTTGGTGCCGGCAGACGTGCCGCCAAAGCGTTTGGTACCCCATGCTGGCACCACATAGTCCAACACGGTAATAACAACCGCCAATACGGCTGTGATGATCAAAAAGGCCGGGGTGAAATCTTCGTCGAACTTGGTAAAGCTCTGCAGCAGAACGGCAAGCCACGCAAAAGGAGGCCCCGGCAGGCCAGGCACAATTGCACCCACAATCCCGATGATGGCACAAAGAATGGCGAAAATGACGAGAATTATATCCACAATTTATTTCTAAATATCTTTATCCAACTGCCAACCACCAACTACCAACTTCCTGACCTCCACCGCCTCTTTCACATCGTGCACCCGCAAGACGGAAGCGCCGTGTTCGAGGGCAAGGGTATTAAGCACCGTGGTGCCATTCAAGGCATGTTCGGGGGTGGTGTTTAAAAACTTGTAAATCATTGATTTTCTTGAGATTCCAACCAATATTGGCAAGTCAAAAACCTTGAACGCCTCCAAATTGCGCATCAGAAAGTAGTTCTGTTCCAATGTCTTGCCGAATCCGAAGCCCGGATCGATGACGATGTCGTGGACATGGGCTGCATGCAACTTGGCGATTTGTTCCCCGAAGAAACGCAGCATGTCGGCGAGAATGTCATCGTACTGCGTGCATTGCTGCATCTTGTCGGGTTTGGCGGGAGTGTGCATGAGCACATAGGGCACCTGCATCTCGCCGATGGCGGGAATCATGTCGGGGTCGAAAGTGCCGCCGGAGATATCGTTGATCATGCCGGCACCTTCCCGCACGGCCGCGCGCGCCACGGAGGCACGCCAAGTGTCGATGGAAACAACGGCCTCCGGAAACGAGGCCTTCACGGTCGCCACCGCTTGCCGAATGCGGTTCTCCTCCTCGCCGGCGGGCAGTTCCTGCGCCCCGGGGCGTGTGGACATGGCACCGATGTCGATAATGTCGGCACCGTCACGGAGCATTTCCCCCGCACGCTCTATCATGGCAGCTTCAGACCGGTAACGGCCCCCGTCATAGAAAGAGTCGTCGGTGACGTTCAGTATGCCCATGATCAGTGGAGCGCTCAACGAGCGGAGAGTCCGTGAAAAATTGATTAGATGCGACATGGGATTTAAAGGCTTTCTTTGAAAGCTGCAAAAATAGCAAAAAAAATGTAGAGGCACACGGTTGTGAGCCTCTACATGATATTTGTGTCTGCAAAATGTGTACGATGGCGTTATTTTGCCAAGAAGGGATAGCCGTAATCGGTGGCAGGGACGAATGTCTCCTTGATGCAGCGGGCGCTGATCCAACGCACGAGGTTGAGCATGCTGCCGGCCTTGTCGTTGGTACCGGAAGCGCGTGCACCGCCGAAAGGTTGGCAACCCACCACAGCACCTGTCGGTTTGTCGTTGATGTAGAAATTACCAGCGGCATGGCGCAGGATGTTTTCGGCTTGGATGATGGCGTAGCGGTCGCGGGCAATGATGGAACCCGTGAGCGCATACGGAGAAGTCTCGTCGCAGATATGCAGCATCTCCTCATACTTGTCATCCTCATACACATAAACGGTGATAACCGGTCCGAAGATCTCCTCGCGGATGGACTCGTAGTCGGGAGTCTTGGCCACGATAATGGTTGGCTCCACGAAGTAGCCCACCGTCTTGTCATACAGGCCGCCCAACACGATTTCGGCATCCGGGGAAGCCTTGGCGCGATCGATGTATCCAGCGATATTGTCGAAGGATTTCTCATCGATGACGGCATTGACGAAGTTGGAGAAGTCGCGGACATCGCCCATCTTGACGGTTGTCATCATCTCCTTGATGTGATTGAGCGTAGGTTCCCAGAGGGACTTGGGCACGTATGCGCGGGAAGCGGCGGAGCACTTTTGGCCCTGATACTCGAAGGCACCACGGAGAATGGCCACGGCCAATTCGCGTGCGGGAGCGGTTTTGTGCGCAAAGATAAAGTCCTTGCCACCCGTTTCGCCGACAATCTTCGGATAGGTGTTATAGATGTCAATGTTCTGTCCGATCAGCTTCCAGAAGCTCTTGAATGTGGACGTGCTGCCCGTGAAGTGGATACCGGCCAAGTGCGGGGACTTGAAGGCGACTTCGCTGATGACGGAGCCGCTGCCCGGGAGGAAGTTGATGACACCGTCGGGAAGACCGGCCTCTTGCAACAGTTTCATGAGGTAGTAGTTGGAGAGGATGGCGGTGGTGGACGGTTTCCAGATGGTCACATTGCCCATCAAGGCAGGAGCCACGTTCAAGTTCAGCGCAATGGAGGTGAAGTTGAATGGCGTGATGGCATACACAAAGCCTTCCATGCCGCGGTACTCGTTGCGGTTGAGCACCGTATGGTCGGAAATGGGCTGTTGACCGTACAGCTGCGATGCGAAATAGGTGTTGAAACGCAAAAAGTCGATGGCTTCGCACGGGCAGTCGATTTCGGCTTGGTAAGGGCTTTTGCCCTGACCCAACATGCAGGCAGCGTTCAAGATATATCTGTACTTGGTGGCCAACAGTTCGGCAGCTTTCATCATGATGGAAGCTCTCTGAATCCAGGGCATCTCTTCCCAGTCTTTCTTGGCGGCCATGGCCGCGTCAATAGCCATTTGCACCTCTTTTTTGCCTACTTTGTGATAGTTGGCCAGCACGTGGGCATGCTCGGTGGGCATGACAACCTTGCCCATGTCGCCCGTTCTCACCTCTTTTCCGCCAATGATCAGGGGGATTTCGATGACTTGGTTGTACTGTCTGTCCAATTCGGCCTGGAGCAGCTTGCGCTCCGGAGTGCCAGGGGCGTATGAATAGACCGGTTCGTTTTTGGGTTCTCTGAACTCGTAATTTGCGTTGTTCATATACGATAACTATTTAAGGTTAATAAAATGGGTTTTTAATAACGGATTTTCTTTATGTAAAATCAATAAAGTTTTTGCACATCAGCCTTGAGCAGGGCCATGGCCTGTTGTACGACGGGCTTCTCGGCGGCGGCGGTCAGCAGGGCCTCCGCAAACATCAGCGAGTCGGCGGAAGGGTCGAAAGTGCCTGCCACGGCGTTAATGATGTCAATAATGTCGTCCTTCGCGTCACTCACCTTGTTCCATACGGGAGTGGAGATGTAGATCTGTTGGGAGAGGTTGTGCTCAAACTCGGAGCGGATGGCGGTGAGCAGGAGGTTCTGCTCCTGTCCCACGGTCAGCCCTTGGCTGTGGATGCGCATCACCAACTGGTTAGGTTCGATGCGCTCTAAAAAAAGCGCCATGCGCTCGTAAGCCTGCAACCTCAGCGGCAGCACCACGCCCATCGCGTCCTTGTTTTTTTCCATGGATTTGAGTTGCAAGACATGGTTGGACCACATCTTATAGACGGCAACGACGGCGCCGAGCAACAGGGCGGCGACAATCAGGATGACAATGGATGTACTGGTCATGTTTGGGGTTTTTGTGCAGAGACGGGGCACGCCCCGCCTCTGCGATATGTATTATCCGCAATAGAAATATTCACTGACCATTTGGGTCATGACATCGGGGTTCTTGAGGATCTCCTTACGGATATTCTGATCCTTGTAGGATTTGAGCTGTTTGACGATGTCGTCGATCATCTCGCGGTTGAAGACACCGTGAGCCTCGAAGATGGCTCTGTTCTTGCTCAGTTCGTCGGCGGAATCCCAGCAGGATGCCGGCAGCTGAGCCAGGCTTTCCACAAGTTTCTGGTTTTCGGGACGGTGAATGTCCACATCGACATAGGTCTTCTCGGCGAAGTTGAGGGCGCCCTCCATCTCGAAGCCGTGGCGCGCGGCGCAGGCGAGGCCGGCAAGCAGCAAGTAGATGTCTGCGGAACCGTCCGGACAGCGGAACTCCACGGTCTGCTTTTGGGAGCGGTCGGCCTTGACGGGCTTCTCCAGCGGGTTGAGTTCGGCCACAATGTCGTTCTTATGCGTCCAGCCGAGGGGCACGCGCACGAGCACCGAGCGGTTTCTGTCACCCCAGCAGATGGAAGTCGGGGCCTCCTGGTGCGGCACCAAGCGGAAGTAGGAGGTCGGGTTGGTGTTGCCGAAAGCGGTCAGGGAACCGGCACAGGCCATATAGCCTGCAATGGCGGTCTTGGCAATGGAGTTGAGCTTGCCCTTCGTGACATATTGGTTTTTGCCCTTTTCATTCACCACGCGGGTGTGGATATGCAATCCGCTGCCGGCCTTGCCCGTGGTGATCTTCGGAGAGAAGGTCACATCGAGACCATATTGGTAGGCGAGGTTGCGGATGATCCACTTGGCCAACACGAGTTGGTCAGCGGCTTCACAAACGTCAGTGACGAGGAACTCGATTTCGTTCTGCTCATAAATCTTGCCGTTGAGCGTGAAGTTGCCCACTTCGGAGTGGCCGTACTTGATGAGACCGCCGGCCTTCGCGATGTTGTACATGCACTCGGCACGGAAGGCCTCGAATTTCGTGAACGGGGAGGACTCGTGGTATCCACGCTGGTCGGGAATGGTATATAGGTCTTCGGCATCACCGATGACGTAGTACTCCAACTCGCCCATGGCCTGGAAGTACATGCCCGTCACGTCCGTGAACGACTTGGCAGCCTTGCGCAGGATGTACTCCGGAGAGTTTTCCAGCGGTTGACCGTCCTTGTTATAGTAAGAACAGAGGAATGACAACGTGGGAATCTCCGCGAAAGGATGCACGAAAGCCGTACAGAAACGCGGGATCACATAAAGGTCGGAAGAGCCGGCATGGATGAATGCGGGGAAGATGTTGGAGCCGTCCACACGCTCGCCGTTGGAGAGAATCTGGTCCATGTACTCACGGCTGTGCAAAACAAAGCCCAGGGTTTTGATACGACCGTCGCCTGCCACATAGTGGAAGTTGATCATTTTAATGTCATTTTCCTCGACATATTTCATGATGTCGGCCTTTGTAAACTCCTTGGGGGACTTTTTCAGATAGTTGACCAAGGGGTTCATGCTCATTGTCGTGTTTTCTTTCATATCTATGGTTTTTAAATTTTGTCAGAATTGGGCGGCAAAGATACTAAAAAAAGTGAACGGGAAACATCTGCAATCGCAAACCTTTCCGTTTCAACCCCACAAGAAAACAAAACGGGAAAAAAAGAAAAATCTTATGGTCCGGAAACCAATTATATTTTGTACTTTTGCCGCCGGAAATCGTGGACAGATTTGTAATGATTGCAACCACTCAAAAAAATGCTAAAACATTCCGGATTTGCCCATGATTTTCCGCACAATTTATTTATTATAAACACTTTAAAACGTTAGTCATGAGCTATCTATTCACTTCTGAATCAGTATCTGAAGGACACCCGGACAAACTGTGTGATCAAATTTCAGACGCTTTGCTGGACGCTTTT
>CAMVIT010000046.1:0-22973 GCA_947167635.1 uncultured Bacteroidales bacterium | reverse complement strand
AAGCGTTGCTTGGAGAACTGTTACTACCGGCCTTGTGCCATCATGTATATAAGTATCATTTTTTTTTAATTTTGCTACTTCCCAAAAACTGTGATTTTTCACTTTAATATAAGCAGCGGTTTATTCAACATTCTATCCGGCATAGAGCGCAAAAAAATCGTACTTTTGCCGCCGCATTTTAAATGCCAACCCCTGATCCCGTTCACTGTTCACCATTCACTGATCCCTGAAAAATGAAAGAAGAACCCGAAAAAAAAGACATATTAGAAGAAATCACCGAACAAGACTACAAGTACGGCTTCGTGTCGGACATCGACATCGAGGAGTTTCCCAAAGGTCTTAGTGAGGAGATCGTGCGCATGATCTCCGCCCGCAAAAACGAACCCGAGTGGCTGCTGGAGTTCCGTCTCAAGGCATACCGCCACTGGCTCACGCTGAAAGAACCGACTTGGGGGCATCTTGACTTCCCGCGCCCCGATTATCAGGACATCACCTATTTAGCCATTCCCAAGAAGAAAAAGCAACTTGCCAGCATGGACGAAGTCGATCCAGAGCTGGTCGATACTTTCAACAAGTTAGGCATCAATTTAGAGGAGCAAAAGGTGCTGGCCGGCGTGGCTGTGGATGCCGTCATGGACTCTGTCTCGGTGAAGACGACCTTCTCCGACACGCTGAAGAAGTACGGTATCATCTTCTGTTCTTTCGGTGAGGCCATCCAGCAGCACCCCGATCTGGTGCGCCAGTACATCGGCTCGGTGGTGCCCTACACCGACAACTTCTACGCGGCGTTGAACTCCGCTGTTTTCAGCGAGGGGTCTTTCTGCTATATCCCCAAGGGCGTGCGCTGTCCTATAGAATTATCCACCTATTTCCGCATCAACGCGGCCAAGACCGGCCAGTTTGAGCGCACGTTGCTCATCGCCGACGAGGGTGCTTACGTGAGCTACATGGAGGGCTGCACCGCCCCGCAACGCGATGAGAACCAGCTGCACGCGGCCGTGGTCGAACTCATCGCCATGAAGGATGCCGAGATCAAATACTCGACCGTCCAGAACTGGTACCCGGGCGACAAGAACGGCAACGGCGGCATCTACAACCTTGTCACCAAGCGCGGCCTATGCAAGGGTGCCAACTCCAAGATCTCCTGGACGCAGGTGGAAACCGGTTCCGCCATCACTTGGAAGTACCCGGGCTGTGTACTCAAGGGCGACAACTCCGTGGGCGAGTTCTACTCCGTGGCCGTCACCAACAACTACCAGCAGGCCGACACGGGTACCAAGATGATCCATCTGGGGCGCAACACCCGCAGTCTGATCGTTTCCAAGGGCATCTCCGCCGGCCACAGCCAGAACAGCTACCGCGGACTGGTGAAGGTGGGCAAGAACGCCGAGAACGCCCGCAACTTCTCGCAGTGCGACTCGCTGCTGATGGGCGACAAGTGTGGCGCCCACACCTGGCCCGACATCCAGTGTGCCAACTCCTCCTCCATCCTTGAGCACGAGGCCACCACCTCCAAGATATCCGAAGACCAGCTCTTCTACTGCCAGCAGCGCGGCATAGACCAGGAGACCGCCATCAGCTTGATAGTGAACGGATACGCCAAAGAGGTGCTCAACAAGCTCCCCATGGAGTTCGCCGTGGAGGCCCAAAAACTGCTGAGTTTGACGTTGTCGGGGTCGGTCGGCTAATCGGGGCGGCGAATTGGGTGGATTGGACTAAGACTATAAAAATGGAGACATGAAACGGACAATATTCCGCCACGAGACATAAAAAAAAGAATAAACGTTGCGCACAACACGGATGGAGGAATCCTGAAGGGGGAAGAATAATCGACAAAAAACAAAGTTTTTGTATCTTTGCGGATTGAAAAAATCCGACAATAATTATAAAGCAATGGACTATAAGAAAGTATTCGACACAATGGTGAGTGAGACAGCCCAGTATCTCATTAAAAACGGGCTGAAATCCATGATTCTGGGCCTTTCTGGCGGAATCGACTCCACCGTGACGGCCGCCATCTGCCACGAGGTGGTGAAACGCTATCCCGAACAACAGTTCAAATTCATCGGCGTCAGCCTGCCCTGCTCGTCGAACTCCGCCGAGGAGAACAATTCGGCCAGCTTGGCCATGAAAGCCTTCTGCAACGAATACTGGGTGGAGAACCTGCAGGCGCAGTACCTGTTAGTGAAGGCCACCTGCGAGCAGCGCTATCCCTCGACACCCGTCTCGCAGGGCAACATCAAGGCCCGCCTGCGCATGATCTACCTCTACAACCTCGCCTCGGTGACCGGCGGGCTTGTCATGGACACCGACAACCTGACGGAACACTATCTCGGCTTCTGGACCATCCATGGCGACGTGGCCGACTACAACCCCATCGGCGGGCTGTGGAAACACGAGGTTTATGAGCTCTGCAAGTACCTCTTCACCGAAGTCCACCCCGACGAAAATTGCCCATGCCATCAGGCTCTGCGCGCCGGCTACGACATCACGCCCACTGACGGCAACGCGGTGGCGGCCGGCGGCGACATGGCCCAGATCGCCCCGGGGCATACCTACGAGGAGGTGGACGACATCCTGAACACCTACCTGCAACATCGCGACGACGAACAGGAGATGAAACGCCTGAACGAAGCCTACGGTGCAGATACCGTGGAGCGTGTGCTGACCCGCCATCGCAAATCCGAATTCAAGCGCAAACGTATGCCGTTGGTCATCGAAAGGGCGCTGTACGATACAGGGAAATGATGCTGGTTTCAGGTTTCAACATAATCTATAAACATTAGACCCACATGGACAAACTCCTCACCGGCACTGTCATACACGGATTCAAAAACGGACGCAAGTTCGGGTTCCCGACCGCCAATTTGCGGCTGGACGAAGAGAGTCAGATTGCAAAGGGCGTGTATGCCGTATGGGTGGATGTAGAGGGAAACATCTATAAAGGAATGCTTTATATAGGCACGCGCCCCACCTTATCGCTCAACAAGTTAACATACGAGGTGCATATCCTGGATTTTCAGGGAAGCCTCTACGGGAAGCGGTTGTCGATCACCATTGTGCAACAGATTCGCGAAGAGAAATCCTTCCCCAGCGTGGACGACTTGGTGGCCCAGCTGATCCGGGACCGGGAGGCGGTACGAGAAATGCCGAAATAACACTTTTTTACTATTTTTGTAGCCTCAAAAAAAAATACAATGAAACGACTTTTCACTCTTATTATTATGGCGGCCTGTTTGTGTATGGCGGGCTGCAGCGACACGTCGAGCAGCGTGCCCAGCGCCATCAGAAGCCGCATCACACAATATTCCAATGTCATCCAGCGCGTGGACGAGTGCCAATACCACAGCAACACCGTCTATTTCTTCTGCGGACGCAGCGACATCTCTGGCAGCAAGGACTACCTCTTCTCCGCCAACGGCACGCTGATGGCCACTTTCGGCGGGTTCGGCAGCCCGGGCAACGGCAACTGCGCCGACTTTTATGAGACCGCCCATGTAGTGCGGGTCGTCTGGGCAAACGGACGGTACGTGGATTGAGTGGGTGTCCGAAGCTATTCAAGAACTCTTCTAAAACCTAAAACCATACCACAATGATCCTCACAACCACTCCCTCCATCGAGGGCAAACAGATTTACGAATACAAAGGCGTCGTGTTCGGCGAAGTGATCACCGGCGTGAACTTCATCAAAGACTGGGCCGCCGGCCTCCGCAATGTCATCGGCGGTCGCTCCAGTTCCTACGAAAAAGAACTTCTCGAAGCACGCGAGAAGGCTCTTGACGAACTTGAAAGACGCGCAGCCCAAATGGGTGCCGATGCTGTGGTAGGCATCGACATCGACTATGAAGTCCTTGGCGCCAACAACGGCATGCTCATGGTCACAGCCTCCGGAACGGCTGTTAGATTGAGCTGATCTGTCCAACAAGTCCACCATTCAAAGATGGGATCATGTTTCTCATCAACCTTTCTTGAAAAAAAACACAACCGGTGCCAGCCCTTTACATTTTCAATCCGGAGCATGACTACGCAGTGGCACATGACAGCGACCATTTCGTGCCACTGCAATCCGCCATACGCTTCGCCCGTGAGTGCGCCCCCTTCCTGCACTACCTGACCGAGGAGGAAGACGTGTTCTTTCCTCCCTACGCAGACACCATTCCCGATCTTTCCGCGACAACCTTCACGGCCGTGCGCCCGTGGGGATGGGACCGCCTTGTGCGCCAGCAACTGCGTGCGGCCGGCGTTGACGAAAGCTTGTTGCACGATGACACCACGCTACAGCAACTTCGCAAGCTGGCCCATCGCGGCACCTCCATCCGCGCCATGGAGTTTCTCCACCACGCGTGTCCGAACCTCCCGCTACCCCCCGCCGCCCGCCTGCTCACCTCAATGGATGCCGTGGCACACTTTATCGCCGAAGAGCACGATTGCATCCTCAAGTCGCCCTACTCCGGCAACGGACGCGGCAACCTATACGTCCACGGCGATTTCACCCCCACCCTGCAACGTCAAAGCTCAGGCGTGCTCCGACGCCAAGGCGCCCTGTTGGGCGAACCCCTGTACAACGTGGTGCAAGACTTCGCCATGGAGTTCCTTTGCACCCCGCAAGAGGTGCGTTTTGTGGGTTACTCGCTCTTCCACACCCGCCATTACGGCTATGCCGGCAATGAACTGCGCAGCGACAATGACATCGAAATTATTCTTGCACAATGGATTGACCCCGGAAAGCTCTATTCGGTACGCAATGCGCTTGTCAAATTCCTGGAAAAGGAGATTCAACCCAAATACACAGGATGCGTGGGTGTGGACATGATGGTGTTTCAAAGCTCCAACAATAAAGCCCAACATTCAAAGGATTGGAACTATTCCCTGAATCCGATGGTTGAAATCAACCTGCGGATGACGATGGGCATGGCGGCACATATTCTATATGAGCGGCATATTCACCCGAAGTCCGCAGGGTCGATGCAACTGGAGTATCGGCCCGCGCGAGGCGAGTTGCTAAGTTATGTGCAGGCGCAGCCCAAGATGGTTTGCGAGGACGGACGTTGGCGCGAAGGTTTCTTGAACCTCACGCCCGTCAACGAAGAGACGCAATACTGCATTACAGTGAACACCAAAACTTTAACACCCCATTCATAATCCCAAGCGCATCGGCAGTCGAGGATGCGACCGGCCTTCATCCCCAAAAACACATTAACAGATTTGTCCCTAAAACGACCCTCATGAGAAACTCACTGGCATTTTTCTTTTTCTTGGCCATCATAGGCGTTGCAATTTGGTATCTTTCGCGACGCACAGCCTTCATATTCGGCTGCAAGACATGGCCCTTCACCCTGCTTTACACCCTTCTGCTGACAGCTTCGTTCTTTTTCACCTTCGCAGCGGTACGAGAGTGGACCTGCCAACCCTTTATGCACGCTGCAGTGCGCATTTTCAGTGAGATGACGGGCATCTTGCTCTACCTGCTCCTGTCGATGCTCATCATAGATTTGGCACAACTATTCGCGCATTGGACACCCAAGACCTTCGGCGTCATCGTCTTTTCGCTGACGGCGATTGTCTGCACAGGTGCGACAATCAACGCATTCCTGCCTCGGCTCAAGGCTGTGACCATCGAGTTGCCCAAACTACAGAAGCCCATGCGCGCCGTGTTGCTGACAGACACACACCTCGGCCATTTTCGCGGCGTACGGCATGTTCAGAAGCTGGTGGATCTCATCAACCAAGCCAGCCCTGAGATCGTCTTCTTTACGGGCGACTGCTTCGAGAGCCACTACAACCTCAGCAGCAGCACCTTGGAACCGTTCAAGCAAATCAAGGCCCCCATCTGTTTCGTGTCGGGCAATCACGATGGCTATGTTGACTTGGCGCAGGTCAAGCAACTGTTGCGCAAAACCGGCATCCGTGTGCTGGAGACGGAAGTCGTGGAAGAGCATGGGCTGCAAATCCTTGGCTTGGACTACATGCGCATTGACGGCAGCGACCGGAACTCCATGCATGCGCCCGTGGGAGAGGCCACCATACAGAGTGTGTGCGACACTTTCCAGGCCAGTCGCGAGCTGCCCGTGATTGCCTTGCACCACAACCCCAGTGGCGGCCACTATCTGGAGCAGGCGGGCGTGGACCTCTATTTAGGCGGCCACACCCATGGCGGCCAGCTCATCCCGCTCATCTGGGTCAACGACCGACTCTTCCAATTCAACCGAGGGCTGTATCATTACGGCAAGATGCAGGCTTACACCTCTTGCGGCACCGGCACTTTCGGACCTCCCATGCGCCTCGGCACCCGCAGTGAAATCACAATACTGGAATTGATTCCAAAACCGTAAGGAACTGTATTTTAAGAAAAACCACATCAAACAAGACATAAGCGGAGAAGGATCTGCAGATGGAAATCTATACCTGCAGTCGGTGTCCAGCGAGGACGGCGGTGGGTTTCACGTACCATTATTTTAGCCAAATCCTCTTTGGGCATAGGCTGCCAATCACATTTTTTCGTATTTTTGCAGCCTTTAACTCCAACCCCTGAATATGAGTGCTGATTACATTTTCGAAACCGCCTGGGAAGTATGTAACAAAGTGGGCGGTATCTATACTGTTTTGTCAACCAAGGCCGCCACAGTGGTCAAGCAATTTCACGATCGCTATCTTTGTGTAGGGCCAGACATTTCCAAGGAACACAACGACGATTTCATCGAGGACCACGACCTCTACCGCAGCTGGCGCGAAACCGCACAGACGGAAGGTCTCAAGGTGCGCGTAGGGCGCTGGGACATCTGCGGATCCCCTGTGGTCATTCTCGTTGACTTCACACCTTTCTTCGAGAAGAAAAACGACATTCTCACCCAATTCTGGCTCTCCTATCAGTTAGATTCCATCTCCGGACAATGGGATTACATCGAGCCGGCCCTGTTCGGTTATGCGGCAGGGCGCGTGATCGAGAGTTTCTACAACTTCCATTGCAGTTCCATGGACAAGATTGTGGCCCATTTTCACGAATGGATGACCGGCACGGGCATTCTGCACCTTGAGCGCGTGGTGCCGCAAATCGCCACCGTCTTCACCACACATGCCACCGTGTTGGGACGCTGCATTGCCGGCAACGGCCTGCCGCTCTATGGCAACATGAAACAATATGCGCCCGCCGACACCGCGCGCCGCTTCGGTGTGCAGTCCAAGTTCTCCTTGGAATCCCTCTCCGCAAAGCATGCCGATGCCTACACCACTGTCAGCGACATCACCAACAAGGAGTGTGAAGCCTTCTTCTACAAGCCCGCCGACGTGATCACTATCAACGGCTTCGAGAACGGCTTTGTACCCACCGGCGACGAATATACCACCAAGCGCGCCGTCGCCCGAAAGGCTCTCCTGCACGTCGCCTCCGCGCTGATGCAACAGGAGCTGCCCGACGACGCTCTCTTGGTCGTCAACAGCGGTCGCTATGAGTTCAAGAACAAAGGCATTGACGTTTTCATCCGCAGCTTAGCGAAGCTCTCCCAACAGAATCCAGACCGCACGGTCGTGGCCTTCCTCACAGTGCCTGCCGGCAACAGCGGCCGCCGGGAAGAGCTCCTCCGCAAGATGCAACAGCCTGTCGGCGACACACCCGTCATGGGAGACTATGCCACTCATGTGCTGCACGATCCCTTCAACGACCCCATCATCCGCGCCCTGCGCGAAAACAATATCACCAACGTCCCCGAGCAGAAGGTGAAAGCCGTGTTCGTGCCCGTCTATCTCGACGGCGAGGACGGCATCTTCAACCTGTCGTACTACGACCTGCTCATCGGCTTCGACCTCAGCGTTTTCCCCTCATACTACGAGCCCTGGGGATACACACCGTTGGAAAGCATTGCTTTCGGCGTACCCACCGTCACCACCTCTCTGGCCGGTTTCGGCCTTTGGGTGCGCGACAACTTCCATGACCAGCAAAGCGTTTGCGTGATCGAGCGCACAGACAATAACGACGACGAGGTCGTCAAGGACATCGCGGAGGCCATCTCTTTTTACAGCCAATGCGATGCCGACTCCAAAAAGGACATCAATGCAAAAGCCGTCGAAATCGCCCAACATGCACTTTGGGCCCATCTTTACGACAATTATTTGGCCGCCTACGACATTGCCCTCGGCAAGAGCGACCTCCGCTACGAGCTATATCAGAACAAAACCTCCAACATGGGACGTTTTGTGGAGCACATCAACCGCGAAATGCCGGAATGGCATCGCATTTCCATCAAATCGCACCTGCCAAGCGCCCTTGAGAAGCTGGAACGTCTCTCCGAAAATGTCTGGTGGAGCTGGAACTTCGAGGCGCGCGAACTTTTCGAGGAGATCGCAGGTCCTAGCCTTTGGCGCCTTTGCAACGAAAACCCTGTCTATCTGTTGCAAATGCTCCCCATTGACCGACTGGAAAACTTCTCCCAAAACGAGGTTTACCTCTCCAAGCTGGATGCCGTCTATGACCAGTTCCGCGTTTACATGGAGACACCCTGCACACGTCCCGAGAAGAGGATTGCCTATTTCAGCATGGAATTCGGCATCACCAACGAATTGAAGATCTTCTCCGGCGGTCTGGGCATGCTGGCGGGCGACTACCTCAAAGAGGCCTCCGACTGCAATGTCAACATGCTGGGTGTGGGCCTGCTCTACCGCTACGGCTATTTCACCCAACAGATCTCCGCCCGCGGCGAACAAGTCAACCTCTATCCACCGCAAAGCTTCTCCAAGCTGCCCATAAAGCCCTTGAAGGACGAGAACGGCGACTGGATGAAAATCAGTCTTGCCTTGCCCGGACGCAATCTATACGCCCGCATCTGGCGCGTGGATGTCGGCCGCATTCCCCTCTACCTGCTTGACACTGACTTCAATGAAAACTGGCATGAAGACCGCGGTGTCACCGCCACACTTTACGGCGGCGACCAAGAGAACCGCCTCAAACAGGAACTGTTGCTCGGCATTGGCGGCATGAGGATGCTCAACCTGATTGGCGAAAAGCCGGAATTGTTCCACCTCAACGAAGGCCATGCCGCCTTCCTCAACTTGGAGCGAGTATATGACATCATGCAGAACGAGCATGTCAACATGTCCATAGCCATCGAGTTGGTAAAGGCTTCATCGCTTTACACCACGCACACGCCGGTGCCTGCCGGGCACGATGCCTTCAGTGAAGACCTGATGCGCACCTATTTCGCCTCATACCCCGCCCGCTACAACATCACGTGGGAAACCTTCATGGGCTTTGGCCGCAAACGCGAGGACTACACCAACGACAAGTTCTCGATGAGCATTCTGGCCTGTCACCTTTCGCAAGAGATCAACGGCGTGAGCCGCATCCACGGGCGGGTCTCCCAGGAGATGTTCGCAGACCTTTACGAAGGCCGGTTCGCCGAAGAGTCGCACATCGGCTATGTCACCAACGGCGTCCACTACCCCACTTGGGCACACAAGAGATGGCAGGAGCTGCATCACGACACCTTTGGCCCCGAGTTTGAGCACGACCGCTCCAATCCGGTAATCTGGAACAAAATATACAATGTAGAGGATTACCGCATCTGGCAAATCAAAGACGAGTTGCGGCATGATATGATTGTTGCCGTCAAGGAATTGCTCAACGAGCAGATGCGTCGTCGCAACGAGTCGCCGGCCTTGATTGCCAGCACCTTGAAGGCCATTCGCAGCGATGTGTTGACCATCGGCTTTGCCCGCCGTTTTGCCACATACAAGCGTGCCCACCTGCTTTTCACCGACGAGGAGCGGCTGCGTCAGATTCTATGCAACGAGAAGAGTCCCGTGCAATTCATCTTTGCGGGAAAAGCCCATCCGCACGACAAGGCCGGTCAGGACCTCATCACGCGCATTATTGAGTTGGCACGCAAACCGCAATTCATCGGAAAGATCATCTTCGTGGAGAACTATGACATGATTCTCGCCAAGAAGCTGGTCTCCGGCTGCGATGTCTGGCTCAACACGCCCACCCGCCCGCTGGAAGCCTCCGGCACCAGCGGAGAGAAGGCTGTGATGAACGGTGTGCTCAATTTCAGCGTCTTGGACGGCTGGTGGGCCGAGGGCTATGTGCCTGGCGCCGGCTGGGCCATCAAGGAGCAGATCACCTACCGCGACCATCGGCTGCAAGACGAGCTGGATGCCGCCACGCTCTATTCCACCATCGAAGAGGAAATCATTCCCGCCTTCTACACCCGCACCGCCGAAGGCATCCCTGCTGACTGGGTGCGCATGATGAAGAATTGCTTCGCCAAGATCTCGCCTCACTACACAATGAAACGTCAGTTGGATGACTATTACGACAAGTTCTATCACAAGTTGGAACACCGTACAGACACGATGCGCGCCGACAACCTTTACAACGTGCGCCGACTGCTGAGATGGAAGGAGAAGATCATGGCAGGTTGGGGAGACCTCAAATGTCTTGACATCCAATACAGCAACCCTTCCAAGAACACCTTCTATGTGGGTGAGAAACTGGACCTCACGCTTGACCTCCGCCTTGGGAGCCTCTCACCCGACGACCTGAAGGTTGAGATGCTCTTCGCGGAGAAAGATGAAAGCGGCCGCATCCACCTCTTCACCAAAGCGCCTCTCACGCTCATGTCAAACGAAAATGGAGTGGCGCGCTACCACTTCTCCCTTAACGCGAAAAACGTGGGATTATGGGACTGCGTCATCCGCATCATTCCCAAGCATGAGCTGCTGCCACATGATTTGGATTTCAATTTGGTAAAATGGATATAACCCATAAAAAAGGACGCGAAAAAGCGTCCTTTTTTATTCAAGTTCCCGTTTTACAATACGCGTTAACATGCGCGTCCGCACCTTTTCGGGCACAATGGCCGAGAGGAGTCGGGCCAATATGTTGATAACCGCCTCGCGTTTCCCTCGGAACATCTGCCGCACACAACGATGCGCAATCCATTCCGTGCTCTTAAGCGTCGCACGCCCAAGACGGCCTTGCCGATCAATACGCGCCGACACCTCCGCATTGGTGGCCATGGCACCCGGCTGGCAAAGCGTCACCGACACGGAAGTATCCCGTAGTTCTTCGCGCAACCCCATCGAAAAGACACGCACAAAACTCTTGCTGGCCGGATAAATCGTTTTATACCCTACGGGGGTGAGCGCCGCCATGCTGCCCACATTCAACACATAGCTCCTTTTCTGCCGCAGCAGATTCGGCAGCAAAGCGTGCGTCAACAGAGCCGTGCACCGGACATTCAAATCAATGATCCTTTCCAAATATTCAGGGGTGGCGGAAAGAAAACCACAGGTCCCGCCCACTCCCACATTATTGACCAAGATGAAAACATCATATTTCTGGTTGATGTCAGCCGCCATGTCAAGCACGTTGCCCGAAAATCTCAAATCTGTGATGAAGCATCGCGATCGGGTATGGTAACGGGCTTCGATTTCGTCACAAAGTGTCTGCACGGTCGAGGAAGTCGCGACCAACAGGGTGTCGATACCTTGCGCGGAAAGTTCCATTGCAATGGACTTCCCCAATCCGCGGCTGGCTCCCGTGACGACTGCCACTGGGGACGACTTGGCATTGTGTTCAGTGCTACACATCAGTCAAAAACCACAGGGATAGTGTTTCAGATGCTTTTTTTGTAACATCTCCTGCGAAAATACAATTCCGAATCGTATTTTGACCACACACGAGCCGCGACATTGTCCTCCAACTGCTGTGACGTGAAGGCGTACTCAAAGCCACGACGGAGGAAAGTCTGGTGCAGTTGCGTGTGGTATATGGAATGAATGCCCGTATGCACATACTCCGGCAGGACACCCGTAAGGTAGAGGTCCACATATTTGTTTTTCTTAAGAGCGTGCAAAATATGGAACCATCCCATCGGGAAAAGTGAGCCATTGGCTTTTTGGAAAGCCTCGCTCAAGGAAGGCAGACAGAATGCAAAGCCGACCAAACGTCCATTTTCATCTTCAAGCATGGACGACAACTCGATATCGGCAACCTGAAAATTGTCTTCCACGGCCCAATCAATCTCAGCATCCGTAAGAGGTATGAAATTGAAAATATGGGCATAACTCTCGTTCAGAACCTGAAAGAATTCCTTTCCGGATTTTTTCAGCTGGGCCTTGTTGTCAAAGTGGCGAAGGTGTACATGGTAACGTTGGGACAGGATCTCGCCCAGTCGCGACATCCGGTCCGACACCTCGGTCACCTTGACGCGATATTGAATATAATCAACCTCCTTCTCAAAACCAAGTTGTTCTACCAATCGGGGATAATAGGGATAATTATAGTCGGAAACGATGCTGGGCGTATGGTCAAAGCCCTCGACAAGCATCGATTGCTTTTCGAGGTTGGAGAATCGCGAAGGGCCGCAGATCTCGTTCATACCTTGCGCCCTACCCCATTCTTCCACCGCATCAAAGAGAGAACGGGCCACTTGAAAATCGTCCACCGTATCGAACCAGCCGAAGCGCACGCGCTGCTGTCCTTTGATTTCATTGCACTTATGGTTCACCACGCCGCCAATTCGTCCCACGACATGTCCATCGTTGCATGCCATCCACAATTTGAGGGTGCAGAAATCCAGTGCGGGATGATTTTCAATGACACTCAATTCCTTTTTGTCAAGAGGAGGAACATAATGCGGACATCCCTTGTACAAACCACGGGGAAAACGCACAAAGGCCTTGCGATCCATTCTTGTGATAACTTCCTTAATTTCCATAAGATAAATAAAACTTAGTTTGTCTTGATCCTATTTCCATTCACAAGAGGCAAAGATATAAAAAAAACAAAAAAGAGACCATCCGAATGGACAGTCTCTCTTTCATTATGAAAAAAACAAACATTATATTGGATTAGGCACCCACCTGACGGCGGATGAATCCAAGACATGCTAATTCTTTGTCAACAGAAGCAATATAGTCGCGCACATTCTGCTTGCCATCGCCGCCCATCACGAGCACTTGGTACATCAGGGTGCTTTCCTTATAGAATTTCACCAAACGGCCTTGGGCGATTTGTTGGATCTGGTTCTCATTAAGGTTGGCAGCCTTGTTGGCGGCTTCCTCTTCCTTGATCTTACGGGCGAGGTTGGCTTGCTCTTCGGTGATCCAGCCCTTTGCCATATTGGAGTTGATGTGATCTTCGCTGTCCACATGAGTGGGGTTGATACCAGCCTTGTTCAGAGCGGCATCAACTGCCTTGTTGATCAATTCCAAACGAGTCTTTTCAATGGCGACGGCGAGTTCTCTATCCTTGTCTTCCTGCGGGATGGCATTTTCGTCCAATGCGAGCGGGCTCATGGCCGTGATGTGCAGAGCGACGTTGTGTGCCACTTCCTGGGCCTTTTCGCCTGCTTTGTTGAAGCAAACAAGGGTGGCCTTGTGGTTGCCCATGTGGTTGTAGGCCTCCACGAGGGGAGCTTCCACATAGTCGTAGTGAGGAAGTTCAATCTTCTCACCCGTCTTGCCCGTCAGTTCGGTCAGCATATCAGCGACCTTGTTGCCATCGATGGTCATTTCGAGGAGTTCCTCACGGGTTCTGATACCAGCTTCCATAGCCTTGGCGGCGACAGTGTCCACAAAGTTGACAAAGTCGGCACCACGGCCCACGAAGTCGGTTTCGCAAGCCACGACGAGCATAACGCCAGCGGTGCGGTCGGCATTGGTAATAGCGACGATGCGGCCTTCGTTGGACTCGCGGTCGGCACGCTTGGCGGCCACCTTCTGACCCTTCTTGCGAAGAATATCAATAGCTTTGTCAAAATCGCCATCAGCCTCAACGAGGGCTTTCTTGCAGTCCATCATGCCGATACCGGTCTGTTTTCTAAGTTTATTAACATCAGCAGCTGTAATTGTTGCCATAATTAAGTCTTTCTTTTTAGGTTAGTGAAAAATTATTCGTTTTTGGAGGCAGAGGGGCGACGGCCAATTCTTCTGCGGTGACCATCACGACCTTCGTTCTCATTGTTTTCTTCGATCTCCTCGTTCTCCATATCGACGGCTTCCATCTCTTCAGCCTGGGCGTCCTTGTTCATCTCACGCTCGTTGAGACCTTCGCGAATGGCTTCGCAAATCGGTTTCAACACGGCAGCGATGGACTTCGATGCGTCATCATTGGCAGGAATGGGATAGTCCACCAAGTTGGGGTTGGAGTTGGTATCAACAATGGCAAAGGTGGGGATGGCGAGCTTGCGGGCTTCCGCCACAGCGATGTGTTCTTTCATCACATCGACGATGAAGACAGCTGCCGGCAGACGGTTGAGGTCGGCGATTGAACCCAAGTTCTTCTCGAGTTTCGCACGCTCACGCTGGATCTGCAGTCTCTCACGCTTGGAGATGTTCTGGAATTGAGGGCCTTCGATCAGTCTGTCGATATCGCTCATCTTCTTGACAGCCTTGCGGATGGTGAAGAAGTTGGTGAGCATACCGCCCGGCCAACGCTCGGTCACATACGGCATGCCTACTTCCTTGACCATGGAGGCAACCGTCTCCTTGGCCTGTTTCTTGGTGGCCACAAACAAAATCTTACGGCCGGAACGAGCGATGCTCTTGGCAACGTCAGCAGCACGGTCAACCATCTCGATGGTCTTGTGCAGGTCGATGATGTGGATGCCATTCTTCTCCATGAAAATATAGGGAGCCATCGCAGGGTTCCATTTTCTCTTGAGGTGTCCGAAGTGGCAACTGGCCTCTAATAATTCTTCAAATTGTAATCTTGACATTTTTCTCTTTTTTAATTGTTTACATTCTTAAAAGCAACTGCGGGGTAGTTCGGATGAAATCTCCGCAGTTTCGATACTAAACAAACATATATATATACTAACGTTTGCTGAATTGGAATCTCTTACGAGCCTTGGGTTGACCGGGTTTCTTACGCTCAACCATACGCGGGTCGCGGCGCAGGAAGCCTTGGGACTTCATCGCGGAACGGAGTTCAGGGTTGATTTCAACGAGCGCCTTGGCGATGGCCATGCGAAGAGCTTCGGCCTGGCCAGTCACACCACCGCCATCCAAGTTGGCCTTGATGTCGTATTGGCCCAGCACGTCAGCGATGCGCAGGGGCTGCTCCACCTTGTATTGCAAGGTCGGGACACAGAAATATTCCTTATAGTCGCGGTTGTTCACCTTGATCTCGCCAGTGCCGGGTTTCATGTACAAACGGGCAACTGCGGTCTTTCTTCTGCCTAATGTATTAGTTACTTCCATTGTTATTTGATGTCGTTAACGTTAATCAATTTGGGTTGCTGAGCCTCATGCGGGTGGTTCGGACCCACATAGACGTGGAGGTTGCGATAGAGCTGGCTTCCGAGACGGTTCTTGGGAAGCATGCCCTTGATGGCATGTTCCAGAATGCGCTCCGGATGTTTGCGCATAACCTCTCTGGGGGTGGCAAAACGCTGACCGCCAGGATAAGTGGTATGGTGGACATATTGCTTGTCCGTCCACTTTTTACCAGAAAAGCGCACCTTCTCCGCATTGATGATGATCACATTGTCACCACAATCGAAGCTCGGGGTGTAATAGGGTTTCGTTTTGCCTTTCAGGATACGGGCCACGACCGTCGCAAGACGACCGACCACCATCTCTTGTGCATCGATTAAAACCCACTCTTTCTTGACGATATCTTTGTTCGCCGAAATAGTTTTGTAACTTACTGCATCCATTTTTTCAGTCTGTTGTTTTTTTGTTGGGAAATGTCTTCACCCACATTTCCCGAGTTTTTAATTAATTCCTTTTACTAACATTAAGGACAATAATCGGTATTTTTAAGGCCTGCAAAAATACATTTTTTTCAATATAAAACTTCTATCCCAGACCATTTTCTTTATACAATAAATAGATTTGAAAATCAGTACTTTACACAAAATTCAATATAACTTTAAAATAAAACGCGCCTTCTTCATCATTTAATTTCAGAAAAAAGGAGGTTAAAATTCAGCAAAAGTGACAGATAAAAGCGGATAAGACTTGGCCAAGCACTCCGTTTCGTCAAGGCATGCATCCTTGCCGAACAGCAGAAAAGCCATCGCCAGACGGTGATCGTGCCGGGTATGGAACCCGAACGGCGGTGCAGGCCAGGTGTCGCGCACACGTCCCCGCACCCGCAAGGAATCCTCCGTGCGCTCTATGTCGGCGAACGGCGCCAGCTGCTCTGCCAACTGCCTCACGCGGTCCGACTCCTTGTAGCGAAGGTTGCGCGTGTGCAGAAAAGTGATGTCTGCGGGCAACACGGCAGCCATCGCCGCAAGCACTGGCACCACGTCGGGGTGGTCGGCCACGTCCAGCCGCAAAGGCATCGCGAGTTCCACTTCGCGCGCCGTGATGCGCACACCGGTCTCTGTCTCCACGCTCTCCACTCCAAGCCGGGCAAACCAACCGGCAATGACAGCATCACCCTGCGCGGATTGCAAAGAGATACCCTGAAGCTCAAAAGAGGCTTTCCCCAGCCTTTTTCCGCGGATCAACGCGGTCGCATACCAAAAGAGTGCCGCACTCCAGTCACCGACCCGGCCCAACGGTCCATCCGGTTCGGGAAGTCCTCCGACCCAGACATGCCACGGCGTGCAAAGTCGCGTCATCTGGATGTATGGCCGGGAAGGGATCCCCGCCGATGAGAATTCCAACTCCTCAAGTCCCATTTTGGGAGCCACGAGCAGGAGTGCAGAGGCAAACTGACTCGTGCGGTGGCAGTCGATCGTCAACCGCTTTGCCGAAAGAGCACGCCCTTCGACCCGCCATCCTGACGCTTCGCGCTTTATCCTGCCGCCAATGGAGCACAGCGTTTCAACCAGCTCTTCCATAGGGCGTTGTAAAAGTCGTGGCGCACCTGTCAACAACCAAACACCCGGAGTGACCGCAAGCAAAGCCATGAGGAAGCGATATGCCGCACCGCACTCCCCAACGTTCACAGTAGAACCGCGACCTACGGAATCGCACACAACCCACAGGGCGTCGTGTGTCACCCGAATGTCCTCACAGTCACCCGCCTCAATGGGCATAACATCTCCATTCAGGACAAAATGGACAAACATCTGCCTGATAATGACACTTTTGCATCTTGGCAAGGTAATTGCAGTTTTCATAGCCGCAAAAATAGGATTTTTTAGTATTTTTGCAAACTTTTTTGTGAAATCACATCAGTTACATAAACCATAACCTTTGCAATGGACGATCAAATCAGGATGGGCGGATTCAACATTCTGCCCCCAGGCGTCAAGAATTTACTCATAATCAACATATTGGTATTCTTCGCCACGGTGGTATTCAGACAAACCGGCCTTGTTGACCTCGACAAGTGGCTGGGTCTGCATTATGTGTCAGCACCCGACTTCTACCCTTGGCAGTTCCTGACCTATATGTTCATGCACGCCAATTTCGAGCATATCTTCTTCAACATGTTTGCCCTCTGGATGTTCGGAGCCGCTGTGGAGAACGCTTGGGGCACCAAACGGTTTTTAATCTACTTTTTCGTCACTGGCATCGGGGCGGCCCTGTGCCACTACCTGGTCGTCTTTTTCCAAGTACACCCCACGGTTGCATTGCTCGACCAATTCATCGACAATCCATCCTTAGAGTCCTATCGCTATTTGGTGGAGCACAACACCAATGCGCGTTTCGATGAGATGTTGCGCAACAATCTGTTGGTCTTGCAGCAAGATCCGGGCACTTTGGACGAGCTGACCTATGTGACGGCCAACGCGCGCGACACCTTCCTGAACAGCATCAACATCGTGGGCGCTTCAGGGGCCGTCTATGGCCTGTTGCTCGCTTTCGGCATGCTTTTCCCGAACTCCTACATCTACCTTTATTTCCTGTTGCCCATCAAAGCCAAGTGGTTCGTCATCCTCTACGGCGGCATCGAGCTGGTGTCGGGCATCTTCGGCACGGCGGACGGTGTGGCTCACTTCGCGCATCTTGGCGGCATGATCTTCGGCATACTGCTCATCCTGCTGTGGCGGCACACCGAAAAACAGCGCCGCAACGATTACTACGATGATTTCAACGAAGAGAGACAGGACAATTTCTTCAGCCGATTCAAAAAGGAACTGTCCAACCGCAAAAAAGAAAAATATTACGTCTCCACCGAGAGCGGACGCCCCATGAGCGATGAGGAGTATAACGCCCGCAGAGCCGCAGAACAGAAGCGAATCGATGAAATTCTCGACAAGATTTCCGCAAAAGGGTACGATGCCTTGACAAAAGAGGAGAAAGATTTTCTATTCCGCTATTCCCAAAAATAATGGCCTTTAAAAAACTGATCATACTGAAAAAAATCGGGAAGTGGCTGTTGCTGCTTATCAGCACAGTGGCCGCATTAGCCCTGCTCGGCTCACTCGTCTCCCAAATATTGCGTCCGTCATTCAACCACCTCATCGCATTTTGCGGGCTGTTTTTCGCCTATATCCTGTTGGTCAACGCCTTCCTCGTCATCGTGTGGATTTTTGTCGATTATAGGCTATCCCTCATACCATTGATTCCCATCCTGCTCAATGTCAACAATATAGACAGGAATTTCCAGTTGCGTGCGCAAGACAAGCCTGAGACCTGCGCCAACTGTGTCAAGGTGATGAGCTACAACGCCCGTGTTTTCGGGATCTACGATGCCAACGACGATGTCAAGAAGCGCAAGGCCAACAAGAAGGCCGTGCTCGACTTCTTCAGCAAGGAGTGCCCCGACATTCTCTGCATCCAAGAGTACTTCTTCGACAAGACGGGCAAACTGGATTTCAACACCACGCAGGGCATCCTCAACGCCATGGAGCTGCCCGACAGCGAGCGCAACTACCGGCTATACCTCAGCAACTCGTCCGGGCCGCATCGCTTCGGACTGGCCGTGTTCAGCCGATACCGCATTGTCAACAGCGGAATTGTGGAGACCAACGACAGCACCCAGAACAAGGCCATGTTCGTGGATATCCGCTACAACGGCGACACCCTGCGCGTCTATAACGTCCACCTGCAGTCGATGAGCTTGGGCAGCGAGGACTACGCCACCAGCGAGGCTGTGTTGCACACCGACATGAGCGATCCCGAGATCGAGGCCAAGACGGCTCGTCTCTACCATAAAATCGCCAACGCCTACGACCACCGCCAGAAACAAGCCAAGGCGGTTCGCGCCCACATCGACAGCTGTGAGCATCCCATCATCATTTGCGGCGACTTCAACGACTCGCCGACCTCCTACAGCGCGCATAAGATCGGCCACGGCTTCAAGGACAGCTTCCGCAGCAGCGGTAAAGGTCTCGGCGCCACCTTCTACGGCGAGCCGTTCCCACCGTATCGTATCGACTACATCTTCCACAGCCGTCAATATAACGACTTCGGCCATACCGTCTGCACCGAGCTCAACACCTCCGACCACAAACCGATCTATACCTATATCTCGATTTTGGAGAAAAGATGATTGCGGTTTGCGATTTACGGTTAATTTCTTAATTTCTTAGTTTCTTAGTTTTTTAATTCATAACTCTCCATTCAAAACAATGAAAAAGTCATTCCTTTTCGCACTTATTGTTGCATTATTTGTTGGAGCAGGTTGTAACAGACAGAAAAACAACGCCAATAACCCCGTCAAGGAGATATCATTGACGGAAGAGTCGGTGACCGGCTTTGCCAAAGAGATTGAGAAGGGCATCCTCAACGGGCGTGCCGATGCGGTTGATAGTGTCATTGACAAGGCACACATCCGGCAGTTGGTCTCCGAAAATTCCATCGTATATAGCGGTTTCGACGTAGATGGCGGTGAGCAGTTCTTCGAAAAGTGCCTCCAACTTGGGAGAACGATGACGGAGGCTGTCAACAACGGCGGCGATTTCGCCTTCACCCGGTACTACAACGATGGAGGCGTCCATCACATCGTTTTCCGCAGTTATGACAATTACGTGGTGAACTTTTACGACTTCGTGGTGGACACCGCCGGCGGGCGGATGATGCTGCAAGACGGTTTCGTTTACAACGCCGGCTGCCTGCTCTCCAAGAGCGTGGCAGGCGCGATGCTCTACAACCTGATGTTGCAGACCAACCCCGACAGCGATGTCCGATGGCTGCTGCAGGCCGAGGAACAGACACGCGCCAACCAATCCGCCAAAGCCCTCGCCACCCTCAAGGATCACAAGGAAGCTCTGCGCGACTATCCAGCCTACCACCAGCTCCTCGTCGCCAACCTGTTCCAATCCGACCGCACGCACTTTGCCACACGCCTTGACGAGCTGGGCGACGAACTGGACGAGCGCTACCTGCTGCTGCACAAGCTGCTCTATTTTGTAAACGAAGGCAAGGTGGCCGAAACCGAGAAATGCATCAACACCCTCATCCCCCATGTAGGCGATGACCCGATATTCCTGTTCCTCTACGGCTATGCCAACCTCGTGGCCAAACAATACGACCAGGCTCTGCAATGCTTCGTGACCGTTGACAAGTCAATGCCGCTGATATGGGACTTGTGGCAATGCGAATTGCGCTGCCACAAAGCCCTTAAGGATGACGACGGGTTTGAAGCCTGCCTCCAGCGGGGCAAGGAGGCTTACGGAATGGACGACAAAGAGTTAGAGAGTATGCGGAAGAGTTTTTAATTGGCAAAGTGCGTGATCAGCTCCAGGATAATCCTGTCCTCCTTGCACTCCACGCCTTTGTGTACGAAGTTCTTTTCGTAGTTCAGCCGGATGCCCGCGCGCAACGGCTTTTCTACGAACATAAAGGTTATGCCGGCAGTCAGGCGTTGGCGCAGAGGTTCCACTGCAAAGTTGCCGTCGGCATCCGCGCGTCCATTGCAATTGGCGGTGATGGCGTCGTAGCGCACCGCAATCCCGATATTGTCCAGCATCTTCTTGCCAACAGGAATCTTATAGTAGGCAAAGCCGTACATGGCGTGTGTGGGCTTCAGTGTCTTCTCCATGTACTGTTTGTAGATATACTCGGCCTCCAAGTGGAGGTTGGCAATGTCATAGGCGAGTTCAGCTCCGTAATGGTGAATGCGGAAAGCCTCGGGACGCACACCCGCATAGTCCAGGGAGAGCTTGAAGTTTTTAAACAGCTCGAAGGTGCCGCGCGCCACGAAGTTGAGGTGCTCCTGAAACTCCATCTGCCGTCCAAATCCTGCGCCGTTGAAGACTCCGGCCTTGATTTCGAAGGGGACAACCTTGTCCCACTTGTAAGCGACAACCGCCCCCACATCGCTCCACGCCGTAATCTTCTGCGTCAGAAACGACTTGTCGGAGAAATAATATTGGTAAGGCGAGAGCAAATTTTCGGAGCTGAATGGCATCTTGTCATAGCCGATCAGCAGGGAGAGGCCCTTCACAGGTTTGAACTGGGCGAAGATGGCCACCGGCGAGAACTTGCCGCCGTAAGTCAAGTCCACCAAGGCCATATAGGAAAACATCGGGTGCAGGCTGCCGCTGACGCCGATGCGCGTGTGGCGCAATTCGAAGTGATGCTTGTTCATCTGCGGGTTATACTCATAGCGTCCCAGCACCGTGGCTGTAAAATGGGGACGGTATTCCTCAGGAATGCGGAACTTGCGCCCCCTTGCCGATTTCGTGGTGTCGGCACTTTGTGCAAAAAGTACAATACTGGAAAAAGCCAGAAGGAAGAGTGTGCAAAATTTCTTCATACAGGGTGTTTGGATGGTCAGTATAAAATACGATTAATGTTTGAAGATAGCCACAAAAGTCTTGAGAATCAGCCGAAAATCCTCCGCCAACGACTGGTTTTCGATATATTGAAGATTGAGGGCGAGTTTGGCGGGCATCACCTCTTCGATGTAGGTGCGTTCGGGGTCGGCGGAAGCGGCGAGCACCTCATTCTCGTTCACGTAACGGATGGAGGCATAGTCGGTAAGGCCCGGCCGCACAGAGAGCACGCGCATCTGCTCCTGGGTGTATAGGTCCACGTACTTGCGCACCTCGGGACGCGGCCCCACAATGCTCATGTCGCCCTTGATGATGTTGAGGAGCTGCGGAAACTCATCAATCTTGAACTTGCGTAGCCAATAGCCCACGCGGGTGACACGGCTGTCGCGCGCGCCAACAGTGATGAGCCCCTTGCTGTCAGAGTCGGTCCGCATGGTACGGAACTTGTAGAGCCTAAAGTCGCGGTTGTCCTTGCCCACACGCAACTGGCTGTAAAAGACACCGCCACGCGAGTCGACCACGATGAGCAGTGCCACGACAAGCCATACAGGCAGAAAGACAACAAGCCCGATGAACGAAAAAAGGAGGTCGAAAAAACGCTTCATCTGTTTTATGATTATTGGAAATGCAAAAATATCATTTTTCCGGCAAACAGAGCCTTCTGTCGCAATTTTCCTGACATTTTCGAAAGGCAGACCTTGTGTCTTGCCCGGCACCAAAATAAATTCACGCATCCACACAATAAAATAACAATTTTTACGATTTGCTTCTGACGCAATTGCCGTAATGAAGAATTTTAAACAGCGCTTGAAAATATGGTTCAAAGGGTTTTCTCCCAAAACCGGGGTTATCCTATTGATAATCTGCGTTGTACTTCATATTCTTGCTTTCGGGCAGATTGCAATGCCCTTCCTTAGTCCCTCCACCAAGAAGACTCTCGGCATCGTCTTTTTCAGTTTGGCCAAAGCCTTCCAATATTCCGGTTTGGCCATTGTGGGCGTGGAAGGTTACAAACAGCTCAAGAAACGAATTTCAAAACAGAAAGAGATACCTCCCATGCTGCAAAAACGTTGGCGGCGCAAACGGGAGTTGCATCTCAAGCGCAGAAGGCAACGTGGTGCATCGCGTCAAGCCAACCGCCGGCATTAACAAGTCTCCAAACAACGCTTTTTCCAACGCCTCTCTTTCGCGGCGTGCAAGTATTGTGCATCTTGGATGCCGACTCCCGCGCCGCGAGAGGGTGTCGGTGCCGTCGTCCCACCCCACAGCGCTCCTTCGTCGCTTGTGTGGGGTTATTGAGAGAGTGTCGGTACCGTCATCCATCCCCACATTGCGCTCCTTCGTCGCTTC
>CAMVIT010000045.1:0-23337 GCA_947167635.1 uncultured Bacteroidales bacterium | reverse complement strand
TCGTCGTTATTTGACACACCTCCTTGACGTTGATGTAGATGGTTTCCATGTGGGTCATCTCGGCACGCACACCTTCAAATTCAGCTACCAGAAGGACTCTGGTGTCATCGGCGGCAGCGACTGCGCTTGGGTGGACAATATCGTTCTCCCCGGCATGGGCAACCTGTGTGTGGAAGACATGGACGACCATGTAGGCGTTGAAAACCCTGCGGAGATCACGTTCAGTGTGTTCCCCAACCCCACTACGGGCATGCTTTATGTGCAAAGTTCCGAACCTGTACAGCAAATCGTGATTTACGACTTGAGCGGTCGTCGGATCATGAGCTGCAACGGACAGGCCGAGCATCTGAACGCCATCAATGTCAATAACTTGAACAGTGGAATCTACTTCATCCGCATCCTCACCACCGACAACCGCACTTCCATTTCCAAGTTCATCAAGCAATAGCTTAGAAGTCAAAAATTGGTATCTCTTATTCATTGTCACAAACCCACTGGATGGCAATGCCGTCTGCCGCCCTTTGGAGGGCAGCAATCAGGGCAAAACATCCGGTATTGTGTTGAAAGAGAGCAATGTTAGAAGTGTTGTATATTGCTCAAAACACTGGAAAACAGTGATTTGCAGGTGTAAAATCGCTGTTTTTTTTCGTAAATCAGGACAGCATTTCCCTAAAATTGGTCTTGGTGTCAAAGCCGGCTGACAGGAACTTCTCCGTGTTTGTGCGGTCCTGAACGGGTTCATCCTTTCCCCAAAAATAAGGCACGTATATACATAATGGCACAACAAAGATGAGATCATCTGCAGAGTCAACCGTTTTCATCCCATAAAGATAAGATAATTTCATTTATCCTGAAAAAAAAAGACTGCCGGTGGGCAGTCTTTATGATAAACTTATAGTGATTGTTCGCGATTAGCCGTTGAAGACTTTGTCGAGGCCGACGCCGCGGACTTGGGCCACGGAGTAGGCATCGCGCATCTTGGAGAGGGCGTCGAAGGTGGCCTTCACCACGCTGTGCGGGTTGGAGGAGCCTTTGGACTTGGCGAGCACGTTCTTCACGCCCACGCTCTCGAACACGGCACGCATAGCACCGCCGGCGATGACACCGGTACCAGGGGCTGCGGGTTTCATGAAGACGCTGGCGCCGCTGTACTTACCTTCTTGGGCGTGGGGGATGGTGCCTTTCAGGACGGGAACCTGGATGAGGTTCTTCTTGGCGTCCTCGGTGCCCTTGGCGATGGCGGTGGAGACTTCCTTCGCCTTGCCGAGGCCGTAGCCCACGATGCCGTTTTCGTTACCGACCACCATGATGGCGGCGAAGCTGAAAATACGTCCGCCCTTGGTGACCTTCACCACTCTGTTCACTGCCACCATTCTTTCCTTGAGTTCGAGGTCGGCGGCTTTAACTTTCTTTATGTTTGCGATTGCCATAGTTCTTGGGGTTTAAAATTTGAGACCACCTTCTCTGGCAGCGTCGGCCAGGGATTTGACTCTTCCGTGATACAAATAGCCGTTTCGGTCGAAGACGACTTCGTTGATGCCGGCGGCGAGGGCGCGTTGGGCGATTTCCTTGCCCACGAGGGCTGACTTCTCGCACTTGGTGCCTTTGTGTTCGGCGATGCCGGCCATCTTGGAGGATGCGGACACGAGGGTCACGCCAGCCATGTCATCAATGACCTGCACATAGATGTCGCGGTTGCTTCTGAACACGGACAGTCTGGGGCGGGCAGGAGTACCGCTGACAATTCTGCGAATGCGGTTCTTGATCCTTTTTCTTCTATATTCTTTTTTGTTGTTAGCCATAGTAAAACTGTATTTACGCGATTATTTTTCTGCTGACTTGCCAGCTTTCTTTCTGATGACCTCGCCCTCGAAGCGGATACCTTTGCCCTTGTACGGCTCGGGTTTACGGTAGGAGCGGATCTTCTGCGCAACTTGTCCGAGAAGTTGTTTGTCGATGCAGCTCAGGATAATGATGGGGCTTTTACCTTTCTCGTTGATCGTCTGCACGGTGATCTCCTTGGGAAAGTCGAACAGGATGTTATGGGAGTAACCCAGGCCCATGTCGAGTTGGTGGTCGCCCTTGGCCTCAGCCTTGTAACCGACGCCGACGACTTCCATCTTGGTCTGGAATCCTTGGGAAACGCCAGTGACCATGTTGTTGATGAGGGCGCGATAGAGGCCGTGCATGGACTTGTCGCGTTTGTTGTCGGTGGGGCGGGTGAGGTGGAGGTGACCGTCTTCGAGGTTGAGCTCGATACGGGGGTCAACATATTGTTGAAGTTCGCCTTTGGGGCCCTTCACGGTGACGATGTGGGATTTCTCGTCTCTCTTGATTTCGACGCCGGATGGGACGGCGATTTGCAATTTGCCTATTCTTGACATAACGGTTCCTCCTATATTAGCTGATGAAACAAATAACTTCGCCGCCAACATTCTGGGCCTTTGCTTCTTTGTCGGTCATCATGCCACGGGAGGTGGACACGATGGCGATGCCGAGGCCGTTGAGCACAGAGGGCATGTCTGCCACGCCGGCGTACTTGCGCAAACCGGGACGGCTGGCGCGTTGCAGGGTCGTGATGGCGGATTGTTTGGTCACCGGATGGTACTTCAAGGCGATCTTGATCATCTTGGGGTGTACGTCATCGATGAACTTGTAATTGAGAATATAACCTTTTTCAAAGAGAATCTTGGTGATAGCTCTTTTCTCGTTGGAGGCGGGAATTTCCACCACCTTGTGATTGGCGCGGATGGCGTTTCTCAAACGAGTCAAATAATCGGATATCGGATCGGTATTCATAACTGTAATCTCCTTAATTTAATGTTACCAACTTGCTTTTTTCACTCCGGGAATAAGTCCGGCCATGGCCATTTCGCGGAAGTTGATACGGGAGAGTCCGAATTGGCGGATATAGCCTTTGGGACGGCCCGTCAGCTTGCAGCGGTTGTGCAGGCGGATAGGGTTGGAGTTGGGGGGCAGTTTTTGAAGCGCGATGTCGGCGGCGCGTTTGGCGTCGTAGTCGTCGCCGTTCATGATTTTCTTCAGCTCCGCGCGTTTCGCACTATATTTAGCAACTAATTTTGCTCTTTTAACTTCTTTAGCTTTTAATGATTCTTTTGCCATGCTATTTCTGATTTTTGAAGGGGAAGCCAAATTCTTTCAATAATGCGAGACACTCCTTGTCGTTGCGTGCGGTAGTCACGAAGGTGATGTCCATACCGTTGATTTTAGCCACCTTGTCGATGTCGATTTCGGGGAATATGATCTGCTCGGGAATGCCGAGGGTATAGTTGCCTCTGCCGTCGAAACCCTTGTCGCTGATGCCGCGGAAGTCGCGGATACGCGGGATGGAGACGGAGATGAGGCGGTCGAGGAATTCATACATGCGGTCGCCGTGAAGGGTCACGCGCACGCCGATGGGCATGCCTTTTCTCAACTTGAAGTTGGAGATGTCCTTCTTGGACTTGGTGGCGACGGCCTTCTGACCGGCGATCATGGTCATTTCCTGGACGCCGGCGTCGATGAGTTTCTTGTCGGCGATGCCGAATTTACCAAGGCCTTGGTTGAGGCAAATCTTGGTGATGCGGGGCACGCGCATGACGGATTTGAATCCGAACTGTTCCTGGAGGGCGGGGAGCACCTCTTTCTGGTATTTTTCCTTGTATCTTGGTGTCATTACTTGATCTCCTCTCCTGATTTTTTGGAATATCTAACTAATTTGCCGTCGGCGTTTCTTCTTCTGCCCACGCGGGTAGCATTACCTTTTGCATCGATGAGCATAAGGTTCGAGATGTGAATGGGGGCCTCCTTTTGGATGATGCCTCCGTTGGGGTTCTTGGCGTTGGGTTTCGTGCTCTTGGAGACGAGGTTGCATCCCTCGACCAGGGCTTTCTGCTGGTCGGGCAGGACTTCGAGGACCTTGCCTTGGGACTTCCTGCTCTCGCCGGCAATCACTTTTACGATGTCGCCTTTCTTGATCTTAAGTTTCATTTTGTCGTTTTTTTTTGGATTGTTTACCAATTGGTCTTTGTCAATTGTATCTATTATTATTAATTTCTACAGTACTTCCGGTGCCAAAGACACGATCTTCATGAATTGTTTTTCACGGAGTTCACGTGCAACGGGTCCGAAGATACGCGTGCCGCGCAGCTCGTCCGCGGGGGTGAGCAGCACCACAGCGTTGTCGTCGAAGCGGATGTAGGAACCGTCATGGCGGCGTACGGGTCTTTTGGTGCGGACCACCACAGCCTTGGAGACGGTGCCAGCCTTGACTTGGCCTGAGGGGATGGCGCTTTTGATGGCGACGACAATCTTGTCGCCCACGGAGGCGTAACGTTTCTTGGTGCCTCCCAAAACGCGGATGCAGAGGACTTCCTTAGCGCCGCTGTTATCAGCTACTGATAATCTTGATTCTTGTTGTATCATAACTATTTAGCTCTTTCTAAGATTTCTACTAAACGCCAGCACTTGTTTTTGCTCAAGGGTCTGGTCTCCATAATTCTGACGCGATCGCCGATGTGGCAATCGTTCTTTTCGTCGTGTGCCATGAACTTCGTGGAGCGTTTGAGGAACTTCCCGTAGATGGGGTGTTTCATCTTGCGTTCCACCTTGATGACGATGGATTTGTCCATCTTGTCGCTGACCACGACACCTTCTCTCACTTTTCTATTATTTCTTTCCATAACTATTTTTTATCGTTTAATTCGCGTTTGCGCAGCTCGGTGTGCAGTCTGGCGATGGTTCTACGTTGATCTTTGATGGACTGGGGGTTCTCTAACGGGGAGATGGCGTGGTTGAGTCTCATCTTGATGAGGTTCTCTTGCTCGACAACCAGTCTTTCCTTCACTTCAGCAGTGGTAAGTTCGTTGATTACGGTCTGTTTCATAGCTTTCTCGGATTAAATTTCGGGAGAATAATCTCTCCTGACGATGAACTTTGTGTGAACGGGCAGTTTCTGGGCACCAAGTCTCATGGCTTCCTTAGCCACTTCCATGGGGATGCCGTCGGCCTCGAAGAGAATGCGGCCCGGGCTGACGCGTGCGGCCCAGGACTCGGGAGTACCTTTACCTTTACCCATACGGACACCCAATCCCTTGGCGGTCACGGGGCGGTCGGGGAATATGCGAATCCAAAGCTGACCCTCACGCTTCATCTCACGGGTGATAGCCTGACGGGCGGCCTCGATTTGGCGGGCGCTGATCCAACATTGGTCGAGCGTCTTGAGCGCGAAGGAACCGAACGAAATCGTGGCACCACGTTTGGTGATGGATTTCATTCTGCCTTTCTGCGGCCTTCTGTATCTAGATTTTTTCGGTTGTAACATTGCTTTTAATGTTTTGTGTTATTGATTATTTCAAGCCGGCATCTTGGCGTCGGCATTATTAGTTGTTTCTGTTGTTGGTGCGGGGACCACGGCCTTCGCCCTTGCGGGGACCGCGGGACATCCGGCGTTGGGGCGCCTTGGCGTCCTTGCCGGCCTCGGTGAGGGTGAACAGGTCGCGCTTGCCATAGACGAAACCGCGGCAAATCCACACTTTGATGCCGATGCAACCGTATGTGGTGTGAGCCTCGACGAGTGCGTAGTCGATGTCGGCACGCAGCGTGTGCAAGGGGATACGGCCCTCTTTGAAGTGCTCGGCGCGTGCGATTTCGGCACCGCCCAGACGACCGGCTGCGGTCACCTTGATGCCGTCAGCGTTGGCGCGCATCGTGGTGGAAATGGCAGTCTTGATGGCCTTCTTGTATGCCACGCGGCCTTCAATTTGCTTGGCAATGTTCTGTGCCACGAGTTGAGCATCCAAGTCGGGGCGCTTCACCTCCACGATGTTGATCTGGATTTCCTTGCCCGTGATGACCTTCAGCTCTTCCTTCACCTTGTCAACCTCTTGGCCGCCCTTGCCGATGATGAGGCCCGGACGTGCCGTCATGATGGTGACGGTGACGAGTTTCAGTGTTCTTTCAATGTAAATTTTGGAAATTCCGGCCTTTGCGAACTTGGCATTCAGGTACTTTCTAATTTTGTCGTCTTCGACAATCTTACCGGCGAAATTTTTGCCGCCGTACCAATTAGAATCCCATCCTCTGACGATTCCGAGGCGAATGCCTACCGGATTTACTTTCTGACCCATACTTAATTAATTAATTTTGTGATTCTTCTTTTATTATTTCATTATTGTTGTTTTCCGTGTTGCGGTCGGCAATCACCAAGGTGATGTGGTTGGAACGCTTGCGGATGCGGTTGGCGCGTCCTTGCGGGGCCGTGCGGATGCGCTTCAGCATGCGGCCTCCATCCACCATGATCGTCTTCACATAAAGGTCCGCGTTCTCCAAACGCATGCCTTCGTTCTTCACTTGCCAGTTCGCGATAGCAGACTTCAGAAGCTTCAACAACTTCTCGGAAGCCTCTCTCGGGCTGTATTTCAGGACATTCATTGCATAGTCCACATTCTTGCCGCGAATCACATTTGCCATGATCCGGGTCTTGCGCGGTGAGGTTGGATTATCCACTAATCGTGCCATGTACACCGTTTTGTTCGCTTCTTTTCGAGCATTGGCTGCTAATTTCTTGCTTGCACTCATTGTTTTATTTTCTCTTTTTTTATTTTTATATTTGTCTAAAAATCAATATTTTAAATGTCTTTTCACCCCTCAATTCCCCACTCTTCTCATTCGGGCGGCAAAAATAATATTTTTTTTTATACAATTCACTGTTTATAAATATTTTTTCTCCATATTTTTTATTTCATATCTTTTCCTTTCTTCACTTTTTTCCCGGACGAAATGAACCGGTCATTATTTTATGTAACTTTGCCGCCTCATTCAAAACAGATCCAGTATGTACGACAACGACCCGAGAACCGTGGTGACCCTTGACGCAGGCGGCACTCATTTCCGCTTCACCGCCCTGCGCGGCAACAAGCCGGTCACCGAGACCATAGAGCTCCCATCCGAGGCGCGCGACCTTGACAAATGTATGGCCAACCTCGCGGCTGGCTTCGAGCGGACCATCCAGGCACTGCCCGAGAAGCCCGTGGCCATCAGCTTCGCCTTCCCCGGCCCAGCCGATTACCCCAACGGCATCTTCCCCGCCCGGCTGACCAACTTCCCCGCCTTCGAGGGCGGCGTGGCCCTTGGCCCCTACCTCCAGCGCCGCTTCAACCTGCCCGTCTTCATCAACAACGACGCCGACCTCTTCACCTACGGCGAAGCCCTGGCCGGCACCCTGCCCGATGTCAATCGAAGACTCCATGCCGCCGGCAGTGTGAAGCAGTACCGCAACCTTGTCGGCTTCATCCTCGGCACCGGCTTCGGCATCGGTGTCACCACCCGCGAACAGATGTACATCGGCGACAACTGCTGCTCCGAAATCTACTGCACTCCCAACAAGCTGCAGCCGGAGCTGATCGTGGAGGAGGGGGTTTCCCAGCGTGCCATATTACATTATTATAATATGTGCGCCAACGACCCCAGGGCGAAGGATTACACCGACTCGCTCGATATTTTCCTCATTGCGAACGGCGAGAAGGAGGGCGACTGCGAGGCGGCACGCAAGGCTTTCGACACCTTCGGTGAAGTGGCGGGCTACACTATAGCCCAGTGTGTCACCATCCTGGACGGCATCATCGTTCTTGGCGGCGGCCTCTCCAAGTCGCACACCCTCTTCATGCCAGCCCTGCTGCGCGAACTACGCGCTCAGATGAGCACCCGCTCAGGGCAGACGCTCCCCCGCGTACCCTCCTACGTTTATAACTTGGAGGACGAGGCCGAATTCGAGGCCTTCGCCCGCGGCGAGCAGCGCACTATCCCCATCTACGGCACCGGCGAGACCATCCTTTGCGACACCCAGAAGCGCCTCGGCATCATCACCTCCCACATCGGCACCAGCGTGGCCACCACCATAGGCGCATACTGCTATGCCCTGCACCAACTCGACAACACTCCCCAATAATCCCACACGATGGAAGAGGCTCCCTTTATCGGCATCGTTCGGCACCGGATACAGACCGACGGCAAGGGCGTGAGCACACTCGCAGCCTTCCACGGTTGTCCTCTGCGTTGCCGGTACTGCCTCAACCCGCAATGTCAGCGTGAGGACGTCTGGCGCACCTTTACGCCCGAAAGCCTCTATGATGAGGTGAAGATCGACCAGCTCTACTTCCTCGCCACCGGCGGCGGCATCACCTTCGGCGGCGGCGAGCCTGCCATGCATCCCGACTTCATTGCCCGCTTTCGCAAGATCTGCGGCCCGGAATGGAACCTGACGCTCGAAACCTCCCTCAACGTCCCTGCCGACAACATCCGCCGTTTATCCTCCGTCATCAACCAGTTCATCATCGACATCAAGGATACCAACGACGAGATTTACCGGCACTACACCAGCCTCAGCAACCGGCGCGCGCTCGACAATCTGCAAGAGCTCCTGCAGGAGGGGCGCGGCGACGACCTCATCGTGCGGCTCCCGCTCATCGAGGGCTACAACACCCAAGAGGACATTGAGCGAAGCACCGAAAAACTCCGCGCCATGGGCGTGGAGCACTTTGACTTTTTCACGTACAGAACAGACATCCGTAAATAAAACACTCTTATGAGCCACGGCAAACAAACCTGCAAAATCCTCAAGGAGATCCGCAAGCAAATCGCGGAGAAGAACGACATTGCATTCGTCACGAAGGAGTGTCGCCACAAGGGCGACTGTGCCGGCACCTGCCCGGCGTGCGAGGCCGAGGTGCGCTACCTCGAACAGGAGCTGCGCAAACGGCAGCAGTTGGGCAAGACCGCCATTGTGGCGGGGCTCTCCGTGGGGCTGATGTCCGCCCTGCCCAGCGGTTTGTCCGCCCAAGTGAACAGCGGCTGCAAACCAGTGGCACCCCAAACGGAACAACAATCCCAAACGAATGTCCGCGGAAATGTCGGGGGCTCTCAAACAGTCGTGGTGGATGGGCAGCGTATCGTACCTACTGATCCCTCGACTTTCTCTACGGTTGGTGATATAGATATGTCGTATTTCAATGAAACAGCCGAGGATATCTCTCCCAGCAACTACGACACCCCTCCCCGATTCGTGGGAGACGATATTGCGCTCCAACAATATTTGAAACGCAACCTCGACTTTGAAGAGATTAACAAATACCAAATCGCAGGCACCGTGGTCGTTTTATTCAACGTGGACAAGAATGGCTATGTGCGCCGGCCCACTATTATCAGGTCCCTTTTCCCGCCTATTGACGAAGAAATATTGCGTGTTATCAAGAAGATGCCGCAATGGATACCGGCCCAAAAGGACGGTGAGCCCGTATATAGCAGCTACAAGTTGCCCGTTACCATTGGTCTTGCGGAATAAAAGTCTCAAAAAAGAGCGTTTTCTTACACAAAATATATTTTTTAGGCCTTGACAGCAACCTGCAAATTTTGTACTTTTGCAGCCTAAAATCTCAGATATGGAAACATCAGTTGAACAAAGAATCAAAACTTGGCTGGAAGAGGATTATGAATCCAGTTTCAAGGATGAAATTCATCGTCTCCAAAAAGAAAATCCGCAAGAGTTGACAGAGGCTTTTTATCGCACGTTAGAGTTCGGGACGGGTGGCCTGCGCGGCATCATGGGCGTGGGTACCAACCGCATGAACCGTTATACGGTGGGATTTGCCACACAAGGCTTGGCCAACTATCTCCTCAAATGCTTCAAACATCAGAAAATCAAGGTGGCGATTTCGCACGATTCACGACTTCATAGTCGTGAATTCGCGGAGATCACGGCCGATATTCTATCTGCGAACAAAATCGAGGTGTTCTTGTTTGAGGACTTGCGTCCCACGCCGGAGCTTTCTTTTGCCGTGCGGCATCTCGGTTGCCAGGCAGGCGTGATGGTCACCGCGTCCCACAATCCCCGTGAATACAATGGCTACAAGGTCTATTGGGAAGACGGCGGGCAGCTCGTGCCCCCGCACGACAAGAATGTCATTGTGGAGGTCAACAAGATCACGACGCTCAAGCAGGTGAAATGGACCCGCGCAGACAGCCTCGTCCACATTATCGGCGAGGATGTGGACAAGGTCTATCTCGACAAGATTGCCGCCCTCACGCTCAATCCTGCCGCCATCAAGAAGGCCAAGAATCTGAAAATCGTCTATACGCCGCTGCACGGCACCGGCATCACGATGGTGCCGAAGGCTTTGGATATGTACGGCTTCAAGAATGTCTATTTGGTGGAAGAACAGGCTGTCCCCGACGGCAACTTCCCGACCGTCAAGTCGCCCAACCCTGAAGAGAAGAGTGCCCTTGAGTTGGCCTTGAAGAAGGCCGACGAGGTGGAGGCCGACCTCATCCTCGCCACCGATCCCGATGCGGACCGCGTGGGTGTCGCCATCCGCGATGCCGATGGGAAAATGTGTCTGCTCAACGGCAACCAGACGGGCACGCTGCTGTTCCACTACATCCTTTCCCAGTGGCAGCAGAACAACAAGATCACGGGCGACCAGTTCGTGGTCAAGACCGTGGTTACGACCGACCTGATCCGCGACATCGCCATTGACTTCAACGTGGAGTGCATGGAGGTGCTCACGGGCTTCAAGTACATCGCCGAGGCCATCCTCAAGAACGAGGGTGCGAAAACATTCGTCTGCGGCGGCGAGGAGAGCTATGGCTACCTGATCAGCGATTTCGTGCGCGACAAGGACGCCGTCTCCGCCTGCTGTCTCATTGCCGAGATGGCGGCCTATCACATGGCCAGCGGAAAGGCAGGACACAAATTGCTCGCACAAGTGCTTGACGACATCTACAAGGGATATGGCTACTACAAGGAAGACCTGCTTTCACTTACCAAGACGGGCAAGGCCGGTGTGGAGGAGATCCAGGCCATGATGGCCAACTTCCGCAGCAACCCGCCCCAAAAGATAGGCGACCAGCCGGTGGTGGTGATGAAGGATTACGCTGTTTCCAAGTCGTATGATTTCGTGAACAAAACCAATACCATCATTGACCTGCCGACATCCAACGTGTTGCAGTTCTTCACGGCGGACGGCAGCAAGGTCACGGTGCGTCCTTCCGGCACGGAGCCGAAAATCAAGTTCTACTTCAGCGTTGTGGAGAAAGCCCGCAAACGCGCCAACCTCAAATCCGTTGAGGAGACGCTTTGCGCCCGTATCGACAAGTTGAAGAAAGATATCGTTCAACAATAATACAACAATTAATATTGCCCCGATGCGTGATTTGCGTATTCGGGGCGATTCAGAAAATAAAAACATATATGATTAACCAAAAACTGATCAATCCCAAGAGCATCGTAGTGTGCGGTGCATCCAGTGACATTCACAAACCGGGCGGAAAAGCTCTTAAAAACCTGTTGGAGAGTGCCTTCAAAGGCGAAGTCTATGCGGTGAACCCCAAAGAAGACGAGGTTCAGGGCATCAAGTGCTACAAACAGGTGGAAGACCTGCCGCAGGTCGATTGCGCCATCCTCTGCATCGCCGCCAAGTTCTGCGCCCACACGGTGGACGTGCTGACGCAGCAGAAAGGCACACAAGGATTCATTATTGTCAGTGCGGGATTCTCAGAGGAGAACGCCGAGGGCGCTGCCATTGAGAAGCATATCGTGGATGCCATCAACGCCGTCGGAGGCTCGCTCATCGGCCCCAACTGCACAGGCTTCCTCAATACCAACTACAGCGGCTGTTTTGACACACCCATCCCGAAACTGGATCCCAAAGGTGTGGACTTCATCACGGGAAGTGGTGCCACCGCCGTGTTTATCAAAGAGTATGGCATGAGTAACGGCCTGAAGTTCAATAGTGTATGGGCTGTGGGCAATAGCGCCCAGCTCGGCATCGAAGATGTGCTGGAACATATGGACGAGACCTTTGACCCTGAAAAATCGAGTCACGTCATCATGCTCTATATGGAAAAGATTGGCGACCCGCAGCGCTTGTTGAAGCACAGCCGCAACCTCATCAACAAAGGATGCAAGATTGCAGCCATCAAGTCGGGCGGTTCAGCCGCCGGTTCACGTGCGGCCTCGTCGCACACTGGCGCCTTGGCCACCAACGACGCTGCTGTGGATGCCCTGTTCCAAAAAGCTGGCATTGTGCGCTGTCACAACCGCCAGGAACTGACCACCGTCTGCGCCGTCTTTATGCATCCGGAGATAAAGGGCAAACGCTGCGCTGTCATCACCCACGCCGGCGGCCCCGCCGTGATGCTCACCGACGTGCTGAGCAATGGTGGCATAGAGGTGCCCCCGCTCAAGGATCACCCCGCCAGCCCCGGCCTGCTCGCGAAACTCTTCCCCGGCTCATCCGTGGGTAACCCCATCGACTTCCTCGCCACCGGCACCGCCGAACAGCTCGGCTATATCATCGACACCGTGGAGAACGAATACACGGATATCGACTTCTCCGTGGTCATCTTCGGCTCCCCGGGCCTCTTCTCCAACAAGGAGGTTTACGACTTGCTTGATGAAAAGATGAAAACCTGCAAGAAGCCCATCTTCCCGGTATTGCCCTCCATTATCAATGTGAAACAGGAGATTGAGGACTTTATCGCCAAGGGACGTATCAACTTCCCGGAGGAGTGCGTGCTGGGCAACGCCCTTGTAAAAGTGTGGAACACCCCGAAGCCGCAACCCGAACATGTGGATTTGCCGCAGATCGATGTGGCCCGCATCCGCAAGACCATCGACAAGTGCGAGAGCGGCTATCTGGAAATCGCCGACTACAACGAACTGCTTGATGCCGCCGGTATCTCCCGCAAGAAGTCTGTCGAGGTGGACAAGAAAGAAGACGCTTTGGCATTCGCCAAAGAGGTCGGCTGCTCGAAAGATGTGCCATTGGTGATGAAGGTCGTGGGTCCGTTGCACAAGTCCGACGTGGGCGGTGTGACACTGGGCGTCAAGGATTTGGATACTGTGGCCAAGGAGTTTGACCGCCTTATCGTCATCCCCGAAACCTACGCCGTGGAGATGTACCCGATGCTGGACGGCACGGATGTCTATATCGGAGCTATCCGCGATGAAAAGTTCGGCCATCAGATTTTCTTCGGCCTGGGCGGTATCTTCATCGAGGTGTTGAAAGATGTGCAGTCCGCACTTGCCCCTATCACCGCCGCTGAAGCCAAACAGATGCTCACCAAGCTGCGTGGCTACAAGATCCTGCAGGGCGTGCGTGGTCAGGAGCCCGTCAATATCGACCTCTATGCCGACCAAGTTGCACGTGTGAGCGCGCTGGTGCAGGCTGCTCCCGAAATCGTGGAGATGGACCTCAACCCGCTGCTCGGTAACCCGCGTTACGTGACAGCAGTTGATGCCCGTATCAGGATTCAAAAGTAATCATTCTGCAAGGCAACCATAAGAATCCCGAAGGGCATTGCCTTTATGTATCCAGGCGCGAAGCGATGAATAAGCGACGCGCCTGTTTTTTTGCGCTAATCTGTCAGGCAGGCGTCCAGGTCATGAGCCAGGGCCTCCTTGTCAATGCGTTGCCCGATGAAGACGATCTTCTGCATGCGGTCGCCATATTGCTCGTCCCAGTCCTTGCGCAGGCCGGGCTCGCGAATCATCTCTTCGGCGAGTTCGTCGGGTGACATGGTGGCGAACCAGAGCCCCACGTCCTTGAGCGACAATTGGCGGCCCGCCTGTTCGAAGAGGTAACACTTGTCGAATTCCCCTTTGAAGTAGCAGATACCCTTGGCGCGGATGACGTTCTTGGGCAGTTTGCGGGCCACAAACTCATCGAAACGGCCCAGGCTGAAGGGCCGACGGCGGTAATAGACGTAGGTGCCGATGCCGTACTCTTCCACCTCTCCGCCTTCGTGGTCATGATGGTGGTGGTGATGGCCGTGCCCGTCGTGGTCGTGGTCGTGGTCGTTGTGGTCGTGGTCGTCGTGATGATGCTCATGCTCATCGTGATGATGGTCATGATTGTCGTCGTCATCATCGTTATGGGCATCGTCGTGGGCATCGTGTTCCTCTTCTTGGTGGCCTTCGATTTCGTGGATCCAGGTGGCGGAGGTGGCCACTTTCTCGAAGTCGAACATGTTTGTGTGGAGGATAAGGTCGAGATCGACGTCGCCGTAGTCGCATTCAATGATCTTGGCGGCAGGTTGCAGGGCCAAGACAATTTCGCGCAGGCGGTTCAGCTCGGAGCGGGAGACCTCGGAGGCCTTGTTGAGGAGGACGATGTTGCAGAATTCGATTTGTTGGATGACGAGGTTCTCGATGTCGTCTTCAGCGATGTTGCTGCGGAGCAATCGGTCGCCGCAGGCGAACTCGTCTTGCATACGCAGGGCGTCCACCACGGTGACGATGCAGTCAAGGCGCGGCACACCGTTTTGGGTGTAGGGGCCTCCCATGGAGGGAATGGAACTGATGGTCTGGGCGATGGGGTCGGGCTCGCAGATGCCGCTGGCCTCGATGACGATGTAGTCGAAACGCTGCTGGTCGATGATCTCGGCAATCTGTTTGACGAGGTCCATTTTGAGGGTGCAGCAGATACAGCCGTTCTGGAGGGCCACGAGGCTGTCGTCGTTCTGCCCCACAATGCCGCCTTTCTGGATAAGGTCGGCGTCTATGTTGACTTCTCCAATGTCGTTGACGATAACGGCGAACTTGATGCCGCGTCGGTTGGAGAGAATTCGGTTCACGAGAGTGGTCTTGCCGCTGCCAAGGTAGCCGGTCAGCAGTAATACAGGGGTTTCAGGTTTCATGTCTTCTTTTTTTAAGGGGCGCAAAGATATACTTTTTTTGTGTTTGCCCAACGGGCGGATCATCCTACATGACTCAACAGCCAGAACATCCCGACGCCGAGGTAGTTGCCCACAGCGTAGCCGAGCAGACCAATGGCGATGCCGGGCAGGATGACGTCTCTGTTTTTCAGCACGGCAGCCACCATCGGCACGAAGGGCGGCGAGTTGATCAGCGCGATGGAAGAGGCCAGCATGAGGTCGCCGTCCAGCTTGAAAATCCTTGAAAAAAGGATCTGCAACAACAACGATCCGAACACGGCGAAGGCAATATAATAGAGAATGAACAAATGCTTCGAAAACTCCAAGTCGTGGACGTTCACCATCGTGGCCACCGCCAGGCAGAAAACATAGACAAAATAGAGTCCTGTTTCGAAGGTGCCCTCCAAACGCTTGGCCGGCTTCCAGAAGGAGAGGAGGATGGACAGGGTGGTGATGGTGATGATGATGACGGCGATGGAATTGTCAAGCGGGATGACCCGCGACAGGGCGTAGGAAATTGCCACGATGACGATGGCCACAAGAATCCCGATGCAACGGTTTGCCACGATCTGTTTCAGACTCTTTTTTTCCCCGACTTCCTCATCCGGGATCTCTTTCATCTTGTCAGATGTTTTCGCCATACGGGGGAAGAAATGTCGGACAATCCTTTTTCCCAAGAAGACGATGAAGAGGAGGTAAATGCTGGTCACCACCAAGTCGTGGCCGGAGACCAGCAGGAAGAGATGCTGCGGCAGGCCAACGGCCTTCGAGACGGGGGCGAGGTTGGGGATGCCGCCCGTGTAGATGCCGACCATCACGGCGCCGACCTTGGCGAACTCCGTGTCGGTGAGGCCGGCAGCGGTGGCTTGCGATTGGAAGAGAAAGAAGCCTGCCACCGTGACCGTCAAGACGCTGAACAACCCTACGCCGAATGCCGCAAATATGCTTTTGGCCGACTTGAGCCGGAAGTTGCATCCCAACAGCATCAAAGGAATGGCAATCAGCATTGCAATGTTGGAGACGTTTTCGCAGACGTTGAAGGCGGTTTCACCCACAATCCCTATGTTGCCCACCAAAAGGCCGATGATATACAAAATGACCATCGGGCTGATTTTGTGGATGACAGGCCACCGTTCGGCCATCTTGACAATCAGGAATGGGATGCCGAAAAGATAGACGGAGGCGAGTATGATGGTGAGGATGTTTGCCATAGGATAAATGAGGTCGCAAAAGTAAGAAAAATATGGAATGACTGTTCCTGCACCTTGCCGCGTAGCCCTTTTGTCCTTGAGCCTATCCTCTATTTTTGTATTTTTGCCGCCTCGAAAAACGGCAATGAATTCTGTGGTGAACAAGATACTGATCATCCTTGGCTCGACGCTTTTGTTGGGCGCGGCGGCGTTTGCCATCTGGGGGCGCCATACCCCCGTGGCGGAGAGCATCAAGCAGCAGACCGCTGCCATCCTCAAGCGGGAATACATCCCCGACCAGCATTTGGATTTGTCCGCCACCATGGCTTTCCAGAAGCAGGATTCTGTTTACGACCTCTTCAGGAAAAGTTTCCGGATGCACTATCAGACCGTCGGCACGGCCACCTTCCCCGACAGCAGCCGCCTTATCCTCATTGCCGAACCGGCACCCTTCCTGGAACCCGACAGTGTGGAGACTATCTGTTCCAAGTTTGCCCACCAAACCGCCATCCGATCGCACAAAATCGGCTATGACGGGCGGGTTTCCGATATGCTGATCGTGGTGGGCAATGCCACCTCGGAAAATCTCGACAACTTGGTGGCCAAGCTTTCCAAACAACAATTTCTTTCCGATTACAAGCCCCGTGCCATGGACTTGTTGAGCGACAAGAAGCGGCATTATTTCACCCAGGATGACTTGGACTACCAAATCACGTTGGCTGAGTTTGACGACTGGTTTTTTTCGGCGGGCGAGGCCTTTATCGACGAGCGTGACACCGCCCGCGACTTGACCGTGGATGACATGTTCCGCGAAAAGCGGCGTGGTGTCTTTTTCAGCCGTCTGCCCGGACTTGTGGCGTGGAGTATTCGTCGCGATGCCGACTTGATCAAGCAGGTGGGTGACATCCGTAAGTTTGCCCTTGACGCCGACCTCATTCTGGGGGCGTTGCGCGATTCCACCACGTTGGTGATCATCGGGCGTGAGCGGGAGGCCCCCTTGGAAGTGCTCCCGCCGCTGCGGGTGGAAACCGTCTTGCTCATCGCCTCCATCAGCAGCAAGGAGCTGTCGCAGAGTTTGGATATCAACGACTGCATGGCGGGCAAAATGGCTAACGGCCGCGACTGGTGCCCCACTTATCTCAGCCGTGAGCTGGAAAACACGGAACTGGGACATCTGCTCACCATCACCGACATTCTGTTGAAGGATTGGTCGGAGAGCGGCACCATCGAGGAGGCCAGTTACCGATACCCGTCCCCCGGATACTTCCCCTTCAATCAACCCCTGTTCAAAAAATTGGGACTCAGTGAGCTGGTTTACAATTGGAACACTGCTAACACCATGTACGCCATTGACTTGCCCGAACATACCATTTATACGTTGAATCGCACGGGCGCCTTGCCGGTCTCCTACTTCCATTCACAGGAACGCAGCACCAGCGTCGGGGCGCAGTATGAACGACAGGCAGGCAACTATTTTGCCCATACGGGCAATACCGATCTTGCGCGTGTGGTGCAATATACGGCTTTGTATCAGTTGTTTATGGATAACGGTGTTCATTATAAGGGCAAACTGTTGCATTCGTCGTTCCCATCCAACAAGCCTTATCTGTTGGCCAAACCTTGTCGCTCCTTGCTTGATGTGTTCAAGGATATGCCCGATAGTCAGATTGAACTGCTGTCGGATACGCTTTCCCGCATCCATTTCACAACGTATGGTGAAAAGCAGGTGAACAGGCAGCTTCGCCAGAACGAGCGTGACTATAATTTTACCTATACGGAGGAGCGCGAGCGGGAGATCCTGCAACATGTCAACAGTCAGGAAAAAAGCTCCATTGCCGAGGAGTTGAGGGGTGTTCGTGCCATGCTCAAGGGGTTGTCGGAGGACGAATACAACAAACTGGTGCGTTACCTGTCCTATCCGCGTGGCACCGCAATCAACAGCCAGGAGACTTACAATCGCATGTTGCGTGCGCGCAAGGTCAACGACCTGCTGCGGCACATCGGGAAAAACAACCTTACCTTGATCGGACTCGACCTGGCCAAGGTGCGCGACTATTATGTGGGCAGTTTGAGCAAGAGTGGCGGGCGGTATTTGAAAACGCCGTCGGTGATTATCACATACAACGATTTGGTCACCACGGGCGGGCATAACATCTCGTCGAAGATCAGCCGTGTGGGGAGCACATCCAATTATAAGAGCTACGGTGGCGGCAGTGCACCAGTGGCGCAAACGAACACGCCGCCTGCCAATCGTCCGTCGTCAGCACCGCCGGCTGCCAAGCCATCGCCGTCCTCCTCGCCATCCTCGTCCGCTCCCCGGAGCTCTTCGCCATCGAGCACCAAGCCTGTCTCCTCGGGCGGCCATCCGTCGGGCGGCTCCTCTTCGCCGCGCCCTTCGACATCCACATCCTCCTCGGCCAGCCACTCCGGCACGACGGCTTCGCGTCCCTCCGCAGGCAGCTCCGGTCGCTCGCGTGCCAGTGTCATCTCCACCGGCGCTCGTCCGACGAGGGGATTTTAGGAGACATGGTGCCATGTTGATCTGTTTTGTCAGTTGAAAGCGGACCCCGATTCAAATTTCAAATATTTTATGTATGTTTGCAGCGGTTTTGTCAAGAGAGGAAAATCCTTGAAACAAAGCGTTTTTGTTGTTTGAAAATTTCATTTATTAATCCAAAACAATACAAAAAGATGTCATTTAATCTCAGAAACAGAAACTTTTTGAAGTTGTTAGACTTCACTCCCAGGGAAATTCAATACATGTTGGACCTCGCACGCGACCTCAAACGCGCCAAGTATGCCGGCACGGAGCAGCCTCGCCTGAAGGGCAAGAACATTGCCCTGATTTTCGAGAAGACCTCCACCCGCACCCGTTGTGCCTTCGAGGTGGCTGCCTACGACCAAGGCGCGCATGTGACTTATCTTGGACCCAGCGGTTCCCAAATCGGCATTAAGGAGTCCATGGCCGACACGGCCCGCGTGCTCGGACGCATGTTCGACGGTATCGAATACCGCGGCTTCAAGCAGACCACGGTGGAAGAACTCGCCAAGTTCGCCGGCGTGCCCGTCTGGAACGGCCTTACCAACGAATTCCACCCGACCCAGGTGCTGGCTGACTTCCTCACGATGAGCGAGCATGTTGACAAACCCCTCAACCAGGTCACCTACGCTTACCTCGGCGATGCCCGTTACAACATGGGCAACTCTTTGATGGTCGGTGGTGCCAAGATGGGCATGGATGTGCGCATTGTGGCTCCCAAAAGCTTGCAACCCAGCAAGGAACTCATCGCTGAATGCAAGAAAATCGCCAAAGAGACCGGCGCTACCGTCACCGTCACGGACGATGTGAAGAAGGGCGTAAAGGGCTGCGACTTCCTTTATACCGATGTGTGGGTCTCCATGGGCGAGCCCGTTGAGGTTTGGGAAGAGCGCATCAAGCTGCTCAAGCCTTATCAGGTCAACAAGGAGACGATGAAGCTGACCGGCAACCCCAAGTGCAAATTCATGCACTGTCTGCCTGCTTACCATAACTTGGAGACTCAGGTGGGACGCGATGTCAACAAGCAGTTCGGATTGGACGGCATCGAGGTGACCGAAGAGGTCTTCGAGTCCGAGAACTCCATCGTTTTCGACGAAGCCGAAAACCGTATGCACACCATCAAGGCTGTGATGGTGGCCACGCTCGGCGACTAAGAGAGGCTTTCATTTTACCATTTTACCAACTTAATACAAGGGCTGATGCAATCATGTGTCAGCCCTTTCTTGTTGACCAATTCTCAACGCATTCGGTCGTGTGTCAAAAAAAAATCCCCGAGCGAGGCTCAGGGATTGTCATATAGAGTGGATAATGAATATCGCGGGGAGGAAATAATCCAATTTAAAAGCTGAAAGGTGAAGAAGCCGGAAACCGGGTCCGGACTTCCTGGTCCTGACTTCTAATTTACTTGGATCCTTTGTCCTTGTTGCCGGCGTGTCCTCTGAAGATACGGGTAGGAGCGAATTCACCCAGCTTGTGTCCAACCATATTCTCGGTCACATAGACGGGGATGAATTTGTTCCCGTTGTGAACGGCGATGGTGAGGCCAACGAAGTCGGGGGAAATCATAGAGGCGCGGGACCAGGTCTTGATGGTGGTCTTTTTGCCAGACTCCTGGGCGGCGAGAACGCGTTGTTCCAGTTTGTAGTGGATAAAGGGGCCTTTTTTTAATGAACGACTCATAGTAATGCGCTTTTAGATTATTTCTTTCTTCTTTCGATGATATACTGGCTGGAATTCTTCTTCGGGTGTCTGGTCTTGTAGCCCTTGGAAGGAATGCCGCGACGGGAGCGGGGGTGTCCGCCGGATGCACGGCCTTCACCACCACCCATGGGGTGATCGACAGGGTTCATGACGACGCCGCGGTTGCGGGGACGTCTGCCGAGCCAGCGGCTACGACCGGCCTTGCCGGACACTTCGAGGCTGTGGTCGCCGTTGGAGACGATGCCGATAGTGGCCTTGCAGGCGCAGAGGATCATGCGGGTTTCGCCGGAAGGCAGTTTGATGACTGCGTATTTTCCGTCGCGGGACATCAGCTGGGCGTAAGAGCCGGCGCTGCGGGCGATCTTGGCGCCTTGTCCCGGGCGCATCTCGATGTTATGGATGATGGAGCCGAAGGGGATCTCGCCGATAGGCAGGCAGTTGCCCAAATCGGGGGCGACACCGGTGCCGCTGAGGATTTCCTGGCCGACCTTGATGCCGTGGGGAGCCACGATGTAGCGCTTCTCGCCGTCGGCGTAGAAGAGCAGGGCGATACGAGCCGAACGGTTGGGGTCGTACTCGATGGTCTTCACGGTGGCAGGAATGCCATCTTTGTCTCTCTTGAAGTCAATAATACGGTACATCTGCTTGTGACCGCCTCCGCGGTACCGTACCGTCATTTTACCACTGTTGTTTCTTCCGCCTGTCCGATGTTTAGGACACAACAAACTCTTTTCGGGTGTGTTGGTGGTAATGTCGTCAAATGCGCTGATAACCTTGAAGCGCTGACCCGGCGTTACTGGTTTGTACTTTTTAAGTGCCATTGTTTTTTAGATATTACTGTAAAAATCAATTTTTTGATCCTTGTCCACGAACACGAAGGCCTTTTTGAAATTGTTCTTGTGACCTGTGATGACGCCAGCCTTAGTATTACGGTTCTGGACTTTACCGCGTTGGATCAAGGTATTCACGCGGACTACTTTTACACCATAGACAGCCTCGATTTCGCGCTTGATTTCGGGTTTGGTGGCCTCGCGGGTCACCATGAAACCGTAGCGGTTGTATTTTTCAGCCGTCTGCGTCATTTTTTCGCTGATGATGGGTTTTATAATGATACTCATTGTTTTTGTCGTTTAAAGGTTAATTATTCGCCTAACATTTTTTCCAGCTCCTTGAGGCTGCTTTCGCAGAGGATCAGGTGGCCGGCGTTGAGCACGTGGTAGGTGTTGGCCTCGCTGGCGCGCATCACTTGGGTGCGTTGCAGGTTGCGGGCGGAGAGGAAGACGTTGTTGTTCAGCTCAGGAGTGAGCAGGAGGGTCTTCTGACCGTCGAGCTTGAGGTTCTTGAGCATGTCCTTGTAAGCCTTCGTCTTGGGGGCGTCGAAGGAGAAGTCTTCCACCACGGTGATCTTGCCTTCCTGCTGCTTGTAGGTGAAAGCGGAGAAACGGGCGAGTCTCTTCACCTTCTTGTTGAGCTTGAAGGAGTAGTCGCGGGGATGGGGGCCGAACACGGTGGCGCCGCCACGGATGGTCGGGCTCTTGATGCTACCGGCACGTGCGCCGCCAGTGCCTTTCTGGCGTTTGAGCTTGCGGGTGCTGCCTGACACGGTGGAACGTTCCAGTGTGTCGTGGGTGCCGTGACGCTGGTTGGCCAAATATTGTTTAACGTCAAGCCAGATGGCGTGATCGTTGGGCTCCACGTTGAAGATCTTGTCGTTCAATGTGGCCGTTCTTGCAGCTTCGCTGCCGTCTATTCTATATACTGTTAGCTCCATCTTTCAATTTTTAAATATGAACCATTGGATCCGGGAACGGAACCTTTGACTAATAACAAATTCTTTTCTTGCACGATTTTGATGATCTGAAGGTTCGTGACTTTGACCTTGACGTTGCCCATCTGGCCGGCCATGCGCATGCCCTTGAACACGCGGGAAGGGTAGGAGGATGCACCCATGGAACCGGGAGCTCTCAGACGGTTGTGCTGTCCGTGCGTGGCATCGCCGACACCGCGGAAACCGTGACGCTTCACAACACCTTGGAAGCCCTTGCCCTTGGAAACGCCGCTGACATCGACGAACTCGCCCTCGGTGAACACGCTGACGTCCAGCACTTCGCCGAAAGACTTCTTGGAACCTTCCTCGAAACGGGTGAACTCGCGCACGATTCTCTTCGGCGTGGTGCCAGCCTTGGCGAAATGGCCCTTCAGAGGCTTTGTGGTGTTTTTCTCTTTCTTCTCGTCATAACCTAATTGGATGGCGCTGTAACCGTCCTTCTCGACGGTCTTGACTTGCGTGACGACGCAAGGACCAGCCTCTATCACTGTGCACGGCACAATCTTGCCGGAGGCATCGTAGATGCTAGTCATCCCAATTTTTTTTCCTAGTAATCCTGACATTTTTAGTTGGTTTATAAGTTATTTATACATTTTCCGCGCATTTCCACGAACCATTCTTTGGCTGTAACAAACTGACACAGACGCTGTTACAAGCTCTTTGCGGTTCGCTTCAACGAGCCTGCAAATATACACTTTTTCTGATATTCAACTGCTTGTGCGAAAAATAATTATCAACACATTCTTTTGCCCTGACGGAGGACGTTAGTCTTTTTTGATTGACGATATTAAATCTCAAGTCTCAAAGTCTTAAATCTCAACTTGCCAGCCGCCAATCACCCTGCCAGTTCCTTCCAGAAACTCTGCGGAAGGTGGATGTTGTCGAGGTTGATGGCGCGGACGAACAGCGGGGCAGTCTCCTCGTCGCGGAAACCGGCGATGCCGCTGCAAGGACGGTACTCCTTCTTGGTCAGGTTTTTGACTTGCCCGACGGGGATGCTCGACATCGAGCCGCTTTTGTCCATGATGATGAGATTGTAGATTTTGATTGTCAGCAGGCTCGTTGAAACCCACATCCGTTTCGCGGCGAGCAACAAACACCCTCGTCTCAACCTTCTCCCGCGCCGCGATTGTCATCATGCGCGCCGTTCAGCCCCAGACTGCACTGCGTTTCGTCTGGGGTTATTGAGATTTTGTCCCTTCGGGACTGCTCAAGGAAGATTATTGTCTATTATTTCTACCGAGCTTTTGCCCCTAACGGGGCTGCTCAAGGAAAATGATTATCCCTATTGTCCCGGAGGGACATTCTCTCCATAACCCCACCTTTAGTTTTGCAGCGTCAAAAATTCAAGGAATGGAGTTGTTGAA
>CAMVIT010000044.1:0-23348 GCA_947167635.1 uncultured Bacteroidales bacterium | reverse complement strand
GGCAACGTGATTCCGCGCCGCCGCGCCGGCACGCCCAAATAAAAAAAAGGATGCAAAAGCCCTGACTTGTGCCATCAGGTATATAATTCCTATTTTTTTAGGGGGAAAAATGCACGGTGAGACAAACAACAACGGCTTTTTTTGTAGTTTTGCCGACGAATATTAGTAAAAAAACAGTCAGCTATGTTTTATTGGTTTTGGCGAGAACAAGAAGAGTAAAAATATATGGAAGAAGTCAAGAAACGCATACTTAATATGAGAAAAGGGGTTGCATTAAAAATCACGACATTCTGCATCCTAATGGCTTGTTTGCTACAGTCGTGTGGCTATTTCTTGCCCGACCCAATTCTTCGGGAAAGAAAAAGAAAACAAATCGGGAAATATGTCATTGACATGGACCGAACTGAATGGGGTGAATACGAGGCCGAGAAGGATAATTATAAGGACTTGACTATTGTTTTCAAAAAAGATAAGACTTTTGAGGTGAGTCGTCCCGTCCCCTTTTTGTTAGACACTACAGGTCGGTATGTTATTAGAGGTAGAGGAAAATTGAGCGATATCCGCTGGTCAAGTTTAATAGAAAAATATGGTTATGATTATAAGGGCGATTGGTTATGGGAATGTTGGGAGGACTCTCCAGGTGATTCTGTCACAGCTATCATAGGTCCACCCCCTCAACAGAACGAGCAACGTCGAATACACAAGCTCTATTTCAGGAAGGTGGGTCACTTTTAACCATGCATGCCAAATACCGAAGAATCATTCGAGCAACTTCCGTCCCTCCTCCGTGAGCACATATCGCTGCGTAGGACTGTTGGGAGAATCGGGTTGCGTCATTTCAACCAGCCCAGCCTCTAAAGCAGGGGTCAAGTAATTTTTAAGAAACTTATCGCGGCTATTAAGTTCGAGTTTTTCCATTAACACGCGTACAGGTAATTCCTCTTTATTCAAGACTTTAATGAGTCGAAGTACTTGTCCCCTTACTTGTCCCCTACTTGTCCCCTCTACTTGGTTACTACTTGATGAATGCTTGGTTACTGCAGGGTCATACTCCATAGAATAAATGGTAGTTATGAAGTGGCTGGAAGAGGACTTGAACTTCGGTTTTCGGTCCTCCTTATATGACTCCAAACTCCGAGTCTCATTGCAGATGCGCTTCAATCCGCTGCCCCGCTTCTCCATATAGTCCAGCTGGGCCATCACATCTGCCAATATCGGATTGCGTCTGTCTGATGATACTTCTTCAATGTCAAGGTCTTGCACCTTTTGTCCGTTGTACATTCCGCCGGGGGACGTAATCACCAACCTGTCATCGTAGATGTCCAAATGCACTTCGCCGCCCATCACTGTATAATCTCGGTGGATGAAATGATTCACCAACGCTTCCAGTACGGCTCGCTCCGCATACTCCGGCTTGTTCTTTCTGCCGTCAGGTAACTTTTCCCATCCTTTACGCGTGCTCGATTTCACGAAGTTCATCGCTTCAAGCAGGCAGTGGGTCCATACGGTCACGGATGTGTATGCTAATAGTTTCACACACGTGCTGTACATCATCCAAGCCTCTGACAACGCCATCGTTATCAACGCCGAAGAAAAGCGAACCGCCACGAATATTGGCAAAAGCACTTACGCTCTTCAACCAACTTTTGGGTTTCCGCTCTTCCAGCTCAACCTTATAGTCATACGCCGTACATTCTGCTACCAGAATCTTCAAATCAGCAGTGGTCTTTGTCTTTTCCATACTTCAATCATCAAATCAAATCAGGTTGCAAAACTACGAAATTTCCAGTTTAAGAAAAAGGAATTTTGATGTGTTATTTTGGACACATAAAAAAATAGAGACGCATTCATTGCATCTCTACTTTCTTGGCGGACCGGACGAGACTCGAACTCGCGACCCCATGCGTGACAGGCATGTATTCTAACCAAACTGAACTACCGATCCGTTTGTCGTTTTGACGGCGCAAAAATACACTTTTTTTCAATCACTCGTCAAATCAGAAAATATTTTTTTCACTTTTTATATATCATTGATTTTTAATAAAATATATTGACTCCATTTTTCTTTGACCACATCATTCCCGATGCAAGCATTGTCGAAATCGACAAGATTGTTCGCAACTCCCATCATTTTTGGCACCACCAACTACCAACCACCAACATCAAAACCTCCACGTCATTCCAAAGTAATACAGGAACGGAAGTTGATAGATGATATCGTTTGTGGTACGGTTTACGTAGAAAATATTCTTGTAGTTATAGACATTGGAGAAGGAGAGACTGAGCTCCAAAGAGTGCCGCTCGCCCAAAAAGAACTTCTTCTTGGCGCCGAGGTCGAGACGGTGATAGCTCGGCAGGCGTGCATTGTTGAAATCGGCGAGGAGGAAATAGACATCCTCGTTGTTGGAGACATAATCGTCGTTGATACCCGATGGATCGTAATGGGGATAGTATGCCTGCGTCTGCGTGAACGGGAATCCCGTGCCGAAGTTCCAGCGGAGATTCACCTCCCATGACTTGCGCTTTCCAAAAGAATAGGATGCAACGAGGTTCACGTTGTGGCGACGGTCGAAATGCGGGGCATATTGGATCACATCGTCATTACGTTTCACCCACCCGAGGGAATAGACGAGCCATACATAGAAATTCTTGTTTTCGTACTTCACGGTCACATCGCCACCGTATGCCTTGCCCTTCTCCCAAATGAATTCCGGGTCGGAGTCGAACATCTTATAGCGGTTGACAGAGATGAGCTGCGAGAAGTTCTTGAAATAGCCCTCCACGTTGATGAGCACATTGGGGATGGGATCATATTCGACACCGAGGACAATGTGCTGCGATTTCTGGAGATGCCCTTTGATGGTATCCGAGCTGTTGAGCGTATAGGCAGGCAGGAGCGAGTTCCCGATGGGCGAGGAGATAAAGCCGGAGAACAAGCTGACCACGTCCTGATCGGAGGTGACGGAGACCATGTTTTGGGAATAGAGTCCGGCAGCGAGTTTGAGGCGCACCTTCTTGCTTACGTTGTACTTGACAGCCAGACGAGGCTCAGGCGAGGCCTCTCCAAGAGAATAGTAGTACTGGAGGCGGAAGCTGGGTTCCACAAGCAACTTGTTGCGGAAGTTGTACTTGAATTTGGCAAACACCGACAAGTCTGTGGTGTGGTCTTCCAGAAACACCTCTGAGCCAAAGCGGGTGAAATAACGGTAACCGGTATTGTAGCCCACGGCTTCGATACCGACATTGAGGAGACTCTTCCCGATATAGTAGTTGAAGGCGAGATTAAAGGTAAACCCGTCCATAGAGCTGGACCTGGGCTGGAAGAGCTTGTCGTCAAGTGTGCATCCGTATTTCGAATAGGCCAAGGAGCCCTCGATGGTGGTGGGCACATCACCGGGCACTATGAGGAAATTGGCGCCGACGCCCCAATTGGTCCAGCCATAGTCGGCAATGGAGCTGTAATTGACTTTGTCGTCAAAGCGGAACCCGAAGAGGTTCAACTTGGTGCCGTTTTGGGTGGCGAGGGTCATCTTTCCATAAAGGTCAAGGAAATTGTACGGCAACCCGCCTTCGCCCACATACGGATAGAAGAACTTGGAAGCCTGCTGGAGGTAAGAGCCCTTGCCGGAAAGGATGAAGCTGAGGGAGGTTTTCCGGTTATCCTTGAGTTTGACGAGAGGGCCTTCCAGAAGCAGCTGCGTGACGATGTTGCTGACATCGACTTTGCCGGAAAGGCGCTTTTTGTTGCCATCGCGGGTCTTGATGTCCATCACCGAAGAGATACGGCCACCAAATTCGGCCCCGAAACCGCCCGTATAGACATCGGCACTGCTCATGATGTCCATGTCGAACACAGAAAAGACACCGATGGAGTGGAACGGGCTGTAGAGGATCACGCCGTCCAGCAGGAGCATGTTCTGGATGGGCGTGCCGCCACGCACATAGATCTGGCCGCCCTGATCGCCGGTGGAGATGATGCCCGGAAGCACCTGCAAATACTGTGCGAAGTCGGGCTGGCCACCGATAGAGGGCATTTTGCTCATATCCTTCGGGGTCACGCTGACCACAGAAGTGCGCGTTTCCTGCACATGACGCTGGCCCTCTCCGAGGATTTGGACCTCCTGGATCCTGTTAGTGGAGGGCTTCAGGGAATAGCGGCGGGTGACAATGCCATCCTTGCCGAATTCGATGGTGTCGAGCACATCTTCATAGCCGAGGTAAGAGACCTTCACCACCTGCTTGCCAAAGGGGATCTTGTTGATCATAAAGGCACCTTTGGCATCAGACAGCGCCCCGCATGTGGTGCCAAGCACCTGAATGGTACAATACGGCAAAGTCTCTCCGTTGGAATCGTCGTATGTAAAGCCTTTCATCGCGGCATTTTGCGCAAATGCCGTTCCGAAGAAAAGACATGAAATGAGCAGTAGTACAAGTTTTTTCATCCGTAAAAAAATAAGGCGGCAAAGATACAAAAAATCACACTGCTTGCCATCCTATATCTTTCCGGTAAAACAGCCCTTCCGCGGAAATCCGCGCCACGGCGTCGTACGCGTTGCCTTGGGCTTCGGCGAGGGTTCCGCCCTGACCGACGACGCACAGCACGCGGCCGCCGTTGGAGAGCCAACGATCATTTTCCCGTTTGGTGCCCATGTGGAAGACCATGTTGGGAACAGTCTCCAACCCTCCGATGGGAAGCCCTTTGGGATAGGATCCGGGGTATCCTTCTGCAGCCATCACCACACCTAAGCAGGCATGATCCTCGTACTGCACCGCGACGGGCTTGTGGTCAAGGATGTCAAGGATCATCTGCAGGAGGTCGCTTTTAAGGCGGACGAGCACCACTTCCGTCTCGGGGTCGCCGAAGCGGGCGTTGAACTCGATGACCTTGGGGCCTTGTCGGGTGAGCATAAGGCCGCCATAAAGGATCCCGCAGAAGGGTTTGCCCTCCTTGGCCAGAGCTGCGGCAGTGGGCTTCATGATGTGCTCCACCGCCCAATCGACTTGTGCCTGCGGAATGATGGGCACGGGCGTGTAGGCGCCCATGCCGCCCGTGTTGGGGCCCTGGTCGCCATCGTGGGCGCGCTTGTGATCCTGGGCCACGCCGATGGGGACCACCTGCTCGCCATTGACCATCGCGAAAAGGGAGAACTCGGGGCCTTGCAGAAACTCTTCCATCACTACCCTGCCCTCACCGAAGTGGTTGTCGAGCAGCATGTCGCGCAACGCGGTGTCGGCCTCCTCCTTAGTCATGGCCACCACGACACCCTTGCCGGCGGCGAGACCGTCGTATTTGACCACGATGGGAGCTCCGACCTCATCAAGGTAGCTCTTGGCAGAGGCATAGTCGCCAAAAGTGCGGAATTTTGCCGTGGGGATGTCATACTTCTCCATCAGCTCCTTGGCAAACTGCTTGCTGCCCTCGATGGCGGCGGCCTCGCGGGTGGGTGCAAATATGGCGAGGCCTGCTTCCCGGAAGGCATTGGCAATGCCTGCCATCAAGGCAGCCTCCGGACCCACGACCGTAAGGTCCATGCCCTTCTCCTTGGCGAATTGAAGCAACGCCGCCGTGTCGGTCTCCTCTATGGGGACACGCACCGAATCGGGCAAAGAGAGCATCCCGTCGTTGCCGGGTGCGAGGTAGAGTTGCGGATGAACAGAGGATTGCGCCAGTTTCCATGCGATGGCGTGCTCGCGGCCTCCACGGCCAATGATCAGTATTTTCATTCTTCTTGTTTTGTTATAACATAACCATGATAGCGCGTCATCACCTCGTCAACATAGTTGACCGTATGCTTGCCTGGATAGTAACCGCATTTGACGACCGAATCGCTATAGTATTCCTTATGAGATTTCAAGACGAGATATTGGGCCACCTCCTCCCACCTGCGCTGGTTGCCACCATACTTTTCACAGAGATTCATAGCGTCGAGGATGTGTCCGGGGCCCGAATTGTAGGAACCCGCAACGAACGAATAGATGTCGGAAACATCCACCTTGCCATCAAAGATCCGGTAAAGGAAGCTGATATATTTGGCTCCGGCAACAAGCTGTTCCTCCACTGTGGAGGTGTCGGTGATGCCGTAGCGCGCACAGGTCGCGGGCATCATCTGCATGATGCCGAAACTGCCGCCCATGCCTAAAACATCAGAGTTGAAGTGGGATTCCTGATAGACGATGGAGGACATGAACTTCCAGTCCAGACCATATTTGTCACAAATGTTCTGAATGATCTTGTCGTAATAGGAGATGCTGTTCTTCTGTTTGCCAAATGAGTTCTGAATCAACTGCGAGGCACGGGAAAGATAGCGGGTGCAGAGCCTGTCGTACTCCTTGGTCTTTTTGAAACCGCTCAACCACTGGTTGATGGTGTCGTTGAGAGCACCGTTGTTGCTGTTGAGCACCCATGTGCGCGGGAAATTGTCCCCGATGCGGGGGCCCAGCACAAGGTGTTTGTAGAAAGGCAGCATGGTGATGGCCACATTGTAATTACAGACCACATAGTCGATTTCGCCATCGGCCAGCTGGTCGAAGAGATCCTCCACGGTGGCATCGGGGTGATGCTCCAGCTGCCAGCTGCCAGGGTTGTCCAACTCGCTGAAATCAATACGATTGGCATATTTGGCAGAGGCATGGACAACATGGGCCTTCGTGGTGTCGGGATGCTTCTCCCTGCGCATAATAAGCACCGGATAGGTATAGGAGTGCGGCTCCGACTGGGTGATGTACTCCGGCGTGAACATCTCCTTGTCGAAATCGAAGCCGACAAGGTCGTACTCGTTGGAAAAACTCTTCAGAAAGGCCTTGGCCGGGTCGCTCTCAATGGCAATGGCGACAGGACGGCCGAGCTCCTCACCCATCTTTTTGATAAGGTCGTACTGAAAACCGATGACAGAACCATGATAGACGAAATAGTCGGCGGCGTGGTAGAAAATAAGGGCGGAGATGGTGTCGCTGTGCGCCACAGTTACCTCCTTCACCTTCTTGAGTTTGTCTTTAAGCGGCAAATAATCGACACGTTCGTGGGAGAAGATGAAAACACATAACAGGATTGTTGCTATGAGCAGGAAAAGGTAACTGAGATGTTTTTTTTTCAAAACATGGGGTTTGGTTCAACATGGAGATGAGGAGCAACGCTTAGTTGAGCTCCTCGGTCTCAATCATCTGGATGACCTTGTGGGTCATTTCGCTCTCGTAGAGCTGGACTTGGGCATTTCCGGTGTAGTATTTGACTTCATAGCTTGTGCTGTCGGCATTGGGGATGGAATCATGGTGCGTCACGACAACATCGAGCAATGCGGGGAAGTCAAAGACATGCACAAACACACCGTTCTCGTCGGTCGTTCCCTCGGCGCGTGCATAATCGGCGCTGGGACCGTTGGCATAACGTTCCCTGCCGACAACCACATGAGCGCCTTTCACGGCCTTGCCGGAATCGACACCGTCAAAATATTGGCATGTGATTTTCATCGTGCAGCTGTAATCCTTAGGCTTGCAGCTGTTGAAGACCAGCAATGCAAAGCAGAACACTACGAGACAGGGATAAATGACTTTCAGTTTGTTCATGGCAACGTCAATTTTGTTGGATAAGTATAATCTTGCCCTCATAATCCTGACCATCCGTCACCTTGACATCGCGCAACGTGCCCGAGAAGAAGACAGAATCGTTACCATTGATGTCGCGAAGGGTATCGAATGCGACGAAGTTCATGACTAAAGGATGGTTGAAGCGGAACAGCACATAACCCTGGCTGTTGGTGTAGTTGCGGGCGGCCACCACAGAGTCGTTGCAGTAGTTCGTATGAGCCAAGAATGTGGTATCGATAATATATTGGCCAAGACTGTCCAAACCTGTGGTATCGACGAGGAAAGACATCCAGTGATGCGGGGAGATTCGGGATGTATCAAGGTCCACCCACACGCCAGGGATGGCTCTCGAGGTGTCTTGTTCATAGTAGCAATATAACTTGACCTCGTTAAGATGATCCTTTTTGCACTGCATCATCAGGAGTGCCATGGCGACAAATCCCAGGACCAAGTACATTTTTTTGAACTTATCCATTGTATCTATTTTTAAAGAGCTGCAAAAATAATAATTTTTTTTTACGCTCGGAAATTTGACTTTGACTATTGTGTGAGATTGAGGGTGACAGCAATACCTGTCTCAAAGTTCAAGTTCTTGTACTGGTTGTCAAGTTTGGGGCGGTTGATGGTCATATCGTAGAAAAACTTGAGTCCCACCATGCGGCTGAACTGGTATTCGGCGGCCACATTGACGGTAGCGGTGAGCATACCGGAGGTGACTTGGTCGCCGCCTTCCTGGATCTTGCGAAGCATGGTCTTGTTGTCCTTGATGCCGAAGCCGGCGGTAAGGTTGAGGTCGCTGACAAACTGGCGTTTTTCGCCGGAGAAGATGAGTCCCACCTTGAGGTCTTTGAAACGATAGCCACCGGAGAAAGAGACTTCCCAAGAGGAGGTTTCAGTGATCTGGTTGTTGGAGAAGCTGAGGGCCACATTGCGGCTCTGCTTGTAATCGACCTTGAGGAGCATGCTGTTCTTGAGGGTCATGTCAAAGCCGATGAGCGGTCCGAACTGCTCGGAGAGGGCAATCTGGTTAAGTTCGTACTGCGGCATGAAATCGCCGAGAGCATTGGTGGCAGCGCGGTTTTCCAAATAGTTGATATTGGTGGCGTAGCTGCCCACCTGATAGGTACAGGTGTAGTTGTGGATGAGCGACAGGCTCTGGAAGACCTTGTCCACGCCCTTGATTTTGGAGAATCCGTTGTAGTTGAGGCGCCAGTTGGGGAGCGGGATCTTGAGGAACGGAGTGGAAATGTCCGTCTTGGAGCCATCTTTGCTGAGGTAGGAGGCGAAGAATGCGCCCATGAGAACATCCTGGGAAACCTGACTGTATCCGACTGGGAAGCCGTATTCATCGACATCACCGTTGTAGTTGGGGTTGTCTGCCGCCAGGCGCTGTGCAATCTCCAAACGCGCCGTCTTGAAATCCTCATACAGCGCATCATAATCGGAGAAGAAGTTCTTGAGGCCGCAGTAGGTCATGCTGAAGGAGCCGTTGCGCATGGGAGTGTAGTGCGACACATTGCCGGCCTCGTCCACATGGAAATACTCCGTGAAGTTCTGGGTGAAGTTGCGGTTGGCTGTGACCTCAATGCGGAAGTCCTTGAACGGCTCAATGGTGGCACGCATGTTGAGCACTTCGTTATGCGTCCGCTGGTAGGCGGTGTTCATCAGGGAGTCTGTCGTGAGCCAATGGTTGCGTGCCGCTATGGCCTGGATGTCGGGTTGTGCGCCGAACACAAAGAGGAATCCGGGCGAGCCGTTGGCGAAATCAAGACCCAGCATGTTCGGACGCCCCATATATCCCGGCAGCGTGGTACCATTGCCTTGGGAATAGTTGCAGGATATGTTGCGCACCAACATCAAGACACGAAGCGTACCGTCCAGGATAATCTTGCCCACATTGGGACGGTCCTTAAGGGAATCCTGTCCGTTCTTGTTGCGGTCTTTGCCCTTCTTGGCCAACTCTTTCTCGATCTTTTCCTTATCCTTGTCAACGTCTTTCCCACCTCGCGCGTTCTTGCTGTTCTGACCTATCTTACCTTGGTTGATTTTCTTGAGATAAGGAATATTGTTGTAAAGATTGACCATGTTCAAAGTACCATTGCCCTGAATCTGGTTGGAGTTCTGGATGGTGTTGCCGAGATACGCGAGAGAGAGGGCCGAAGCCGTGTACATATACGTGGAGGCGTACCGCACATTGGCATTGATCCAGTTGAAGAGCGGAATCTTGTTGATGGGAAGTTGATAGGTGGCGCCGAAATTCTGGCGGAAGTCGGTGGTTCGGCCGCCACGGCCCAGGCAATGCCATACGGAATCCTTCTCCGTGCGGGTATCAATGCGGCCGTCGGGCTCGTCAATGCGCGCCGCGGCATCGGCACGATACTCAAGTCGCAAACTCTGGAAGATATCCCAGTTGACCGCATAGTTACGCGTCCAGTCGAATGTCTTCACAAAACTGGTATCCACAATGATGTTACCCTGGCTCTTGGGCCGATATTTGAACTCCTGCAACTCGCGGCGCAAAGAGGTTCGGATGACCACATTCTTGGGCAGCGGGGTGACGTTGAAGTCGCGGAACAGCTGCAGCCATTTCGACTTCATCCACTTCACTTTGCTGAACGGTCGATAGTTCTTGGGATTGGTGCTGAACGTGTATCCGATTTCGCCATCGTGGGTGAACTCATTGTTCAGTTCCAGATCCGGGTCGCGTTGGATAAGCTCGGAGTAAGAGTACGAAAGGTCGAAGTTCTCGATGTCCCACGGATGCATCTTGAGCGATCCGCCTTCGAGGTTACGTTCCTTGCGCACGTTCATGATGTTGACATTTTGCCGCTGCACGAAGGTGTTGGTCAGCCTTCTGATGGAATCACGCTCGGTTTTGGTGTCGTAGGTGGCAATATCCTCACGCAACTTGACGTCCGGGTTGAGCGGGTTGTACTCTGGAGTGGTGACACCCAAAGAGTAGTCATAGTGCACCGGTATGCGGATTCTCCATTTCTCAGGGAAGAAAACCTTTCCGCCATCGAGATTGGCGGCGATGTCCAGATTGTAGTTGGTCTCCATGGAACGCTGCGTCACAGACTGTTCCAGGCCTCCGAACCCCGGAGTGGAGTAGCGTCCGGAGACGGTCAAGTCACCCACATCCGCGAAGTTCACACGAGAGCGCAACAAGGCAGCAAAGCCCTGCCGGTCGTTAAAGCCGCAGAGACGCATCTCATTGATCCACACCTCAACCGACTTGGGCAACATGTCGTCCCCATCGTTAAGGTTTTTCTTCTTGGGATTTCGAATACCCACCATGATGGTGGTGACATCGCTCAGGTTGGGCATGCCGATGACCGTCATGCGGCCGTTGTTGTCCAACCATCTTGTATAAGGAACCAAGTTGCTGGCATGCTGGCCATGACGCACCGCGATGTTGCGTTCCTGTTTGAGAGACACGAGTGAATCAAGAAAGATGAGCATCCGGTTGGCCTCCGGCCAAATGGCGTTGGTATCCTTGCCCACATTCCACGGAGTGATCTCAATGGGAATTTCGTACTCATAGTAGTTCTCCGTAAAGTCGGAACCGAGACGGATGAAGAGCGTCACGTCGCCGGCACGAAGGTCGCCGCTGTGATATACATCTTCGGCGTGGACGAACATCTGGAGGTTGTTGAACTGACGGAGGTCGTAAGAGGTGTTCTTGTAGATGGCACGGGCATCACCGTCCGGAAGGTCTATGGCCTTCATGGTCAGGGCCTGCTCGTTGATTTGCCGCAATTCGATGCCCTGCACCTCCTCGCGTTCAATACCCGGCGGGAGAAGGTACGGGATAGGGGTTCTGTTGGCATTCTCCTCGTAGCTGACTGTGCCTACATAGAAAGAGCCTTCGCCATCGCCCTGCGTGGGTGAATAGTCGCCCTCCTCCTGCAAGCTGAGGTTGTAGGTGCGCCAATCCGCGCGCACCAGCTCAAACGTGGCGAAACGGCATACGATGGGTTCTGCAAAATCGCGCATGAAGAGACGCATGAAACGGATGGAATTAAACCCGGACATGCCATTGACCACCTTGTCGGGATTGTGGATGGGAATACGGAACTGGTACCACTTGGTGGTGGGACGCGTACCGTCGGGAAGCGTATAAGGCACCGCCTCGTAAACGTCGTTGATATAGTTCTCGCCCACAACCATCTTCTCGGGAGTAAGGTCTATCACATACTGATAATAACGCTCATCCTCGCTGAGGGTGTTGTCATTGTTCATATCCTCCACATTGGGCAGGGAGGTGGCGTTGGTCGGATAGTTTTCCGGACTTTGGGCATCGGTGGGAGAGTTGCCATCGGCATTATTGAAATACTTGTAACGCTCAAGGATCTTGACATCGGCATCGTCATAGTCGGAACCCCGGAAATAGTGGTAGTTGTCGGAGGAGGGGTCGTTGTACGCCTTGACATAGGCTTCGGAAGCGGTGCCGTGGGTCGCGGCAATGAGGTTGAGGTAGTTGTCCTGGAAAAATTCACGCTCTCGCTCGTCCTGCAAGCCGTCGAAGCCGACATCCTGATACTGGCGGGCACCATCCTCGGCATCGAAGGCGTTGACGATCATCTGCACGGTCGGCACGCGCCCCCAGACGGTAAACTGCACGTTTTCGTCAGAGCCGTCTGTCGGCAGACCATTTTCGAAGAACTTCACACCATCGCGCAAAATATCCTCGGAAATGTCACCCAGGTTGAAATAGAGCTTGCCGCCGGTGTGATTAGGATTCTCAATGAACGGGTCCATCATCCAGAACTCGATATACTCGTAGTTGGAAGATTCGAAGTCAGTGTTGTCGAACTTGCGCATGATACCGCCCCAACGGGTGCGCGGGTCATTCAGGCTACCGTCTGCCGCAATGCCTCGCGAAAAACCTTCCGCTCCGGCCACATCATAGTTGTACGGACCCTTTTCAGCAGGATAGAACGCCAAGTTGAAAACAGTCATATAGGTGGAGAGCTGGGTGGCAGTCTGCTGCTTGTAAGGGAACAACTCCGGTTCATAGACGGCACGGACGTAAGGCTGCGAAAGGTCCTCCACCGTAATGTTGCGCGGCGTGGCGTTGCTGTTTTTGTAGAAGAGGTTGTCAATGATATACCAAGCAAGACGCGCTCTGTTATAACCGTATGCTAACTGACGCCGGGAGTTGTCGTTGACCGACACGGCCGCCGCCTCCGGAAAGAGGTCGGGCTGGCCCTGCGGGGTGGACGCCAAATTCCAATTGGACATCGTCATCAAGTCAATAGTCGATTTGGCCGCCTCAAAGTCGTCAATGTAAGTGGTTCCCGACTTGCCCACAACACGGTTGTGCCCCGGCACAAAATGCGCGAACTCGCCATCCAAGTTGAGGTTGGACTGTGCGGATGTACTGTGGAAGGTCAACAAGTCCACCATCTTGGTGATGAAGGGCAACTCCGTCCGATAGGCGAAGTTCATGCCCCAGATCATATTGTTGATGGGCTCGTCGCCATAGTTGACCTTGTTGGTGATAGGTCTCTCCTTCAGATTCAAAATGGTAGCCCCGATGCTGAAATCCTTGGAGAAGACATAGTCGAAATTGGCACCGAACATCAGCTGGTCCTTGATGCCGAATTCGTTGTCGTTCTCAATGGAGATGGAAATCGGCGTGCCGGAGTTCAGGACACCCTGGTTGGTGATGGTCAAGGTTCCCATACTGTAGTTGACCGTGTAATCCACATTCTCTGTCAATGTGATGCCGCCGGCCGTGACCCTGACGGAACCCTGCGCCACATTGGTGGAGTTGAAACGGTATTCGGAACCGTATGAGGACTGGTAACTGCCCTCGAGATAATATTTGTTCTTGTTGGTGATCTGCTGCGCCATCGTCTTGGTCATCGTGTACAACGAGTCGAAGGCATAGAGATCGGCCAAGTTTTGTTCTTCAGGTGGGAAAAGGGCCCGCAAATCCTTGCCGAACGGCTCGACAGTGGGGAAATAGATACGGCCGTTTTGCGCATTGATGGTACCGCCCGTGGTGGCCGCACCGTCGATGAAGTCGAAGATGCCATCCGGAGTGGGATCCTGCTGCTTGTTCAATCGGTCAAGACCCAACAGGCGAATCAAAGGGATGCCCTTGTTGGAGCCCTGGGTGAAGAAGCCGTTGGCAATACCGTCGGCGTCACCCTTGTAAAGCACATTCAAAATGAACTTCTCGGAGGAGACCTGATAGGCAGAGAGGTTATAGACATTCTTCATCATCAACTTCCACAACGGGGACTTGGTGTTGAGGTTGGTGCTCTTCAGCAACTTCACCCGTATGCAGTTCGGGGCGGTGACCTCGTTGGAGAACTCACCGACTTGATAGACCTTGTCGGAACCGATGACCGTGTATTGGAAGGCCACGGCCAGCACTTGGTCGGAATTCAAGGCCGAATTGAGGGTGATGAAGCCCAATTTGGAGTTGAAAGTATATTCATTGGGAGAAAGAAGACGCGCATTTTCAACCTTCTCGTAATTGACACCCGATTTCAGTCCGATGGACTGCATGTTGCCGGAGACGTTGGCGATGTTCCGAATGATGGAGGAGTCAGCCAACATTGTCAAATTGTTGATGTAGTTGTCGGGATATTGCCCGCCATCATACATGGGATTGTAGGTAAATCCGCTGAATTCCGGGTCAGATTCTCCCAAGTCGGTGAAAGCCACAATATTGCGGTTTTCATTAGTGGCCGAGCCCACGGTCGTGCGCCAAACCTCGATCTTGGTGATGACAATAGGAGACCCCACCAACGGCAAGGTGCTCATGTATTCGTTATAATGGTCGCGGAAATATTGGGCAATGAAGAAATGTCGGTTCTCCTCGTATTCATCAGCCTTGAAATAGAACTCCTGCTTCTCGGCACCGCCCGTGATGGTGATGGTCTCGGAATTGCTCTTCTTTTGGGAAGCCACGGCCGTGACCATCAAGTTTCCGAACTTCAACTGCGTCTTGACACCGAACAGGCTTTGGCTACCCGTGATCAAGGTGCTGTTCAACGGAAGCGTGACATTACCGAACTCGATGAGTTGCAGAATCTCGTCCTCCTTGCCCGCATATTTCAACTTGATCTTGTCCATGTTGTTGTCTAATCGCAACTCGTCGGTGGTGTAGTTCAAGTTGAACTCGATCTTTTCACCGATTTTGGCGATAAGGCTCAATTGGATGTCCTGGTCGAAAAGGAAATTGGGGGTTCGGCGCTGTTTCTCAGGGATGTTGGGGTTATCGACTTGGGTATATTTCAAGCCAAACCTGATTTCCATGTTACCGGCGGGGCGGATGTCGATGGTGTTGCTGCCGAAGATGCCCTCGAAGAGATCGCCGCCGATGTGCAGCTGAGGAATCAGGCCTCCCCCACCCCGTCGGTTGCCACCACCGTAGGATGTGCTGTGGTTGTACCAATAGTCGTTGATGCTTTGACGGAGATCATAGCCCACATATTCGTTCACGTCCATGTAGGCGCCCGGTCCGAACGGCGTGTTGCCCGTCATGTATTGGAAATTGTAGGTGTTGGTTTCCGGATCGTACTGGATCTGGGTGCCGATGCCCGGCGGATTCTGGAGCCAGAAAGGACTATGGTACGAGTTGTCCAAGGGGTTGGTGTTGGGCTGGGGCACGGTGCCCGGCAGGTTGGTGTCCGGCGGGAATATGTTCACAGGTTGCGTATATGACACCGCGCCGGCAGGGAGCATCCCTGCGCGCGCCACAAAACACGTCATCGTGAAGATGGCGAAAAGTATATATAGGGCTCTTTTAATTGTCGATTCCAAATTTCTCTCTTGCTATAACAGTTTCAAAGACTTCTTTATCAAATCCTCCACACTCAAATTCATTCCCTCTGCCTTAATGATCTTGTCGAGGACAGACTCTGCGCCCGCCTTCGGAAAACCAAGAGCAATTAAGGCAGTTAACGCATCATATTTGTTATTATTGTATGTCGTGGAAATTTTTGTTTGCCCACCCCATGTCGCTTTCTTGGTTTTGTCCTTCAACTCCACAATCAAACGCTGCGCTGTCTTGGCCCCGATACCCTTGATGGACTGTATGGCCTTGACGTTCTCCGTGGCAATGGCGTTCAGCACCTCGCCCACGCTCATGGACGAGAGGATCAGCCGTCCTGTATTGGGGCCAATGCCGTTGACCGAGATCAGCAGCTTGAACAATTCGCGTTCCTCCTCCTCCCAAAAACCGTAAAGCACTTGTGCGTCTTCTTTTACAATGAAATAGGTCAACAACTTGACCTCCTCGTTCTCATCGGGGAGTGCCGAGAATGTGGCCAAGGAGATGTTGATGTAGTAACCCACACCGCCAGCCGTTTCCACGATGACGTAAGCGGGGTTCTTTTCCATTAACTTTCCTTTGATGTAACTGATCATGACGTTTCAGGTTGTTAAAAAACAGCAGTTGTACGGTCTCGCAGGGATGTCTGTCATACCGGCCGTTTCATACAATATGTTATTATATAGCATCACAAATCGAGTTCGCGTGCTTTTTGTTGGATGAATTCAATGGCCTTCAAATTGCGGGTGGAAACCACGTCGATCCAGCCACTCTCGATGGGATAGACATGCCCTTTTTTGACGGCATTGAGTTGTGTGTAAGGGTATTGCTTGCAAAATGGCCCACAGTCCTCCGCGCGGATGATGATAATGTCGGGGTCGGACTTGAAGAGGAATTCGCGGCTCACATTCCAGTTGGCGACGGTTTCGCCGATGTTGCGGCAGCCTGCCAACTCGATGATTTCGTGGATGTGGGATCCTTTTGGCGCGGTGAAGTCGCCGGCATCACCGAATCCGACCACATAATAGACGCTCTTCTCGTTGCCCTTTTGGGCGGCCTTCTCTTGCTTGAGCTGCGCAACACGTTCGCGCCAATGGGCCGCCTCCTCATTGGCGCGCTCCTGGCACTCCGTGATTTGCCCGATGACCTCGATCATGTCGGCCATGCCCTCGATGTTGGATTCCTCCTTGATGGTGACCACGGGGATGTTCATCCTCTCGATGGCCTCCACATCTTTTTGCGAGACCATGGATCCAATGAGCAGAACATCGGGGTGCTGTTCCAACAGGGACTCCATGTTGATGTTACGCATACCGCCCACAGAGGGCAGTTTCGTGGCCTCCGGTGGGTATTGGCAGAAGTCGGAGACGGCCACGAGTTTCTTCTCTGCGCCGATCATGTAAAAGATCTCCGTGATGGCAGGCGAGAGGGAGACGATGCGCTGCGGGGCGGTGTCCAAGGCAACGGCACGCCCGTAGGAGTCGGTCCATTCGAAGAATGCCGAAGACTCGGGATTTTCCGTCTGCCGGTGGCAACCCGCAAACGACCCCAAGAGCAACATGAGGACAAGGAGAATCTGGAAGAGTCTTTTCACGGGCTACTTCAGGACGATGTTGTTATAGTTCCTGAGACTCTCCAAGATATTGGTTCTGACATGCACAAAGTCATCGGCGCCGGCGGCCTTGAGGTCCTCGATGGCCTCGGCGGGATTGCCTGCCACCACGAAGGGGATGTCGGGAAGTTGAGCCTTGCACAGCTTGGCGGCCTCAACACCGAGGGTGGCGTACTCCTCGTCGGAGCTGCAGACCACAATGATATCGGGCTTGGCCTCAACGGTGGCTTTCACGCCCTCCTCCACGGTGGCAAAGCCGGAAGACTCCACAATCTCGTAGCCGGCACAGCCGAAGAAGTTGGTGACGAAGCCGGCACGTGCCTGGCGCATGGCCAGGTTGCCGAGCTTGAGCAGATAGACTCTCGGACGGTGGTTCTGGGCAGCGTAACGCTCGGTGGCGATGCGCAACTCCTCGAATGCCATCGCGCCGCGGTAGGTCTTCAGCCCTTCGTCCTCGTCTTTCACCACGCGCTCTATCTTGTCGGCCATCTTCTCGTTGATGTTGGGATAGTTGTTGGTGCCGAGCAGGATGTAGCGACGGGTAGCAATGTCCATGTCGCGTTTTTGGCAACTTGCTTCGATGGCGGCCTGCAAGGAGCCGTCGGTGATGACCTTGAGGGCACCGCCGTTTTGCTCAACCTCCTGGAAGATTTTCCAGGCCTGCTCCGCGATGGAGTTGGTGAGCGTCTCGATATAATAGGAGCCGGCGGCGGGATCCACCACACGGTCGAAGTAAGACTCCTCTTTCAGCAGCACCTGCACGTTGCGGGAGATGCGGCGGGAGAACTCATCGGACTCCTTGTAGGTGACGTCGAAGGGCTGCAGCAACAGGGAGTCGGTACCACCCAAAACAGCGCTCATGCCCTCGGTGGTGCTGCGCAGCATGTTGACGTACGGGTCAAAGGTGGTCTTGTTCCAAGTGGATGCCACAGTGTTGATATGTATGCGATAGGCGCAGGGGCACTCGGGCTTGTATTGCTCCACCATGGTGGACCATAGCAAGCGTGCGGCGCGCAGCTTCGCGATTTCCATGAAATAGTTGGAACCCACGGAGAGCGTCAGCTGGATGCGCGACGCAGCCTTGTCGGGTTTGATACCATGTTCCGTGCAGAAGGCGATGTACTCGTTGGCCATGGCCAATGTGTAGCCCAATTCCTGCACGATGGTGGCGCCGGCGTTGTTCAGCACGATGCCGTTCACGTTGATGAGCTTGAAGTTGGGCATGTGCTCCACCATGCGGAGCAGCTCCACAGCCTGCATCATGTCTTCCTCTTCGCTATGATAGAACTTATTGTGTTTCAGGCGATAAATCAGCGGGTCGAAGTTGATGCTGCCGGAAATCTTTCGACGTTCGTAGCCTTTCCCGTCGATGTAGTCCAAGAAAAGCTCCGTCAGGGCGATATAGTTTTTCACATGGTTGAATTGCACGCCTGTCGCAAGGATATCCATGCCGTTGAGCAGAGTCTCCAAAGCCTTGGCGTCGGCAATCTCCCGTGCGTTGAAGGCGATGGTGGTGGCGCCGCGTTTCAGGGCGTCCAGCGCGATGGCGTTCGCCTTGGCGGGGTCGGCCTCCTCCACTTCCTGCACGATTTCCCAGTGGTTGTTTTCGGCTTTGGTGCCGCGCGTGTAGGGAAACTCGCCCGGAAGCGAGTCCAAATATTTGAGGTCGCTGAGGTGCTCGGCACGATAGTAAGGTTGCACATTGAAGCCCTCATCGGTGCGCCAAACCAGCTTTTTCTGGTAATCGGCACCCTTTAAATCCTTGTTGATGGTAGCCTCCCATTGCTCCGTGGAGATGGGCGGGAATTCGGTGAATAACTTTTCTTCTGCCATTATAAAACTTGTTTTTAAAAACGGCTGCAAAAGTACAAAAGATTTTCTTACTTTTGCACCTCAATTAAACACTGTTCTTTTGGAAGTAAATTATTCAATAAAAAAGCGATAAATATGGCAAAAGTTCTCATCATCGGTGCAGGCGGCGTGGGTGCCGTCGTGGCACACAAATGCGCTTCCGTGCCGGAAGTTTTCACTGAAATCATGCTCGCCTCCCGCACCAAGTCGAAATGCGACAAGATCGCGGCGGAAATCGGCGGCAACCGCATCCAGACCGCCCAGGTGGATGCCGACAACGTGCCCGAGACCATCAAGCTGCTCGAGGCCTACAAGCCCGACCTGCTCATCAACGTGGCCCTGCCTTATCAGGATCTACCCCTGATGGACGCTTGTCTCGCCACCAAAACCAACTATATGGACACCGCCAACTACGAGCCGCGCGACAAGGCCAAGTTCGAGTACAGCTGGCAGTGGGCTTACCAGGATCGCTTCAAAGAGGCTGGCATCATGGCCCTCCTCGGCTGCGGCTTCGACCCCGGCGTAACCAGCATCTACACCGCCTACGCCGCCAAACACTACTTCGACGAGATCCACTATCTCGACATCGTCGATTGCAACGCCGGTGACCACGGCAAGGCCTTCGCCACCAACTTCAACCCCGAAATCAACATCCGCGAGATCACCCAGCGCGGCAAGTATTGGGAGAACGGCCAGTGGATTGAAATCGACCCGATGTCCATCCACCGTCCCGTGGAGTACCCCAACATCGGCGAACGCGAGTCCTACCTGCTCTACCACGAGGAGCTGGAGTCGCTGGTGAGAAGCTATCCCACCATCAAGCGCGCCCGCTTCTGGATGACTTTCGGCCAAAAGTACCTCACCGTGCTCAACGTGCTGCAGGAGATCGGTATGACCAGCATCAAGCCCATCAAATACCAGGGCGTTGACATCGTGCCGCTGCAGTTCCTGAAAGCCGTGCTCCCCGAGCCCTCCTCTTTGGGCGAGGGCTACCACGGCCAGACCTCCATCGGCTGTCAGATCAAGGGCGTCAAGGACGGCAAGGAGCGCACCTACTACGTCTATAACAACTGCGACCACGCCGAATGCTTCAAGGAGATTGGCGCACAGGCCGTTTCTTACACCACGGGCGTGCCCGCCATGCTCTGCGCCAAGATGATCCTCACCGGCACCTGGAAGGGCACCGGCGTCTTCAACGTCGAGCAGTTCGACCCCGATCCGTTTATGAAGGAGATCGGCGGCTACGGCCTGCCCTGGCACGAGGTCATCGACCAACCGCTGCCCGTGTACAAAATGGGGAATTAAGAATCAAGGGAGGCTGGCTGAAAACAAATTTATCAGTCAGCCTTCCTTTGTCTAAAACACTCTGGTGAAAAAATACAATGTTTTATAAGCCGTGCTGTCATTGTCGTCTTCCTGATAGTCAACGGCCACCAGTTCCATATACTCGTACGACAGGGAAGCGATGACAAATCCCGGCAGCTCTGTGGCACCGGTGTCTGGATTGATGCGACGGAAGATGCTTCCGTTTTTTTTATAGGTGGTGCCATGGCGAAACAGAATACGGGGGTTGGGGGCGTAACCATCGGCATAATCAACCGTCACGTATGCCAAATCCGCAGCATTGTCCACTATGATTTCCACATTGCATTTCCACTGAGGCACAACACATCTCCATTTTGTCGCTTTTTCCTTTTGGCAACCGCTGGATGCCAGGACAAGGATGGAGACAACTGTGAAAAAAAACAGGGTGTGATGAAATGTTTTCATATTGATAGAAGGTTTGGTGTTGGTTGTGATAATAATACAACAGGCTGTCGGTTTGTGCACCGCCCAAAGGACGGCCATTTGTACAATTCTTTTTATGGTATTCTAATAAAATGATAATCTGTTACACAATGTGAATAGCAGTTGCCCCCCTCCAAATAACTAATGGCACTTATGTCCATCGTCTCCTCGGATTGGGATGTGATGAGAAATATAGGATAATACGGTCTATGGGTGGTTCGATCAATATACCGAAGGACTTCTCCTGTCTTCTTCAAAATGGTATTGTCATAAAAAAGAAAATAATAATATAATGATGAATCTGGCGGAACAAAATCTCGATAATCGGCTGACACATAAACATAGTCCGTCTCATTGTCCACGGATATCTCTATAAGACACCCCTCGTAGGGGACGCATCTCCATCTCGTTATTTTTTCCTTTTGGCAACCGCTGGATGCCAGGACAAGGATGGAGACAAATGCGAAAAAAAACAGGGTGTGATGAAATGTTTTCATATTGATACAAAGTTTGGCGTTGGTTGTGATAATAATAAAACACGCTGTCTGTTTGCGAATATGCCCCGACAGACACCGCCCAAAGGACGGTCATTTGTACAATTCTTTTCATGATACTCTAATAAAATGATAATCTGTTACATAATAAGAATAGGCGTCGCAGTCGTTTAGAAAATTAATGGCAATTATGTCCATAGTTTCATCGGATTGGGATGCGATAAGAAATGTAAGAAGATCAGGTTCGTGAGTAATTTGATCTAAGAGTTGAAGAGTATGATCTCCTGTCTTCTTTAAAATAGTATTGTCGTAAAAAAGAAAATGATACTGTATAGATGGATTTGGTGGAACAAATCCGTGATAATCGGCTGCCACATAAACCAGGTCCCTCTCATGGTCCACGGATATCTCTATAAGACACCCCTCGTAGGGGACGCATCTCCATTTCGTTATTTTTTCTTTGCGGCAGCCGCTGAATACCAAGAGAAGGATGGAGACAACTGTGATAAATAATAAAAGACGCTTGAAGTTTTTCATAGTTTTTGTGTTTTGTTTTTATGGAACATCGACTGAAAAAAGTTTTCATCCACCTGCAGGATTGCTATGCCCGCAGGTGGCGACGTTTGATGAATTGGTTTTTGCCCAACCTCTCCAACTTATGCAACAACACTAATGGTGCGGGCGTGGGGTTAGGCTGTACAGAAACATAATTCGGGTTTGTTTTCATTTTTTGGTTATTTTCACAGTTGCCGGGGCGAAGATAAAAAAAACTATCCGCTCGGTCGTTTTTTTAAAACACCCTGGTGAAATAATATAGCGTAATATAGGGTGTGTCGTCATAGTCGTCTTCCCGATAGTCAACGGCCACTAAGTTCATATATCCGTATGACTGGAAGGTGATTATAAATCCCGGAGAATCAAATGCGCTGGTGGCTGGATTGATACGGCGAAGGGCTTCCTCAATTATTTTATAGGTGGTGTTATGGTGAAACAGAATACAGGGGTTGGGGGCGTAACCTTCGGCGTAATCCACCGTCACGTGCGCCAAGTCTGCCGCATTGTCCACGGATATCTCTATAAGACACCCCTCGTAGGGGACGCATCTCCATTTCGTTATTTTTTCTTTGCGGCAGCCGCTGAATACCAAGAGAAGGATGGAGACAACTGTGATAAATAATAAAAGACGCTTGAAGTTTTTCATAGTTTTTGTGTTTTGTTTTTATGGAACATCGACTGAAAAAAGTTTTCATCCACCTGCAGGATTGCTATGCCCGCAGGTGGCGACGTTTGATGAATTGGTTTTTGCCCAACCTCTCCAACTTATGCAACAACACTAATGGTGCGGGCGTGGGGTTAGGCTGTACAGAAACATAATTCGGGTTTGTTTTCATTTTTTGGTTATTTTCATAGTTGTCGGGGCAAAGATAAAAAAAAATCATTTGCAATCAATATCCATTAATCATTTTCTCGTTTCTTGCTCAAAAAATTGTATTGCAGCAGAAGAAGGAAGTCGGCGGCTACGGCCTGCCCTGGCACGAGGTCATCGACCAACCGCTTCCCGTGTACAGAGTTGAGAGTTAAGAGTTAAAAGTTAAGAGTAAATAATAAAAAAGCCTCGCTTTGGATCTCCAAGGCGGGGCTTTTCGTATAATGACAGTCATTTTTGTCCGTGATGCGGTACACAGTTTGTTGTACCATTAATCAATCCATCACCCTCCACAATAACAACGAAAAAAACGCCGTTGTAAAACGGTTGTTCGTATATCGCTCCCTATGAAAAAGATCTTGCAGTTTCTTCATAAGCACAGTGACAAGAATTGGCATTACAAATAAAAGCGTGCGGAAACAACCGTGTAATCGAAAATAATGTATCTTTGCCGATTGAAAAATGTAACTATGAAAGTTGTTGACACAAAAAATGTTATTGATCTTATCCGAAAGACTGTACTGTCGGTGGATCCTACCGCGCGGATCTTATTGTACGGTTCGCGAGCCAAAGGGACTGCTCGTCAGGATTCGGACTGGGATATTATTGTGTTGGTCAACGATCCTGATATGAATTTTGATGCACGAAGCGACATTTCTTACGACTTATGGTGGAGAGGGCTCCAGATTGGAGAGGAGATCAACGCTTTTACATATAGTACCAAACAATGGGAAACGGCACCGCCTTCCTTATTTAAATTTAATGTCTTAAAAGAATATATCGAACTATGAGTTTGTCTGA
>CAMVIT010000043.1:0-23598 GCA_947167635.1 uncultured Bacteroidales bacterium | reverse complement strand
CAACCAAAAGTACTACAAAGACGCTGTGGCAAGAGCCGATATGGAATAGTTCCATTATAGTTAAATACCAAAAGAGGCCGCGATTCGTGGCCTCTTTTGGTTTACTTTCATCTACGTCCATTGATAAGTTTTTTGATCGCTTGTAAAATAGATGTAATGGTGTTTTTTTGTTATTTTTGCGGTCAGAAAAAATTATTGCCTAACTATAGATATTATGATGAAAAAGTTGTCCGACAAAGACCGTGCGGCGCAAATGGAGAGCATGAAAGCTTTTGATGAGCAAATGCCGTGCGTGGGTATATTCTGGTACGATATGCAAGACCATTCCTTTTTCGGAGTCTGTAAAAAAGAACTTACCCCTAAAATGGTGGAAGAAGCCGCTGAAAAGGGATTGCCTTTCATTAACTACCCGAAACTGCACCGTCAGATTTGGGCGAAAGAATATTTCCGTGCGCAGGCAACACACGAGGAAACAAAGTTCAAAGGCGATTATACCCAAGTTCCCCGAGGAAGAGTAGCTTGGAATATCAACAAGTTCATAGTTCTAGTTGGGAAATGGGCTGACCCCATCAAAGAAGAACTGACCGAACTCTTGGAAAAGGAGTTTTCATTGCCCTATTTTGAGTTTGTCTATGATGAGCATTGGGATTTGGGTCATGGCTGGTCAGGGGATATGTGATGATTATCGCATCACCCTTAGCAGGTATTCATTCGTAATCTCCGCCGGACGGTACGGGCAGACGGTGAAGTTGTGGTCGTAGTAGTTGAGCAGGTGGTACTCGCTGTTGGTCCATGTCTGGTGGAAATGCTCGCTGCAGGTGTAGGGTACCAGGCGGTCAGCATTGCCATGGATGATGCAGACGTTGCCGTGGTAGTTGGCCGCTGTCTCAAAGATGGGTAGGGTGGAGGCTGTCTTCAAGTATCTGTATCCGAGGGCGATGCCGTTGTTGAGCGCGAGACTGTCGGGCATGTCGAGGGGATCGAAGTCGATGCCGAAGAGGTTGCCGCGTACCACGTCATCGCGAACCGAGGAGGCTGGCGCCAAGAGCACCAGAGCCTTGATGTCTTCCGGATGCTTGCCCGCCACCATCGCGGCCACTACCGCGCCCTGCGAGTGGCCCACCAAGGCGATGTCGTCCACAAACCGCAAGTCCTGAGCGTAGGCGAGCACCTGCTCCAGGTCCTCCATCTCATTGGGGATGGTCATGTCCACAAACTTGCCCTCGCTCTTGCCATGCCCGTTGAAGTCGAATTCCAGAACTGCGAAGTCGTTTTCCAGATAGTAGGCGATACGCCGCATTAGTGAGAAACCATGGTCGCAGTTCAGTCCGTGGCAGAGGATGACGAGGTCGCATCGTTGTCCAGCCTTCAGCTCTGGTTTGTACAATCGGGCCCATAACGTTCCTTTGCTGCCGTCGATGGCAATCGTGTCATATTTTCCATAGAACGGGCGCGCAACACTTTCCATGAAATTCTTGTACAGCATATTCTCAATCTTATACGACAGTACTGTGCTCACCAGCACTTTGCCGTCGGGACCGATGAGGTAGAGGGAGGGAATCCAGCGCACACCGTAGGCCTTGGCCACCTCCGACTGGTTCATCCGTTTCAGCTCGCTTACCTGCGTATAAGGAACGCCGGATTGGGCAATATAGTCCGTCCATTTCTGCTTGTCAGTGTCGAAAGAAATCCCGAGGAATTCCACGCCTATCTTATGCCATGTGTTGTACATCCGGATAACCTCGGGCATGTCTTTGCGACAGTCGGGGCACCAGGAGGCCCAGAAGTCGATGACGACATATTTACCTTTGGCAAAATCGCTGAATTGTAAGGTTTTGCCATCGGGAGTCTGAAGTTTGAAGTCGGGTGCGGGCGTGCCGGGCTTCAGCAGTTCCGCCGCATATTTCTCGTCCAAGTCGGGCACTTGCGCCTGCAGGCAGGAGAGGGTGGCCATCAATAAGCCTAAAAACAGGGTACATCGGATGTTCTTCGTCATAGTCGTGGGTTTTTAAATTGGATGCAAAATTACGGAATTTTTTTGTATGTTTGCTGCCAAATTAGATATATGACTGGATTCACAATCAGACCTGCCCGCATTGAGGATGCCGTTTTCCTGGGGAAATGTGTGTGTGAAGGCATCGGTTTCAGGATTTTTGAGGAGGAAACGGACCAGAATCGGGAGATAGCGGCGAACATTGCGCCGCTGGCCGCACGCGAATGCACGCTATATAGCTACCGCAACGCGTTGGTGGCCGAAGTGGAAGGCGAGGTTGCCGGGGCGTTCATCTCCTATCCGGGCGAATATTACCACGAGTGGCGGAAGGAGACTTTCCGCGATTACCCCTATTTCAAGGATTTGGATATGGAGGTGATGCCCGACGAGGCCGGTCCGGGCGAGTATTATATCGACACCGTGGCGGTGCTGCCGCAGTTCCGCCGACGAGGCATCGGCAGCGGACTGATGAAAGAGCGTATCGCACAGGTGCAACGGGAGCACCCCGACTTGCGCATCACACTGCTCGTCGATCCCGACAACCTTGATGGCCAACGCATCTACAGTCGTCTCGGTTTTCATGTTATAGACCGCAACGTTATTGCATTCAATCATTTGTACTGGAAGATGGAGATGCGCTGCCTCCGTGATTGATTTTTTTTTGTACTTTTGCACCCCCTAAATATCAACTACAATCTAATTCAAAAATAATATGGAAAAATTCGATCCCGCAACCAACCTTGAAAGATTGGACAAGAAAGACGCCTACCGTGGCGTGAACCCGGCTATCTGCGATAGCGCAACCTTTATGTTTGAACAGGCCAAGACGATGACCGACACCTTCCACGGCGAAACCGAGGGCTATTTCCTCTATTCCCGTCACTGGAATCCCAGCACGCTCTCGTTGGCACAGTCATTGGCTGCCATCGAAGGCACCGAGCTGGCCTGGACAACAGGTTCCGGCATGGCTGCCATCACCGTCGCGCTGTTGCACGAGGTGAAATCCGGCGACCACATTGTCTCCAGCATGACCACCTATGGCGGCACCTTCGCCTTCCTGAACAACTACCTCAAGAAGTTCAATGTGGATGTCACTTTCGTAAATATGCAGGACCTTGAGGCCGTCAAGAAGGCTATCCGTCCGAACACCAAGGTGCTTTACACCGAGACGATGAACAACCCGCTGCTGCGTATCGCCAACCTTCCGGAACTCTCCAAGATTGCCCATGCTGCTGGTGCAAAGTTGTTGGTTGACAATACTTTCACCCCGATGATTTTCTCACCTGCCCGCCTTGGTGCCGATGTGGTGATTTACAGTATGACCAAGTATGTGAATGGCATGAACGACTGTGTGGCTGGTGCCATCTGCGGTTCCGCTGCCTATATCAACTCCCTGATTGACGTGAACGACGGTACGGCCATGCTGCTCGGTCCGGTGTTGGACACTTTCCGTTCCACCAGCATCCAGAAGAACCTGCACACGCTGCACCTCCGTATGAAGAAGCACAGCGAGAACGCTATGTATCTGGCCAAACGCTTCAAAGAGACGGGCATCAAGTACAACTATCCGGGTCTTCCCGAGCATCCTGACCACGAGCTCTTCAAGTCTATGATGAACGACGGTTACGGCTTCGGCGGCATGATCTCCATCGATATGGGCACGGCCGAGAGAGCTTCCGCCATCATGGAGAAGATGCAGGAACTTGGCGTGGGCTACCTCGCCGTCAGTTTAGGCTATTTCAAGACCCTCTTCAGCAATTCCGGCAAGTCCACTTCCTCTGAGGTGCCCGAAGACATCCAGAAGGAGATGGGTATGAGCGAAGGCCTTATCCGCTTCTCTATGGGTCTGGACAACGATCCCGAACGCACGTTCCAACTCATCAAACAAGCCATCGACGCTACGAAATAGTTTTCGAGCAACCTTATATGAGAAGGTCGGATGCCCCAAAGGTGTCCGGCCTTTTTTATGGATATTTTTGTATTTTTGCCGCTCAAAACTGATTGAAATGAAGAAGATTTTTCTTTTGGGAATAATGCTGCTGTCCATGGTGCCCATCCGCGCCCAGGAGCGCAGCGATACCATCCATATCCTGCACAACGACATTACCTTGGAGGTTGCCGATTTCACCACGCGAACCATCGTGGGGCACGCCATCGTGACCTTGACGCCAAAACTATCGACAGACCACGTCACTTTCGACTTGGAGGCGTTGACTGTTGACTCCGTGCGCTGCAACCAGCAGACGGTCGCGTTCAGCCATCAAAACAGCAAACTTACTTTGCCACTGAATGGTGTTGCCGTGGGTGATACCGCCGTGGTGGAGGTCTTTTACCAGGGTGTGCCCACGCACGACAACTGGGGCGGTGTCTTCTTCATCGGCGAGTACGCCTACAGTATTGGCGTCACCCTGGACGCTGTGCCGCACAGCATCGGGCGGGCCTGGTTTCCCTGCTTCGACGAGTTCACCAGCAAGTCCTCCTTTACGCTGCATGTCACCACCGAGCCGCAGAAGATGGCTGTGTGCGGCGGGTTGCTGACCGACACGATGACGTTGCCCAGCGGCAATAAACAGTGGACTTGGCAAATGGACGAACCTATCCCGGCCTATTTGGCGTCCATGGCAGTTGGCGACTATCGTGTTTATGAGGACACCTTTCACGGGCAGGAGGCTGTCATTCCCATCCAGATCTATGCGCAGCCGTCATATATTGACAGAATAGCAGGTTCTTTTGTGCATCTCAAGCAAATCCTGCGCGGGTATGAGCGCATGTTCGGTCCTTACCGTTGGCCTCGCGTGGGTTATGTGCTGGTCAACTTCAACGGCGGGGCAATGGAACACGCCACCAACATTGCCTACCCCATGTTTGCCGTCACGGGCACTACAGCTTACGAAACCCTCTTCGGGCATGAATTGTTCCATCACTGGTTTGGCGATCTCATCACCTGTGAACGCCCTGAGGAGATGTGGATCAACGAGGGATTTGCCGAATACTCCGAGGCTCTTTGTCAGGAGATTCTCTATAACAGTGCGACCACCAATGCCTACTTGGATTATCTCCGCGATATGCATCGCTCCACGCTGAAAAACATCGTCGCGAATGATGGCGGGCATTATGCCCTCGACGAGGTGCCGCAATCCGTCACCTATGGTACACATTCCTATCAGAAAGGGGCACTCGTTGTGCACACCTTGCGCCGATACATGGGTGATTCGCTCTTCTTTGCAGGTTTCCGCAATCTGTTGTCGAGCCATGCTTACGGTAACCTCAACTCGGTGGAAATGTTTCAATATCTGTCGCAAGTCACGGGAACAGATCTGATGGACTTCTATCAGGGTTGGGTTCACAACCCCGGCTTCCTTCACTTCTCCATCGACTCCATTGTGCCGGTCGGTGGCATGCAGTACCGTGTCTATTTGCATCAGAAGTTGCACCATGCCACCCATTTCGCCAACAGCAACAAGGTTGATTTGACGTTTGTCTCCACTTCGCGCGAGCTTTACACTGTGGAGGGTGTCATGTTCTCCGGCGAGTTCGGTGATGTGACGGTCACCCTACCCTTTGAACCATTGTTCGGTATGGTGGACTATCACGAGAAATTGATGGATGCCACGCTTGACTACACAGGCAATTTGGTGGACGGGAAGAGTCTCACAGGCACGGATGCCAATTGCACGGCCAAGTTGACACATTTTCCGGACACGGTATTGGTTCGCATAGAGCACAATCTCGTGGCTCCCGACCAGCCCGACCAGTTGCCCGACAGCATTTATGCCATGTCGGACAGCCATTATTGGACAGTGAACTTAGGCTATAACCCTCACGCGCAGACCACTCCGGAAGGGGCCACATCACCCGATGGCACGCTTACATTCCGCTTCCAGAGAGGGAGTCCGTCATCCTTGGATTATGAGCTATCGCACGGCTATGGTGTTGAGAATTTGAAACTGTTGTATCGTCCCACTGCAGCTGATCCCTGGCGGGTAGTGCCTGCCACGCAGTCCGGCAGCCCCGTCGCAGGATATTTGAAGACCGATTTCATCGCTTTCGGACAGTATGCGATGGCGGTCGGTTCACCAAGCGCAGCGGTCACAAACCGTGACAGGATGAAGTTGCAAGTGTTTCCCAATCCCGCGCATAGCAACTTGTTCATTCGGGTCGGCAAGACCGAATTTGCGGGTCGTGTGGAGATTCTGGATGCCGGCAGTCGTGTGGTGAAGCGGATGAAGATGGATGGCAATGAACTCAAAATCAATATCTCTCGCTTGCCGGCGGGCGTTTACTATGTGCGCATCATCGGTTCTGATGGCACCGACACGGCCAGATTCGTGAAATTCTAACGGCGGGGAGAACGTCTTTTTTTGTATTTTTGCCGCCCCAAAAAAGCGGATATGGCGTAATTGGTAGCCGCGTTAGACTTAGGATCTAATGGCGTAAGCCGTGGGGGTTCGAGTCCCCCTATCCGCACAAGGCGACTGGCGAGGGTGAAAGGCCCTCGTTTTTTGTACTTTCATGTTATAACAACTTGAAAAAAAATAGTAACTTTGCACCCGTTTTCCCAAGCTGCATCTGCTATGCCCGTTGTACTTTACCAGATACTTTTATTACTTGTCACCTCGACAGCCATTTTCTTCATTGTCATGTTTGCACAAAGTCGCAAGGCTTACAAACGGTTGCTGAAAAAGAATCTTGAAGAGCAACAAGCCACATTCACATTTTCCGACAAGATCGAGTTTTCGGATGTGAAACCGGACAACAAGGTTGATGAAGACCTCATTGCGCAACTCAAGACACTCTTTGAAGTGGACAAGGTCTTTCTCGACCCTGACCTTACCCTCAACCAGTTGGCCAAGAAGATGGGAACCAATCGTGCCACTCTGTCACACGTTATCAACCAGTATTTCCACAAGTCATTTCCAGCTTTGCTCAACCAATACCGGGTGAACGAGGCGTTGCGGCAACTGACCAACCCCGCCAACAAATCTTGGAAACTGGAGGTCATCGGTGAGATGTGCGGCTATCGCAACCGACAAGTTTTCCATTCCGCTTTCAAACGTGAGACCGGCATTACTCCGAATCATTTTCGGAAAGTATCGGAGGAATAACATTATTTGACACAAAAAAAAGGCATCTTTTTTCGGCATTTATTTGTACTCGTGGCTGTATGGTGCTGCACAAAGCCATTCAAAAAAACTGTCATCATTTGCATATAATATTGTCATATATCTGAATCATGACATTAAGAAAGTGTATATATTGCTGTAAAACAGTGATATACAATATGCAATACGTTAGCTGTGACAAATTCCCGTTGTTGTTTCCAAAATTGAAACAATGATGAAATCTGACATCCTTTTCATAAATCAGGACAATTCACAATGAAAAAAACACGAAATTTGCTGCTTCAAAATTCAAGTTAAAGAAAGTTAAATTAAAACTGTTTGCTATGAGAAAAACATTTTTACGCATTGTTACGCTCGTGTTGATTCTTGGCATGGTCACGGTTGCGTCGGCACAAAAAGAGAACAAGCGAGAGAAGAAAACGAAGATGAAATCCGAAACGGAGCAGTCTGTTCCCAAAAAGGAGCGCAATTTTCGTATCAGCGACTACATTTCGGTGGGTGGCTTCATCAACGCCCAGTATGAGTATCTGAACCAGGAGGTTTCCGATCATGACAATATTCAAAGCAGCATTATGCAAATACGCCGTGCCCGTCTCGACCTGAAAGGCAGTATCACGCCCAAGATCGAGTTCCGTTTGCAAGCTGATTTTGCCAACTCCCCGAAATTGGTGGATGCTTTCGTGAAACTCAAGTTCTGCCGTTATGCCAACTTGCAGGTCGGTCAGTTCAAAATTCCGTTCACACTGGAGAACCCATACGCTCCATTGGATCTTGAATTTGCTGACAACGCGCAGGTTATCTCGGCTTTGTCGGGCTATAAAGATGTCACAGGCATCAGCAGCTATGCCAACGGCCGCGAAATAGGCGCCATGTTGTACGGCACATTGCTGCAGTTTGAGCGCGATGGTGAGAAGTACCCGTTGTTGGGCTATAGTGTCGGCGTGTTTGGCGGCAACGGCATCAACGTCAAGACCGATAACATGGCCAAGGATATTGCCGGTCGCATCGAGTTCCATCCTTTTCTGAAGCATCTTGTGCTCTCCGGTTCTGCCTATTGGGGGCGCTATGCTATCAGCGACGATTTGGACGGACTGCGTCTCCGCTGTGCAGGCGGTGCCGAATACCGCGACGATAATCTCACCGTGCGCGGCGAGTATGTATGGGGTAAAACCGGATTAGGACATGTCGGTGCAGACAATATTTTGAGTGTCAGGAATATGGATACCCAGGGATTCTATGTGATCGCGGGCTATTGGTTCCGCTTCGGTTGGGGCTCCAAGAGCAACGTGCAGCAGAAACTCCGCCCTGTGTTGCGCTACGACTTCTACCAAAGGGACGTGGTTGACAACATCGCTTCCATTTACTATAGCGCCGGCATAGACTGGTGGCCCGAGAAACATGTGCAGTTGCGCCTTCAATACACCTTGCGCCAGCACCAGCATAATCCCTACTTCGCTCACTCTTTCCTGACCATGCTTTCTGTGAAATTCTAATGTTAAACTATAAATACAATAAAGTATGTCTTCGAAAACAGAAAAGAAACCGTTGATTAACGAGGAGTGGCTGATTGTCCTTCTCGGCTTTATCGTGCTGGGGTTGATTGTGATCGCTCCACGCTTCATGAACAACATCAAGATGTTGAATGTGGCTTCGTTGACGACCGGTGCGGGATGGGTCAATACATTGCTGACCTTTGCGTTCCTGTTCGTCGTCATCGTGGTGGCGGCTCTTGTGTCGCGAAAGCCGCTGAAGGGTCTGTTGCCGTCGTTTGTCGTCATTTTCGTGCTGACGTTGCTGGCACAGCTCTGTGCGAGTATTCCGTTTTGCAAGGAGTACGGATTGGAAGCTGTGCTGTTCGCCGTGCTCTTCGGTCTGCTGATCAGTAACTGCTTCCATGTGCCTGAATGGTTGAAACCAGCCATCCAGAGTGAGTTTTACATCAAAATCGGCATTGTCTGCTTGGGTGCCACTGTTATTTTCGGCGAGATCATGAAGTCGGGTGCTTTCGGTCTCGCACAGGCTTTGATCGTGGTGTTGTGTGTCTGGTACTTCGGTTTTTGGATTTCCCGCAAGGTGTTTCATGTGGATGATGAGATGGCTACCATGCTGGCCAGTTCGGTGAGTATCTGCGGTGTCTCTGCCGCTATCGCCACCTGTGGCACCATTGATGGCGACAAGAAGAAACTCAGCTACGTGGTATCTCTCGTGATGGTCATCGCCATCCCTATGTTGTACATCATGCCGTTGCTGTGCAAATGGATCCTGCCGTTGCTCTTCAGCGACCCGACGGCTGCGGCGCAGGTGGCTGGAGCCTGGATCGGCGGCACCATTGACACCACCGCGGCAGTGGCAGCTTCCGGTGGCATCCTCGGCGAGGAGGCTGGCAACACGGCTGTTATTGTCAAGGCCTCTCAGAATGTGCTGATTGGCGTGGCCGCCTTCTTTATCTCCCTCTATTGGTCGTTGCGCAAGACCGAGGGGGTGCAGCGCACCACGGGTTCCGTTATCTGGCAGCGATTCCCGAAGTTCGTTGTCGGCATGGTGATTGCCTCCATTGTCTTCAGCATCTGGTTCACCGGCGGCGTGGAGATTGGCGACACCGTTGTGAAATACAAAGCCTTGGCCAAGAATTTCCAAGGTATCTTCTTCGCCATCGCTTTTGTCTGCATTGGTCTGGAAACACGCTTCAAGGAGATCTTCTCCAAGGAGAACCGCCAGTCGTTGTGGGCTTTTCTCACGGCGCAGGGCTTCAACATTGTGTTTACTTTCATCGTGGCCTGTATCCTGTTCGGCGTTATTGCCAACTAATGGCTGGATGAATTGCAAAAAAACGGAGACGCATTTTTGCGCCTCCGTTTTTTTTGTGGTTATATATCATGAAACATGGCAGGTAGTGCAAATGTGCCTCGGGTATGTGATTCCCTTTTTTTTGTTGCCTGGTTGCGTTAATAAAGCAGTCCTTCCATTGTTCCCACAATGATTTTGTGGAGGCTGCTCATCGTGTTATAGGCCGCCGTATGGCGCAACCTCGTGGCCCTGACCACTGTCAACAGTTTCTGGCAGGCCAACTTGTAGTAGTGTACAAAGAAAGCCGACAGGCCGGAAAGCGCCACATACGCGATGGCAATCCAAAAATGCTTGGAGATGATCCATGCCAACGCCAGCAGCAGCAAATACCACACGGGGAAAGCGGCAATGGTGCCCACCACATACTGTACCGAAGAGTGCAGCATCGGGTCCTTCATCTTGTTGGTGAAAAACTTGGTGATATGAGTGGGCACGAAGTTGTTGATATAGCCAAAGAGGAACAGAGGCAGTGAAAGCAACATCAGCAGGATGCGAAGCACAAGACGGAAGATGGAAAGCTTCCGGTTGATGACCCAGTGGTGCAGGCCGTGTGTGCGCAACAGCGACAAGTATTCGCGGGTCTGCTCCATCAGCGTGTTGAAGGCCGGCTCCTGCTCGTCCTTGAAGTGGCGGAGGTTGGCGATGATGGTCATCGCCGCATCCTTCTCATTGGGCAGATAGTGGGGTTTGAGCTTTTTGCGGCGCAAATAGGGCTCGCTCATCATGTGGGTGAGGGCCTCTATCTCATTGTAGTACTCCGGAATGTCAATGTCGGGGGTGATCTCCTTCACGCGGGCGCGTGCCTTCTCGTTCAGGGCGAGGTAGGCGTCGTTGGGTTTCTCTTTGTAAAGGTCGAAGAACTCCTCGTAGGTGAAGGCCGGACCCGCCGTGACCATCAGGTCGCTCTGGAAATCGAAATAGTTGGAGTAGTGGATGTTGAGAGGAAGCACCTTCACGCCCAAGTGAAAATCGTTGAGTTCCTCGGCAGCAAAGGCTATGCGGCAGAAGCCCTTCTTGAAGGTGTTCATGTAATGGCCGTGCTGGTGCGTGGCTTCCGGGAAGATGACCACCGTGCCGCCATTCTTCAGCACACGCGCTGCCCGCTCGTAGAGGGCCAGGTTGCTGCGCACATCGCTGCGGTCCCCGTCACGGCTCCGGAACGTGGGCATTATCTTGAGAAACCGGAAAATACGCGCCAGGAAGGGGTTTTTGAAAATATCGCCGCGCGCGATAAAGACGGGCTGACGACCGTCGCGCCCCAGGGTGTGCAGAATGGCCAAGGCGTCCATCAACCCGTTCTGGTGGTTGGCAATCACAATCGTGGCCTCCCCCTTGGGCGGGATATTCTCCTCGTTTATGATATAGAAGTTCCGATAATAGACCCTGTTATGCGCGAAATTGAGGTATTGCAGATATAGCGCATACAGCCAGTCGTGCTTGTCGATATTCTCAAAAGAGATCATCCTTTTGTGTTTTTATTCAACTATCGTCATCTCATCGATAAGGTTCTGCGCATTGGCGAACTTATCGACAATAAAGAGGAAGTAGCGCGCATCCAGACTGATGTTACGGCAACGGTTTACATCGTACCAGATGTCGCTCATCGTGCCTTCCCAAACGCGGTCGAAGTTGGTGCCGATCAGTTCACCGTTCGCATTGATAACCGGGCTGCCGGAGTTGCCGCCCGTGGTGTGGTTGCTGGCAATGAAGGCCACCGGCAGTTCGCCGTTCTGGTTGGCATACCGGCCGTAGTCCTTCTTCTCCCACAACTGTTTCAGTTTCGGATCCACCTTGTAGTCATATACATCGGGATCTTCTTTCTGGATGATGCCATCGAGGGTGGTGTAGTGCACATAGTTCACACCGTCGGCGGGGTCAAAGCCCTTGACCTGGCCGTAAGTGACACGCATCGTGAGGTTGGCATCGGGATAGAAGACACGGTCTTTGTCCTTCTCCATCAATGCCTTCACATAAGTGCGATAATAGGCGTCCAGCTGATCGTCCACATCATTGTGTTTTGATGCGGTTTCCCGATATTGATTATAAACGATATCGTACAACATCATCATCTCTGTATTGGCGGTCTTGGCGATTTGCTTGGCGGGAGCATTCTGCACAAACTGCGTGAATTTCTCATTGTCGGTGATGTAGGGAGCCGTGGTCCCCATCTTATCCCAGAGATTCTTCATCGTGGCCCGCACGACAGAAGCATCATTGCGCACATACTTGAGCAGCGGTTCCGGTATCGAGGCGGGGTCCTGTTTGGTGAAATAGTAGGTCATCAGCTCCACAAAACATTCCTCGTCGATGGCGGGACAATAGCTTTGGCGGAATGACTCGTTGCTTTTGAGCAAGCGCTCGCGGTTGGCCTCGAGCGTGGCGTTGTCCTTCTCCAAAGCAGGGGTCACCAGCAGTCGATAGTAGGGATGCACGCCTTTGGAAATGATCTCCGGGCCGAAGAAACACTCGCTGATGAAAGTGGTGGTTTTCGTGTATATCGCATAGTTGTGGTAGGCGTGACGCATATCCGCGAGCAGGGTGCCGTATTGCTTCTTCCGGTCGTTGTCGCTGTTCACCCATTTTTGGAATTCGGATTCCTGAGCCTTTTTCTTTTCGATGACGTTGCATTCGCGGATGCCTTTGCTCTCGCCCTGCCACTTCTTCCAGCCGTTGGAGATGGAGTTGGCCTTGGCTGAGTACATCAAGCGGATGCGCGGGTCAAGGTTCATCTGCTTTTTCATCGCGTCGAGGCGGATGGTGCGGGCATCGATGGCGATGGGGTTCTGCACGTTGGCCACTACATCCACGCCGTCGGAGATCAGGAACTGCCGGGTGGTGCCGGGATAGCCGAACACCAGGGTGAAGTCGTTCTCCTCCACGCCCTTGATGGAGATGGGGAAATATTTCTTGGGCACCATCGGGATGTTCTTCGCAGAGTATTTGGCAGGTTTCCCGTCAGGGTCGGTGTAGATGCGCCAGATGGAGAAGTCGCCGGTATGGCGCGGCCACATCCAGTTGTCGCTGTCGCCGCCGAACTTGCCGATGCTCTCGGGGGGCACACCCACCAGGCGGATGTCGCTGTAGGTCTCGCTCACAAACATGAAGTATTGGTTGCCGTAATAGAAAGGCTTGATGGTGGCCTTGTAGGTGGTGCCGACGATGGCGTCCTCCGTGACTTTCTTGATGTTTCTCTGCACGATTTCCTGGCGTTCCTTCTCGGAGGTCTTTTCCGTTACACCTTCCAGCACCTGGTCGGTGACATCTTTCATATAAATCAGGAAAGTGACGGTTAGACCCTCCATCGGGATTTCCTCATCTATACTCTTGGCCCAGAAGCCGTTCTGGAGGTGGTTTTTCTCCATCGTGCTATGCGACTGTACGTAGGAGTAGCCGCAGTGATGGTTGGTGAGCAGCAGTCCTTGGGAGGAGATGAGCTCGCCAGTGCAGCCGCCGCCGAAGAGGACGATGGCGTCCTTCATGCTGTGGTGGTTGACGCTGTAAACGTCCTCCGCCGTCAGCCGGAAGCCGAGCTGTTGCATTTCGGCCTCATTGTAGTTGAGGAAGAGGGGCAGCCACATGCCGCCGTCGGCGCGGACCATTCCGAAGAGGGCCGCGAATAACAGGGTGAAGAGGATGTTTTTTCTCATGTCGTGAAATCTATGAATTAAGGCCGCAAATGTACAAAAAAATGTGATAGGATGTAAAGAAGGATGTATGCGGAGCTCCTGTGACGGACAGTGTTGCGGTGTCTTTTTTTTTGTCTATTTTTGCAACTTGTAAAATTGAAATTCATAAAGAGTTACGGCTGGAATACATGATGCCTTTATCAATAGACCGTTTTAATATGAGAAAAATCCCATATCTATTTGTGATTCTGATACTTTTTGTTTCGTGCAACGGGGTTGACATGGAGCAGCTGCGCCAGCATGCCACCTATCTTGCCGAGATTGACGGTGCCCAATGGGTGGTTTGTTTCGATGATGTGTCAGGGGACCAGGTGTCGGGCAGGGCTTACAAGGCCGACAAGTTGGTGGCCGACAAGCATCCGTTCACGGCCAGGGTGGGGAAGAGGAGTTTTGTCATTTCCGTGCCCGGTGTGGCGGAAAATGTGACTGTGCGCGCCAAGGTCAAGGGCGGGCGGATTGTGTGCAAGGGCAATGGGAATCTGGTGAAAAATATCGAGATCCGCTCATTGGACACGCCGCCGTACAAGTCTTTCCGCGCCCAATATGATGCGCCGGCTTATAAGGTGAAAGTGAAGAAGGATGTCACCTACGCGCGTGCGGAGGGTTACTGGAGCAGCTATCCGGACACGGACGAGGGCTTTGCGCGCATCTATGCCCGCCGTGTGCCCGAGCTGATGTCCGGTCCGGAATCCATGGAGCTGAAGATGGACATCTACGAGCCGGAGGGCGACAAGAGCGCCCGTCGGCCGCTGATGGTGCTCATTCACGGCGGAGCCTTCTTCAACGGCGACAAACAGGACGGGCCCATCGTCAAGTGGTGCCGCCACTATGCCTCGTTGGGCTATGTGGTCGTTTCGCCCAACTACCGGATGGGATTCGTGCCCAGTCGCGAGTCCATCGACAAGGCCGGCTATCGTGCCACACAGGACGTGCACGCGGCGGTGCGCTATATGCTGCATCGTGCCTCCGATTACCGCATCAATCCCGACTGGCTCTTCGTGGCCGGCTCGAGCGCGGGGGCCATCACTGCCCTCAACGTGGCGTTCATGCGCGACAAGGATCGCCCAGAGACCGTGTGCGGCGAGGGCCCTGTCACGAAACTTCTCCCAGAATGCAAGGAGAAAGTCAAGGTGCGCGCTGTGGGCAACATGTGGGGTGCGGTCGTGGACACGCTCATCCTGAAGAATTCCCCGAATACATCCATCATCTCCTTTCACGGCGATGCCGACAACATTGTACCCTACGGGCATGACTATCCCTTTAAGAACATCGTCCAGTCCGGTGGGAAGATAAGTGAAGGCCTGCGGCAGATCTTTTCATTCAAAGACAAGCAGACCACGGCCCCGGAAGACCAGCTTATCACCAAAATGTACGGTTCCAAGTGTATTGACCAGTATGCGCGCTGCCATGGGATGCGCAGCAGACTCTTCACGGCCAAGGGCAAGGGTCACAGCCTCCATGTGGACGACCATCGCAATATCGTCCCCTACTTCTACACCATCCAGGACTCCATGGCCAAGTTCTTCTACAAGGAGCTTGTGCCCGTGCCGCTGAACCTGCGCCATCCTTCGCGCCAGTCATTGGAGATCATGCTCGACAAGTCAAATGTCGCCGAGCTTTATTGGAAGGTCGCGGGCGGCGTGCTGCTGGAGGAGACCCACAACACGGTCAGGGTGCTCTTTTTCGGCGACGAGCCAAAGCGTTTGCTGACGGTCTCCGGCAGGTACAAGAATGGGGTGGAGTTCAGCAAAACGGTGAAATACTGAATTTTTCCCGCATACCCAAAAAATCCGTACTTTTGCCGCCGAATTGTGTTCCCTTTGATATTTAGAATATTATCACGATTATGAAAAAGATACTCCTACTCCTGCTGCTGTCGGTGATCACTGTTTTCCAGGCCCATGCAGTCCTCAAAGAAAAAGACCTCCCGCAGACCATCGGGGTGCTGCGCGCCGAGTTGGAGCAGGCCTACAACGACCAGAAGGCCATTATGGCCCGAATGGAACAGCGCACTTCCTCCCAACACGCCAACTTGGTTGCCATGTTGCAGAAGAGCAACCAGATAGGGCTGATGCTCTATTCCCAAAACTCCGACTTTACCTTCGATATGGCCTACGCTTGCCAGGCAGCCACAGAGCAGTACCGAACGCTCAAAAGCCGGCACATGCCGTACGAGAAGATGAAGGAGCGTCTCCGCTCGGAAATCGAACGCTACGACGCTCTCATCGACATCCTTCAGAACCTGCCTCCGCGGCTGTTGCCCAACGGCGACATCGCGACCCTGCCTGACTCGATCCGGATGAAGTTGCCCCAAAGAGTGCTTGACACCTCCAAGATGGCTCCCTATTTCCTGGATGAACAGGGCCTGAAGGATCGTGAGGCCTGTGTGGACTATGCCACCGCCATCCGCGACAACTACGCCAAGATTCTGGAGAATGTGGAACGCGACCAGGAGTATTACGAGCGCGTCAGCAAACGTGTGGGGAAACTCAACAGCTACGCCCTCGCCCGCTATGAGAAGATGCAGAAGAACATCTTTGTCAACGGAAGCGGCAGCTACTTCAGCACGTTGAAACGCCTCAGAATGTCATACATTCTCGCCAAGAAGGATGTGGACGACAAGTACAAGCCTTTGGAACGCAGGTCCGAATGGCGCGGTCCCGTCATTTACGGTGTCAGCATCTTTATGCTGTTCTATATCATCATTGCCAGCCTGCTCAGCTACGTCATCATGCGTTGGGTGTTGCCCAAGAAGTGGCGCGAACGTATCGCCGACAACAACAAACGCCCATTCCTCACCATCGCCTGCGGGGTGGCCATCTTCGCCCTCTCCATTTCCATTGCCCGTTTGTATGTGAAACAGAATTTCGTGCTGATGGCCATCAGCCTGATGACCACTTTCGCCTGGCTTGTGGAGGTGATCCTTGTGTCTCTGCTTATCCGTTTGAACGATAAGCAGATACGCGCTGGTGTGCGTGCTTATACCCCTTTTATCATTATGGCGCTTTTGGTGATTGTCTTCCGTATCGTGTTGATTCCGAACAATCTGGTGAACCTGATTTATCCGCCCATCCTGCTGCTGTTCACCATCTGGCAGTTCATTGTGATGAAGAAGAAAATTGTCAAGCTGCCCGACAGCGACATCGTTTACACGGTCATCTCCCTGGTGGCCATGGTTGTGGCCACGGTGGCTGCCTGGTGCGGATTCGTCCTGCTGGCTGTCCAGGTGATGATTTGGTGGACCATCCAATTGGCCGCCATACAGACCATCACCTGCATCTACGATCTTTCCAAATTCTACGAGCAGCGTCATCTGGTCCGCAGGATAGTGAAGGACCATGGCGAGGAGTTCAAGGCTCCGGTCGATATGGTGAAGGCATACAAGAAGCTGCAGCCCAAGATGCGCAAGGGCGAGTATATCACCTACACTTGGTTCTATGACTTCATCATGAAAGCCCTGCTCCCCATTTTGGCGATACTGTCGGTGCCTGCCAGCGTCTATTGGGCCGCAGATATTTTTGAGATGAGCTCTTTCTGCAGGAAGATTTTCGAGTATGTGTTCATCAACAAGCCCGGTCTCATCCAGCTTTCTTTATATAAGATGTGTTTGGTGCTGGAACTCTATTTCCTGTTCCGTTACCTCAACTATGCCATCAAGGCTTTCTATAAGGTGTTGCGCAAACGCAAGAAAAAAGACTCGCTGGTGCGCGGACAGGGCAACACCACGCTGGCCAACAACATCATCTCTTTCGTGGTGTGGGGCATATATGTGGTCTCCTCCCTGGTCATCCTGCAGGTTCCCAGCAGCGGCATCTCCATCGTGATGGCAGGTTTGGCCACGGGTCTTGGTTTCGCCATGAAGGACCTCTTGGAGAATTTCATCTACGGCATCTCCCTGATGACCGGGCGCTTGCGTGTCGGTGATTACATCGAGTGCGAGGGCATCCAGGGCAAGGTGGAGAGCATCAACTACCAAAGCACGCAGGTGGTCACCCTTGATGGCTGCGTCATCGCCTTCCAGAACGCCGCCTTGTTCAGCAAGAACTTCAAGAACCTCACCCGCAACCACGGCTATGTGCTGGTGAAGGTGCCCGTGGGAGTGGCCTACGGTGTCAATGTGGACGAGGTTCGAGGGCTGCTGCTCAGAGACTTTAAATCCCTGCAGACCAAGACCTCTTCCGGCAAGAACATCGTTGACACGAACCAGGGAATCAGCGTCGTGTTCAACGATTTCGGTGAGAGCAGTGTCGATCTTTTCGTCATTTGCTGGGTGCTGGTGGAGGAAAAGGCCGCTTTTGTGGCCAAGCTCAAGGAGGTGATCTACAACACCCTCAACAAGAACCATATCGAGATTCCGTTCCCGCAGCGTGACATTTATGTGCGCCACGTGGAGATGCCCAAGACTTCAACCCGGAAAAAGGATGAGAAAACGGCTGTGGAAGAGAGTGTTGCCCAAGAGGAGGCTCCCCTTGACGATCCCGAGAAGCGTGTTTTCAAGAAGCGTGGCAGGAAGCCGAAAGTCAAGACGGAGGAAGAGGCGCAGTAGGCTTCGTCATGCAGAACTGAAGGGATGGAAAAAATAAATTCTCGGGGTTATTGAACCATATCAAAAAAAGTGTACTTTTGCAGCCCGAAAATTTTAAACGTAACAAATTATAAATCAAAGTAAGAAATGGCAAACCATAAGTCATCCATCAAAAGAATCAGAGCAAACGAGAAAAAGAGACTGGAGAATCGCTACTATTCCAAAACCATGCGCAATGCCTTGAGAGACATCCGCGCTATCGAGGACAAGGGCGAAGCGACGCAGAAGTTGTCCGCCATGACCTCCATGATCGACAAGCTTGCCAAGAGGGGCATGATCCACAAGAACAAGGCTGCCAACCTCAAGTCCGGCCTTATGAAGAAAGTCAACGCCCTCTAAAATCTCGATGCAGACCGAAACCTATCAATTCTCCGTGCCCATTCAGGTGCGGATGAGTGATTTGGATCCATTTGTGCATGCCAACAACGGCGCACAATGCAATTATTTCGATTACGGCAGAAGCTGTTATTTTGAACACGTCCTACGTGCGCCCGTGGATTGGCGCACGATGGACTTGGTTCTTGTTCATGTGGAGCTCGATTTTAAAATGGCCGTGGAATTTCACGATGCCATTGTCTGTGAAACCAAAATCGTCTCCATCGGTCACAAAAGCGTTAAAATGATGCAACAACTGCGGGACACGCGTACCAATGTGGTCAAGACCACATGTTACAGTGTCCTTGCGGGTTTTGACCGGAACACCCACGCCTCCATCCCCGTCCGTGAGGAGTGGAAACGGTTGTTCCTCGATTTCGAAGGACTTTCCGATGATTAGCAAAAATAGAATTTCAGAGATTCGCAAGTTACATTTGCGCAAGTTCCGCGACGAGTCGCGGCTTTTCTTGGTGGAGGGCCGCAAAAGTGTGGAGATGTTGTTGCGTTCCGAACTGCGGGTGGTCGATCTTTATGCCACGGAACGTTTTTCCGCTGGCAATGCCGCTTTGCTGTCCGATGTCCGCATCACAGAGGTTACGCCGGCGGAAATGGAGCGTATCAGTACTTTGAGCACACCGCCGGAGTTGTTGGCGGTAGTGGAACAGCCTGGCACGCACCCGTTGCCCGAGGGCCAGCCCCTGCTTGTGCTTGATCGCATCGCCGACCCCGGCAACCTCGGCACCATCGTGCGCACCGCCAATTGGTTCGGCATCCGCCATATTGTCTGCTCCCCTGATACGGTGGAGTTCTACAATCCTAAATGCATCCAGGCCACCATGGGAGCCTTCTGTGATGTGCAGGTTTCCCGTGCCGACCTTGTTTCCTTTCTGGATCGTCAGTGTGCTTCGCGACATGTGCTGGGCACTTTCCTTGACGGCGAGTCTGTTGACACCTTCGCTTTCCAACCCGACGACATCGTTGTCATCGGCAGCGAGTCGGATGGCATCTCCGCGCCGGTCGCCCGTTGCGTGACCCACCGCCTGACCATACCGAGAGGGGTAGGGAGTGGTTACTCCTCCGAGTCGCTCAACGCAGCCGTGGCCGCTGCCATCGTGATGCAACAATTCGCAACAAAATCGTAGAGACGTCAGGGCACGTCTCTACAATTTCGCGATAGCGCATATTTACAAATCACATAAAAAAAGGGGAATTATATACTTGATGGCACAAATCAGATTTTCTTCATCTTTTTTTTTATTTGGGCGTGCCGGCGCGGCGGCGGAAATCACGTCACATCCGCATACGCAATCCAATGCCGCCGCGCCGTCGGGCTTTCCGCTCCAATAATTTTGGTTTAAGACCCACCACCATTCCCCGAGACGCGAAACGTCAAGCGGAACCTCCGTCTCGCCAAGGGACGCATTACCACCAAAATTATTTCCGCTTCAATCCCTCACGCAGGCTCGTCGAACCCTGCATCCGTTTCGCGGCGCGGGAGTCGGCATTGCTCGCCGCGAAAGGGAGGCGTTGGAAAAGTATGTTGTTTATCCCGCCCCGGTGCCATCATGTATATAGCTACCAAAAAAAAATGAGGAACATTCCGCGGAATGCTCCTCTCTTTTTTATGTCTTGTGGGACGTACTGGACTCGAACCAGTGACCTCTGCCGTGTGAAAGCAGCGCTCTAAACCGACTGGGCTAACGTCCCGATTTGAGGCTGCAAAAATACACTTTTTTTCGATACCTCAAAATGTGGGAACATATTTTTTTCTAATCCTTTTTCATGGATTCTAATGCGCCCTTGACTTCATCGCCGGCCTCGTCCACGGCGTTGTTGAATTCTTCAAGCAGGATGCGGGCTTTGGCCTGTGCAAAATAGCCTTTGCACGCGCCTTTCAGCTCGTTGACATGACGCTGTTCGTCACCTGTGAATTCGTTTTGTTCCACTTTGGCAATCAATTTGTCGTACTGGGCCTTGGTTTTCTCGAGGTCGGAATTGGAATATTTGTCGTAGTTTTGTTCCACTTGTGCGGTGAACTTCTCCAGTTTCTTGATTTGTCCGCTCTTGCAAGAGGTGAAAAGCACCATCAACGGCATGAGCAGCAGGATGACGATGTGTTTTTTCATAAGTTTCAATTTTAGGGTTTACAAACGATGGTGTCGGGATTTTATTTTGCGTTTCTGGCTCGGATCATCGCGCCGGTCTTGGCCTTGCCCACCCGGATATAGTCTAACAGCGGACGGTTGGAGGGGCAGATGAAGGAGCAGGAGCCGCACTCGATGCAGTTCATAATGCCGTTCTTCTCGCAGTCTTCCCACCGTTGCAGTTGGGAGAGGGTGCACAACAGGGTGGATTCCAGTCCCATCGGACAGCCGTTGACGCATTTGCCGCAGCGGATACAGGGATATACCGGACCGCGCTTGCTCTCCTTTTCGCTCATAAAGAGGAAACTGGACATGCCCTTGGCCACGTAGGCGTCGAGGTTGGAGATGGCCTTGCCCATCATCGGGCCGCCGGAGATGATCTTGCCGGTGTCCTCGGGAATGCCGACGGCGTTGAGTACGTCACGGATGGGGGTGCCTAAGCGCAGGCGGAAGATCTTGCACTGCTCTTTGGGGATGGATTTGCCGGAGACGGTGGTATAGGCTTGCACGATGGGCTTGTTCTTCTGCACGGCTTGGTAGAGCACATACATCGTGGTGATGTTGTTGACGATGCAGCCCACGGAGATGGGCAGTGCGCCGTTGGGCACGCTGCGACCGGTGATGGCCTTGATGAGCTGTTTTTCCGCTCCCTGCGGGTATTTGATCTTTAAGGGTTGTACTTCAATGTTGGTGAACTTCTTGGCCATCTTCACCAGGGCGGCGATGGCTTGGGGCTTGTTGTCCTCGATGCCGATGATGGCCTTGGAAGCGCCAGAGGCGATGAGGGCGCACTCAATGCCGATCATGCACTGCTCGGTGCGCTCCAGAATCACGCGGTTGTCGGTGGAAATGTAGGGTTCGCATTCGGCGGCGTTGATGATGAGGTACTCGCACTTCTGCTCGGGCTTGAGCATATACTTGATGTGCGTGGGGAAGCAGGCGCCGCCCAGACCCACGATGCCGCGGTCTTTCATACGGGCGATGATCTCGTCTTTGCCCAACTTGATGTCGCGGATGATGTCGGGGGTGGTGTCGATGCTCTCGTCCCACTCGTCGCCTTCGCGGTCGATGACGATGGCGGGTTTCTTGTAGCCGGAGATATCGGCGATCATATCAATCTTGCTGACGGTGCCGGAGATGGGGGCGTGGATGTTGGCGCTCACGAAGCCGTTGGCCTCGGCGATGAGTTGGCCCACCTTCACCTTGTCGCCCTTTTCGACGATGGGCTTGGCGGGGGCGCCGAGGTGCTGGGTCATATAGACCACGGCCTGGTCGGGCAGCGGGAAGGTTTCCACGTTGGCGGAGTGGGCGAACTTGTTGGCCTCAGGGTGGACGCCACCCATACTGAAGGTCTTCTTGCCTAATTTCTTGACTTCGGCCTTGATGTCTTGCGTTATCTCGTGGGCCAGTTCATTGGCCAGCTCTTTGGATCTTTCGATACTCATAGTACTATGCTTGTGCGGGTTGTTTGACTTCTTGTTCTGCGGGTGCGGCCTCGGCGGGTGCTTTCTTCTCGGGGAAGTTCACGGCGTGGATGGCGCCGGTGGGGCACTCGGCCACGCACTTGCGGCAGGCCTTGCACTTGGTGTAGTCGATGTAGGCGAGGTTGTCGGTCACGGTGATGGCCTCGAAGGGGCACACCTTGGCGCACTTGCCGCAGCCGATGCAGGCGGCGTTGCAGTTCTTGCGGGCCACGGCGCCCTTCTCCTTGTTGTTGCAGGCCACATAGACGCGGCGGTTGTTTTTGCCTTTGTCGCGGATCTCAAGTACGCCGCGCGGACAGGCCTTGGCGCAGGCCTTGCAGCCCACGCAGAGCTGCTCGTTCACCTCGGGCAGATGGGTTTCGGGGTTGATGTGGATGGCGTCAAACTGGCAGGCATCCACGCAATCGCCGCAGCCCAGGCATCCGAAGGGGCAGGCGCCCTCGCCGGAGAAGACGGTGTTGGCGAACGCGCAGGTCAACGCCGAGTCGTACATCACCTTGGCGGGCGAGTGTTCGCAGGTGCCGTTGCAGCGCACCACGCACACCTGCGGGTCGCGGGTGGCGGCAGTGATGCCCAACACCTTGCCGATTTTGTCGTAGTCGCCGCCCGGACAGTAGGCGATGCTGGTGTCCATAGCCTTCACCATAGCCTCGGCCATGGCACGGCAGCCGGCAAAGCCGCAGCCACCGCAGTTGGCACCGGGCAGGCAGGCCTGCACCTCGTCGATGCGCGGGTCCTCTTCCACGTGGAAAACTTTTGATACAAAATACAGAATCACAGCCGCTATCAAGCCCGTAAGGCCTATGGTCAATGCGGCGTAAAGGATAGTTGTTGTTGCCACTTTGTGAGTATTTTAATTAAGACCGCAAAAATAAAAAAAAATGGTGTATGTCGGGAGGAAAAAAATGCAGAGGGGTTGCAGAGGCCTGGGAACGTCGGCAAAACCTTTACTTCACCACCCTCACCTCGCACTCGGTTTCCATCGCGCAGCCGTCTGGACTGCTGGCCGTGAGCGCCACCCGAGTGGCGTAGGCACGTTTTCTAATCCTTTAAGCATCCCAGCGGAATAATCTTAACCCCATCGGGGCGGGAATATGCCATTTTGCCCCTGTGAGAACTATCATCACAGTCGGGTTCGTGTATAGGGATTTGCTGCTCTTGCTTGTTATGCTCGCGAATCAGATTTTTATGGTACTTATATACATGATGGCACAAGGCCGGTAGTAACAGTTCTCCAAACAACGCTTTTTTCCAACGCCTCCCTTTCGCGGCAAGCAGGTTTTATGCATCTTGGATGCCGACTCCCGCGCCGCGAGAGGGTGTCGGTGCCGTCGTTCCGCCCCACACGGCGCTCCTTCGTC
>CAMVIT010000042.1:0-24258 GCA_947167635.1 uncultured Bacteroidales bacterium | reverse complement strand
ACACGCTGATGACGAGGGATAGCAAGGGTCTGGATATAAAGGTTTTGACGGTCATAATCGCTATTCTTTATGGAAGAGCAAAAATAGCAAGTAAGACCGAGAGTATGGTGTATAAAAGTGAACTAATATTGTAGGTTTTCGGAACTAATCAATGCTCTAATAACGCCTCTATCGGCACGGTGCTGTCCATCAAGCCGATGCGGGTGTCAGAGGCGTGGCGGTTGACACCGGTGTAGGCTAAGGAAGCGTCCTCGTAGCGGCGGAACTTCAGGATGGCGTCGTTCATGTAGGCGCGGTTGAAGACCCCGATGCGCAGTAGCAGGTCGAAATCGTCGATGGTCAGACCGGTGACGCGCTCGAACAGTTTTGGTTCCAACTTGCGGATGACATCCTCAAGACTCTCTTCCCGATAGTCGGTGAGATACATGAAGATGGGAATTCGCGTGGCGAACTTCATCAGTTTCTCCTGCACCTCGCGCCGTTTGGAACGGTATTCCTTCTCCTCCTGCGTCAGTTCCTTTTTCTTCTTGCTGTCGCCGCCTTCACCGGCTTCGCGTTTCAGTTTCTTTATCTTATCTGCACGATTGACGATGTTTTCGATGATGTCGCTGCCCAAAGCACGGAAACCCTCAATCTTCATGATGGCGGCCATGGCCTCAGGATTGTTCAGCACTCGTTGCAAAGTAGCGTTATCCACATTGACCAGTTGTGCGCTGTTCCAACGACGGGCCAATAGCGTGCCACTGGTGCCGTTATCCACAAAATCGAGGATTTCGGTGGCATTCACTCGCTTCATCGAACTTCCGTCAAATTGCAGGATGGGCAGGAAGTTGATGAACTCATCCACCTTGTCGGTGATGCGGCGGTTGCTATCCACATCCAACTGGTTGGCGTAGGTCACTACCTCGCGCAGGGCTCGGTTGGGGGCGAAGTCGAAGATATAGCAGGTGGGCTTGAGAATGGTCCGTTTCTTGGGGTCTTCCTCGTCGGTGGCGGTCCACGGACTCTGCACCCGGAAAGCCGTTTGGAAGTAGGTCTCGGGACTGGAGCAGTTACGCAGCATCAGCAGTCCGCCTAACGGTCGCAGGGTGACACCCGTGGTCAGCTTGCCGCAGGTTAGCGTGATGGTGCGGGTCTTCAGCGGATTGTCGCCCATGGCCTCGCGCACCGGACCGAGAGCATCCATGCCGATACCAGCTTTCGTACCGCTGCAGTTGATGATGGTATAGTTCTGGTAGAACCCGTTGGCCGGACGGCGGAGCAAGGCTTCCATCGCGTCGCAGGAGGCCACGTTGGGCAGGAACCACATCGTGTGGGCACAGAGGTCGAGCAGACGGGTGTCCTCAAAGGGAAGTGCCGGACGCACATTGAGGGGCGAGCTGCCGTCGCCGAAGATGGGGGCTTTGCCACGGATAATGTCGAGCCACTTCTGCACGGCCTTCTCATGGACGAAGGTCTTGCCCTCTGCGCGAAAAAACTCGTTGAGGTCGAAGCCGTCCATGTCCCATTGCTCGATCATCGCCCCGAGGTCTTGCGGCATCTGGTAGGTCATCATCACCATGGTGGGCATCTCCAAGTAGGGACCACCGACGGATTCTTTCCGTGCTTGCTCGTCCTGATAGGTCCAGTTGAAGATCTGGCTTTCCATAAACTCGCCCGTGGCAAGGGCACGGAAAGGGGTGCCGCTGAGGTAGAGGTAGTGCTTGCCCGTGATGGGCACATCGCTGTCGTCCCAGGCGCGTCCGCTCTCCACATCGATGCCGCTCTCGCTCATCACCGCGTCCTCTTCCGCCTGCCGTTTCTTGGCATCGGCATCCCCGAGGTCGAGCAGACTCTTGGCGTTGTCGTTCCAAGCCCCGAAATGGTATTCGTCCAACACAATCAGATCCCAGTGGATGCTGTGTACCCACTCATTTTTCGTTTTGATGTTGCCGTATTTATCCCTGCCGAGGTAGTCCTGGAACGAGCCGAATACCACAAGAGGAGTGGATTGTTGTGACTGTAGGGGCGAATAATTATTCGCCCCTACGGCCTTCGTCCCACCTCCTTCTTTACATTTCTCGCTGTAATACCGCCAGCCCTCAAAGTCACGGTGCCGCAACAGGTCGTCGCGCCACGAGTCCTCCACGGCGGGTTTGAAGGTGAGCACCAGCACCCGTTTGGCGCCCATGCGTTTGGCGAGCTGGTAGGTGGCGAAGGTCTTGCCGAAGCGCATCTTGGCGTTCCACAGGTAATGGCTTGGGCGGTCAGGCTCCTCTTCGTCCATCTTGGCAAAGTAGTCGGCGGTCTGCTTCACTGCCTGCGCCTGCTCATCGCGCATCTCGTAGTCGAGGTCGCGCACGGTCTCCACGTGGGTGTCGCGGTGACGCACAGCCACGTATGCAGCCTGAGCCTCGCGCAAAGAGCAGCGGCACCACTCGCCGATGAGTTCCTTGCCCATGCGGCGCAGGTAGTCGTGGAGGTCGTGGTCGCCGAAGCTCTCGCCGCTGCCATCAGCGTAGAAGGCGTTGTCGTGCCACAGCAGGTGGTAGGTTTTGTACGGTTCGGTGATGGGGTGCTGCTCGTCGATGCGCTCGTTCACATCGATGCGGCCCGTCTGCCCGATCTTGATCCAGCCCGGGAAGGCGATGTCGTCGTACATGTAGATTTGCGGGACAGCACGTCGGCTGTATGGGAGGATTTGGTCTATTGTTTGCATAATCAAAATCTTTCATTGTTATTCCATCGGCCGTATCATGCTCTCGATGAAGGCAATCTCGTCCTTGTCCAAGCTGTACTTCTCGTACAGCATCTCGTCGGTCCAGGGGTGGGAGAAGTCCACCAGTGGGATGGACGAGAACGATTCTTGAGAGATGTTTAATGAATGACGATTGAAAAATAGTAATGCTCTAAAGAACTTTGTCTTAATGTAACTTAGGCAATTATCCCTTTCGTCAACGTTTGCAAAAGGTCCAATATGTAAGAAAGTTTCTGTGCAAACATCTCCACTTTCACCTTTGATTATTTCAGGAGGTACTGTTGACGTTGTCATATATGCTTTCGAGAAAAATAATTTGTATTTGTTGACAAATCCAGTGTTTTTACTCAAACATTTAGCACTTATATACCCAACAACACGTTTTGCTCCTCCCTTTTTCCCTTTTACTCCGTACACTTTGCAACTTCCATTGAATGGATTGTCAACAATATTTATACTTGGATACTTTTCTGGATCATTAAACAAATCCGCAAATAATCCAAAAGGGTTTCTTGAAGAGACTATCTCATTAAAAGTTTTCACACACTGTGACTTAACACTTTTAATTATTGTTATCTGGCGAGGATCTCGTATAACGGTATCAGAATAATCAACTTTAAGAAATCGTTTTGATTGATACACACCACCATCTTGTGATTTGTAATAATAATCAACCATTCCATTATAAGATGAATCCCATAAGAAATAGCTAACACCTCCATCTATATGAAGCCCTGGAAAACATTCGGCGGCATCTTCATAATCATAAATGTATTTTATACGTGTATCACTACGCATTGTCTTCCTAAATTCGTCAAGGCCTTTACCGCCTTTCATCCATCGCGATGGGGTAATCATAATGAGATAGTGTGGTTTGACTTGTTTTGCTTGCTCTATGAATTGATGATAAATGGGTTTCGCGCTATCTCCAGTGCCACCACCATCACTCATCTGGTACGGCGGGTTTCCAATAATTACGTCGAATTGCATATCTTTCTTGAATATTTCTTTGATTGATTTGTGAATAAACGGATAGGCGTAGGTCTCGCGGGTGTCGGCGCGAAGGTACTCGCCCTGGCTGGCGCCGCAGTGTACGCAGCGGCCGCGGGCATCCCACGTGTGGCGGCAACGGTCGTAGAGGATATGGCCCTGCCGGTCGCCGAAGGCCGTGCTGACGCTGTATTTGCCGTTGGCCTGCTTGGTACAGTAGAGGGTGCGGCGGCTCATCTCGGCGGTGAGGTCGGTGCAGGCGATGCCGAAAACCTGCTTGGTCATGATGTGGTCGATACGCTGCTGCAGATCGGGAATCTGTTCTTCGAGACCCGCCAACAGCCGCTTGGCAATCTCGCGCAGGAAGACTCCGCTTTTGCTGCATGGATCGAGGAAGCGCGTCTTGCTGGAACGGAACAACTCCTGTGGCAGCAGATCGAGCATTCGGTTAGCCAACTCGGGCGAGGTGAAGACCTCATCGCTGCTTAAATTGGCCAAGCAATTGAGGATGTCTGGACTATAGTGTGTCATATCGATAAAGTTGGGTGTAATGCAAAGGGGGATAAGTGTGTACAGGTTCGTCGAAGCTTTGGGCCTCGCCCTGCTCGTCGAAGAGGCTGTACTGGTGGCTTTGGGTGACGAGGAAGTCGAACTGGAAGTCGCGGCGGGAGAACTGCATGCTGCCGGCGATGGGGGTCCACTCGCAGAAGGTGATGGGCTTGTTCTCGGCGGTGCGGTAGGTGAGGGCATCGCCGCAGACGATGTTCTTTTGGAGCATGTAGCGGAGCGAGAGGAGGTAGGGACTGTCCACAGGTAGCCTCTCAGAGGCTGGGTGTTGGGAGAGGACGTAAGTCTCCAGTCTGGTGCGGCAGGCCTCGGCGTTGTCGGGAAGGATGTCGATGCCGTAGCAGGAGCCGACGGCGATGAGGCTCTGGAACTCCCATTCGGTTTGGGATTTGGTGTCTTGCAGAAGGGAGAGTTTGCGGCGGAGGATTTCGATGAGGAAGTTGCCGTCGCCGCAGGCGGGCTCGAGGAAGCGGCTGTCGAGCCGGAACGACTCGTCGCGCACGAGATCAAGCATGGCGTTCACCTCGCGGGGATTGGTGAACACCTCGCCATGGTCAGCCACCCGCTGGCGGCTTTTGATTTGTTTTGTGTTTTCGTTACTTGGCATAATAAAATCGTGGAACTTTGCTTATGCCATCTTAGGTGTTCCACGACCTGCCAAGTATAAGTAAAGCCCACGATTACTCGTGAGCGTTTACCGCTGTACTAACTTGGCTTGATTTGTGGAACTTCAAGATGGCTAGATAGAGCGAAAACGCTTTATAATATGTTTTTTATCTTTTTTCTATTCTTCTGATGTTTCGGTATATTCTTCGTTTATTCGTTAAAGTTTATATTATTGATTGATTTGGGCGGCAAAGATAGGAAATTTTTGCGGAAAGAGAGCAATTTATTGCGCATCTACATAATATGAACAATTCTCAACCTATAACGAAGGAATTCCTATATTTAAGGAAAATGGGGCCCAGTGCTCTAAGCCCCATGAGCGGCTTTCATAAAGCCACAAGCCGGTTATGTGTGTGAAAGGTATTGAGCACTTTGTACCGACTTGTTCCCCTACCAAATAGGTCAAGAATATACCTCCTGACTAATTTTGGCATTTAGTTCTTTTGTCACGTTCACCCCTGTCCATTTGGTGAACATATATTTTTGAGTCTTCATATACTCTGCCATAGCATCAGCATCTGCTTTTGATATTCCCATTGACTGAAGTATCTTCCTTTTATATGAAACTGGATTCTTTCCCAAATAAGGGCATGCTGCCAAGTCTAAGGCCAAAATAGCCATCTCAGCAGAGCGGTGTTTTCTAACATTAGGCATCTCTTCAAACTTTCTGTTTATCTCAATCTTCAAAGCCTCCCTCAACTTTTCATACTCAATTGAAGAACCCATGTAGTAAAGAAGTATGATAATGGCAATTGCGTTCAACTTAGGAAAGTTTTCCATCGTACCATCTTCGTTGTGTTTTATGCCAAGATATCGCTCTATTTCTACGGATGTCAATCTGTATTTGGCACGCATCTGGCGAAAGACGGGTAAAAGATAGAGAGTTTCTAATTGCGTGTCAGGATTCATAGGAGTCCTCTGCATCACAAGACAAATCTCATCCCTTATTTTCTTAAACACCAAAGCCCTTGTCTTATCTGTAAAACGTTTGATGGTCTTAGCCTTAGAAATCTTATAGTCGTTATCCAGATAGATAATAATCTCATTAAGCACCTGCGAAAGCTTCAGCGTCATATTGATTCGCTCATTTTCTGAAAAGATAAAGAACACTGCGTCTACCAATTCTAATAAATAGTTCGACAACCTTGTCTCAAGTTGAGCAATCCGGTGTGTACAGTCATTATGATATGCCTCCAATCCTGGATTATCCAATCCTATCTTCAATGCCTTGAAAATCTTGTCATATTTCTTTAAAAGCCTTGGCAAATGAATATTTGCAATTGTAAGCGTATAATTGGCAACATCCTTGGGAACAACGTTTGTAGATGAGAGAATATCTTTATACTTTTTGTTGAAGTGAGTTGCTTTTAGATGGAAATGCGGTTCTTTAGCAAGCGCTTTTTTCAAATTCTCTTCATTGATTGCAACCTCTTCATTGTCGACATCATGTTCATCTCTGTCATCATCATCTTCTATCTCAAATTCTTTCTCTGTAGCAGAAAAAGAGAAAGTATCTCGAATAAGTATGTCTATTAAATTTTTGGCGCGTGTAATGTCAGTAATGAACGGCCTTTCATACGGAATAGTTTTTTCATGACTGATAGTCATTTTGAATTCCCTAAGAATTTCATCAAAAATCCGCAGTGCCTTGTCTTTCAAATCGGGGTCATTATAGAATAGAAAAAAGTCATCAACATACCTATAACACTCGTAATCTACCTTATTGATAAATCCAGTTTTTCCCAATTCCGCCTCTGCCCTGAGGTCTATGTGTTGCAAAATTGCTTCTGCGAAAATGCGCGAAAACTCAGGCCCAATTACAATACCATTAGTCTCATTATAATTAAGGTATTGCATAATTTTATCCCACCTGGAAGCAAATGAATCGTCCTCACCCTCAAAATGGTCTTTATATGCATTCATCCCCCCATTCACAGCCCAGGCAATACTATGTGTATAGATGTTGTCAAAACAGCCTTGTATGTCAAATTTCAATAAATGTTTAAACTTCTTTTCCGCCCGCTGATATCGATAGTCTTCGTAGAACTTGTATATATTCGGATACTTTTTGTAGCTAAAGAAAGTTTTCATATTCTCATACTCGCTAAAATATAATTCCAGCTTATCAGATTTCTTACCAAGGAGAGTGCTGTGTAACCTATCTTTGTAATAGAAATAGCAAGCAACCTTGTTGGGATAACGTATGGAAAAGTGGCTTTTACCACACATATAAAGAAGCGTGTTCTTATATTGATTATAAAAGTCTACCATCTGAATCTGATTCAGCGGATGAACAATTGACAATCGTCTATTACTCGTTTCCTTATGCTTGATGGCATAATTGAATGGAATAGTAACAAGACGTTTCAGGAGTTTTATCTCAGTTTTGCCCTTCAGCTGTTTTCCTTCGTGCTGTGAAAGTAAAGCAAGAATAGCCAATGCACCCTTGTGTATTCCTTCTTTCCAGTGCAATACTTCTGAACCATCTATTGTGATTTCGTTTTTTACTAAAAAACGATAGAAATAGCGGTTGGTGAAAATGAAAGGCAATTCATACGGTAGTACATCAGAAAACACCACACGCTCCTTCTTGTATCTGAGTTTGATTTTCTTCCTTCTCATAGCCATGCCTCCATTTCCTGTATTTTTGCCAATGAGAAATGAAACATCTTCTTTTGTTCCCAACGCTCACGGAAATCAATTTTCTGAATTTTTTTGGTAATCTTCAGTTTGCAAGCTGCCCATCCCGTAGCATTATGACTGGGCTCTATATCCTTATTCCTTAAATACTGTTGTAGTGTATCTAAGTCATCTTTCTTGTCAAGAAGGTCATTGTTGAAATATAATCCTACTTTCACATTCGCCTTGCTTTTAACAAGTTTAGTGTTGCCTGTGATATAATTCAGCAAGTCGAACAAATCCTCATACGCTCCTTTTATATTTACCTTACTCTTGTTCTCAAAATGAGCCACAATATGGTCAACTTTCTCCTTAAATTTTTTTATCTTGTTCTCCGAAAGGCCAAACGAAACCACCGTCTGTTTCTTTTTTCGCGATATGGTAATGCTGTAACCCAAATAATCAAAAGGATCAAAAGTATCTTCGTCTTGGATAACATCCAGTAGCTTGCACTTCTTCTTAGGGTCGGTATCATCTTTAAGGGTCAGCCCGTACTTATTAAACATGCTTTGAAGGCTCGCAAAATATTCCTTGGAATCTTTTTGCCCTTCTGGTAGTGTCGTCAGAATAATGAATATGTCATCCACATAGCGAGCATAGAATTGTGTTCCGATTAACAATTTGATACGTGAATCAATATCACGTACATAGATCTCACTTAATAGTGGACTAATCCCCACACCTCTGGGCAAGCCTACACCCTTGGCCACCCTTGTTTCATCTTTACAATCGTCATAAAGTTTGAGTATTGCCCGAATCAAGGCTTTTGATTTGTGACCCAGCAAAGTGTTCCCTTCGACTTTCTCCAGAAGTGCCGTCTGAGGTATTGATTCATAAAAACTGCTAATGTCCGTCCGAATTATGTGGAGTGGCATCATGGTATGTAAAAGAGACTTCACATTAGACAGTATAGCATGACGATTTGCCTGTTTCACCTTGAATGTCTTATGGATATTGTATTGCAACTGTTTCATCGCAAAGAACACTGTCGGCTCATTAGTATTCAATTTAAAGACCTCCTTGTCTGCTTCCTCATCCAGAAACTTCGTGATTGTCAATTTAAAATCTTTGGAGTTAATTTTGGCTTCGCAGTCTTTTAAGAAGTCTTGGCGGCTCTTTTCTTTCTTCTCTTTTTCTTCATTATATGCTTTCTCCAAGTTACCAATTTTTTCAACATCATCCTTTGTCTTTCTACGTCCTTTTCTTTTTAGTTCACTAATCTGATTGCGCAATTCCTTCATTTCCGCAGCGGCAGCACGATAATCTTCCGGCATCCAATTGATGTCGATATTACCTTTGCGATTCTCAAGGTCAAAGATGATCTCAAGATTATGTGCGGAAAATGACTGGTCTAACATTGGTCAAAATTTAATTATCCATCAAAATCAAATAATTGTTGTATTTCAATTTGTTTATATTCATCAAAAATTCACGTTCTTCTCATTTACACGTTGATTATATAAAAGTATTTTTTTTTAACACAACTTCCAAATTGCAAAGATACAAAATTTAATGTAAAACATGAGATTGTGTGATAGACTAATTATGCAATATTCAAAATGGGAAACGAACTGGAATCAAATCTTCTTAATACCACTTCTTTTTTTCAAACATCCTATGTGTTTTTAACCAATACTGTCGCTGGTATTCCCACTAAGGCAACTATTCTCATACTTTTCTATGTTCTTACTGGCAATAGCATTAAGTTCTGCAGCATTTTCTCCGATACTCATTCCGGCTTTGAACATAGCCAAATCGCAATAGCCGATTTCCGCATTAAACCAACACATAAGATTTTGCTCCACGGGGTTTATTCCATCGTTTTTCTCCCGTAGCTCTTTTTGTAATTCATCCAATAAACCCCTGTATAGCTTTTTAATATCTGCAATTGTGATGACATCGCCAACATCAGATCCCAATAACAAAAAGCAAACACCAGCTTTTACGATTTCGTTTTTTACCAAATCCTTTGTTTTCGAAATAACATCCTTAGGCGACAACCCAACCAGTTTGCGACATGACGGGTAATCTTTTAAAGGAATAGCGCAACAGGTTCTGGCTCTCAATTCAGACAGCATCTGGCCAAGAATATAAAACGACATATCAACACGCTGAGGGTCGTCAACACAATTACACCTGCTGATTTTTTGCTTACATCTAGTAAAACCTAAAAGACTTGGTTCAAAGCATTCGTCTAACATACAATCAATTTCATGGCAACATTTTCTAAGGGTAGTTCTTCGTTGCACACTATTCGTCGCATTAGTCGTTTGGTATTTGCGAAATATCTCATCTATTTTACTTAAAACAAATTCTTTGTCTTTCTTTAATATAAAAATCTCATTCATATTTGTTTTGTTTATCTGTATTTCAATCAGTCATTGTCCCTAACGCCTCAAACAGTAATCGCCTCACCAATAACTATAATTGTATCCTTAATTTTCTTCATCGTCTTCCAAGTATAATAAAGGTGAACCTAATTGGGGAATGGCGCCTAACCGGCCGTTCCGATAGGACTTGTATAATGACAGATTCTTGTGCAGCCCATATTCATCCGCACGTGTGTATTCGGAATAAGCCCCGTCGCGGTTCTTCTCCGCAAAGAACACAAAATCACGATGGGTATTCAACAGGTCTTCGTTCAACAAAGAAGTCTCCTGGCTGGTGAAAATCAACTGCGACTCATTAGAATTCATGATGAATGTGTTGAGAAAATAGAGCAATAAATCATCGTGCAGTTCTGAGTCTATCTCATCTATGAAATATATATTGTGGCTTGAAATCGCATTGTAAAGCGTTGATAAATTGCTTAAAAACTTTTTAGTCCCTTGAGACTGCTCATCCAAACTGAGGGTAAAAGTTTTGCCACCAGCTTGGCAATCAAAGTAAACTTTTGTCGTAGAAATGTCCTCACGGAAGTCCACGATATTAAAATCAGCTTTTTTCAACATTTGGAGATAGAAGCGCTTCGCTGAAGCAACCCCCATCACCTGTCGAAGCGATTCTTCAAGAATGAAATTCGGATTGTCGAGCTGATATACATATTTAGATATCCAGTTATACAGATTGGCGATGGGTCTGGCATCGGCCTCAAATGCTCTCTTGCCGAAACAAGAAAGAACGGTATGGTTGTTTAAGGTGTTTTGCAGAAAAATGTCCTTTGTTTTGGCCGACAGACCCAAACTTTGACCGAATTTAATGGAAGCTTGCAAATCATCCGACTGATATTTGCGTTCATAGAAAAGCGACTTTGAACCGTTGGGATACCATTCCATCAACTCTTCCATAATATGTTCCATCGTAAAAGAAACGGTGTAATCGTAACGGATATGGTTGGCATAGAACGAAACATGCATCCGTGTGGGTTTGTCCATACATAAGGCAAATGGTCGCCTTGTCTTAACTAACTCTGTTTTATTTTCCCGCGTATGAAACAGCAGTTCGAAAACGTTCAAAAGGGCCAGCAACATATTTGATTTCCCGGATGCATTGGCACCGTATATCACTGCCAGTTTGTTAACCCGCTTCTCGTTACCCATGTCCACCGAAGCCCAATCATCCTCCTTGGATTTCGTTTCGAAGTTTAACGTTTGACGTTCCTTTATCGAAAGAAAATTCTCAACCCAAAATTCTCGTATCATAATATTCGTATTATATTTCCGCCGCGAAAATAATAAAAATATTAATGCAATCAAGAAATAAATCTTATTTTTGTAAGAAAGCTACGAAATTAGTGTAAATTTTTTGTATTTCAGTTTCTGTGTGTCAGCAAAATTAACTGGCGATGACTTCCTCCCATCAAACTCCCAACAAACCTCACGAACCTCTCCACATCTCCCTCCACGATCGCCTGCTCCAACGCCGCCATGTACTCTTCCCGGCGCTCCACGGGAATCACCACCCAGGGGTAGCCGGCGGTCACGAGCTGGCTGTTCATCACGAAGCGGGCGGTGCGGCCGTTGCCGTCCATGTAGGGATTAGTTTTTTCCCGCTATACTCCGATTGGTTTTAATGCTTTCTCTGCAATCACCACGCTCTTGTGCACCGTTTCGGCACTCGCGCCCGGATAGCTCGCCCACACGTAGAAGGTTAAAGGTTAAAGTTTAAGGTTTAGGGTTTAACGATTACCGTTCCTTCCTCCACAAACCCCGCCCCTTTGGCTATAATCACATCTCCCTCTTGGAGACCGCTAATCACCATGTACTCTTTGCCGTTGTTCTGCGGTGACACCTGGACGATGGTGGAGACTGCCTTGCCGTCCACCACTTTCATCACATAGACCTTGTCCTGGATGCTGTAGGTGGCTTCCTGTGGGATGACGATGGCGTTGTGCAGTTCGGTGGGGACAACGATTTTGCCCGTACCGCCACTGAGCAGCATTCCGTCGAGGATGTCAGTAGCGACTGCGCAGCCAGTGCCGTGGTGTTCCGCCAAATGCCACAGATACAGAGCACTGTGGAAAGTTTTGTAGTGAGCGGCGACAGCAAGGCTTTCGCACGGGTCAACCAATATCTGACAATGATTTCCGACCAGTTCGACCGAACCCCTGTATTCACCGACATAATAGTCCATTTCTACGATGCGCTGATACTCGACATGTTCAGCCTGCGGAGTGGAGAGCAGCTCTCGCACGGAGGCGAGTTCATGCACCGCTTCCTGAAGCTGCTATCGAAAGATGGACAGACAAAGCATCCCATAGAATTCTATGCCGACCTTCTTTGCGTGTCGCCAAACCACATGAGCACTTTGGTGCGGCGCGACAGCGGACTTACTGTGCTGCAATGGATCGACCGCGCCCTGGTGCGCGAAGCCAAGGTGCTGCTGCATCATACCTCGTTGCCCATCTCCGAAGTGGCCGACACCCTCGGCTTCGCCACCCCTTCGTCCTTTATCCGCTTCTTCCGCCAGCAGACGGACCAGACACCGCTACAATACCGAAAGCAATTACTTGGCAATGATTGATGAAATATATGGTTTCACTTTGCTATGATAGTGCATTGCTTTGGCGCCGTTCATCGGGGCGTTCCTCTCGGTGGTCGTTCTCGGCGAACCCGTCGGTTGGGTGTTCATTGTCGCCACGCTCTTCATGGCGACGGGCTGCTGGCTGGCAGGAAGATAATTTCAGGATTTTTCAAGCCCGACGCGAATTTCGGAAAACCTTTTTTGAGGTTGGTATCGGGAAAATGATTATCTTTGCGGTTTGGAAATTGCTCCCTTATGGCGAAAAAATCGGGAATGACCAAAGTTTACACTAAAACCACAAATGTCAAGGTGATTTTAGCAGTGGCGGTGCTGTTCGGGGCTGCTATGGTTTACGGCCTTTTCACGGTTGACAGCGCCACAGATAGGACCATCTGTGGGACATTGCTCGCACTGTCAGTCCTTGTTTTCGGTATGTTCTTTGTTAAGCGGAACGACAAAATCACGGTGACCTCCAAAACGCTTACCCTGGAGCCGGCGTGGGAGTTGCGGAACGATGGCAAAACGAACAGAATTGGAGCACTTTCTCTTCCTTGGTCCGCCATCAAGACGATTGGAAACGAAAAATGGCGTGGCCAATATTCTCACATCTGTATCCGAACCACGGACAATCGTGTTTTTTTCATTGACACGGATGGCTATGCTGACGGTACTTTTGGACCTCCCGGTTACGTTCTTGAGCGGGAGTTGAAGTCCTATCACAGAAAGTTCCGCCACTCTTCGTCACGGTAATATCACCTGCGGCACGGTTTCGGCACTACTTGAGAGCTGGTTGCCGATTGGACGAAACAGAAAGGAAAGTTGAACCAAATAGAAAGGTCGGTTTGCCGAAATCGTTGCACTTTTGCACTCGAAAAATTTAATCATTTACGAATAAAACAAAGGTAGCAATGAGAAGTAAAATTGAAGACTACAACGCAGTCGTAGAGGCTGCCGAGAAATTCACACGCAGTGTGGCTGAAGGCAACAGCAAGTATGCCAAAGAGTTATTCACCGAAGATGCCTGCCTGTTCGGTTTCCTGAACGGGAAATTCGAGCGTGGCAGCATCGAGCAGTTCTATCACAATGTGGACACCGTGGGCGCCGGCAAGGAGTTCAAGACCCGTATCGACGTGCTGGAGTTGGAAGAGACGCTGGCCGTGGTTCGAGTGTTGGAAGAGGGCTGGGGCGGCACCATTGACTTCACCGACGTGCTGCTATTGCTGAAGATCGACGGCCAATGGAAGTGTGTGGCAAAGGCATACAACCAGAATTCGAACACCATCACCCGATAAAACACAGGTGGAATATAGTTGGCAAACCAAAATCGTGAAATAAACCAAGTCCCCTTTTGGTCTGCAAGGTTTTACTAATTTTGCAGACCAAATTGTTTGTATGACAAAGATAACGAAATTCCCTTCGGCTCTGATCAGCGGCGACTGCACCACGGCGTCGCTATGGCTTGACGGCGGCAGCATCATTGACCAGTGCATCGTGACGGCTGGCGAAAGCGGCACATTCTTCCTTGAACAGCATCTTCTCTATGTGGTGCTGGGTGGCAGCGTAAAACTGGCTTGTGGCCGACAGACGTGGACTGTGGGCAAGAACGAGATGATTCTGCTGCGCAAGGCTCACAGCGTCAGCTACGAGAAGTACGGCTCGCCCGAAACCGGACTCTTCGAGAGTCTGTTGTTCGCCATCAATGACGAACTGCTGAAGGATTTCTTAACCTCGCAGCAAGTCAATGTGCCTCCGATGACAGAGGAACTGGGCGCACAAGTTTCACCTATGAGCGACCGACTCGTGGCTTACTGCTGGTCGCTGGCTCCATACTTCAACGACCCGTCGCAAGTCAGCCCCGGGCTCTTGCGCCTGAAGGTGATGGAACTGCTTTTCAACGTGATGGACTGCTCGAAGAACATCTTCCGCCAGATGCTCCTGTTGCGTCAGCCCGTCAAGGTCGATGTCCACCGCGTGGTGGAGGAAAACTACACTTCTCCCATATCGCTCGAAGAGTTGGCTTACCTCTCCGGTCGGTCGCTCTCCAGCTTCAAGCGCGACTTCCAGAGCATCTACGGCGAGAGTCCCGCCAAATGGATTCGGGAAAAACGTCTCTCGAAAGCCCGTCAAATGCTCCAATCCTCGCAAATGTCAGTCGCCGATGTGGCCTACAGTCTCGGCTTCGAGAACCCCACCCATTTCAGCCGCATCTTCAAGCAAAAATACGGCATATCGCCCTCGGCGGTAAACGCTACAGCGCGAGGCAACTACTTGCACCAATGAGACTTTCTTTCGTTTTGTGAAAATTGCTTTGATCCTTCTGTCGTTCACACCGCGTATGTTCAACACAATCTTTGCTTAATCGCCCATTAAGCCGAAAGCACTCTGACGGGTAAGTGGATAACCTGGTTTGCGACCGAGTTTCCAATAAAGTGGCGAACGGAAGCTGAAGAAGAACACCACGGCAAACCATACCACGGCAATCACCCAGTCGTACCACACGTACTGACTGGCATCGAACACACCTCCGAAGAAGTAGCAGCAAGCGATAATGCCCAGTCCGATGGTGGTGATGAGACCTGGGTTGTAGCAGGCCTTGAGACGGATAGGGAAGATGACAAAGTGCATGAGAACCTCTGCGAAGAGGAACATAAAAGCTGCTAACGTCATAAAGCGCACGCCCGGCAAAAAGAGTGGAAGGATGTACACCAGCAACAGAAAACCCCAGTTGCCGAACATTGAGCTGAGATTGTTGACACCCCATTTGGAGGAGTCGGGCTCACTGTTGCCCATCAATACTTTCATGCCGACCAAAGGAAAACCGCCCGGCCAGCCGAACTCCTCGAAGAAGTGGAGAAACAGCAACGCATTTGCGGCAAGAAGCAGTTTGGTGACGGCACCCATAGGTACCAAAATAGCCACAAGGGCGAAAGCTCCGGCCAAGAAGACCGAAATATTGTGCCAATTGTTGATTATCTTTTTCATTTTTATCTGATTTCTAATTAGTTATACAATCTAATCAACCACCTGTTTTATGAGGCAAAAATATACTCTTTCCGAATTTCGGCAAAGAGCAATGCGTTTGGAGTATTGAGCAAAAGGTACGATATTTGAATTATTTTGTACTTTTGCAGCTCTGAATATTGAGGATTATGGAGCAAAAAGTAGGGGTGTCAATATGCACAAACGGATGGGCCAAACGCATCGTAGGCAGCCGTATCTGTCGTGTAGAGAAGGGTTATGCCACGTTGGTGTCGCCAATGCTTCCCACTATGGACGTGGAACGCAGCGAGGACTATGCCGAGTGTGTCATTGTTGAAGATCTGGTACACGTGTCGGGTGAAACAGCGCCTTTTTTCTCAAAGATTATGCCGTTAGTCAGCGACTCGTTGCCCTGTATAAAACTTGACGAGGACAAGCAGTCGTATTTAATCGATATGGCGCACCACATCGCAGAACGAGAAATACTGCAACCTGATACTGAAATCTTCCGCCAGATGAACAATCATCTCATCTCTTTGCAGAGGTTGCAATTGATCCTGGAGTTTCTGTATGATTTTGCTTCCACCAAAAGACCTGTAGCAGCCACTTCCTCGCATAGCGAACAACTCTTTGTCAACTTCATGAAATCGCTCGCACTTCACTGCGCCGACCGGCTCGCCGTATCCGACTATGCTACTGAGGCATGCCTGACGGTGCGCCACTTCTCTTCACTCATCCATCGTTATTCAGGCCAAACGCCAAAGCAGTGGATTCACCTTTTCACCATCAACCAAGCCAAGCACCTGCTTATGCAACCAGATCTGCAGATCAAGGAAGTCGCCGAACGACTCGGTTTCCCCGAGCAGTTCACCTTCAGAAAGTATTTCAAAACCCACACGGGAGTCTCGCCCAGCGAATACCGACGCGCGTTGTCCTGAATCAAACAGTAACTATCATCAATCAAAGCGAAGGGACTGGCAACTTACCTGAAACTTTTGCGGAACGTCAGCGGGGAGACGCCTTCGTTGCGCTTGAAGAATTGCCCTAACGAAGCCTGGTCTGGAAATCCCATCGCGTCGGCCACCTGCTGTATGCTCCAGTCGGTGCTCAGCAACATTTTCTTGATATTACCGATTATTTGATAGTCAATCAGCTGTTTGGGTGTGAGCCCCGTGTTTTCTTGGCAGATCTTAAACAGATATCGGGGGGTGATGTGCAATTTGGGAGCGCAAAAAGACAGTTCACAATTTCATCCATCGGCAACAACACGATGCTTTTGAAAGACGAGCAGACCAGCCACACGTGGAATTTGCTGAAAGTCAGCAATAACTACAGCATGTTACTTGTCGGCAGCTGGAAGCGGACCACGGAACCTTTGAACGAGCCCAACACGCTCAATGATGTTTACACGCTCAATGCGGATGGATCCTACAGTGTGCTGCGTGCCGCCACGGGGCTGACCGAACAGGGCACATGGATTGCCTACGGGTGCGTGCTCTGTCTGTCCGGAGAGACTTACCTTACCCGCACGATGACGTCAGCCACCGGCTACAATCTGGATATGTCGTGGCAGACGGTCACTGCTGACCACCAGCCTTCCGCCTGCGCGATGCAACGCATCAACAGATAGTCGAGAATCCTGAAATCAAAGCTCAATCACACAATCCCGCAAGTCTGATGCAGATTGCGGGATTTTTTTGCACATCAAAATTCTGCATAGAAAAGGTAGAACGCTTTCGCTTTCTGTGTGAGATTTTGTATTTCTGAAGGAATGCCGAACTTATTCAAACCGTATTTTGACGCAAATATTATATTTTTCACATCATACCGCATTGGATACCATAATTTTTGTATTTTTGCAGCGAAAAGAAAAAATATTTGTTTCAAATCTTGATATGAAAACTCCGTATTGGATATGGCAATATGACGAATGGCCCCGTTTCTGCTGGAACAATGACAGCGTCATCGCTCCGTTGGCGAGGGTTCGGGAAAAACAAGGACGGCTGTTGGGGCTGATGGATGGCTTGGGGTTTGACGTACAATGTGCCTCCTCACTCGAGGTGATGACGGAAGACGTGTTGCGTAGCAGTGAGATAGAAGGGTTGCTCCTCAATGCCGAGAATGTGCGTTCTTCGGTGGCGCGGCATCTCGGACTTGACATCGGCGGATTGTCCCATTCGGACCACTATACCGAAGGCGTGGTGCAGGTGATGATGGATGCCGTACAACAAGCCGACACCCCATTGACCGAAGAACGGCTGTTCAACTGGCACGCGGCATTGTTCCCCACCGGAAGAAGCGGCGCCACCCCCATCACCGTGGCGGCTTGGCGCACAGGCGAAGAACCGATGTTGGTGGTGAGCGGTGCCTTGGGAAAGGAGAAAATCCACTACGAAGCACCGCCGTCAGACGATGTGGCTCGTCAGATGCAACAGTTTATACAATGGTTTAACAGCGAACCCGCCACCGACCCTGTGTTGAAGGCCGCCATCGCGCACCTTTGGTTTGTCAACATTCACCCCTTTGACGACGGCAACGGCCGCCTGGCACGCACGCTTACCGATATGCTGTTGGCACGGGCCGACAGATCCCCACATCGTTTCTACAGTATGTCGGCGGCCATCTTGCGTGACAGGAGCAACTACTATGATTTGCTGGAGTATATGGGCAAACACGGGTTGGACATCACCCGATGGCTTTTGTGGTTCCTGCAAACTATGGGAAACGCCATCGACACCGCGGTTGAGAGAACCCAGCGGGCGATACGGAAATCGTTGTTTTGGCAGAAAAACCGCTCTGTTGCGCTGAATGAACGGCAAATCAAAGTCATCAACCGGCTTTGGGATGGATTTGAGGGCAAACTCAACACCAGCAAATGGGCGAAGATGACCAAGACCTCCGCAGCCACCGCCTTGCGTGATATACAGGATCTTGTGGACAAAGGCATCCTTTGCCGCACTGAAGAAGGAGGCCGTAGTACGAATTATAGAATGATTGAGTAGACAAGTAATTACGAACTAAAACATAATCCCTTATGAAACAACCGATTGAAACAACAGAAGCCATTTTCCCGATGCCCGTTCTGCTCGTCGCCACCTACAACGAGGACGGCACCGTTGACGTGATGAACGCCGCCTGGGGCACCATGCTCGACCGCGACCGCGTGGCCCTCAACCTCACCGAAACCCACAAAACGGTGGAGAACATCAAGAAACGCAAGGGCTTTGTGGTCCACATCGCCGACGCCGCCCACGTGGTGGAGGCCGACTATTTCGGCGTGGTGTCGGGCCACAAGGAGAAAGACAAATTCGCCAAGAGCGGTCTCACCGCCACCAAATCCTCATTGGTGGATGCCCCCGTCATCAACGAATTGCCCATAGCTATGGAGTGCGAATTTATTGAATACCAAGGTGATGATACTGGTCTCGGCGTTATCGGCAAGGTGTTGCAGACCTCCGTAGAGTCCGACAAGATGAAAGACGGCAAAGTGGATATCGACGCCCTGAAAGCCATCGCCTTCGACCCCTACACACATGGTTACTACCTCGTCTCGCAGCGCGTCGGCGAAGCCTTCAAGGACGGGATGAAGCTGAAATAGACCGTCCCTGAATTACTATGTCGAAATCGTCTTTCAACAATTGGATTGCACGTTTCTGGTGGCTGCTTCCTTTGGCAACCATACTCTTCAGCATTGCCTCTTCGTTTGCTTCGGATTGGAATATCACCATCATGCTTATCTTTTGCGGGCTTGCAACCATCATACTTCTCCTGCAGTTGCTGGCTTTTGTGACACTTTTGATTGAAAAGCGATGGTGGCGTGCGGTGGGAGCATTTTTTTCAGGTGCACTTTCCTTTATCTTTTTTGTTGGTATTCCGATTGTCAATATGTTTTTCAGTTCGATGCCAGATGATTTTGGCAAAAAACATGTCATTCCAGAAGGAATGGAGATGAATATTCCGATTACAGATGCGAATTGCAGCTGGAATGCCACCGACGGATTCACATTCACGCCCGTTGACATTGACAGCACCGACTCCAACTCGTGGCTGCAGATTTGGAATGGCGAACAAGGCGGGATATATCATTACGCTTTCTATTGGCCGGCTCTTAGCGATGGTGAAATATATCTTCGTTGCTTTGAAGCCACGAAAGACACCGAACTCTCCGCATCACGACTGAAGCCCAGAACAACAGTACGAGTGTTTGGTCACAACGAGTTCGGACAGGTGGTTCCTCCCACAGAGTTCACCATCTACGAGGGCGATTGGGAGGACTACTATGCTGTACGCGTTGAGGTGTGGCACAAGCCAACAGGAGGGGAGCCCCACAAGTTGATGGAGAAAATCTATCGTATGGAAGGATGGATGCGGTGATATATCTCTAAACTGGTACAAAGGAATAATTGGTGCAAGACCTTTCGTTCAGAAAAATGGGTCAAACAGTGAAATATTCGTTCAGAAAAATGGGGAAAAGTAGTACCAATCTACTAAGACAGAGACCAATCATTGAAGTACGTTCATCACAATGAACAAAATTCAAAGATTTTTCATTTTGTTCATTATAGTCAACAAAAATAATTAACCCAACGTATAATAGGAAAATCGTATTAACCCCAAAAATATGACAACCCACAACATCAACCCCGACCGCGTTTTCAGCATCTTCCGTGAGCTGAACCGGATTCCGCGCCCCTCGCACCACGAGGAGCGCATCGCCGACTACCTTTGCCTGTTCGCCGAGCGGCTGCATCTGGAGTACAAGCGCGACAAAGAGAACTGCGTGGTGATCCGCAAACCCGCCACGCCCGGACACGAGGCGGCCGAGCCCATCGTGCTGCTCAACCACATGGACATGGTCTGCGTGGGCATGAAGGACCCGCTCAACGACCCCATCGAGGCCTACGAGGAGAACGGCTGGATGAAGGCCCGCGGCACCTCACTGGGCGCTGACAACGGCATCGGACTGTCAATGGCATTGGCCGTGCTCGAAGACGACCGCATCGTGCACCCCGCCTTGGAGGTCATCACCACGACCAACGAGGAGGACGGCATGTCGGGGGCCTCGCAGCTCAGCAAGGAGTTCCTGAAAGGCCGCAAGGTCATCAACCTCGACTCGGAGGACTACGACACCATCACCACCGGAGCCGCCGGTGCCTGCCTGCAGTTCCACCGCATCCCCGTGAAACGGCTGCCGGCGCCTAAGGACGGCCAGTGGCGCCGCATCCGCATCGCCGGCGGATTAGGCGGCCACTCCGGCGTTGATATCAACAAAGGACGCTGCAGCGCGGTGGAGCAGACTAAAATCATCCTGAAAGTAATCGGCAAGGAAGAAGATATCGAAGTTGCTGACATCCAGATTGGTGAAGCCAACGCCTCGATCGCATCGTCGGGCGAGATGGTGATTTGGACCGAAAACAACGGGGCTTCCGAGTTCGTGAAAGAGCTGTTGGACAACATCAACCAGACGTTTCAGAGACAATATGCCGGCACCGACCCGCGCATCACCTGCAGTATGGAGGCGTGCGAGAAGCGGGAGACGGTCATCCCCAAAGAGACTGTCGCGGCGTTGGTCCGCAGTTTGGAGAAGGTGCCGCAGGGCGTGGTGCAGATGAGCGCGGCGATGCCCGGCACGGTAGAGACCTCCAACAATGTGGGGCGCATCGTGGCGGAAGAAGACCACCTTTTCGTCTCGACCCACACCCGCAGCTTCGTTGACGACGATATGGCGGCGCTGAGCAAGACCATTGCTGCAACCTTCTCCGAAGCCGGCGCCGTTTCCGAGGTCGTGATGTCGGCCCCGGCGTGGCAGGAGGACCAGCAGTCGCCGTTCCTGCAGCGGGTCAGCGACACGTTCCAGGACGTGTTAGGCTGGCGTCCCCGTATGGTGGCGATGCACTTCGTGCTGGAGGCAGGCTTCTTCGTGCAGCACTACCCCGGCATCCAGATCGCCAGCATCGGTCCGCGCATCGTGGAGCCGCACTCCACCAGCGAGCGCGTGGAGCTCTCGACCATCCACGACATCTGGCGGGTGCTGACCGAATTGCTGGGACGGTTGGCGTGAGGAGTTGTCCATAATCCTTTTCAAAATCTTTCCAACGACTTCTTCTTATGAAAAAGTTATCCCTTACCACCCAAATAGGAATCGCACTACTGCTGGCGGTGCTTGCTGGCGTGCTTCTGCGCAACCAGGCCGACTTCGTCAACACGTACATCAAACCCATCGGCATCATCTTCCTGAACCTGCTGAAGTTTATCGTGGTGCCGCTGGTCCTCTTTTCGATTATGGCTGGCATCTTGTCAATGAACGATATCTCCAAGGTGGGCAAGTTAGGATTGCGCGCACTGCTCTATTTCATGACCACGACCCTTTTCGCGGTGACGTTGGGATTGGTCGTCCCCAGTCTTCTCAGAGGTATCCTGCCGACCATACGCATCAGCACAGAAGCGGCAGTGGAAGTCGTCGAAGCACCTCACCTGTCGGTGATGGATCAGCTGGTGGAGATGTTCCCGAACAACATTCTTGAGCCGGTGAGTTCTATGGCGATGATGCAGATTATCGTGATCGCCTTGTTTTTCGGCATCGCGATGGTGCACGTAGGCGAGAAGGGAGAGATAGCCCGCAAAGTGACGCTCAGTTTCAACGACGTGGTGGGCAAAATCCTAGAGTATATCATGGCATTGGCTCCTATCGGTGTGTTCTGTATGCTGACCCCCGTGGTGGTGGAGAACGGTCCGGCGGTGCTCGGCTCCTACGCGGCGCTGTTGGCCTTGGCCTATTTCTGTTTCGCCGTACACGCTGGTGTGGTATATGCTTCGGCGGTGGGGCTGCTGGGCGGTCTTTCGCCGTTGAAGTTCTTCAAGGGGATGCAGCCGGCTATGCTGTTCGCCTTCTCCAGCGACTCGTCGGTGGCCACGCTGCCCTACACGATGCAGTGCACCGAGAAAATGGGGGTCAACAAAGACATCGGGCGGTTCGTGCTTTCGTTGGGCGCGACCATCAACATGGATGGAGTGGCCATCTATTTGGGTGTGGCCTCTGTGTTTATGGCCAACTGCTGCGGCATTGATCTCACGATGAGCCAGTATTTTGCCATTGCCTTCGCCTCCACAGTGGCATCCATCGGCACCCCGGGCATTCCGGGAGGCAGTTTGGCCCTGATGGCGATGGTGTTCGCCTCGGCCGGCATACCTGTCGAGTGCGTGGCCGTGGCCGCCGGCATCGACCGTCTAATCGATATGGGACGCACCGTGATGTCGGTCACTGGCGACGCCTCGTGTGCGGTGGTGATGCAGCGGATCGTGGGCGGAAAGTTATGACAATTAACAGACAAAAACTTATGAATAAGCACTTTATTATCCGTCCGGCGAGACCCGAAGAGGCGGGTCTCGTCCTGGAATTCATCAAAAAGTTGGCCGTTTACGAGAAATGCGCTGACGAGGTGGTGGCCGACGAAGCCACCGTCTATCATTCCTTGTTCGTGGAGCGTTCCGCCGAGGTGGTCTTCGCGGAGGAAGACGGCGCGGTGGTCGGCTTCGCCCTCTTCTTCCACAACTTCTCCACCTTCGTGGGGCGCAAGGGGCTCTATCTCGAAGACCTGTTCATCCTTCCCGAGAAACGGGGCCGCGGCTATGGCAAAGCCCTGCTGAAGCACCTGGCCAAGATCGCCGTGGAGCGCCACTGCGGCCGTATGGAGTGGATCTGCCTCGACTGGAACGAACCCGCCCTGAAGGTATATCGCAGCATCGGTGCCGTCCCGATGGACGAATGGACGGTGCAACGGCTGGACGAGGAGGCGTTGAAGCGGTTCGCGGGGGCGGAGATGTGATGCCTCGTTTCGCAAATTCCCAACTGCAAACCGCTATTTTGTGTACCTTTGCGGCGTTGTTTTTACCAATTATCGCAAATGAAAAAGACACTGCTTTTCCTGACGGCCGTCTTCTGCTTCTCCACCCTCATGGGGCAGCAGATGAACAATATCCTCTATTACAGCCATCTCTACCTGGAATCAAAGGTCAACGGGAAAACGGCCCGGCTGGTCTTCGACACTGGATCCCCCTACACCTGCATCGACAGCATTTTCGTTGCCGACAGTAACCTCCAATACAGTAGAATCGTCGAGGGCAGGATGGGCGGTGCCGGAAATAGTCAGGAAACGGTGCGGGTCATCGTCAACGAACTGACTTACACCATTTCGGGTCAAGAGTATGTGAGCGATATCTCTCCCATCATCCAGCTTAAGCCCATCGTGGGCGATTACGCCGACGGCATACTGGGTGTTGACAACTTGGACGACAAAGTTATCACGATTGACTATTTGAACGAACAGATGGCTTTTGAAGATCAATTGGGTAGCACCGAAGGTTTTACCTCCATTCCCATACGCTATGAAAACAGACGCATCTATGTGCCGCTGACGGTTGCCATCAGTGAGGGGAAAATCATCGAAGGTGAGGGTTTGATGGACCTTGGCAGCAGCGGCTCGGTGGAGTTGACGAGTTTGGTGGCTCAAGAATATGCTTTGACGAACATCACACCGCAGATACGATACTCCACGGCTGTCGGCGGTATCGGCGGGGCATCTTCCGGCAGTGATTTCAGGGCGAAAAGCGCTTCGGTGGGCGATTTCACCATGAACGACATTGTCATGGGATTCAGCAACAACACGGGCGGGGCGCTC
>CAMVIT010000041.1:0-24376 GCA_947167635.1 uncultured Bacteroidales bacterium | reverse complement strand
GGACTCCTTGGAAACACATCTCCCCGTTTACGGTTTTTACCCCTACCACTCCCAATCGATGCGCTGGTGGTGGAACCATGACGGGAACGACATCGACTCGGGCTCCACTCTCAGCCCCCTGCTGCCCCTCCACGGACTTGGAACCTACCGGTTGAGGACCCGCTATGGCGACAACTGCTTAACATTATCTCCAGAGCTCCAAATAGAGAAGACTGACTACTGTCCCTGCCAAAACATAGAATTCAAGCCCAAGGCTGCAGAATGCTTTGTGGAAGACTGCAGGATGTACTACAGAATACCATTCTCTGTGTTGAACACCGGAACAGACACTCTCTCTTTCAACCAGTTGGAAATTCTGTCGGGTGGCATCATAGCATGTGTCACGGGCCTGCCCCTCTCGCTTCCTCCCGGCGGGAACGGGCAGGTGGAGATCGTAGCTGAACTGGCTGATTTTTCCTCGCCCACCGTAGAACTCACCCTCATCGACGACGAGAGAAGGTGCGAGACACGGCACTCGTTCCCCCTTTCTTTGAACGAATGCCTGAAAAAAGGTTGTCAGATTGAGAACCTCTCGTTCAGCTATCTGCCAGACGAGAGCACTCCCTTCCAGACCACCTGGTTCCAAGTGGACTTCAACGTGTTCGGGGCCGCCGATGTGGTGGCTTTGTGGAGCAACCCGTCACAAGTGGTCGATTTCACCCTCACGACTCCGGACATTGGAGTGGAAGGTCGGCTGATGCTCAACTACGGCTTGCTGACACAGCTGGCAGCCGAACACGGAAAGGTCTGCCTGTACGCCCTGATTTGCATGGATGCAGACCACCTCTGCCTCGCCCAGCACTGCATAAGAGCATCTGATCTGTTGCAAGAAATGACACAGAACTAACGACAGGAAACTATCATCATCACCCACTTCCACTTTTTTTGTATCTTTGCAGGCGACAAAGACGAAACAAGTCGGAACCTTTCTCTAACACACAAAGTCACAACATTATGAAAAAACGACTATCCTTTTTTATCGTGTTTCTCATCTGCCTTCTTTCTTCCCCCGCCTGTTTTTCGCAGGGCGAGTGGAAATGGGCGCACTATTGGAGCGGGAGCGACAATCCCAGCGATCCCAACCAGTATTACAACAAAATCCAAAACACAGCTTTCGATTCAGAGGGAAACATATACATCTATGGTGTCATGGGTGGGCGACCGATTTATGACGGCAATGAGTTTCTTTTCACTGACATTTTGGATGTGATGAACACCAACGTGCCGGGTGTTCTGTTGGCCAAGTTCGACACTTTGGGCAATATGTTGTGGAACAGAGTCATAAAATGCAGCCCATATGGAGGATCGGCCGGATGGATGGAAGTACGCAACAACAGAATCTACATTTCAGGAAATTATTCGTTTTGGGGCGATAATCCATGGGGGTCGTGGCTGTTTTATTTGGACTCATTGGTTCGAAAGACTAATCTTGACAGCATACCGGTGGCGGAACAACACCCGCCTTTCAAGCGCGGCGATTGGACCTTTTTCTGCCAGTTCGACTTGGAGGGCAACCTTTTAGAGGATCATTTTGTGGAGGCCCTCTCAAGGGAGTTACATATTAATGGGACAGAATTCATCAGGATGACTGCGCCGTTATGTTATGCCACAACCCCTATACACATAGACCGTTTTGGCAACACTTATATTGCAGGACTTTTCACTTATGAAGGAGTTGAAGAGGACCCCTACACCATAGTGGTTGACGGGGACAGCAACAGAACATACGATATCTATCTTCCAGGGTCTTGCCAGCTTCAATATACTGTCGCGTATAACCCTTGGTATGACACATACGACACCTTGACTCACTACTCCACATTACGCAACATTATCATTTGCAAATTCTCCCCAGAATGGGAACTGGTATGGGCCAAAATGATGGTGGACCACACCGAGGGACTGGCCACTGACGAACAGGATACAGTAAATCCCAGATGGGGAGGGGGAATAGAAGGTCTCTCCTACGATGAGGAGGACAACATGTACCTGTCAGGATATATCAAACCGATTGTATATTGGGATGCACACCAATATCCTGCTCTTATCTACTGGGACAGCACCCATTATGCCACCATCAACGATATGAGCGGGGTGGACCGCACCCATTTTGTCATCAAGTACGACACGGCCGGCAACGTACTGTGGAGCAACCAGATTTACACAAGAGGAACTGACTGTTATCCAGGATACGCCAATGATCAGTGGTGGAGAAATCTCTACTACAACAACGCCTTGTATCTGACAGGCCATGGACAGTATCACCATGACGGCCATGCCGGAATCTTCTTTGACAGCACCTTCACCCAACAGCTGGTCGGCCCTGAGCCGGACGTTGATGAGGCCATTATCGGTTTTTTCGTCCGATACGATGCAGAAACGGGGAGTTTCCTGAATTACGGCGTCGTACCGGCATTCGAAGAAAACTCGGATGCCAAGCCCGGCACTTGTCCTGCGGTTCTGAACAACAGGGTTTTCGCCTTGTCCTACTATAAAAGATACTTGACAGACGAGGCACTGATGCAGTGGAGAAGCGACGGCCACTTTATCGGCTATGAACCATTCCATGCCGAGACCCCGAATTTAGGTTCTCTCATAGTCCATGACGACGGCAGTGTCATTTGCGACATGCAGTCCAAGGAATCCGTCACCTTCAGCAACAGTGTGTGGGCGTCCTGCTATCCGACCAGCAACAGCAGCGCAGTGTTCGCGCTGTACAAGGACCCTGCGTTCGCCACGCCCTACACGGGCATTCCCGCCCACGGCGGCTTGGAAACAAGTCTGCGTCTATGGCCCAACCCCGCCAACACCTTTTTGTATGTAACGAGCGACGATTTTCGCATTGACTACGTCACCGTTCTTGACATGGAGGGCCGGATGATCCTCCGCCGGGAGGTGCGCGACACTGCCGCCTCATTGGATGTTTCCCGCCTGCCCGCCGGCACCTATCTGATAGAGGCGGCAGGAAAGGGACAGGTCTCCACCGGAAAATTCGTAAAAAATTAAATCTTATAAAACGCCGTGGAAACAAAGCTCCACCTGCTCTGCAGATGCCTGCATACTCCTGATATCCACTGCGGCGTGCGTATCTGTGCCCGCTTGGTACTATGATTCCACAGGGAACAAAGTCATAGAAGTATGCCTCGGACAGACCGTCTGGCTGTACGACAGGAAACTATCATCATCACCCACTTCCACATTTTTTGTATCTTTGCAGGCGGAAACAACGAAACAAGACATACCGCAAAAACATAGTTTACACCTTTATATCAAACCCTTTTATTATGAAAAAAAATACGTTCCTTCTCCTCTTCTGCCTGCTTGCTCTCAGTCTGTCCGGGCAGAACACGAAGAATCTCAAGCTCATGGACAACTCCTACAAAGTCATCCGCCAAGCCATGAGAATGGTTGACCAAGGCAAGTATGACGAGGCCATCGCGCAGTACAACACTGTGCCTTACGGCGACCCGAACTACGAATATGCCCAATACGAGAAAGCGTTGGCCCTGGAAATGTCGGAAAAATATTTCGAAGCCATCCAGATTTTCAAGGAGCTGCTGGAGAACCCGTCTTGCACCCAGCCGAAGGCCAATATCTACACAGAGCTGGGCAACTGCTACGACGACATGGAGGATTTCGACAATGCCGTGAAGATGTACGAGCAGGGGCTGAAAGAGAACCCCTACTATTTCCATCTCCATTTCAACAAGGGTGTTTCGCTGATGCGTCAGGAGAAATACGCGGAGGCCCTCGAATGCCTCAAGACCTCCATGTTCCTGAGTCCTGCCCACCAAGGCAGCCACTACCAATATGGCATGTGCTGCCTCAAACTCGGCTATACGGTGCCGGGCATCATGGCGCTCAACTACTGCACGCTCATCAACCCCTCACATCGGTACACCTTGCTCGCCCTGAACACACTGAACGAAATCTACGAATCCGGGGTGGGCTCTTATAACGCCGACAACCACTGCGAGCTTCACGACGACTTCAAAGAACTGAACAAATATTATGAAGATGTCGTCACGAAACTCAACATCGCCATCATTTCGCAGAAGAAAGAGAAACTGCTCACCAAAATCGACCATCCCATCACGCGGGGCAACCAGATTGTGTTCCAGAACGTGCAAGTGCGTCCAAACTCCCACGCCGTGGAGGACCAGCTCTACATTCCCTTCTTCAAAGCGGTGCTTGACGCAAACCTGTACAACACACTGGCCTATTACCAATTCTCCGGCACGGACATCGACAACAACAAGGTCTCCAAGAAAGCCGAAAAGATGCAGAAGTCTATTGCAGCCATGCAACAGGCCATCATCGATCAGCTTGACGGAGTTATTACACAGGGCTTGAACCAAGAAAATCCCGACAACATCTTTTACTCTTACAACAAATACCAGCTCGTCTCGTGGGGCAAGGTCGCGAAAAACGACAAGGGCGAAGACTCCGAGCAGGGCCTTTGGCACGCTCTCAACGACCACGGCCAAATTGACGAGATCAATGAGTTCGACCATGGTGCAGTCAACGGAATGAGCATTGGCTTCGCAGACAACCGAAAGATGATTGAGCTCCAGATTTCTCATGGGAAGAAGAACGGATTCATCCGCACCTACGCCTACACGCCCTTCAGTGAAAAAGGGGTGACCACCTTGGAGGCCTCCGCCAAAGACGACGTCATCAGCGGCCCCTACAAGGAGTACAACAAATCCGGCATACTCGTTTTCGAAAGCACGGTGGGGCCGGAAGGTCTGAATGGAGAGACACGGAGATACGACAACCAAGGGCACCTCGCCAGCGTCGAGAACCACAAAGACGGTGTGAACTACGGCCATCAGGAATCCTACTTCCCCAACGGACAGATTCAGGTGAAATACGACACCGACGACAACGGCACCGTCAACCCCTTCGTCCGCTATTATCCCAACGGGAAAGTTCAGACCCAAGGCTTCATTGCCGACAACAAGCTGACCGGACAGTTTTCAGAGCGGTATCCCGACGGCACGCCAATGGCCACATACAGTTACAACAAAGATGAGGAATACGACGGGGAGAGCATAAACTATTACCCCAATGGCAACATACAGTCCAAGATGCTCTACAAAGACGGCAAAATCGATGGCGACCGTATCGAATACGACTATGACGGGAAGCCCCTTGTCACCTATCATGTCAAAAACGGGCAGGTCGTCGATGCCGAGACCTACATGCCCGACGGCAGTGTCCGGGCCACAGTCACACCCAAGAACAAGCACATCACTGTTGACTTGTACTCCTCACACGGCACTTTCCTCGGCACAAACAACCGTACACTGGACCTCAAGTTCGACGGTGTCCAGTACCAATATTACCCCACTGGTGAAATTTTCAGTGAGAGCAACTTCAAAGACAACCTTCAGGAGGGCGTTTCAAAATACTATTATCTTTCAGGACGTGTCCGCTCGTATGACGAATACAAGAATGGAACCCAAAACGGCAAACACATCGACTATTTCGACGATGAGGCTCACACCATCGAGAAAGAGTGCATGTATCGAAACGACACCCTGACGGGAGCCTTCTACAGTTACTTCAACGACGGGACCCTCCACAGCAAATTGTTATACGCTCCTGACGGCGATCTTGTCTATTGTGCCTACTATCTGCCCAATGGCAAGATGATTCGCGAGCTCCGTTATTACAACGGCTTGCCCGTGCTCATCAACTCGTTCAACACGGACGGAAAGCTCATCCACTGCGACACCATTCTTTTTGGCAACGGCTACAGCAACTACTATCATCCCAACGGCAGCATTCGCACCGTCCGTGAAATCAAAAACGGAGACCTTGACGGTCCTTTCATTGAATATTCTTTTGACGGGACACGTATTAATTCCGGGGTCTATATCAGTGACAATTTGAATGGCATCCAAAAAGAGCTGTTTCCCACAGGTGAGGTCAGCGACTCCTGCTCCATGATTCTCGACAACATAGAGGGATATGTTTGCTCATTCAGTCCTTTGGGGAATATCACATCCATTGCATACGCCGGCTTGAGCAACACTCCGCAAGGTCCGAGCATCAATTTCTATCCCAATGGCAAGAAACTTCAGGAAAGCACCGTCTTCAAAGGGGATGTCCATGGAGCCTCCTATATCTACGCCCCCGACGGCACTGTCCTTCTGGAGATTTTCCACGATCACGGAGCTCCTATCAACTTCAGCTACAGACAGAGCAACGGCAAGATGTCCGAGCCCCAAGTCATCACCAAGGATGCCATTCCGGTCACAGCCTATTATCCGAACGGCAAGATCGGCTTAGTGGCCAACTTTGAAAATGCCTCCCTGAACGGCAACTTTGTCATCTATTATCCCAACGGACAGGCCGCCTATACCTGTCAGTTCAAAAATGGTGTAGGCAATGACCAGATAATTCACTATTTCCCCAACGGCAAAATCAACATACTGAAAGGAACCAGTGCCGGCACAAGCCACGGTCCCATAGAGATCTACTACGAAAACGGTCAAAAGGCATACGAGGGCAACTATTACTATGGCCTGGCACACGGCGATTTCAAGAAATACGACAAAAACGGCAAGCTCCTTCACAAGGTGACCATGTATTACGACCAATGCAACGGTGAGGAGCGCTATTAACACATCCCATTAAAACACATACAGTTACAAAATGAATAATCCCACACTTGACAACATCGAGGAACTTTTCCCGAAAGACTTCACCGAGGAGCAGAAGGCCAAGGCCAAGACGCTCTTCTACAAAAAACTGTCCATCGCCGCCCACCAATTCTACAGCGGCAAGATGCAGACATTGCCCAAGGCACCGATTTACGGCTTCAACTGGTTCAATGTCTGGTACACGCCCGGCGTGTCGGCGGTTTCCACGACCATCCGCGACGACAACGATGCCTCCTTTCACCTCAGCAACCGCGCCAACCTTGTGGCTGTGGTCAGCGACAGCACCCGTGTGTTAGGCGACGGCGACTGCACCCCGCCGGGCGGCCTCGGCGTGATGGAGGGCAAGGCCATGCTGATGAAGTACCTCGGCGGCGTGGACTCCATCCCCCTCTGCATCGACAGTCGCGACGAGAACGGCGAGCACCAGGCCGACAAGGTCATCGAGTTCGTCAAGATGGTGCAACACAGCTTCGGTGCCATCAACCTGGAGGACATATCGCAGCCCAACTGCTACCGCATCCTCGACACGCTGCGTGAAGAGTGTGTCATCCCCGTCTGGCACGATGACGCCCAAGGCACTGCCTGTGTAACTCTGGCCGGACTTATCAACGCCCTCAAGATCGTGGGCAAGAAGATGGCAGACATCAAAGCGGTGCTGTACGGCGCCGGTGCCGCCAACACCACGATTGCCCGGCTGATGATCTCCGACGGCGTGAAGGCCGAGAACCTCATCATCTTCGATACCAAAGGCACACTGCACAAAAACCGCATCGACATCCGCGATGACCGGCGTTTCTACCGGAAATGGGAACTCTGTCAGACCACCAACCCCGGATGCATCGAGACCCCCGAGGAGGCCTTCAAGGATGCTGATGTGCTGATCGCCCTCTCCAAGCCGGGCCCTGACACCATCAAGCCCGAATGGATCCGCCTCATGGCCGACAGGTCCATCGTCTTCGCCTGTGCCAACCCCGTACCGGAGATCTACCCCTACAAGGCCAAGGAGGCCGGTGCCTTCATCGTGGCCACGGGGCGCGGTGACTTCCCCAACCAGGTCAACAACTCGGTGTGCTTCCCTGCCATCCTCAAGGGCACGCTCCTGGTGTCGGCCAGCAAGATCACCGACGCAATGGCCATCCGCGCCGCCCACAGCATCGCCGACTATGCCGAGAAGCAGGGCATCTCGCAAGAGCGCATCATGCCCACCATGATGGACAGCGACCTCTTCCCGAACGTGGCCGCCGATGTGGCCATGCAAGCCATCCAAGACGGCGTGGCCCGCAAAAACCGCACCTGGCAGGAAGTCTATGACATCGCCTGCAAGGATATTCAGGAGACCCACGAGATAGTGGAACTCTTCCAAGAGAAGGGCTACATCCGACAATTTCCGGAAGAGATGGTCAAGGACATCGTCAAGCAAGTGTGTTCCGAACTGTAATGGCTGGACATGCCCCACACGATTCCTTTCTGCGGTGGGCAGATGTCCTCCGCAGCCCTGACTGGGTGAAACAGACACTCGGACTGGCGATTGAACAACAACATCAGTTGCACAGCTGGTTCACACCGGAGTTCTGCCTGCTTTCGTTAGGACATCTGGCCGACTCTTTGTTGGACGCGAGAAACGGACAATCCTTTTCAAAAGAGAACGCGCAAACGATTGCGGTTCTGCCGCATGGCCGCACGCCCCTGTCGGGATTCCGCGACCTTCTCTATGTGCTGCTGAGCGGCCACAACGCCTTAGTACGCACGAAACCGCATGTCACTTTGCTGCCCGCCTTGGTGACGGCATTGATGGAGCTGACACCCTCGTTGCAGGGGCGCATAACATTCCGCAACGAGCTTACCGCTTTCAATGCTGTCATCGCGGACCTGCCCGAGCAAGGCGGGGAAGCCCTGGCCCGACATCTGTCGAGATTCCCGCATGTATTGCGCACACCCCTCTGCCACGCCGCCCTGCTCACAGGGGAAGAGAGCGTAGAGGTGCTACGAGCATTGTCGCACGACATCTTCCTCTATTTCGGGCGCGCGCCGCGTTCCATACGCAAGCTCTATGTGCCCGAAGGCTATGACTTCGCACCCCTCGTACACATTCTCCACGAGGAGAGCCTTTGCATTGCCGGACACAACCATTTTCTCAACCATTTGGATTATCAGAAATCCATCCGACTGATGAGCAAGCAGTTCTACATGGATTCAGGAACGTTTCTCTTTGTAGAGAGTCCCGAAAACAATCCACCCACCGCCGTTGTGTACCATGAATACTATCATCCCGACGAAAAACCCGTTACGGGATATCACAACAACATGTACATCACCTTGCATGAGGACGGCACACCGTTCGGACAAGCTTGTACCCCCACCCTCTTCGACTACGACAACAACATCGACATTTTGCAATTTTTAGGCAACCTATGAAAAAAAGAATCATCGTGACGCTGTTTTTCATCGTCGGCATCACGGCCATTTTGTTAACCATCGCCATTTTCAGGCTCTACACGGAAGCCGAGAAGGTGCAACGGAGTATTTTCGTCAACGAGGTGCTGACGGCGGGCGAGACCATTGTGGAGCGCATTGACGCCACCATCCTCAACGACACACTCGACATTGCCGATGCCGACTCCACCCTCACGGGGGAAACGGACCTCTCCGACGTGGTCTCCGAGCTGCACACCCGCAAGTTTGTGCTGGACTCGGTAACCAACCAACCCATCGGTGTCATCAAGTCCGTGGTTTTCGTCAAGGAGAACAACAGCCGTGTGGTCGAGAACGACACCGAATATTTCAGCCAGTCATTCCGTTCGCTTTTCCCCATTGACAAGGATCCGTGGTCGCCGAAGAACACCAAGGACAACCCAGCCCGCAGCCTCAGTTTCACTGACGCCAACTTGGTGCAACTTGACAGTGCCACCATCGCGCTCCTCAGCGAACAGAAACTGCACGATATCATCCAAGGTGCCTTGTTGGAGGAGAACATCGACGCGCGCTTCGAGTTTGCCCTATACAACGCCTTCACCACCGACTTCATCATTTTACCCCAAAACATCACGCCCGAACAGATGTTACAGAGCGAATTTGTCTTTCGCTTGAAATACAACGAGAAGGTCAGCTCGCCCCATTACATCATCCTTTACTTCCCCGCCGAGCGCGGCATTTTCCTCCAGAGGATGAGCACCATCGTCATCCTCATCCTCAGCCTGTTGATCATCAGCTTCCTGATCTCCATCGTGGCGCTGATTTCGCTATATCGCCAAAAGAAGCTTTCGGAAGTGACCAACGAGTTCGTGAACAACATGACACACGAGTTCAAGACACCCATCTCCACCATCTCCTTAGCCTGCGAGGCCCTCGCCGACCCCACGCTGCACAGCAATTCAGAGATGCGCGAGGCTTACGTCAGCATCATCCGTGATGAGAACACGCGTCTGAAGAACATGGTGAACACCATCCTTCAAACCGCACAACTCAAAAAGGGACAGGTGAAGATGAACGTGGAATTGTTCGATATGCACGAACTCATCCACAAGGTGGCCGACAGCATCTCACTGCAGATCTCTTCCTCCATGGGAACCCTCAACTTAGCCCTCAATGCCGACGACCACGAGCTTTTTGGCGACAAATCGCATTTGGAAAACGTCATCATCAATCTGGTGGAAAACGGCATCAAATATTCACAGAACCCACCGGAAATCCTCATCAACACGCAGTCTAACGGCAAGCAGTTCCTGCTCTCGGTGACCGACAAGGGCATTGGCATCCCCAAGAAGGCCATTGCCAACATTTTCGAAAACTTCTATCGCATCCCAAAGGGTAATATCCACGATGTCAAGGGCTACGGACTCGGTCTCGGATATGTGAAGAAAATCGTCTCCCTGCACAAAGGCAAGATTGAGGTGCAGAGCGAGGAGGGCAAGGGCAGCACGTTTATCATCTATTTGCCCTTGCAGAAATAGAATACTTCGGGACCACGTAAACAAGTATTCTTTGCTGCGTTCAAGTTGCGCGCGCAATCTCTTACTGGTTTTTCTTGACCAGTCTCTTGACTCCCAGAACACCATCGCCCGACATGAGCTTCAGAACATAGATGCCTGAAGAGAGTTCTCTCAGGTCGATTTCGGTCTGCTCACCATGGACCCTGACCCTCATCACCACGCGACCGAAGGCATCGTATATCCACACCGTTTCAGCAAGATCCGCAAGTCCGGTCTCAAGCTTCAAGGTTACCTTATCGGCAGTTGGATTCGGGTAAAGGTATATATTCCTGGACGTGTAGGTTTCCACACCCGACATCAAGTGAAGCGTCACCGTGGAGTCGCAACCATAGACATCCTGAAACACCTGCGTGTAGTCGCCGGCATCACTGTATGTCACGCCATTCCATACGTATGAATCGACAAAGTTTTCATATATATCGGAATAGGTGGGTTCATGGAGCGTAAGGAGGATGGTCACGGTGGAATCACATCCGCCAATTGATGTCAGAATCTGGGAATAGACACCATCTTCCGTGTAAGTCTGGCCATTCCATGTATAGGGCGAACATGCCTCTACCAAGACGTTCACAGCGGTATTCTGGCAGAAGATGGTGGTAAAGGCGATGTCGTCACCATACGACACTCCCATCTCATTGATGGCGTATGCACGCACATAATAGTCCGTGCCGGGTTGGAGGCCACCGATGGAGACATAGTAGGATCCGTTTCCCGAGCTGGAGGACATGGCGTGGTTGTCATTCAAGTCAGGGGAAGGATGAGTGCTCCAGCAGACCCCGCGTTCGCTCACGGTGCCGCCCCCGTCAGATGTCACGACACCGCCACAAACGGCTGATATCGAGCCAACGCTCAAAGGATAGCTGGTGGTCACCGTCGAGAATATAATCATGGCCAAGTCGCGCAGACAGCGGACCGAGCGTCCGACGCCTGTCTGGTTGCTGCAATAATAAGGGGAGAACTCGGCATTGTCGTAACTGGCATTGGCAATGTAAGGCTTGTTGGCCTGGTAGAGGGTCGCAGACCAGAAGGAGGAGCTGTACCCAAAGTTCTCCGGTGCATCGCTATAGAAGATGCCCGGTGGAAGTATTGAGAAACCCGATGCGTTATTATTGATGGGCGCGTAGCCTGGCGAGCACATCACACTGGAGCTGCTCCAACCCACACTGGAGGCAAGCGCACTCGCCTGGGCGGTGTCGCTGCCGTTGCAGTGCAGGGCTGTATTATCGTGGAGATATTGGTACAACTGTTCCAACTCATTGTAAGAAGGCACATGCCATCCGTCCGGACATGGGCCCTGCACACCGCTCGGATTCAACGTGCTGCTGGACTCGCCATGCATCACGGCCTGCCAATTATACAAATAGCCGTATGGGTCCACCAGACTCACATCATTGTCGGGCAAGTGACGATATGCTTCCGTGTTGCTGGAGACATCACTCTGCGGAATCGGTGTCCCGTCCATATAGTGGGTTGTGCGGATATTCTCACGGGTCCAGCATTGATTGCCCATCGCGACAGTGTTATAGACGTTCATGTCGTAGTCGGTCACCGTGGAAGTGCCGCACAGGAAGGGGGAGTGTCCTGTCGTGGTGAAGACCACAGGCTCGCCGTAATAGGTGATTCCAAAGCTGTTTGTCGCAAACGCACGCACGCGATAGACCGTGCCGGCCTGCAGGTTTGTCATCGGGCAAGAGAACATTCCGGCACCGGAGCCAGCGACGGCAGTATCGTGGTTGATGGTGGGGAAGGCTGCCATGTTGCTCCAGCAGAGGCCACGTGCAACCACGGTCTCGCCTGCGAAGAGCTGCACCACACCGCCACAAACGGCCGTGGTGTTCTGGATGCTTGAAACAGCGGAGGTAGTCACGGAAACGCCACCGTCCTTCACGCATCGGACAGAATAGCCGACATTGGAGAGATTGGAGAACCAATCGGCTCTGAATTGTGCGTCATCGTATGCGATACGCGCAATGAACGGCTTGCCGGACTGGTATTCGGTGGCAGACCAAAAACAGGTGTTGTAGGTGGTGTTATAATAGGAATTCTGGTAGAACGTGCCGGCCGGGCAGGCACTGAAGCCCGACTCGTTGTTGGCTGTTCCGTCATAGCCGGGCGTGCAACTGGCGGACGATGTATGCCAGCCGTCTGCAGAGGCCATGGCGACAGCCGTGGAGGTGTCGCTGCCGTTGCAATGGAGATTGACGTCCGACACCATGAAATTCTGAAGCGCGACAAACTCGGCACGACTTGGGACATGCCATCCTGTCGGACAAGCGCCCTGTATGCCACTGGGAGAGGCCGATGTACTGCCGGCATTGCGCATCACCGCACGCCAGTTGTACAGGTATCCATAGGTTGCCACCAATCCCGGGTTGTTATTGGGGGCATAAAGATATGCCACCGTGCTGCTCGTGTCCGTGCCCGCAGGTATCACCGTCCCGTCGCTATAATGCTGTGTGCGGAGATTCTCCCGCATCCAGCATTGGGTACCCATCTGGATGGTGTTGTACACATTGCTGTCATAATCGGTCACAGTGGGCGCGCCCGGACAGGCAGAAACCGCATGCGGCTTACGCAGCCCAATGATGGCGGCATGTTGGGTATTAAACTCCATATTGCCGGGATTCAGGTTGGAAAGCAGGAAATAGCCATTGTAGTTGCCGCTCCAACCCCAATTGATGTGAAAATAATTATTTGCATCGTAGCCATCGCACACAAAGGCATGACCGCCCTGGGCACCATGGCCGCTATAATAGACAGGACGCCGGCGGTCCAGTTCGGACTTGATCAACGACATCCACGCACTGGTCGTATAGGAGGCGCGCGACTCGAAGGAACAGGCGGGGTATCCGAAATATGCCTGCAGAGCCATCGGCACAAGATTGGAAGGGGCGCCGCTGCCTCCTGAGCCATATTGCATCTCCACACTGACACCGCAGTGATACAAGAGTGTCGCCACCGCGTTGACCTGTGTGGAGCTTGAAAAAGCCGTCAAACGATTTGGCATTTGGCTATAATCGTATGTCGTGGCACCAAAATCAGCGCTGAGCATTCCATAATCGCCATAGGACGTATCCACATTGGAAAAATTCGCCAGATAGCTGTGGCTCCCCGTGCCCGTGACTGGATATTGCCAGTATCGCATGATTTGCCCCATTGCCGTAGCCACGCAACCCGCGAAGACATGGCCGCCCGGTCCGGCAGTGTCGGCCGGACAGAGGTTGTTATAAAAGGTGTTCTGGTCCCACGATGTGGTCAGCAGCGGAGTGACCGTCGTGACATTGCGCGAGGAGGGCTGACTCTCGGAAGAGAGCGCGGCACGCCACTGCTCGGCCAAAGGTGTCCGTGCCAACGAGGGTTTTGACAGAATCTCTTCAATCTCGCGCACATACTCATCCAAGAAAAACCGGATATTGGCAGGCATGTCAACCGCGTTAAAAATGCCCTCCGCAGAGTACCCTATCACAGGCACCACACAGTCGTCGGCGCTGACAATCACGAAACCGCCAGACACATTGAAGACGTAGTAAGCAGCTGTTTGCGCACGCATACCACGAGGTTGCATCATCGCCACATATACCAACTGCGGTTCCCCGTCCACGGCCGCGACCGAAACATCGCCCCGTTCTCCGGACTTTGCATTCCGGACCATGGATTCCGGGTTTTGGGTTCTATAAAAATTCACAGCCACCACCTTGGCGGTTGCCGTGTCCACCGGCGCAGCCATCACAAACAGGTCGGATGCCAAGAAGAGACCCATTGTCAAAATAGCGAATATTTTTTTCAAAAGATATTTGTTTTTCACAATCATGATAAAAAGAAACAGCAATCAATTCAGATCCCAACAGAGCGTCACGATGTCGCGATATGGAAGGCCGAGGAGCTCGGCAAACTCCTTGTGGCAAACATGCCCGGCATAGCAATAGACGCTTTCCATGAGCACGGGGCGCTTCTGAAGGGCGAAGCGGAGCCGTGTATTGGCAGCCAGCTCTGTCACAAGCGGCAGCAGGAAGTTGGACAAGGCAATATTCATGCCTGTCACCGAGAGTGTCTCCGTGAGGATACGGTCCGTGATACGTCCCCCTTTGTGGTCTTCAATGAAATTCATGGCCAAAGCCGCTATCCGCTTGGCATTGACAGCCTCTATATATTCACGGCTCACCAGAGCGGCATCCTGTGTGGAGAAAAGGACCTGTTCTTCCCGCATCATAGCCACTTGCTCTTCAGTGAAAGGCTGGAACTTCACCAAAACGCGCGCCATGGAGGCCATCAGGTGAAAATTGTCCACAAACTCCACCCCCACATCTGCATAGTCGGCATCCAAATAGGCCGAGCCTGCGGAAAAGCCATGCTGCATATAGACATGGACATCGTCATCCACCAATGACTGCACCGCCGCAGGTGTCATAATCACGAACTCCCCCATGGGTTCTTCGTCCTTGACGAACCCGACGGACAATTCCCGCACCGGAGCCTCCACCTGCACCTGTTGCTCTTGTGCGGCCAGAATAGTATCGTCATATAGGATGTCTAAATTATGCATGGGCGCAAAAATAGTAAAAAAAACGTTGGCAAACTCGCTATTCCATCACTTAACAGACAATCGCATCGCCATCAGAACCGGAATAGTCTTCGGCCGTCGTCCACACGCTCTATGATGACGGGGACAAAGTCGTCTTGGAGGATCTCCTCGACCTTCTCGGTCCACTCGACGAAACAGTAGTGACCGCTGTAAAGGTACTCCTCAAAGCCCACACGCGAGGCGTCGGCGGGTTCGTCGATACGATAGAAGTCGAAATGGTAGAGCGGTTCGCCGCTGTCAGTCCAATATTCATTGATAATGGCAAAGGTGGGCGATGAAGTGATGTCGTGTACGCCGAGTGCACGACAAATGGCTTTGATGAGTGTGGTTTTGCCCGCACCCATCTCACCGTAAAAGCCGAACACTCGTTCCTCGGGATAGGCCTTGAGGATGGCTTCGGCCACCTGGTCCAATTGGTTTTCCGTTGCCGTCATTTCTTGCATTATGGTAAGGTTTTATGGTATTCAATTAATTTTTCCATTGGAGCGGCGACGATATCGCCCACGGGGCAATGCTGGTGTGCAGCCGCCTCGCGCACAAGGTCGCGAAAATGATACGCCACAGAGCCGGAAAGATGCCAGGGCAAGTCCGATTCCTCAAAATGGCATTTGTTTTTGGCGAAAAAATCCCGGAAAGCATTCAAAGCCATCTCGCGGATGAACGGCTGGTCGCCATGTTCCCGCACGAAGGGGGCCAGCGATGACATGAACCGGTTGGGTTCCGGCTCGCGATAGACGCGATGGATGGCCGTCACAGCAGAAAGCTGGTATTCCTGTTCCAACTCGCGAGCCAGCTGTTGGGGTAGCGCACCTCGCAAATAGGCGATCAGAAGCTGTTTGCCCAAATGGGTGCCGCTCCCCTCATCGCCCAACATATAGCCCAAGGAGGGAGCCATGCGTTCAATTCCGGTGCCATTGAACAGACAGGCGGCGGCACCCGTGCCGAGGATGGCGACCACCGCCCTGCGACCGCGGCTGAGCGCATGGCACACCGCCATCAGGTCGGAAAAGACCCGGATGTGGGCTTGCGGGAAGAAACGGGCAATGAGTTCCTGCATGAAAGCCGCATTGCGCGGGGCGGCGCAACCCGACCCGTAATAGTCAATCTCCCCCACGACAGCACCAGCCGGGCATTGCGGCACAAAGTCGGCAAACACCTGCAGGATGTCGGCCTCGCTGCAATAGTTGGGGTTTATGCCGCGCCCCTCGGCCTGCACAAGAACCTTCCCCCCTGCAAGGAGGGAGAATGCAGTCTTGGTTGAACCGGCGTCTATGAGCAGATGGGATGTCATGGCTTAAATGAGGGTGCAAAAGTACAAAAATTGATCAGACAACCACACGATTAATTGCTGACCGTAGGCCACTGTTTCTCCGGAGTTGCCAGCCAGAAGTCCATCACCACCATCGCGGCCATCGCCTCCACCACAGGCAGCACGCGCGGGGCCACGCAGAGGTCGTTGCGGTCGGAGCCCTTGAGCACGGCGGGGGTTCCGTCGAAGTCCACCGTGGGCTGGTCGAAGCGCACAGAGGGGATGGGTTTGAAAGCAACAGAAAAAACGACCTCCTGGCCGTTGGTAATGCCGGCATGGACGCCTCCGTCGTGGTTGGAGCGGAAGACGAATCCAGGATTCAGGAGATCGTTGTATTGGGAACCCGCCATCCGGGCGGCGCGGAAGCCCTCCCCTATTTCAAAGCCCTTGGCGGCGTTGATGGAGAGCATCGCATAGGCGAGACGGGCGGAGAATTTGTCATATAGAGGTTCACCCAAGCCGGCGGGCAGGCCCGTGATGCGCCCGCGCACGAGCGCCCCGACGCTGTCGCCCTCGCGGCAAGGCGTACCGGTGGCGACCACCTCGGAGGAGAAAGCCACGCCAAAAGGCTGGAGAAAGCACTTGGCCACGGCGCCCGCCACCACCCGGCAGGCAGTTTGCCGTGCCGAGGCGCGCCCACACAGCTCATTGTCGGCATGGCCGTACTTCTTGAAATAGGTATAGGAGCTGTGCGAAGGTCGCACCACATAGCGGTTCGCCTCATTGGGCTGACCATCGCGGTTGGGGATGCGGAAGCGGATGGGCTCGCCCGTGGTGCAGTGATGGTCGTCAAGGCCGGAGAGAAACTCCACGGCATCGTCCTCCACGCGGCGGGTGGAGAGCAAATGATGCGACGGGGCGCGCCGCGCCATCTCCTCCGCCACAAAGGCGGGAGGCACGACCACCCCCGCGGGGCAGCCCTCGATCACCCCCTCCAGGAAAGGGCCGTGGGTGTCACCCCAATCGGTGAGCGTGTAATATGTTCCAAAGGTGTCGGGCAAGGAGGTATGAGTTAAGAGTTGAAAGTTGTAGCAAAGTGTGTATCTTGATTGTTGAGCACAGAGAATGGGGTTTTATAAACAATTCCGTCTCTATGAGCAATCATCACGGCCGCAAAAATAACAAATTATCCGACACCAAATCTTCTGATTGAAAATTCGACGGGAATTATACACCTGATAGCACAAATCAGGGCTTTTGCATTTTTTTACTTGGGCGTGCCGGCGCGGCGGCGCGAAATCACGTCACATTCGCATACAGCATAAAATACCGCCGCGCCGTCGGGCTTTCCGCTCTAATGATTTTGGCTTAGAGCCCACCACCATTCCGCGAGACGCGAAGCGTCAAGCGGAACCTCCGTCTCGCCAGGGAACGCATTCCCACCAAAATCATTTCCGTTGCAATCCCTCACGCAGGCTCGTTGAACCCCACATCCGTTTCGCGGCGAGCAACGCACACCCTCGTCTCAACCTTCTCCCGCGCCGCGATTTTCCCGCGCACGCATCCCATCCCAGGGGTTACAGCGCTCGTTCCTCACGCTTTAACCCCTGGCTACCGAGCTCTTGCCCCTATCGGGGCTGCTCAAGGAAAACTATTATCTATTATTCTACTATTATCTATTATTCTACCGAGCTTTTGCCCCTACCGGGGCTGCTCAAGGAAAACTATTATCTATTATCTCCTAATTCTTAACTAAAATACGTATCTTTGCCCCCGTTTTCAACCTTTCCGAATATGAAGAAAATTCTCCTGCCACTCCTTGTCTTATGGCTGACCGGCGCAAGCGCCCAGCACCAACTGCTCTATCGTGCCTTCACCCTCGGCAGCGAAGGCGACACCTCCCTGACCAAAGTCCTGGTGGAAGGCGAGCGCGTGCGGATAGAGTCGGGCAACGCCCCCGTGGCGAACCCCGTTCCCGGCACGGCCACCCACCACACCTACATCGACTACGCCGCCGACACCATCGTCAGCCAGCTGGTCTATTCTCCCAAAGAGCGGTACTGCTGCGGCAGCAGTATGCCCTCCAACGAATACAGCGAGGAGGGCACCGAGAAAATCAACGGCTACCGGTGCACCAAATACAAGATCGTGCTCTTCTCCAACACCATAGAGCTGTGGGTCACCCAGGACCTGAAGTTCCGGGCCACGCCCATCGCCTCGTTCGCCGACCTGCAGGGCACGTTAGTGCAGTACCGGCGCAACGGCAACGCCATCGTGCAACTCGCCGGGGTGCAGAAACTGCGCCCCTTCAAGGAACCGCTCTTCCCGGGCAACGACCTTCACCACTTCGGGGAGGTGCTCACCCGCGCACAACTCAACAATCTGGAAAAGGAGAAGTTAGTGATCACCGTGCCGGTGTTCAACGAGGCACAGATCTGCTTCAACCCCAAGATTGCCGTGCCGCAGACGGTTGATTTCGACACCACCCTGTCGTTTGCCAACGGCACGGTAATCCTCAAGCGCCTGCACTGGCGGCAGCTGCCCGCCCACTACCGGCTCTTCGCCGAGGTGACGCAGTACTCCAACGGCGACGCCTACGACCGCACGGGATCCATCTTCCTCATCCCCACCGGCCGGCAGCAGAGCTTCCTCGACGCCCTCAAGGCCAACACCGCCGATGTGCTGCCCTTCTTCACCGACAAGAAGGGCGGCACCTACCAAGGCATCACTATGACCGACCGTTACCTGCCCCTGGTAGAGCTCGTCCGCTTCTTCACCCCCTTCGGCATCCGCCACTACAACCAATACCGGTCGCTCGACGATCGCGAGTGGGCCACCGAGACCCGCTACAAGCAGGACATCAGCGACTTGCAACCCATCTTCGGCGACGAAGTGCTCATCGGCGCCTTCATCGGCAACTATGACGGCGGCGGCCACAAGCTCTCGCTCACCCTGAAGGCCTATCCCGAGAGCGACGTCTGGGACACATCTGAGATGGACAAACACTTTGTGCTCCCGCTCTTCAACACCTGCAATGTGATGGAGATGGCGGGGCAGAACTACGGCCGTTTCTTCGGCACCGACTCGCTGACGGTCAGTTTTGACGTGCCCGAGGGGACGGAGCAGCTCACCTTGCGGTACATCACCACCGGGCACGGGGGCTGGGACACCGGCGACGAGTTCGTGCCCAAGGCCAACACCATCCTCATCGACGGGGAGCCGCGCTTCATCTACACCCCGTGGCGTTGCGACTGCGGCACCTACCGTACGTTGAATCCCGCCTCCGGCAACTTCTGGAACGGGATGTCCTCGTCCGACTACTCGCGTTCGGGCTGGTGTCCGGGGACGGCTACACAGCCCACCTACTTCGACCTCTCCGACCTGAAGCCCGGCCGGCACACCATCACCGTCGCCATCCCGCAGGGCGCGCCCGAGGGGGGTAGCTTCAGCTCGTGGAATGTGTCGGGCGTGCTGGTGGGGCACAGACAATAACCGAAGAAAACGGGCATTAAGCCTTCAATCGCAGCAACCATTGACAATCTTCAACAAAAAAATCAACCTTTGGCTGATGGTATTGAAAAAATCACTATTTTTGCATCCGATAAAAACCCTGAAGAAACTTTTTTGTGAAAACTGGAGTTTTCAGCCACTTGTCTTTTAACCCTAACTCGAAAACAAAACACAAAACCACTATGAAAACCAACCTCCCAACCCTTACTATGCCCAAACTCCATGGGGTGGGCAAGAACAACTTCATTGGATAACGCTCCGCCAAGGAGTGCCGCAGGCCGTTGGCGGAGCTTGAAAAGAGAGGTGCCCAAGCAGGGGCATCGCCTTGATGTTTAACGGACCTCATAGCGATATTCCCTGCCGCAAAGCACCTCAGGTCGCATATATCGTGGTGTTTGTCACGCGATGGCACGAAAATCCGACGGCAAAGATACAACTTTTCCTTTTCGGATGACAGACCCGAAAGTGTCGTGCAGAGTGCCGGCACGCCCTGCGGGAAAGGGGAATTTATGTATCATTATTAAATTCAAGAAAAATGAAAAGTAGATTTTTTTTTCCAGCTGTTATTTTTACATCAGTAGTTTTGTTCATCTGCTGCAACAAGGACAACACGGAAAAACATTCAACAGAACAATTAAAACAAGAATTAACAATTCTAAACGGCAGCATTTCCGAATCAATTGGCATTACTTTTGATAACACAAAGGGGTTCTGGTCTGCTGTAGGAAAAGTTTGTGCAGTTGCGGGGGCCGATATGACTGGTGCTTATGCTGGTGCACAAGTGGGCGGTGAGATAGGTGCTTATGTTGGTGCTGTTGCAGGCAATCCACCTGCTGGTGCTGCCATTGGTGCTACGGCTGGTGCTGTTATTTGTGGAGTTGGGGCGTCTTACTCGGCAGGACAAGCACTGAAAAACAGCAAAAATTTGGACAATCCTTATCCGAATGGTTATAATAGTAGTTTATCCTCTCCTTATGCAAACAATAACAATATTGGCTTTTTGCATAATAAATATCTTAATATTTACGATGAATAATGAAGTGACTCCTACAGATGTTTATCAACACTTGTTTGAAGATCTTTGTGAGTATTCCTTATTTGACGGTCTTTTCCAAAAGATTGGCCCAGAGACACAAATACACCAGGATGTTAGCAAAATATCTACAACCTACATATCATTAGATTATAATATTGATTATTTGATTAGTGAATATGGAAAGATTTTGGATTTTCCAGAATCCATCACGAATATATGGTTATACTTTTTTAATGCGTTCTCCTCTGTAGAGACTATAGAAGATGCTTATATGGTAGTTGATACTTATATAGAGTGGTTAGATAATAATGGTAAGGAGTATGTTTCCCCAGAGGAATATATCGCATTTCAATATGCCTTCAATACGGCATTGCATAGCATAAACTATTGGTCATTCTTAAACTGACAAAATGGAAGAGTTCGTAATAAACAAATGTGAAATCACACCTGAAGATGTTTTTTTGACTCTTGGAAACGCATTGTCAATATATTTGTACATTGTTTCCGGACTAAGTGTCGGATTTATACCGCTTATTGCCATTATGTCCTTAAAGATGTTTTACAATCTGATTTTACACTTCAGGTGGTATAAATCTTGTGCCATTACTGTTAATCCTGACAAAATCATTTTTAACCATACATTATTGTTAAAAAATGTTCCAATACCACTATCAAGTATTGATTTTTATGATAAAGGCAAGAGATTTATAAAAATTAAGGCATCCCAAAACGGAATGCTACCTCTATTTTACAAGTCCGGCTTTATTGGCCTTTATACGCTCACCCATACGGAATGTCGGGAATTATTTAAAACGCTGGATATGTATTTCAAATAGAAGGAACGCTGAAGAAACTTATTGTGAAAACTGGAGTTTTCAGCCACTTGTCTTTTAACCCTAACTCGAAAACAAAACACAAAACCACTATGAATAGAAAAAGCCCGCTTTCGCGGGCTTTCCAAATTTTGTTTTTTAGCATGGTTAACGGTTTTCTTTATTTTTTTCGGATACAGCGGATACTGTAGCCCAATCCTTTGCGGGATTCTTCCACGATAGCATCATCGCAATAATAGTTCAGCATAAAGTTCTTTGCCATAGAGGATCCCGTGGAATAATCAGCCGCCCAGAAGTGCGTTTCACCCAGCAGATTCAGATAACGATTGATACTGCCGTCGTAATAGCCGGCACCGAACGCCTCGAACAGGTTCGGGGCAGTGCCCTCTCTACCGGGAAGCCACACCAATGTGGATGGACTCTTCACAAAGCCGGCAGAACCTCCCGACGCATTGAACATGTCCCAATACTCGGCCACTGTGGGCAGAGCCCATCCAGCCGGACAAATGCCTTCTATATAGGGCCCGAAATAGCTCATCGAATCGGTGGGGACCGCATTGTCGTCACCTTCGGACACTCTTGCGGCGGAGTACCAACTGTATAGCTTTCCGTAAATGGATTCCAACGAATCGCTGTCCGAGTAACGGGTATGGTTTGCAATGGGTGTTCCGTCGCTGTAGTGCTCGCTGCGCAGGTTCTCTCCTGTCCAACAGTGACAACCAATGCGCACCGACGAATAAGCATTGCCGTCCCAATCCCACACGGAATCCATCGGCGTGCCGCACGGCGGATAAACCACCTCCACGTTCTGCTGACAATGGGTGGAGAATCCACACTCGTCTGTCAGGGTCCACGTCACTACTGTCGTGCCTGTACTATAAATGCTGTCCACAGGAGCATCATGTGTAATGGTGTAATCCATATCAGAAAAATCCGTGGTGAAAGAAGGGTTACCGATACCTAACAACGTGTCGCACGCACCATAGGCCAAAATCACGTTTGTATCAGGAGGACAGGTGAATGTGATTGTTGCATGGGTAGTCTGCGGCTTTATCAGAATCTTTTGCGTCTTGGTAATACTGTTTCCGCAGGCATCCTTCACTGTCCATTTGCGCGTGATAAGTCGAGCGCCGGGTTCCGTGCCTGTTGTATCCTCATCTCTGAAAGTGACGAACAGTTGGGCTGCCGGTGTGCAGTTGTCGTTGAGCGAGCTCGGAAATCCGGTTACCGACGGAGAAGCATCGAAGCTTCCAGAAGGCTGTGTACGGCATATAGCGATACTGTCGGGTACTGTGAATGTCGGTTTTACGGTGTCCAGAACCGTGAAACGGGCAGTGTCGCGTGCCTCGCAGAAGTTGAAATCATTCACTAGCACTACAGCCATATACTCAACATTGCAATCGTTAGCACCGAGTTGATTCACTATTGTGGTGTTGTTATTTACACTGGAAGCGTCACCTGACCATTCGAAGCTGTATGGCTGCGTGCCACCTGTAACGAATGCACTTACCTCGTAGGCTCCTTGGTTGGGACAACGGTCTGCAACATTGATCGGAACAACCACTGCCACGCCCAATGGATCGGGTTCGTTCACTATGAAGTCAATAGTGATGGTAGTTCCTAAAACATTGGTCACCACCAACTGATGGTTGCCAGGGGTAAGATTGGTCAGCCTGATAGTGTCGTCCGACAGAGTCACAGATGCACCTCCGTCCAAGGTATAGGTTCGCACGCCCGGCTTGCCACCTGACACCACGAGTGTCCATCGGCCATCGTTGGCACCATGGCAGGAGACGTGAACGAGTTCATTGATTGGGAGTACATTCATAGGTGGGTATATCGTCAATGTACCGAAGACGTAATTGATGTCGTAGTTGCCGGTGACCGTGTCGCCACTGATTGTGTTGACCACAATGGCCGTTGTGGCGTAGTTGAATGATTCACCCGGTTCTGTGATGGTTCCATGGTTGTCCACAAAGATCACGGTATCTCCAGGGGCTAATCCGACAGGTGGGGTGTCAAGCCAGCCGTCGTCGGTAAGAGGCGTGCCGTCATACTCTTTTGAATCGCTGTCCGTGGTGATGATTAGCGGGATAGGGGTCACCTTCACGTTGCCATAGATGGTGTCGATGTCACTGTAGTTGCCACTGTTCTGGATGATGACCTCGAATCCGTTGACCGTGTCGGTCACGTCGCGCACGGAAATCGGGTCAAAGACGGTCACGGTGTCGCCGGTGGGCAGGATGTAGTAGTGGGTGCCTGGAACGGCAGGGCACGAGGTGCATTCGGGCACCGTCACATCGCCATAGGTCACGGTATAGTACTCGCAGGTCTGCTCCTGGGCGTTGTATAGTAGTGTGCAGTCGTTGGACTGGACTATCAGAGACTGGGTACTCGGGGTGACCCTCAATATACCGAAGACGTAATTGATGTCGTAGTTGCCGGTGACCGTGTCGCCACTGATTGT
>CAMVIT010000040.1:0-24930 GCA_947167635.1 uncultured Bacteroidales bacterium | reverse complement strand
GCGGAATGGCGACACCGACACCCTCTCGCGGCGCGGGAGTCGGCATCCAAGAGGCATGGAACTGGCTCGCCGCGAAAGGGAGGCGTTGGAAAAAAAGCGTTGTTTGGAGAACTGTCCTTGCCAACCTTGTGCCATCATGTATATAACCGTCCATTTTTTGATCGTTAAGTTGTCCGATATGGGAAAAATGTCGTATTTTCGCGCCGCAAAATGACGGGTCCGCCCGCATCTGTTTTACAAGGTTATATGGCACTGCTGTCAATCTCTATAGAATCTCTTTCGCAGACGCTCTCCTCCATAGTGTGGAGTCCGGCGTTAGTGGCGCTTTGCCTTTTCTCCGCTCTCTACTTCTCCATCCGCACCCGTTTTGTGCAGGTCCGCCGTTTCGGGGCGATGGCCCGGTTGCTTTTCTCCACTGACAAGACACAGAAGACGGGCATCTCCTCGTTCCAGGCCTTTGCCATGGCGCTGTCGGGGCGTGTGGGGACGGGCAACATTGTGGGGGTGGCCACGGCCATCGGCTATGGCGGTCCCGGAGCCATAGTCTGGATGTGGATCATTGCCTTTCTCGGTGCGGGATCCGCCTTCGTGGAGGCCACGTTGGCGCAAATCTACAAGGAACATCACCGCGGGCAGTATCGAGGCGGTCCATCCTACTATATTGAAAAGGGCCTGCGCTGCAAGTGGCTGGCCGTGGTTTTCTCCGTCTGCTCGCTGATAGCGTGCGGATTGCTGCTTCCGCAGGTGCAGTGCAACGGCATAGCCATCGCCGTGGCCAACACCGTACACATCCCTCCCGTATATGTGGGCCTTGTGGTCGCTTTTGTCTTGGGTCTGGTGATCATCGGCGGAGTGACGCGCATTGCCAATGTGGCGCAGATTGTGGCTCCCTTTATGGCGATCCTCTATATTGTTCTGGCGATTGTGGTGCTGATATGCAACGCTTCGGCCATACCGTCGGTCTTCGCGGACATGTTCAAAGGGGCTTTTGGCATGCATGAGCTTTTTGGCGGCATTATCGGCAGCACCATTGCGTGGGGCGTGAAACGTGGGATATACTCCAACGAGGCGGGACAGGGCACGGGTCCCATTGTGGCCGCTGCCGCCAAAGTCTCGCATCCCGTGAAACAGGGCTTGGTGCAGGCGTTCTCTGTGTATGTCGATACTCTGCTTGTCTGCTCGGCCACTGCGGTGATGATCATGGCGGTGAAAACCTACAATGTGATGGATGCCAGTACAGGCGAGGTGCTTTTCCGCTCGGCATATAACCTTGGCGCACCGGATGTCTCCTACACTTCCACTGCCATCGGCACCCTGTTAGGCACCACGCCGGGCAATGTGGTGGTGGCCGTGGCCCTGGCATTCTTCGCCTTCACCACCATCATGGCGTATTACTACTATGCTGAGACCAGCATCGTCTATCTTTTCGGCAAAGGAAGAAAAGAGCTGGTGGCCATACGCGTGTTGCGCGTCTGCATCCTGATAGCCGTGGTGTTCGGCTCCATGAAAGAGGCGCGCACGGCTTGGAACGCGGGTGACATCGGGGTGGGGGCCATGGCCTGGATCAACATCATCGTCATTTTGCTGCTGTCACCCAAGGCCATCCGGGCACTGAAAGATTATGAGAAACAGGAAAAAGAAGGGAAAGATCCCGTGTTTGACCCACAAAAGATGAATATCGAAAACGCGGATTTCTGGAATAATCCAACAAAAGACTGAAGACCGAAGACCAGAGACCAGAGACTTAAGACTCCATTTTCCATTCTTAATTCTAAGCTCTTTGGTCGAACCTCGCACATCGAACCTCATCCACGTCCCGGCAGGGACGGAAGCCCGGTAGAACGATGCGGCATACCACGAACTGTGACGTCCCGAAGGGACGATACAATGTTCGTTCCTCGCACAATCCTACGCACCCCGACAGGCCGCTGGCCTGTCTTGTTGTTTTTGACGGCGCATTGTGTTATTGCAGAACGCGCACGCCAGCGGCGTGCAGGGGTGCGTAGGAAGGGTGGCCATTGTCATCCATACGCAGGCCAGCGGCCTGCGGGGGTGTGTGGATGGGTGTGCGGGGGCAGGTGACACGAATATGAAAATCCGAATTTTAACAATTGATTGTTAAAATTAATTGATAATCAATATTTTACAATATTTTTTTATTTTTGCAGCCCTATTCAATAACACAAAAATGAAAACCCAAATGAATCCAAAATCCAAAAACACTAAAACAAACACCTATACGCAGATTCACATACAGACGGTATTCGCTGTTCGGTATCGGGAGGCATTGATTGAACCTTCCTGGCGTGAGCGGTTATACCAATATACAACGGCTATTGTTCAGGAGCAGGGCCATCAGATCCTGGCTGTTGGAGGAACGGCCAATCATATTCACATCTTGTTCGGGATGCGTCCGACACAATCATTATCCTCATTGATGATGTTGGTGAAGCGCGAGACGTCGGAATGGATTAACCAAAAAGGCTTTTGTGTAGGGGAGTTTGCTTGGCAGACAGGTTATGGCGCGTTCTCATATTCCAGGAGTCAGGTTCCCAAGGTGGTCCAGTATATTCAAGATCAGGAGCGACATCATACCAAAAGAACATTCAGGGAGGAGTATCTGGATATGCTGAAGAAGGCGGAGGTAAAATTTGATGAACAATACATTTTCGAAGATGTGTAATGATTGATTAATTGTGTGTTCCCCGCACGCCGCCGGCGTGCGAAATATCGATGGTGCCCCGCGCAATCCTACGCACCCTGACAGGCCGCTGGCCTGTCTTGTTATGTTTGCCGACACATTTGGTTATAACTGAATTTGTGCACCCGCGGTCCGTCTTGTTGTGTCTGCTGACGGATTATGTTATAACTGAATTTGCGCACTTTAGGCCTGTCCTGTTGTGTTTGCCGACGCATTGTGTTATTGCCGAATTTGCACGCCAGTGGCGTGCAGGGGTGTGTAGGATGGGCTGCGTTCGCAGCGGAATGGTGAGGCCTTCCGGAGGGAATAGGGGGAGATGGGCGGCGAGGAAAAAGATTCCGGCAACGGCACGTTCCAACCCGCCGCCCATCTCCTTTTCTTCTCTCCGCTTGCGGCGCACCATTCCGCGAAACGCGACAGCGTTGAGCGGAATCTCCGGGTGATGTGCGAAAAGGGTCTTTGGTCTTAAGTCTCCGGTCTTAAGTCTTTTTACGTTTTACGATTTACGGTTTTTAAATAATGTTTATTTTTGCAGCCGACAAACACATCTGCTGTGCTTTTGGACGAACTGAAGTATTGATAGAAAATAAAGACAAATTATCATAAAAATCTATAATTATGGAACCCAAACAATTTATTGAAGAAAATCAGAAACGTTTCCTTGAAGAACTGTTCACCCTTTTGCGCATCCCCTCCATCAGCTCCGAGAGCGAGCACAAGCCGGACATGATCCGCTGCGCCGAGCGGTGGCGCGAGCTTATCCTTGCCGCCGGCGCCGACAAGTGCGAGGTGATGCCCGCTGAAGGCAATCCCATTGTCTATGGCGAGAAGATCATCGACCCCAACGCCAAAACCGTGCTGGTCTATGGCCACTACGACGTGATGCCTGTGGATCCCGTGGAACTCTGGCACACCGAACCCTTCGAGCCGGTCATCAAGGACGGCAAGATTTGGGGACGCGGTGCCGATGACGACAAGGGCCAGTCCTTCATGCACGCCAAGGCCTTTGAGACGATGATGAAGACGAACACGCTGCCCTGCAACGTGAAATTCATGTTGGAGGGCGAGGAGGAGATTGGCTCGCCCAGCCTCTCCAAATGGATTGTGGAGTACAAGGACCTGGTGAAGGCCGATGTCATCCTCGTCTCCGACACCAGCATGATTGCGACCGATGTGCCTTCCGTCACTTCCGGCCTGCGTGGTCTGGCCTACTGGGAGATCGAGGTCACCGGTCCCAACGCCGACCTGCACTCCGGCATCTTCGGCGGCTCTGTGGCCAATCCGTTGAACACGTTGTGCGAGATGATTGCCGGCTGCATGGACGAGAACAATCACATCACCATCCCGCATTTCTACGACGATGTGGTGGAGTGCTCCGCCCGCGAGCGCGAGCTGCTCAATATGGCACCCTACAATGAGGAGGAATACAAGAAGTCGCTCGGCGTGAAGGCATTGCGCGGCGAGAAGGGCTATACTAAGATTGAGCACGTCGGCATCCGCCCGACCTTCGACCTTTGTGGCATCTGGGGCGGCTACACCGCCGAAGGCTCCAAGACGGTGCTGCCCTCCAAGGCTTACGCCAAGCTCTCCTGCCGCTTGGTGCCGAATCAGGACCACGAGAAGATTGCCCTGTTGGTGAAGGACTATTTTGAGCAGAACGCTCCCGACTATGTGACGGTGAAGGTTACTCCGCTGCATGGTGGCCAGGCCTACGGCTGTCCCACCGACCATCCCGCCTACAAGGCTGCGGAGGCTGCCTACATGGACACCTACGGCAAGCTGCCCATCCCGATGCGCAGCGGCGGTAGCATCCCCATCATTTCCACGTTCGAGAAGGTGCTCGGCATCAAGTCCATCCTGATGGGTTTCGGCCTCGGCGAGGATGCCATCCACTCCCCGAACGAGAACTATCGCCTCGACCATTTCTACAAGGGCATCGAGACGATCATCCGGTTCTATCAGCACTTCGCGGAGTAGATAATACGACTATACAGCAAAAGAGACGGTGCTTGCATCGTCTCTTTTTGTTTGTATCAATGTGGTTATAGGCTGGATGTCAGAGATTCAGCAGCTCTTTGTCCACGCCGAAAAGTCGTGCGATGGTGAAAGCCTCCATGGGCACCTCGTCGGCGTTGGTTTCCACCAGAGAGTAGTCCATGAAGTCGCCGATGTTGCCAGCGGTGACGGTTTGTTTTTCTGTGAGCTGCAAGCCTTTCACGCGCAGTCGGCGGCAGGGGGCCTCGATGCCGCCGTAGTGTGTGGTGACGAGGGTGGTGATGCCAAGCCGGGTGGTCAGGCGGATGAAGTTGCCCACGAGCACCTTTCCCTCTTCAGGGTTTGTTGTGCGGGCGAGCTCGTCCACCAACGCGAGCACCTTTTTGCCGGCACGTCCCTCTTTGATGATCTTGTCAATGGTGAGGATTTCCACTGCGAAAGAGGAGAGTCCGCTGATTTCAGACTGGCGGTCGCCGATGCTGGTGATGATCTCTTCCACCACATGGAGAGCCGCCTTCCGGGCGGGTACATAGAAGCCGAATTGGAACAGGTGTTGCGTCAGGGCGAGTGTTTTGAGCAGTACGGACTTGCCTGCCATGTTGGCGCCGGTGACAAGGACAGTCTCCTGTCCGAAGCTGATGCTGACGGGCTGGAAATGGCGTCCCTTTGTGGCGAGGGCGGCGGCCACCTCGGGGTTGGTGAGTTCGTGCAGCTCGGTGTGGTCCGACACTTCGGGGCGGCAGCAGTGCCAGTCGGCGGCGAGGCGCGCCTTGGCGAGCATGAGGTCGAGAAGGGCGAGCGTGTCGAGGTTGCGGGTTAGCGCCTCGCAGTGGGGGCGGAGCTGCTTGGAAAGGTGCTCTCGAACCTTGTCCTCCACCTTCTGTGCCTGGAAGCGGAACTCCTCGGCTTCCTGCACGCTTTGGGCGTTCTGGATCCGTTCGCGCCACTTGGCCAGTTCCGGGTCGTAGGCGCTGTAGATGTGGAAATGGGGGATGTGCGTGTGCTCGGGGTCGAGCAGGGCGACGACAGAACCCATCTCTTCCAAAGGAAAAAGTGTGCAGCGGATGGCGGCAAAGTCCTTGGCGATGCCCTCGGCCAGAAGGGTCGTCTTCTTGATTTCGAACAGCTGGATGTCGTCAAGCACCTGCCCGTCGGCCAAGCTGCCGAGTGTCGGTCGTATGTCGTTGATCTGATGCAGTTGGTTGCGGATGTGGGTGATCTTGGCGCGGTTGGCATCGTCCCCGGCCACGGCGATGGTGGCCTCCAACAGGTCGAACTGCCGACGCAGCGCCTCCGCGTCGGTGCAGAAGGGCAGGTCTAACAGGAAGTGCCGCCCCAACGCGGAGGTCAGCTGCAAGTTCTTATAGACGAACTGCAGGGACGGTACTTGTTCGAAAGCGTTCTTGAAAAGATAGGGCATAAATCCGTGTTTCTGAATGAGGTTGCAAAAATAACAAAAATAGGGAATAGAGGCGAGGAACGGTATATGGTGAACCTGATGCCATAACCTCATATTCGTAGAGACGCGGCGTGGCGCGTCTCTACATAGGGCAATTACATGTGCCTGTTTATATTAGAAATTTGTGTACATTTGCCGCCTCGTTAAGAGACATTTATTTGTGACGAAGGACCATCGATTGAACCACCCGATTGTTTGCTATGAAGAAAAATAACACGTGGATATATGAAAACAGAGTGATTTTCATTCTGTTGTTGCTTGTGGCCGCCATCTCGATGGCACCATTCTGCCGCATAGGCTTCACCGCCGCCGACGATTTGGAGTATTATTATTCCTTCTTGCGTGGGAAAACGTGGGAGGATGCGTGTAACTATGCCGCCTATCAGGGACGTTTTTTCTTCTTCATTACCAAGCCTTTGGGCTCACTGCCTTTCATTTTTGACAATTTTTACATTACAAAGGTCTTCCACATCGGCGCGCTGTTGTTTTCATACGTTTCTTTCGCCTTTTTGATGCGGAAAATTCTGTTTTCCAAGGATCTGGCGATAGCTCTTTTCGTCGTTGTGCTGGCGTTCACGCCCGTGACATCCAGCATGCACATCCCCTTCATTGCCTATACTCTCTATTTCTGTTTCAGTTTCGGTCTCCTTTGCTGGGCTATCGTGGCATTTTTGAAATATACTGAAACAAAGCAATATAAGTATGTCATCATCTCTACTGTCATTTTTGCTATCGTGTTGCTTTTTTATGAGACGTACTTGCTCTATTTGGTTTTCTTTGCAATCTATGTGTTAATCCGCAACTGGAATATCCACGGTTTCAAACAGATGTGGAAAGAGAAACGCTTTTGGCGCGAGATTGTTCCGTATATGAGCATCGGAGTGCTCTATCTGGCCGTCTATTTCTTCTATCGCATGACTGTGTCAGCCGGATATTCGGGTACGGCCTTTGCCAGTTCGTTCAGCTTGTATAAATGCCTGAGGCTGATGTGGAGGTGTACGGTATCCATGTTCCCTCTTCATTTGCAGTATTTCGATGTGGCTATGGATAATGCACAAGCTCTTGTCGGGCATTATAATACAAGGTTTTTTATGCTCACACATGCGCCAATGGTTGTCTATGTGAACGCCACACTGGTTTTGCTGGTGTTGGCGTTGTTGATGAGACGGGCTGAAAATGCGGTTGCTTGGAGGCGTGTGGTTCTGGTTGCTGTGGGTGCGCTTCTGTTTGCCTTCGGATCACATCTCGTGATAGGGCTTTCTGAAAAATACAATGCCGAATGGAATGATTGGATAATCGGGTATGTAACTTCCTATTTCTCCTATTTTGGTGTGATGACGGCGATAGTGCTTTCGGCTTATGCTTTTGTAAAGCTTTTTTATAACAGACGAAAGCTCTATGTTGCGGCTTGTGTACTTGTGCTTGCTATTCTTGCACCGATGCTCATCATCACAGGATATTCTAACGATCTTCTGAGCCACGAATGGCAGCGTGTCCGCTATACCCATGCTGCGATGGACGAATTGGTGAAGGAGAATGCTTTTTCTGTCTTGTCCGACAATGATATCCTCTATTGTCCCACGCTTTCCGAGTCAGGGAAGTGGGGCGTGTCCGTGTTTGGAGATGAGCGCATCGAGTGGTCTGATTACCTCGAAATAAAAGTTGGCAAGCATACGAAAGGCTGCCGAAGACCCTATAAGTTGGCCGAGTTCATGGCACAAGACAGCACTGCCCGCGTCTTCTATATCTGCCGCAAGGAGGACAAAACCCACAACGAGCTGCTTTTAACCCTTTGCGAGGTGGACCGCGCCACGGTGGACCTTTCTTCGCCCTATCCGATGCGTCATGCCCAATGCAGCCAGTTGGACTGCTACTATCTGTCACCTTCCAAACAGTTCACCCTGTGGGTGGGGTCAATGGGTGCCGACACGTTGCCGGCAGTGCTCAACGGGAAGGATACGTTTTCGCTGAAGCCCGGCGGCAATGCGGTGCAGGTGCGGTATCCCTATTGGCAGCGTAATCACAAGAGCCCGCTTTCCATTTTGCATATAGAAGGCCAGGGGCTTGCTGCCGACGGCACAAGCGTCTCCAATGTCTGGAATACGGCAGACACGGTATATACGGTGGCGGTACCCCAAAATTGACAACACTATTTATGCTTACGCTTCCTTCAGCCAGCGCAGGATCTCGCGCCAGCTGGGCTTCTTGCCGTACATGAGGATGCCGACACGGTAGATCTTGGCCGCGAACCAGATGCAGAACAGCAGGAAGAGCACGGCCACTCCCATGGAGGTGAGCAATTGCCACAGCGGCACGCCCGCCGGCAACCGCACCATCATGATGATGGGCGAGGTGAGCGGAATCATCGAGAACCAGAATGCCAGCTGTCCGGAAGGATTGGTGGCGATGGAGGGGATTAGGATGATGGCCAGCATCAACGGGATGGTCACGGGAAGGGTGTATTGCTGTGAGTCGCTTTCGTTGTCAATCACGGATCCGGTGGCGGCATACAGGGTGGCGTAGATGAGGTAGCCCACCACGAAGAAGAAGAGGAAGCTGAGGATGAGTTGTGTGAAGGAGAACGGGAAAAAGTCGCTGATCTGTTGGAAGATGCTGAGTTCAGTGCCGGGAACCGCCCCCATGGTGCCCCCTTCCGCAGCCATCTCGGTCACCTCCGCGGGGAGGATGTCCCCCTTGACGAAGAGTCCGGCCACGGAGACCAGACCGAAGGTGAGCACGCCCCATATCAGGAACTGCGTGATGCCTACCAGTGCGATGCCCACGATCTTGCCCGTCAGCAGCTGCATAGGCTTCACCGAGGAGATGAGCACCTCCACAATGCGGTTGGTCTTCTCCTCCAATACGCCACGGAGCACCTGGCTGGCAAAGATGATGATGATGAAGTAGATGAAAAAGCCGCAAACCATGCCGATGACCTCGTTCATCTCCGCGATGTTCTCGCGCTCGACACCTTGGTCGTCCACTTGGATGGTGGTGACACTCGACTTGGTGAGCTCCTGCAACTTGGCGAAACGCTCAGGCTCGATATGCAGCGAGTCCATCAGCATCCTGTTGAAGAAAATCTCGTCCATCTGGCCCTCCAATCGTGACTGCAGATTGCTGGGGATGTGCTTCTTGTAGTAGAGGTTGGAACGCAGTCCGGCACTGTTGTCGAGGATATGGAACACGCAATCGTACTGCTCGGAGTCGAAGGCGTCCTGCTTGAGCTGCTCGATATTGCCGGAGGCGTAGCTATAGGTGACGTTATCGTTGTTCTCAAAACCATTGATGAAGATCTCGGTGTCATCGACCACCAGCACGCGGGTATGCTGCTTCTGTTCGCTTCGGAGCACTAAGAGGGCTGGCAGCGCGATGAGGGCCGCTATCAGAATCGGCATCAGAATGGTGAGGATGATGAACGATTTCTTGCGCACGCGCGTCACATATTCGCGGGCGATGATGATGAAGGTCTTATTGTTGCTCATGGGTGTGTGCTTGATTGAAGGTTTCGACCTGCTCGATGAAAATCTCGTTCATGGAGGGCAGTATTTCGTTGAAAGAGAGGATGTCGGCGTGCGGTATGACGGCGGCAAGCAGATCGTTGGCGCGCTTGCCGTCGGGAATGTGGATGCGGTATTGGACGGAGTGGGGGAGGGCGGCTGACTCCAACATCTCGAAATGCTCGTTGAGCAACTGGCTGACCTCCGCGTTTTCCTCTTTGAGTTCAAGGGAGAAGATGTTTTTCTTGAACTGGTTTTTGACATCGTAAAGGTTACCCTCCAAAATCTTGCGGGACTGGTTGATGAGGGCGATTTCATCGCAGATTTCCTCCACGGAGGCCATGTTGTGCGTCGAAAGGATGATGGTGGCGCCCTCTTTCTTGAGGTTGAGAATCTCCTCTTTCAGAAGGTTGGTGTTGATGGGGTCGAAGCCGCTGAATGGCTCGTCGAGGATGAGAAACGAGGGCTTGTGCAGGATAGTGGTGATGAATTGCACTTTCTGCTGCATGCCCTTGGAAAGTTCCTCGATGGGGCGGCCCCACCAGTCAAGGATGTCGTATTGGCGGAATTTCTCGCGTAGCCGCTTGAAGGCGGTGTCGCGGTCGAGGCCCTTGAGCTGCGCAAGGTAGATAGCCTGCTCGCCGGCCTTCATCTTCTTGTAGAGGCCGCGCTCCTCCGGCAGGTATCCGATTTGGCGCACATCGTCCTCCTTCAGAGGGTGGCCCTTGAAGTAAACAGTGCCCGAGTCGGGGAAAGTGATCTGGTTGAGAATGCGGATCAGCGTGGTCTTGCCCGCCCCGTTGGGGCCGAGCAGACCGAAAACGATGCCTTCCCGCACGGAAAGCGAAACGCGGTCCAAGGCCAAATGGTTGGAATAGCGTTTCGTGACCTCATGGACTTCTATGATGTTCATTCAGCAGGTGTGTTTTTCTTTTTTTTCTTTTTCTTTTTCTTCTTTTTCTTGGTCGGGGCGATGTAGAACGAGATGTTGCTGTTGACCAAATGGAGCAGCTCCTTGGTCGTGGTCAGCGAGAAATCCTCCGGCAACGTCAGGGCACCGTCCGACATCTCAAGCAGCTGCCGTTTGATCAGTTCGTCGTTCACAGAGTTCCGGTTGTAGCTCAAGTACATCATCTTGAGGTCGTTGGCCAACACTTTGGCCATGCGCTTCCGTTGTTCCTCGGGATACTCCGCGACAGCTTTGATGACGTTTTCCATGTTGCGGCCGTAGGTCCGCAGCATGATGTGGTGTTTGTTGTAGTCGGGTTTGACAATCTCCTTTTCGCTGGTGTCGGGCACGGGTTTCGGGAAAGGACTGTCGATGTCGAGTTTGTAATCGGAGATGATGTAGAGATGGTCCCACAACTTGTGCCAGTAGTCGAGAGGCTCCTGGTTGGACAGGGTGGGTTGCTCCTTGGGGTCGTTCAGTTGCGCCATGACGCGCACAATGGCGCGGGCGGCGATGTTGCGCTGCTCACGGTCTTCGATCTTCATGGTGTCTTCCACCATTTTCTGGACATTGCGTCCATATTCGCGGATGAGCAGTTTGCTGCGTTTGGTGTTGTATTCGATCATGAGTCGGTTTTCAAAAAAGAGTGCAAAAGTACATAATTTTTGGGAATTATATACTCGGTGGCACAAATCAGGGCTTTTGCATCTTTTTTTTTGATTTGGGCGTGCCGGCGCGGCGGCGTGGAATCACGTTGCATTTGCACACAACATTAAATGCCGCCGCGCCGTCGGGCTTTCCGTTCCAATGATTTTGGCTTAGAACCCACCGCCATTCCGCGAGACGCGAAGCGTCAAGCGGAACCTCCGTCTCGTCAGGGAACGCATTCTCGCCAAAATCATTTCCACTGCAATCCCTCACGCATGCTCGTGGAACCCCACATCCGTTTCGCGGCGTGCAACGCACACCCTCGTCTCAACGTTCTCCCGCGCCGCGATTTTCCCGCGCACGCATCCCTCCCAGGGGTTGCAGCGCTCGTTCCTCACGCTTTAACCCCTGGCTACCGAGCTTTTGCCCCTGCCGGGGCTGCTCAAGGAAGAGCATTGGCTGTTGTTGGAATCAATTTCTTAACTCCTTAATTTCTTAATTATCAACATTGAAGACCAACGCCCAACCACCAACTATTCGGCACAATTCGCGATACTGTCGAGTCGGTGCAACTCCTCGGTGGCGATGCTGTCGCGCAACAACCGCTGCCGGGCACGATAAGAGTTGCGATAAAACGCCACCACGGGCTTGGTCTCGAAGTGGATGCGGTGGACCGTGGTGTCGCAAGGCCAGGTGCCGTTCCGCAACTGTGAAGCGGGAAGTCGATATAGTAATCCCATGTCGTGTCCGTGCGGCTGTACGGCATGCGCACAATGACAATGCTCGTGTCTTTGGACAAAAAGAGCGGACATGCCGAGTTGCCATTGGTGCCCACCACATAAGGCGCCTCGTCAATGTGGTGCCCGATTTCGTGCTCGTGTATGTACTTGCCCATCCATTGGCAGGCCTGCTTGTTGGCATCCTCCACCGCATCTAACTCGTATTTGCTGTACGCATTGTGGATGCCTCCTGTGATCTCGTTGAAATAGAGCGATGTGAGCGGCTGGGTGAAAATGATGTGCCGGATGGGCATGAAGGACATCAACGCCATAAGTCCCATCACCACAAAATTGGTGTATTTGTCATTGATGCTCTGCAGGGTGCATTCGTACCCGCTGACCGCTATCAACATGAAAAGCGGATAAATGCAGTAGTAAATGGCCCACATGGTGTCCGGGTTCAGGTAGTGCGTCCGCACTTTGAACACGCAGTAGAAGAAGGTGTATAGGAAGATGAAGATGGAGTACGGCTTCAACGATTTCACAGCGGTCTTGAAGAAGACGAAAAAGAACGCAAACCCGATCAGGATGACGGTGGGAATGGTGATGAAAAGGTATTTGGCCAGATAATACCGTGGATGGTTGTCCGGGCCGATGATGTGACCCTCGAAGAGCTGGTTGCCGGCCAAGGGGTAGTTGACCGTGAGCAACGCAAACGCCTGGTTGGGCCTCACGATGGAACTTTTCAGGAAGAAGGTGCAAAGGGCGTGGACCGAGTAAACAATGACAATGAATCCCGCCAGCATGGCCATCAGGATGCAAAGCGGCTTGAGGTATTCCCATTTGAAGAACTTCTTCAAAGGATTGTAAAGTAAGAAGTTGAGAATTACGAAGATAATGAAGAAATGGACGAGAATGAAGCCTGCATTATAGGTGGAGAGGGCCAAAAGCGTGCCCAATACGATTTTCACCACACGATAAATGCGGATGACGGGCAATTCCCGGCAGAAATAGTAGATCTGCGTGATGGTGAAGATGAACCCGAAGGCGAAGGTGACATCGACCACGTTGCATACGGAGTATCCTAAAAAGCGCGGCGATATGAACAGAAAAAATGCCGTGAGGAATGACGCCCGCCAGTTGAAAGCCCTTAGGATGAGCACGGAGAGATAGACGATGAGCAGCCATCCGAAAATCGAGCTGATTAAATGCTTGAGTATAAATATGTTGTTAACATGCAGTGCCTTGCCGAGTGCACATAGCGCCAAATCAATGTATTGTGCTTGCGAGGAGGCGTAGGGATGTGCGTGCAGTGTCGCGGCATCCACATCGTGGTGGAAATACCCGAGCACCAATTCCGAATACTCGTTTTGCACGATCTCCCGTTCGGAAATGCCCACATGACGGCTCATCAGGATCATGAGGACCAACATTGCGACCAAGGAGATCCAGAGCAGGTACTTGAAAATGTCGTCGGCACTTTTCAACGAGAGGCTGAAGAGGCTTTTTTCGATGGTGTACTTGCGCTTTTCCTGTTGTTTGGAAAAACGCAGTTTCCATACATCTTCATCAAACAAGTTTTGAGAATAGGTGATCTTCATCAACACCTGTTTGATATAGTAGTAGATTTTTTCTGCAAATTTGAGCTTGTCTTGCGCCATGATTACGAAATGGTTGAGGTTGAGAATTGTTGGCGCAAATTGCGCAGGTAGGTGACCGCCGCCGGTCCGATGTTGAAAATCAAGTCGATGATGGAAAGGTTGGGCACGAAACCGAATTTGTGTCCGAACACTTGGTAGTAAGGCTCCGTAAGCCGGAAGGCGTAGTCGGGCGCTGACTGCCCATGGGGTTGGATGAGGGTGCGCAGATCGTTGGCCGTCAAGGGGGTGAAATCTTCAGTCAGGTGGAGCTGTGCCGGCAGTTGCAGCATCCGCAAAAGGGTGCGGGTGAGCTGCAGGTTGAAGTCGAAAAGCCGTTCATGACGCTGTTCGTAAAAGGGCAGGAGGGCGTCCTGATAATATAGGAAATAGGGGCTGCAGCCGTAGGCGGACACTATGGCGCGCCAATGGGTGCGCTGCCACGGCATGGCATAGTCAATGCGGGTCTCGGCAATGGGCTCGTGGTTGCGGCTGTGTACAACGGGCACTGTAAGCGCCTCGGGACCGTTGGAGGTCAGGATGACGCAACGGTTGCGGAAAGTTTGCTTGCGGTAATGCTCACAATGCTCCAGCCAAGCCTCCTCTTGGGTCAAAAAGGCAAAGTATTCGACAGGGGGAAGATAACTCGTGGTCAGGAGCGGAGCCATGGCATGGGGAGAGACACCTCCTATTTGGCGATAACCACCTTGGAACGGTACAGCTGGCAGCCATCGTTGATTTCGACAAAATAGATGCCGTTGGTGAGGTGGCCGAGGTTGAGGTTGAAGGTGGGGGAGAGTGCAATGTCATCGGAACTGACCAGCATGCCCATGGCATTATAGACATTACAGCGGCCGACAGTCTCCTTGAAGGATCCCTTGACGGTGACATTGCCTGTGGACGGGTTGGGGTTGACATTGAAATACTCGATATGGCTGCTGTAGTCCTGTACACCGACCACTCCCTGGAAATTCATGCCGGGAAGCGTGCGTACTCCCGTGTTGTCAGGGTCGAGCCACGGCTGGAGCTTCTTGCTGTTGTTGCTGTTGTTGTTGTTGGTCCAGGCGTAGGAGATCTTGCCGTAGTAGTCGCTGCCTACAGGATAGTTACAGGCACTTTCACCAGTGCTCAAGTCGCCGATGATCAGCTTGTTGGCATTGAAGAGCGGGGAGCCGGAAGAGCCCTGTTCGGTGCATCCTCTGTTGGGATTGGTGTACCAGTTGACACCCCAGTACTTGGTGCCGTAGTTGAAAACTTGGCGAGGGAAGCTGAAACGCTTGCGTGCGCCGGCAGGATGGTGTATGGCCAAACCGACGGATGAGGCTCCCGTGGCATCCCAACCTGCGAAATAGAGGCTGTCGGACCAAGGCTTGGTAGAGAGGTCCTTGGTGATGCGCAGCAACAGGAAATCGGAGCTGTTGGTGATGCCGGCATTGGAATTGTAGCTGATAAAAGCTTTGATTTCACCTCCGTTGACGAACTTGACGGGGCTGACGCCGGTGCCGTCACAGTGCAAGAATTGGAAGAAAAAGTCGAAACGGAAGGAGGATCCGTCACCGTCCAGACAGTGGTTGGCGGAATAGACGTATGGGGTTTTGTCCATGCGGACGTTGTTGATGAGGGCGCCGGAACAGAAGTAAGACCCCGTGTTGCCGGTGATGGTGATTCTCACCACGGAGTTGATCTGGTCATGCCAGGCTGCGCCTTCGGGACAGACGGCATGGTAGTGGCAGTCGCCGGCACTGTCCACGCTGCCCTTCCCGGGGTCGCCCGCGAACCAAACATTGCGGTAGATATGGCTCACACGGTCGATTTCGATAACACCGTGGTAGTGGACGTCGGCAGGCTCGTGATACTCGATGGTCAGCTCGTCACCCTCGATGAATTCGGAAGCCATCACGCCGTTTGGCTCGATGTCCTCGGCTGTGTAGGTGCCGGTCAGATGCTTGCGGTCACTGCTGTACACATACATCGTGGCCCCCTCCGGAATGTTGAAGGTTGAGAAGAAAACGGCCATGGCACGCGCCTCCGGGGAATGGAGCGTCAGACGCCACAAACGGGAACCGTCGGGCAGGATGTCCGTGCGGCCCGAGTTGTTGAAATTGTAACTGACGTGACGCACCGCGCCAACGCGCATCGGACTTCCTTCTTTCATGTTCTGATCGTCTTCCGCCAGCAGCTCATTAACATCGTAGGCCGGGAAATCCACCCTGTCAACTGCCATGGAAATGTCATTATGGGTGAAAGAATAAGGAAGGCCCACCACCTCTTTCTGGGCATGGGCGGAATACAGAAATAACACTGTCAGAATTAAAAAAAGAAAGGATTTTTTCATTGTCATGTCAATTGCTTTTTTGAGGCCGCAAAAGTATAAAAAAAAATGTACCTTTGCAAGCCAAATTTAAAACATCATTATGCCCTCTAAGAAAAAAGTCAAATTTGAAGGAATTGCCTACGAAGGAAATATAGAAGAGCTTATTATACAAGCACTTATAGAAAAGCAAGGTGCCGATATACAATGTATCGACTTGAAAAAAATCAATCATGTCTATTTTGATTATTTCATTGTTTGCACCGGAAATTCCAAACCGCATGTGGAGACATTGTGCGACTATGTGCAGGAGCAGACGCAGCGCGTGGCCAACCTGAAACCCGTGCATGTCGAAGGCCTTGAAAACAAGGAATGGGTCCTGTTGGACTATTTCAATGTGCTGGTCCACATCTTCCAGCCCGAAGCGCGGGAATATTATAACATTGAAGCGCTTTGGAACGATGCCGACATCCAAAAGTTCTAACTCCTTAATCCTATTTTATGGCTCAGCAAAATAAACGGGATGACGGCCGCTCAGGCAAGAATCCATTTAATACGACAGGAAAGAACTCCAAAGACAAGAAAAAATTCAACTTCGGCCTTATTTACTTGTTGTTTTTCCTCGCCCTGATTGGTTATTGGTTTCTTTCCGGCACCGAGACCCCAACCGTTGAGGTGGACAATACCCAGTTCAAGCAGATGGTGGAAAACCGCGACATCGACCATGTGGAGTATGTGCGCAGCGTGGAGAAAGTCAATATTTTCCTTAAGACGGAGGCCCTCGACAAGCCCGCATACGACAAGGTGAAAGAGAATGTGGACGGTCCCCAGTACTCCCTGCCCGCCGGCGACTTCCAGGTCTTCTACAACGAATTGAAGGATATTCGGGGAAACGCCGTCCAGAAACGCCTTGCCAAGGACAGCACCCTCACGGAGATGGACGTTGTGGATGAGTATGATTTTCCCGTGAAGCAGAACAACACCAAGAGCTGGGGATTCGAGATGTTTTTCTATGTTCTTCCGATGCTGTTGTTCATCTTTCTCATCATCTGGTCCTTTCGCTCTATAGCGAGAGGTGGCGCAGGAATGGGCGGTGGCGGCAGTATTTTCAATATCGGGAAATCGCGGGCCCAGGAGTTCGACGAGAAGTCCGGGCAGCTGGTCACGTTCAAGGATGTGGCCGGACTGGAAGGCGCCAAGTTCGAGATTGAAGAGGTGGTGGACTTCCTCAAAAACCCCAAGAAATACACGGTGTTGGGCGGCAAGATCCCCAAGGGCGTGCTGCTGGTAGGTCCTCCGGGCACGGGCAAGACCCTCTTGGCCAAGGCCGTGGCCGGCGAGGCCAAGGTGCCCTTCTTCTCCCTCTCCGGATCCGACTTTGTGGAGATGTTCGTGGGCGTGGGCGCCTCCCGCGTGCGCGACCTCTTCAAGACCGCCAAGGAGAAGGCCCCCTGCATCATCTTCATCGACGAGATTGACGCCATTGGCCGTGCCCGCGGCAAGAATGCCATCTCCAATGCCAACGACGAGCGTGAGAGCACCCTCAACCAGCTGCTCACCGAGATGGACGGCTTCTCCACCAACGCCGGTGTCATCATCATGGCCGCCACCAACCGCGCCGATATCCTTGACCGCGCCTTGCTGCGTGCCGGCCGCTTCGACCGTCAGATTGCCGTCGAGCTTCCCAACCTCAACGAGCGCCGCGGCATCTTCGGTGTCCATGTGCGCAAACTCAAGCTCGGCCCCGACGTGGACCTTGACTTCTTCGCCAAGCAGACGCCGGGCTTCTCCGGCGCCGACATTGCCAACGTGTGCAACGAGGCCGCCCTCATTGCCGCCCGCAACAACAAGAAACAGATCGAGAAGGAGGACTTCCTCGCCGCCGTCGATCGCATCATCGGCGGCTTGGAACGCCGTGGCAGCGTCTTCACCCCGCAGGAGAAGAAGACCATCGCCTACCACGAGTCCGGACACGCCACAGTGAGCTGGCTGCTCAAGCACGCTTCCCCCTTGGTCAAGGTCACCATCGTGCCCCGCGGCAAGGCCCTCGGCGCGGCTTGGTATCTGCCCGAGGAACGGCAGCTGACCAACTACGATCAGCTTGTGGATGAGATGACCGCCCTGCTCGGCGGACGCGCCGCCGAAGAGGTGGTGTTCGGATCTGTCTCCACCGGCGCCCTTAACGACCTTGAACGTGTCTCCAAACAGGCTTACGCCATGGTCGTTTACTATGGCCTCGACAAGAAAATCGGCAACGTAAGCTATTATGACTCTACGGGACAGCAAGAATACAGTTTTCAAAAACCCTATAGCGAGAAAACCGCCGAGGCCATCGACGAGCAAGTCCACAATCTCATCGAGTCCTGCTATGCCAAGGCCAAGCAGATCCTCTCCGACCACAAGGAGCAACTCGACCAATTGGCGGGCCTCTTGCTTGAACGTGAAGTCATCTTCACAGAGGATGTGGAACGCATCCTCGGCAAACGTCCCGTGGACGAACAGAAGGCTGGCGAGGCTCTTGATGCACAAGATGGCGTTGCCCCTGTTGTACAACCTTAAAACTTAAACTCATGCCCGATTTCAATCCCATAGATCCCCAGCTTCTCGCAGGCAAGGAAAGCATCCGCAGAAACATCAGGAACGGGTTGGCATACAAAAGTGCAGCCCCGTTTGACATGGTAGAGACCACAGAAGACCTGTTTGATCCGATTCCGAACAGGTTTGTGACTTTCGTGGAGAATTTCCGCGCTGCCGGTGGCAAATATATACCCTGCAACACCCAGAACATGGTGCAATATCTTGTCAAGATAGCCCAGGGACAGCATTACAACGTCTTGCTGAACACCAGTCCCAACTTGGGCGCCTACCTCGACAAGTACAAGGTGCGTCATGTCAATGCCATCAACCTCAATGAGCCTGTTGATGCCGCGCTTTTCTTCTCCGATGTGCTGATTGCACGCTCCGGTGCCATTGGCTTCACCCAGTCGGTTGCCCAATATGCCTCTGTGAAGAACCTGGCCAAGGACATCATAGTGGTCTCCCGCGAGCGTTGTATCTTTTCCGACTATGAGGAGGCCCTTGCCTACCAGCGTCAGCGCAACGGCAATGTGTCGTGCCCCATGACCGAGTTTGTGGTGCCCACCCGCCCCGAGGAGGTCAACGGTGTGCCGCAATACTCGCCCCGCGAGCCCCGCATCATCCTGATGCTCGTCGAGGAACCGCATCCCGAGGTCCAACCAGCCCCCGCACCCGAGATCCAACCCGAAAACGCATCTTCCGATGACCCCCAAGACTAAGAACTTGCTGGTCCGCACCGCCGCAGGAGCCGTCTATGTGGCCCTCATGGTAGCCGGCACCTTCTGCCCGCCTCTCATGTGCGGGCTCATGATTGCCGTCTCCTGCCTGGCTGTCTTCGAGTTCGGGAAACTCACGTCAACCCCCATCGGCATGTTCCCCCGGCTCATCATGACAGCTACAGCCCTTATTATCCAGGTCTGTCTTCTGTTTGAATACTACAACGAAGGTGGCGGTTATTTGTACGACGGCAAAGCCACCGTCGTGATTGTCTTCCATGGACTTGTCCTCGCATCCATTTTCCTGCTTGCATTTTTATTCTCCATCCGCGAACTTATATCAACCGAACCCAATCCCATTGAGCGTGTTTCCACGGGCCTGGGAGGCACCGTGTGGATAGTCTTTCCTCTGGCTGCCATCACGACACTCTCCTTTATCAGACCCTCTGACGCACTCGCCCTGTTTATCCTGATCTGGTCTTACGATACGTTTGCCTACCTCGGCGGCTCCCTGTTGGGCAAGCATAAGATGTGCCCCCACATCTCTCCCGGAAAAACTTGGGAAGGCACTGTCATCGGTTGCGTGATGACATTGGTGTTGGCATGGTTTTTGCCCCTCATCCCGTACTTCGGAGCACTGCGCGAGTGCCACTGGGACTGGATTCTTTTTGCCTTGATAATCGTGGTGTTCGGAACCTGTGGTGACCTGGTGGAGTCGCTGTTCAAGCGCAATGCGGGCGTGAAGGACAGCGGCAACATTATGCCGGGCCACGGAGGCATCCTCGACCGCTTCGACTCCCTGCTCTTCGCCGCCATCCCCGCCCTCGTCTATATCACAATATTATTCCTCGACACCCCCTACTAACCCTCTGCTAACCCTCAATTACCCTCTACTAACCCTCAATTACCCTCTGCTAACCCTCAATTACCCTCTGCTAACCCTCAATTACCCTCTGCTAACCCTCAATTACCCTATACTTCCCCCCCCCACTACCCTTAATATCTTAATATCTTAATATCTTAATTTCTCAACCCATTAACCTCCTCCCTTTCCCCCTCCCGAAACATGAACTCCGACATCATATCCATAAGAGGCGCAAAAGTCAACAATCTGAAAAATATAGATGTTGACATTCCCCGCAACAAGCTGGTGGTCATCACCGGCCTCTCCGGTTCGGGCAAGTCGTCGTTGGCCTTCGACACGCTTTATGCGGAGGGACAGCGCCGCTATGTGGAGAGCCTCAGCTCGTATGCACGCCAGTTCATGGGAAGGATGCACAAGCCGGAGGTCAAGTCGGTGACCGGCATCCCGCCCGCCATTGCCATCGAACAGCATGTGATGTCCAACAACCCGCGCTCCACGGTGGGCACGGTGACGGAAATCTACGAATACCTGAAGCTGCTGTTCGCGCGGGTGGGGCACACCTTCTCGCCCGTGAGCGGCAAGGAGGTGCGCCGCGACGACCCTGACGACGTGGTGGAGTATGCCCGCAAGATCGCCCCCGGCAAGCGCGTGTATGTGCTCGCCCCGGTGGTGCTCCCCGAAGGGCGCACCCTCCTCGAACAGCTCTCTATCCTCCGCCAGCAGGGCTTCAGCCGCGTGGTCTATGACCGCAAGCTCTTCGAAATCGACGAGTTCCTCAACGGCAAGAAATGCACCCGCGTGTCGGAGATGTATGTGCTCATCGACCGCTTCAGGTCCGACAACATCGAAGACAATCTCGCGCGACTGCTCGATTCCGTGAACACCGCCTTCGCGGAGGGCAAGGGCTCCTGCATGATCCAGACCGAGGGCGATGTCCGCCCGCAGGATTCGCTGTCGAATACTGACGATAAAAAAAACAGTGTCTCCCAGAGATCCTTTAGCAACCGCTTTGAGGCGGATGGGATCACCTTTGAGGAGCCGTCTGTCAACCTGTTCAGCTTCAACAATCCCTACGGGGCGTGCAAGACCTGCCTCGGCACGGGCATGGTCGAGGGCGTGGACCAGGACTTGGTGATTCCCAACCGCCAGCTTTCCGTGGCCGACGATGCCGTGGCCTGCTGGCACGGCGAGGTGCTCAGCGAGTGGAAACGCTACTTCATCAAACAGGCCTCCAAACTCGATTTTCCCGTCTTCCGCGCCATTGAGGACCTGACCCAGGAGGAGTTCGACCTGCTTTGGTTCGGCGACCCCAAGCACCATGTGGAGGGCGTCACCCAATTCTTCCAGTTTGTGGCCGCCAATACCTACAAGATCCAGTACCGTGTGCTGCAAGCGCGTTATCGCGGGCGCGAACTGTGCCACGACTGCCACGGCACCCGTTTGCGCAAGGATGCCCAATATGTGAAGGTGGGCGGCAAGTCCATCACGGAGCTTTTAGCCATGCCGGTCAGCGACCTCAAGATTTTCTTCGACCAACTCAAGTTGGCCTCTTCCAATGAGGAGGAAATTGCGCGCAACGTGCTCAAGGAGCTGCGCACGCGCATCGGCTTGCTGGATGAGGTGGGGCTCGGCTACCTGACCCTCGACCGCACCGCCGGCACCCTGTCGGGCGGCGAGTCACAGCGCATCAACCTGGCCACCTCCTTGGGCAGCAGCCTTGTGGGGTCGCTCTACATCCTCGACGAGCCCAGCATCGGCCTGCACCCGCGCGACACCCAGAACCTCATCCGCGTGCTGAAACGGCTGCGCGACATCGGCAACACCGTGGTCGTCGTCGAACACGACGAGTCCATCATCCGTGCCGCCGACTACATTGTTGACATCGGTCCCCGTGCGGGCCAGTTCGGCGGCGAGGTCGTCTATACCGGCGACTTCGAGCACCTGTTGCAAGACAAGGAGAGCCTCACCGCCTCCTACATCCGTGGCATGGTGGGCGGCTTCCCCGAGGAGGAGTGCCGGCACATCCCGACCCCCAAACGCCGCCGCAAGTGGCGCAACTATGTGGAAATAAAGGGAGCCAAAGAGCATAATCTTAAAAACATAGATGTCAAAATTCCGCTGGAGTGTCTCACCGTGGTGACGGGCGTGAGTGGTTCAGGCAAGAGCAGCCTTGTTGCCAATGTGCTTTATCCCAGCTTGTTGAGGTTGCTTGACAAAAACGGGCCAAAGCCCGGCAGATGCAGCGGCATCGATGCCGACATGTCCAAGATCTCCGATGCGGTGATGGTGGACCAAGACCCCATCGGGCGTTCCACGCGCTCTAATCCTGTGACGTATGTGAAAGCCTACGACTACATCCGGGAGCTGTATGCCTCCCAGCCGTTGGCCAAGCAGCGCAACTACCGCCCGGGCTTCTTCTCCTTCAATGTGGCCGGCGGCCGCTGCGAGGAGTGCGAAGGCGAGGGCAAGATTCACATCAACATGCAGTTTATGGCCGATGTGGAGATGGTATGCCCCTCCTGCAACGGCGGCCGTTTCCGCGACGAGGCCCTTGATGTCAAGGTCAAGGAGAAGACCATCACCGACATCCTCAACATGACGGTGTCGGAGGCTGTGGAGTTCTTCCAGCAGCTGCCCGTCACCGACCTGACCCGGAACATCATCCGCCGGCTGATGCCCTTGCAGGATGTGGGACTCGGCTACTTGGTGCTTGGCCAGACCTCCTCGACGCTTTCCGGCGGTGAGGCGCAGCGTGTGAAGTTAGCCTACTATCTCTCCCTCGACGATGAGCAGCAGAACAAGCTCTTCATCTTCGACGAGCCGACCACGGGCCTCCATTTCCACGATATCAACAAACTGTACGGCGCCTTCAACCGCCTCATCGAACGTGGCAACACCATCGTGGTTATCGAGCACAACACAGAAATCATCAAGTGCGCCGACTGGATCATCGACATGGGTCCTGAGGGTGGCGACGGCGGTGGCAAGATTGTTTTCGAGGGCACGCCCGAGAAACTCATGGAAAAAAAGCGCTCCTATACGGCGCAGGCGTTGCAAGGCAAGCTGGGTATCAAGAACGTAGGATAACACTATAATTTTTAACCCATAAAATTTTAAAATTATGAAAGCTTCTGAAATTTTATCATTCTTTGCTGGCGCAGCTGCTGCTGCCGGCATCACCCTTTTGTTCACAACTGACAAGGGCAAGGACATCCGTGAAAAGGTCGCCTCCAGAATGACCAAGGAGGAAATCGACAAGGTCATCGAGAAACTGAAAAACTATCGGAAAGCAGCCCCGTCGGAGGAAGACCCGGTGGTGGACGAGATATTTGAAGATGAGGGCTCCCAAGAAATGGAAGACTAATATTCCCCGGTATGAACCTTTTCGAAAAACTGACGAGCAACTCGCCTCGCAATGAGAAGACCGCCAAGGATCTGAAGACCTATTTGACGCAGCGCTATGACCTGCTCAAACTGGAACTGCTGGAGAAATCCTCCCAGATCTTGTCGGTGGTGCTCTCCATGCTCATCGTGGTGGTCTGCGCGGTAGCGGTGCTCATCTACCTCTCCAACGCCTTGATCAGCTGGCTGACCATCGCGCTCAATGCGGGCTGGGCCTACACCATCGTGTGTCTTATCCTCGTTGCAATCATCCTCGTGGTGCTCCATTATAAGGATACGCTGTTCATCAACCCCCTCATCCGCAAGTTCAGCCGCATCCTCTATGCGGAGAAAGAGGAAGAGGAGCAGGTGATCGTGCCCGAAGTCGAAACTATGGAGGAAGGAGGTGACAATGAGCAGTAAAAAAGAGGCCCCCTTCAACAATCTCGACGAGATTGCGGCCCGCAAGCAACAGCTTCGTCGCAAGATTTCAGCCCAGGAAAGACGTCTCAGCAAGGATTTCGACGCCTACCAGGAGGACGTGGACACCGCCAAGAGACTTTGGCACGGCTTGGTCAGCATCCGCAAGGTGCGCCCCAAAAACGTGCTGAGCGGAATCACCTCCGTGACCAACAAGTCTTCGCGCCTGACCACGGCCTTCACCATCGGCGCCAAAGTTGTGCAATGGCTTTGGAATCGGAAAAAAAGAAAATAGTTTTTTGGAACAACAATTGTGTTTTAATATTAACCTTTTAAATTTTAAAAAAAGAAATGTCAGAAAAAATCTTGTCAAAAGTGAAACCCGGAGTGGTCTATGGCAAAGACCTCCAGGAGATTTTCAGAATTGCCAAAGCTGAGAAATTCGCCCTTCCCGCAGTGAACGTGGTGGGCACGGACTCCATCAACGCTGTGCTGGAAGCTGCCAAGACGGTGAACTCTCCTGTCATGATACAGTTCTCCAACGGCGGTGGCGTGTTCTATGCCGGCAAGTCGCTGAGCAACGACAACCAGGCCGCAGCCATCAAGGGTGCCATCTCCGGTGCCATGCACATTCATGAGATGGCCGAGATGTACGGTGTGCCCGTGGTCGTCCACACCGACCATGCCGCCAAGAAGCTCCTGCCCTGGATCGACGGCCTGCTCGACTACGGCGAGCAATACTATGCCAAGTACGGCAAACCCCTCTTCAGTTCCCACATGCTCGACCTTTCTGAAGAGCCGCTGAAAGAGAACATTGAAATCTGCAAGAAATACCTGACCCGCATGGCCAAGATCGAGATGACCCTCGAAATCGAACTCGGCATCACGGGTGGCGAGGAAGACGGTGTCGATAACACCGGCATCGACAGCGCACGCCTTTACACCCAGCCCGAAGACGTCTGCTACGCCTACGAGGAGCTCAGCAAGATCAGCCCCAACTTCACCATCGCCGCCTCCTTCGGCAACGTGCACGGTGTCTATAAACCCGGCAA
>CAMVIT010000039.1:0-26272 GCA_947167635.1 uncultured Bacteroidales bacterium | reverse complement strand
GAGGGGTGCGTGCGCGGGAAAATCGCGGCGCGGGAGAAGGTTGAGACGAGGGTGTTCGTTGCTCGCCGCGAAACGGGAGTGGTGTTCGACGAGCCTGCGTGAGGGATTGCAGCGGAAATGATTTTGGTGGGAATGCGTGCCGTGGCGAGACGATGGTTCCGCTTGACACTTCGCGTCTCGCGGAATGGTGCTGGGTTCTAAGCCAAAATCATTGGAGCGGAAAGCCCGACGGCGCGGCGGCATTTAATGGTGTATGCGAATGCAACATGATTCCGCGCCGCCGCGCCGGCACGCCCAAATAAAAAAAGATGAAGAAAATCTGATTTGTGCCATCAGGTATATAATTCCCTTTATTTTTTCAAGTGTTTTTTTCCAAAATACTCTTTTTTGTTCTTGTTTCTTAATTATTTTGTATATTTGCAGCCTGTTGGAAAAATGTGCAAGATTGTTGCCAAAACTTGTAAGTAATTAATACTTAATATGATATGAAAAACAAATTTTTACTTTTGCTGATTATTGCGATGAGTTTGTCGCAGGTGGGCCTTGAGGCCCAGACCGTCCACAATGGCACTCCGCCCACATTCATGACGTTCACGGCGCCATACGTGAAATGCCGCTACGGCACGCAGTGGTGCTCGTGCGACCCGTCGAACACGATGTGGACCTGTTCCGGCAACAACCCGAACAACTGGACGGCCTCCACCTACAGCGGCACGGCCAACAATGCCACCAACGGCATCCTGACCCCGACAAGCACCAATTGGAGCCATCGTTTTGTGACGTCCCACACGGCCACGGACCCCTGCATGTGCTACCAGACCGGCAACAATACCTATGTGCAGGCCCATGTGCTGCCAGAGGGCGGCTGGGATCTGGAGCCGAGCACGCTCTACGACCCCATCGACACGGTGATACAGCTGGGCGGCCCTGTCGAACAGGGCAAGAAAAGCCAGTCCATCGAGTATTGGTTCCGCCCCGACACCACCAAGTCTGTGCTGTTGGTGATGCTGGCTTTCGCCACGGAGGCTTCCAACCACCCCACCTATCAGAATGCCAAGTTCTATGTGGAAGTGATGGACTCCGCCTATAACCTGCTCAATCTGGGCTATTATCCGGACTTGAACGGCGTGCCCCAGAGTCAGGCACCTTTCCTGTGGCCGTATGCCCAATTCCTCTATGTGCCTATTTATGTGAATCCAAGTACGGGTGCCGGCAACTCCACCTGCCATCTGCCCTACTGCTTTGCCACGCCTGTGGGATACGACTATTATGGCACGAACGACGAGAACAAGGCTTTTGAGGTGACGGAATGTCCATACGCCCAGTTCTCGAGCCAGGTTCCTGTATCCCATTCTCCTATCGGCTGCCAGTGGTTCAAATACACTCAGATCGCGTTCGACCTCCGCGGCGCTGCCCGCCAGCACAAGACGGTCATCTTCCGCGTGCGGGCGCAGTCGTGCGTGATGAACTTCCACTGGGCCTACGGTTATTTCACCGCAAAGCTCATTGACGGACATATTAATGTCAGCGCCTGCGGCGACAATGAGGTATGGCTCTCCGTGCCCAATGGCTTCAGTGAGAACTCATACGTCTGGTATGCGGGCGCCAGCGCCGACTCCGCAGTGCGTGTGGAGCGTTACGATGGCTTGCACAACCTTTTCCTGAACTATGCCAATGGCGACGTGATCCAACCCTATTATCGTTGCGAAGTGCGTACCCAGGCCGGCGTGCCCATCGTGTACGAAGGCCATGTGAACGGTTATCACGACCTGGACGGCTGTTTCACATACGAACAGATAACGGCCGACCAATACGGCTATCAGGTCCGCTTCAGCAATTGCACCCAATATACGGAATATGCATTTGATCCCTCCACAGGCGGGTTTGCCCCGCAGGCTTCCGGCACACCGGTGGTGGACTGGGACTTCGGGGACGGCACCCAGCACTCCTCGTCCATGAACCCCATCCACAATTATGACACCATGGGGGTCTATCGTGTGCAGATGGTTGTCAGCGCGGCCAATGGCGAATGCCCCGACACCATTGTCAATTACATCAGTGTGGATTCCGTGCCGCATGTCGGCATCGACGACCGCACGGCAGATGCGGGCGTGACCCTGCATCCCAACCCCACGACGGGAATGGTGACGTTAGAGACGCCGGGCGACAACATCTCCGAGGTGCTCCTCTTCGACCTGAAGGGCTCCCTGCTGCATCGCTATCCCGCCGAAGGGACGCAGCTGCAGCTTGATCTCTCCGGCCGCCCTGCCGGCACCTACCTGCTCAAGGTGATGACCGCCCGCGGCGAACAAACCATGAAAGTTGTGAAACAATAATTTTTTTTTGCAACATTTCAAAATGAAAATCGTTTATGGAATGTTTTTAACTCTGAAAAAATCATGTTACTATGAAAAATAAATTATTGACATTTTTATGGGTTTTGATGTTGACTTTGTTTGGGACGATGCCTCTCTTTGCCCAAAACAACATCCATCAGGGATCGCCTACCTCCTTTATGTTCATTCCGGGAAACGGTGGAAACATCGGCACGAACAGTTGGGTGCAGGCCAAGTACAACACCAGCGGATATCAAGCGCCGAACTCAGTCGGGGTGGAGGGGAGCGTGGCCACCACCTTCGACGGCAGCGGCAACCATAGCCACGCCTTTGTCAAACGAAATCCTAACGGATCGAACCAGACAGAGTGTACCACCTGTTATCCATCGCCAACTTATAACCAATTCAGGCCTATTCTGGCTCCCAAATGGGATGGCAGCCCGGGCTACGAGGACACCGTCATTCAACTGGGCTGCAGGCAAAGTTACGGCGATCACTCACATGCCATGATATACACATTTGTGCCGGATACGGTCAATCCCGTATTGTTGCTGCAGTATATGTTGGCTGCTGAAAACAAATTGTCCGGTGGTCACGACTTCAGCGGAAACCCTTTTATTGACATCAAAGTGACAAATGCCAACACTGGGCAGCTCCTCAATTTGGGGTACTACCCGAATGATTACTACACGAACTTTGTCCAGACAAGCACAGGCACGAATGCCTTTGACTTCAATGCCACTGTGAACGGCAATTTCGGGCCGCACGGAGTGTGGAATCCGGACGATTATTCAGACAATCCCAATTATCAAGGTAACACCTTGTGGCCGTATTCTCGTTATTTCTTCATCGCCCCGGGATCCGGTGGCACCAGTCCGCGCCGCTTGGAGATGACCCCCTGCTGGGCGGAGATGAAGGACTATTCCTCTGTGATGCGACCGGAGTTTTGCCCGAGAAGTAACGCTAACTGCACGAGTGATATTTCCAGTGATGCTCCCACGGTGGTGCATTACCGTTGGAATGTGGTGGCCTTCAACTTGACCGAGCAGGCCCGGCAGGGCATACCCGTGAAACTCAGTTTGGAACAATATGGCTGCACCTATACGGCTCACTGGGCAGAATTGTATTATACAGTAAAGATGGTGCCGGGCGATGTCAAGGCCGATGCCTGTAACTCGGACACTGCCATTACCCTGGAAGTCCCTTGGGGGTTCAAGTCATACCTTTGGTGCCATGGCCTTGACGAAAACGGTATAAGATATCCGCATACGGATGCCAACGGGAACATGTCTGAAGGTCAAACGCTTGTGCTGAACCGTAACAATGAAGCCATCTGGCCCTACTATTGCTGCCTGATGGAGTCGTACACGGGCGTGCCTTTCGTATATAAGGCGTACTTTAAAATCTTTGACTTGCAGTCGCGCGTGTCCATATACCAGATTAACAAAGAGGATTGCTCCATCACCTTCCATTTCGCGGACTCCAGTATCGCGAGTAAGCTTACGCCTACGGTCCAGAACGGGGAGCCCACCGGAGGCTACGACACTACAAAATTGTTGGGCTCCCAGTATGAGCGTACCTGGCTCTACAAAACACCGACGGGTGTGGTACGCGCATTCCCGCAAAACACGCATGACTCAACTTTTGTCAAGACCTTTACAGCGGCAGAGTTGCAAGAATATGCGTACGTGGGACTCTACATTGAGAACGCGGAGGGGACGTGCAATACAATAGATACCGGCTGGGTCCGCCTTATGCCAGATTCGTCTTATGTTGAAGGAAGCGAGGGCCGCGACACCATCATCACCTGTGAGGAACGCATCGTCTATGACCCTGGCACTTTCGGGGATTTCTACACATGGACCTCTCCCGGAACCCGCACCGTCACATACCCCGGTGCCACCATATACGGTTGCGACAGCCTCGTCAAGGTGACCTATATCATGCAGCAGCCCAAAGTCAACGAAGTCATCCCTTCCGTGGAGTATTGCGACGAGTTCAGCACCACACTTTCCGTGGATGCGACCGTGGATCCGGTGGCCTACCGATGGGCCTACTACTACCAGTCTGACACCACCTTCGAGGAGGGCGTTGACAACACCGCTCCCACCGTCACGGTGACCCGTCCGGGTACCTACTCGGTGACGATCACCGACCAGTCGGGCTGTGAAGCCTCGGGTGAGGTTACGATTGATCCCTGCGAACCGTTTATCAACCTGCCCAGCGCCATCACCCCCTCCAGACCCGACGGCTTGAACGATTGTATTGAAGTGGTGCAGCGCAGCCTCCTTGAATCCCTGGAGTTCGCTGTCTATACCCGCACGGGCGAGCTTGTCTATTACACGAAAGACAAGGACTTCTGCTGGGATGGGACGGTCAATGGCAAACTCTATACCAACGTGACCTACATTTATGTGCTCCGGGTGAAGGACTACAACGGAAAATCCTCCATGTTCAAGGGTACGGTGCTGGTCTTGTAGCACACATCCCTGTTCTGAAACCATAAATTATAATGAAGAGTAACAAACTGTTTTTTTACCTGCTGCTTGCACTTTGTTGCGTATGCCAGACAGGTTGCGATAAGAAAAATAAAGCATCCAATAAAGAAACTACTCCAAAGCCGACGGTCACGCCGCCGGCTTTTGATATGGATTCCGCCTACCAATTTGTGAAGGCGCAGACTGATTTTGGGCCGCGCACATTGGGCAGTGCGGCACATGATGCCTGCCGGGACTATCTGGTGGGGCAGTTGTCTGCATTTTGCGACACGGCATACACGCAGCCGTTCCCTGCGCGCACATACGATGGGAAGAGCTGGAATGCCGCCAATATCGTCGGCTCCTTCGCCCCTGAGAAGCGCGAGCGTGTCTTGCTTGCCGCCCATTGGGACTCGCGTCCCTTCGCCGACCATGACCCGAATCCGGCCAATCGCGACAAGGCCATTGACGGTGCCAACGACGGTGCTTCCGGCGTGGGTGTCCTTCTCGAAGTGGCCCGTCAGCTGCGGCAGCTCAATCCCGACGTGGGGGTCGATATCGTCTTCTTTGATGCCGAGGATTATGGGCCCAAGGAGGGCGACAACGCCCCTCGGGGAGAATGGTGGGGACTCGGTGCCCAATATTGGGCCAAGACTCCGCATGTTGCTGGCTACAAGGCTCGCTATGGTATCCTGCTCGACATGGTAGGGGCTTCCAATGCCCGCTTCATGCAGGAGAGCTTTTCCGTGCGCTACGCCCAAAACGTGGTCGCCAAGGTGTGGGCCACCGCCTACGACCTGGGCCACGGAAGCTACTTCGTCAATCGCCCTGGCGGCATCATCACCGATGACCACTACTATGTGAACACGATTGCCGGCATCCCCATGATCGACATCATCCACTACGACCCCTCCACCGGCACGGGATTCGCTCCTATGTGGCATACGGTTTCCGACAATATCGGGGCTATCGACAAGACCACCCTCGGCGTGGTCGGCACCACATTGCTCCAAGTGATTAAAAACGAACAATAATGAACGTCAAGGTCTTTAAATTCGGTGGTGCGTCTGTCAAGGACGCCCCGGCCATAGAGAATCTCTGCTCCATTTTGCGTCGCTATCCCAACGAACCTCTCGTTGTGGTCATCTCCGCGATGGGCAAGACCACCAATTTCTTAGAGCGGGTGCTCACCGCATACTATGAAACCCCGTCGGAAGTGCCGGCCCTCGTGGAGGAACTGCGGCGGCAGCACGAAAGCGTCTTGCGGCAGCTGTTGCCTGACCCCGCCAATGTGCTTGCCTCCTTGGAAGATCTGTTCCAGCAACTGCGTGTTCGCCTTTCCGTAAGCCCGTCGCAGAACTACGACTACGATTACGACCAGATTGTGAGCTTCGGTGAACTGCTCTCCACGACACTGATTTCCGGTTATCTCAACCAAATGGGGGTTGCCAATCTTTGGTTGGATGCGCGTCGTCTGATGCGCACGGATGCCACTTTCCGTGAGGGACGCATCGATTGGGAAGTCACCAGCCAGCAAGTCAGTGTGGCCATGATGCCGACGCTGCAAAAGGGTGGGGTGGTGCTGACCCAAGGCTTTGTCGGTGGCACGGCCGAGAACCTCGCCACCACGCTGGGGCGCGAGGGCTCTGACTATTCCGCGGCCATCATCGCCCATGTCCTGGATGCGGAGAGCGTCACCATCTGGAAAGACGTGCCCGGCTTGCTCAATGCCGACCCCAAACGCTTCTCCGATGCCGTCAAGCTGGACCGCATCCCCTACGAGGAGGCCTTGGAGCTTACCTTCTATGGCGCCTCCATTATCCACCCCAAAACACTTAAACCACTGCAAAACAAGCATATACCGTTGTATGTCAAGTCGTTTTTTCACCCGGAAAAAGAAGGCAGCGTCATTACCAATTGCCGTCTTTCCACCGATGTGCCCTCCTACATCGTGAAAGACAATCAGGTTTTGCTCACGCTTTTCCCAAAAGATTTCTCCTTCATGGGGGTGGAAAATCTCTCCAATATCTTCGCCTTGTTGGCTCATTATCGTGTTAAAATCAATATGATGCAGAACTCGGCCCTTAGCTTCTCCATTTGCACCGACAATGTTGGCAACCGCTTGAAAAAGTGCATTGCGGAGTTGCGCAAGTCGTATAAGGTGAAATACAACGACCCTGTACAGCTCATCACCATCCGCCATCACACTCCCGAGGCGGTGGAGAAGGCTGTCGGCGGCAAAAAGGTGCTGATGCGGCAGACCAGCCGCGCCACCATGCAGTTTGTCGTTTTACAGGGCAATGTATAACGGCATATTTTTTGTATCTTTGCAGCTTCTAAAATTAATCCTATGAAAGTGATGAAAACAATGATTTTGACGGTGTTATCCGTGCTGTTTGTGATGTTTCAGTCATGCGGAGGCGGCGAAAATGCCGATACTCCGGAGAATGCCACCAAGAGGTTCGTGGAGGCTTTCTACAAGGCCGACTTTGATGAATTGTACAAAAGTACGGTCAAAAGCAACCGCCCCATTATCCAACAGATGCAAAAATACATGAACGGGCAGCAGGAAAAGTTGCATCAAATGCACAAAAACGAGATTGAATTCAAGGAGGTGAAGTGTGAGCTGCAAAACGACTCTGTGGCCGAGTGCAAATGTCATTTCCTTTATAATCAGAAGGAGCAAAACAGCTCCTACAATTTGCGCAAGGAGGATGGCGTATGGCGCGTAGATTTGACTATAAATTATTAAAACCAAATATTTAACCTTAACTTAATCCATATACAAGACGATGAATTTTGTTGAAGAACTCAAGTGGCGCGGAATGCTCCACGACATAATGCCCGGAACCGAAGAATTGCTCAGCAAAGAGGTGGTCAGCGCCTATCTTGGCATCGACCCGACAGCCGATTCCCTGCATATCGGACACCTTGTGGGCATCATGATGCTTTCGCACTTGCAGCGTTGCGGGCACCAGCCCATAGCCTTGCTCGGCGGGGCCACCGGCATGATTGGCGACCCTTCCGGCAAATCCCAGGAACGCAACCTTCTTGACGAGGAGACCCTCCTGCACAATCAGGAATGCATCAAAAAGCAACTTTCCAAGTTCCTCAAGTTCGACTCCAACGAGCCGAACCGCGCCATCCTTGTCAACAACTACGACTGGATGAGCAAGTTCTCATTCCTTGAATTTATCCGTGACATCGGCAAGCATATCACGGTCAACTATATGATGGCCAAGGACTCCGTCAAGAAGCGTTTCAACGGCGAGGGCGACGGCATGTCCTTCACCGAGTTCTCCTATCAGCTGGTGCAGGGCTACGATTTCCTGTATCTCAACCAGAACTACAATTGCAAGCTGCAGATGGGCGGCTCCGACCAATGGGGCAACATCACCACCGGCACCGAGCTTATCCGTCGCAAAACCGGCGGCGAGGCATACGCGTTGACATGTCCCCTCATCACCAAGGCCGACGGCGGCAAGTTCGGCAAGACCGAGAAGGGCAACGTCTGGCTTGATCCGGAACGCACCTCCCCGTATGCTTTCTACCAATTCTGGCTTAACTGTTCCGACGAGGACTCCAAGCGTTATATCCGCATTTTCACTCATTTCACTAAGGAGGCCATCGAGGCCATGGAGAAAGACCACGATGCGGAGCCGCACAACCGCATTCTCCAAAAGGCGTTGGCCAAGGACTTGACCGTGCGCGTCCACTCCAAGGAGGACTACGAGGCCGCTGTGAACGCCTCCGAGATCCTCTTCGGCAAGGGCACCGCCCAGAGCCTGGCAACGCTTCCCACAAAGCTCTTCCTCTCTGTTTTCGAGGGTGTTCCGCAATTCGACCTGCCCGCCTCCATCATCGAGAACGGCTGCGGTGTTGTCGATTTTCTCGCCGAACACACTCAAATCTTTGCATCCAAGGGCGAAGCCCGTCGCATGCTCAAAGACAACGGCGTCTCCATCAACAAAACCAAAGTCAAGGAAGATGCAATTGTGACAAAAGACAATCTCTTGAACCAGCGCTATATTTTGGTCCAGAAAGGGAAAAAGAATTATTTCATAGTCAAAATACAATAGCTATTAGTCATTTATGGGTTGGGGTAGCATCATTTTCATCATCTTGGTCGGCATTTTGCTGATGATATTGGACTTTCTGGTCATCCCCGGCGGGGTGGTCGCGATTTTTGGCGTGCTCTGCATGATCGGCGGGGTTGTGGCCTCCTTTGTGCTATACGGTGCCACGGCGGGAGTGATATGCCTGTTAGTGACCGCTGTTGTCACCATCGGATCGTTCGTGTTGATGATGCGCACCAAAACATGGCGCCGCCTGCAGCTCAAGACTGAGATCGATGGCAAGATGAACGATTTTGATCCGGAGAAGGTGCAGGTGGGCATGACGGGTGTGGCGATTTCGCGTCTGGCACCTATGGGCACAGGACAATTTGGCAACGAAATTGTCGAAGTCTCATCCATTCAGGATCTTATCGAGGTGGACACGGAAATTGAGATCGTGAAAATTGAAGGCGGCAAAATAACGGTAAAACCGAAGCTATAAATCAACAATAATCCGTAATTAAATTTTAATGTTATGACTTCCACTATTTTAATTGTGATTGGCGTATTGGCGCTCATCATCCTTTTCTTCTGGATGGTGCCTTTGCGCTTGTGGTTCATCGCCATCTTGAATGGTGTCCACATCTCTCTTCTGCAACTTATCCTGATGCGTTGGCGTCGTGTCCCGCCTGATATGATTGTCAATTCGATGATCACGGCCACGAAGGCCGGCATCAAGTTGAACCGTGACCAACTGGAGGCCCACTATCTGGCCGGCGGACACGTCAAACCGGTGGTAAGCGCCCTCATATCGGCCGACAAGGCCAACATCCCCTTGGACTTCAAGGCGGCAACCGCCATCGACTTGGCTGGCCGTAATGTCTTGGAGGCCATCCAGACCTCTGTCAACCCGAAGGTCATCAACACACCGCCCGTGGCGGCTGTGGCCAAGGACGGCATCCAGCTCATCGCCAAGGCGCGCGTCACCGTGCGCACCAACATCCGCCAATTGGTGGGTGGCGCCGGCGAGGAGACCATCATCGCCCGTGTGGGCGAAGGCATCGTCTCCGCCATCGGCTCCGCCGAGACCCACAAGATGGTGCTGGAGAACCCTGACTCCATTTCCAAACTTGTGCTCTCCAAGGGTCTTGATTCCGGCACGGCTTTCGAGATTCTCTCCATTGACATCGCCGATGTCGATGTGGGTAAGAACATCGGTGCTCTGTTGCAGATGGACCAGGCCAACGCTGACAAGAACATCGCGCAGGCCAAGGCCGAGGAGCGTCGCGCCATGGCTGTGGCTTCCGAGCAGGAGATGAAGGCCAAGGCCCAGGAGGCCCGCGCCAAGGTCATCCTTGCCGAAGCCGAAGTGCCCCTCGCCCTTGCCGAAGCTTTCCGCAGCGGCAACCTGGGCGTGATGGATTATTACAAGCTTGAAAACATCAAAGCCGACACCTCGATGCGCGAAGGCATCAGCAAGGTCGGCCAACCATCAACTCCTAAAACTAATAAATAAATGAAAAAATTAATCATCGCAGTTTTACTTGCTGCATTAATCGTTCCGTGTATGGCACAAACTAAATCCCAGGCTGTCGCCGCAGCCCCCAAAGACGCCTCGATAGAGTTGCCCAAACCGACCGTTACCGGCGGCATGCCTCTTTATGAGGCTCTGAACAACCGTCAGACCCAGCGCAAGTTCTCCCCCCAACCCCTCACTGAACAGCAACTTTCCGATTTGTTGTGGTGCGCCGGCGGTGTCAACCGCCCTGACGGCAAGCTCACCTCTCCCACAGCCCGCAATGCTCAGGAAATCGACATCTATGTCTTTATGGAGAGTGGCGTTTACCTCTATGTGCCCAAGGAGAATATTTTGAAGTTGATCCTGCCCGAAGACCATCGTGTCGAGATGTCCCAGCGCAGCAAAATGCCCGCTGAAGCACCTGTTACGCTACTTTTCTTTGCCAACTACGATAAGATGGGCGGCTTTGACGAGGATGCCCGCAATTTCTATGGCGCCACCGATGCCGGCTTCGTCAGCCAGAACGTCTATCTCTATTGTGCTGCCAACAAGTTGAGCACCGTGGTGATGGGCGCCATCGATCGTGACTTCCTCAACGAACTCATCCCAGTTGAAGGGAAGGCCATCCTCGCGCAACCGGTAGGCTATCCTGTCAAATAACGATGAAGAAACTTTATTCAGTCATATTACTGATTTTGGGCATGACCAGCTTGGGTTATGCCCAAAATTTTCAATATGGATACGAGATGGTGCGTCTCACTTCCCGATTTGATGACAATATCGATCCCAAGTTGCAAAAATATGTGGATCGGATCAAGGCTCACCTTGACAAGGAAATGAGCGTGGTTGTCGGCTATTGTGATGCGGACCTTGCCTCTTTTGTCCCTGCCAGCCCGCTTTCGAATTTCTTGACGGACATTTTGTTGGAAAAGGCGCCCGACTATGCCACGGACACGAATTTCCGGCAGTGCGACCTCTCCTTGCTCAACTTTGGCGGCATACGGGCATCCTTGGATGCCGGCGAGGTGACGGTGGCCGATATTTTCGCCATTTCCCCGTTCGACAACTACCTGGTTTTCTTGGAAATCAAAGGCAGCGAGCTACGCAAGATGTTCAGCCGTTTCGAGGAACGCAGGAACAACGCGCCGTATGCGGGCGCCAAACTGGTCTATTTGTCGGGACGCCCCACCAAGATTCTGGTCCAGGGCAAACCCATCGACAACGATTGCCTCTATCGTATGGTGACCCTTAACTTTATCGCCGAAGGCGGTGACAATATTCTCCAGGGCATCCAATACGAGAAAACACATTACACGGATTTGGTTTTCCGCGATTTCCTTATCCGGGAAATCCGGAACATGACGCAGGAAGGCCGGCATGTCAATGCAAAGTTGGACGACCGCGTCGTGATACAACCTGTCCCGTAATTCTAACTTCTAAAATCCAAAGTCCAAAATCCCAACTATCATGGTCACATTTCTCATATCCCTTGTCGTTTTGTTGCTGGGTTATCTGTTTTATGGAAAATTGGTGGAACGCGTTTTCGGGGCCGATCCCCAGCGGGAGACGCCTGCCGTCACGATGGCTGACGGTGTGGACTACGTTCCCATGAAGCCGTGGCGCATCTTCCTGATCCAGTTCCTGAACATTGCCGGTGTCGGACCCATCTGCGGCGCCATCATGGGTGCGCAGTTCGGCACGGCATCCTTCTTGTGGATCGTTTTCGGCAGCATTTTCGCCGGAGCCGTCCACGACTACCTTGGCGGCATGATCTCCCTGCGCGACAAAGGCTGCAGCTTGCCGGAAATTCATGGCAAGTATCTGGGGAACAGTATGAAGCAGGTGATGCGTTTCTTTACCATCATCCTGATGATCCTCGTGGGCGCCGTCTTTGTCAACACGCCCGCTGTGCTGCTCAACAACAACTTCACCCCCGACATGAATATCTTTGTCTGGGTGGGTATTATTTTCGCTTACTATTTGATTGCCACGTTGTTGCCTATCGACAAGCTGATCGGGCGCATCTATCCTGTCTTCGGATTCCTGTTGTTAGGCATGGCGGTGGCCATTGTGGTCGCCTTCTTCGTCTATCGCCCGGACATTCCCGAATTGTGGAGCGGTCTGCAGAATCGACATCCCGATGCGGCGCACAATCCCATTTTCCCGATGATGTTCATCAGCATCGCCTGCGGTGCCATCAGCGGATTCCATGCCACGCAGTCGCCGCTCATGGCGCGCTGTATGGTCAACGAGAAACAGGGAAGGCCCATTTTTTACGGGGCCATGATCACCGAGGGTGTGGTGGCCTTGATTTGGGCCGCTGCCGCCACGGTCTTCTACCACGATCCCGTGTTGGCGCAGAAGACCATCACGCCGGACGGCCATCCGCTGGGCGGCAACGCCATGGTCGGTGTCATCGCCAACGAATGGTTCCCGACTGTTATCGCTGTCATCTGTATCTTGGGTGTCATCAGCGCGGCGGTCACCTCCGGCGACACGGCATTGCGTTCCGCCCGCCTGATCGCCGCCGACTTCATGCACGTTGACCAGAAGCCTGTCAGGAACCGTCTGTATGTGGCCCTGCCTATCTTTGTGGTGGCAGCGGGACTGCTTGTCTATTCCTTGATTGATGCAAAGGGCTTTGACGTGATTTGGCGCTACTTCGCGTGGGCCAACCAGCTGTTGGCCACGGTGACGTTGTGGGCAATCTCCGTCTATCTGCGCCGCCATAAGAGCGGCTGCTGGTTCCTGATGACGCTGTTGCCGGCGCTCTTCATGACGATGGTCACGGGCAGTTTCCTGTTCGTGGCGGAGAAGGAAGGCTTTGGTGCAATTCTATCACGTCCTGTTGGTTACGGTATCGGTGCCGCCATCACGATTGCCATGTTGGTGATCTTCTGCCTGAAAGCCGGGAAAGACGATGAGAAAGCAAAAAAACAGGCATGATTTTTTTTGTGTTTTCATGAAAAAAAAGTGGCCTTTTTTATGGAAAAAAATGTATTTTTGCACCGTTTTATTGTGAAAACAGCATTTTGAATTAAAAAGCGAAAAATTGGAATTTATAACAAACATAACATTCTTCAATACAATTATTAACCATCAAAATCCAAAAAAATGAAAAAAGTTTTTACTTTGTTTTTCGCGTTTTTAGCATTGGCTATTAGTGCAAAAGCGCAAACGACCGTTTTCTCGGAGAACTTTGATTCGGGCATGCCCACCGGCTGGACCCAAATCGATGCCAACAACGACGGCTATGGTTGGGAGCACAGCTCTAACCCCGCCTCCTACTTCGCCGCCGGTACCGACCTTTCAGGAACTGGCCATAACAGTTCCACAGGCTTTGTCGTCTCCGGTTCGTACAGCAATGTGTATGGCGTACTTACGCCAGACAACTGGCTGATTACCCCCGCTATCAACCTGACGGCCAACAGCACCCTCAAGTTTTGGGTCTGCGGACAGGATGCCAGCTATGCTGCCGAGCATTACGGTGTGTACATCTCCACCACCAATGCCACCAGTACTTCTGCCTTCACCATGTTGAACCAATGGACGATTGGCTCGTCCAAAGTTCAATCTGCATGGGAGGAGAAGACGGTTGACCTCTCTGCCTACACGGGCCAGACAGTCTATATCGCATTTCGTCACTTCAACTGCAGCGACCAGTTTGTTCTCGACTTGGACGATGTGACCATCACGGCCAACCCCACTACTCCCACCATCTTGGCCAATCCTGCTTCCTTGGCTTTCAGCAATGTCATTCTGGGCAACTCGGCTTCTGCCACGGCACTTGTCACGACTTACAACCTGACCGCGGGAGTCACGGCCACCACCGCTGCTCCTTTCAGCGTTTCCGCTGATGGCACTACCTACGGCACTACAGCTACCCTCGCTGCAACTGGCGGTACGCTCTATGTTCGCTACACCCCGACCGTTGCCGGTACCCAGAGCGACTCCGTCGTCCTCTCTTCCACGGGCGCACCCAATGCCATCGTTTCCCTTTCTGGTAACAGCGTGGATTGCTCCAACTCCACCGTTTCCACCCTGCCGTACACTCAGGATTTTGAAGGCGGCGTGTTCCCGCCCCTCTGCTGGAACATTGAGAACTCTGACCCCGACACCACCTGGGAAGCATTTTCATTCAGCGGCACTTGGGCTTCCTGTCTTGGCACGGAAATAAACCGCATCGAGAAACTCATTACTGTTCCGTTCAATTTCTCCTCATACACTCATACCGTTCTCATGGATCTCACTTTCATGTGCAACTACAATTACGTCAGTAATGGTACCGTGGATTTCAAAGTGTATGCCAGCACCGACGGTGGTACCACTTGGCCTACCACTCAGGTTTGGAAACTGAGCGATTTCGGTCCTTTCGACAACTGGACAGAAACAAATGTTACCATCGACCTCTCTTCCCTCGCTGGTCAAAGCAATGTGAGATTTGCCTTTGTCTATGACGGCGACTCTTGTCAGGTGCTCTTCGACGATGTCAACATCTATGCTTATGATAACGATACTATACTCTTGAGCTCCAATGCCATCAGTTTCCCCTCCACTCCCATCAATGTAACTGCAGACGCGGATGTTGTTGTGACGGCCTATAACCTGACCGCTGGCATCACTGCCACCACTACCGCTCCGTTTGCAGTTTCTGCCGATGGTACCACATACGGTGCCACGGCTTCCATTCCGCAAGCTGGCGGCACTCTCTATGTGCGCTATGCTCCCACCGCTGCAGGCACACACACCGGCACAGTGGCCCTCACCTCCGGCACCACCACTGTCAATATCGCCGTGAGCGGTGAAGGCGTGGATTGTTCCAACATCACAATTCCCTTTACCGAAGGATTCGAGAGTGGCATCCCATGCTGGACCATGGTCAGTATGGACCCGGCCAACGATAACAGATTCGGTGTCTATGCCGATGACTATGCCTACGCTGGCAACTACGACTTCCGCTTCAGCAGCTTCAGCACCGCCACTGACTATAACCAATACCTCATCACCCCGGAATTGACCCTCACAGGCTCCGGTGCCTATATGGCAAGATTCTTCTACGAGGCATACAGCTCAGGAGATCAATTCAGAGTGATGTACTCTACCACAAACAACGATATCTCCAGTTTCACCGAAATCCAGGATTTCCAATCCCCTGCGACCACTTGGACAGAAGTCGCTGTGCTTCTTCCTGCCGGTACAAAATATGTGGCCATCAACTACTACGGAAATTATGAGTTTTATCTCTATGTGGATGAATTCAGCGTGTCTCCTATCACAGCGCCTACGGTGACCATTAACGGCCCCGCCAGCGTGGTGGAAGGTTCTTCCGCCACTTTCACCGCCGTGAGCCCTCTGGCAGACTCTTTCGCCTGGACGGTTGACGGCAACGCGGTTTCCAGCACCACCAACACGATGAACTACACCTTCACAAGCACCGGCAACCACACCGTTGCCGTGACCGCCACCAACAGCCAAGGCAGTGCCTCTGCCTCCCTCAATGTCAACGTGTACAGCTGTGGCAGCGCCGTCAACATTCCTTTCGCCGAAAACTTTGACGGAGGTATCAACGAATGCTGGACAATACTCGACGCCGATGGCGACGGCTATTCCTGGGAGTCGAGCGCCAATCCCGTTTCTTACTTTGTGCCCGGCACCGACCTCTCCGGCAATGGTCATAACGGATCAACCGGCTTTGCACTCTCCGGTTCATACTCCAATGTCACTTCTGAGGCCCTCACTCCTAACAACTGGTTGATAACCCCGATGATAAACCTGAGCGAAAACGCCACACTGAAGTTCTGGGTCAACGCACAAGACGCAAACTATTCCGCTGAACACTATGGTGTGTACGTCTCTACCACCGGAACCAACCCGTCCGACTTCACCCTCCTCTTTGAGGAAACCATTGACGCGAACGGCGGTCCCCGCGACCAAGGCGCTTGGAAACAGAAAACTGCTAACCTGTCCAATTACACCGGTCAGACGGTTCGCATCGCCTTCCGCCATTTCAACTGCACCGATGAATTCGTCTTCAATTTGGACGATGTGGAGATTGTTCCCGGCGTGGGTGTCGAAAACCACGACCTGCAGGTCAAAATCTTCCCGAATCCCGCCAACAGCATTCTCAACATCAATGCCAACAGCAACATCAGCAAGGTTGAAGTTTATAATTTGCTCGGCCAAAATGTTATGACTGTTTCTGTCAACGACATCAACACCAACATCAACACTTCCAACCTCACCGCAGGTATGTATATGCTGAAACTCCATACCGACAACGGCGTCATCAACAAGAAGTTCACGGTGGCTCGCTAATTGAACGGTAATTGCCAAATGAAAAAAACCTCCGCCGAAAGGTGGAGGTTTTTTTATGGCTGAATCTGTGTTCTTTATTTGAAAATCAGAATGGAGAATTGGTCTGGGCGGAGAATCTCGTTGGCCACGTCGAGGACTTGCATCGCGGTGACAGCCTCTATCTCGGCAATGCTCTCCTCGAAAGTGTCGATTTCCTCGAAAAAGAGTGCTGTGTGGCCTAACGCCAGCATCTCGTTCAGCTTGGCCTCGTTGGCTAAGGCGAGCTGTCCCACCAACTGCTTCTTGGCACCGTGAAGCTGGATGGTCCCCAAGGCGTTGTTGCGGATCTTATCCAGCTCTTTATATACTAACTCCATACATGGCTCGCGATGCGGCTCCTCGCAGCTGAAGTAGATGGAGAAGAGCCCCGTGTCGGAGAACGATGTGTAGTTGGATTCAATGGAATAGGCCAGCCCGCGCCGCTCGCGCACGCTCATGTTGATACGGGAACTCATGCCTTGTCCGCCAAGGAGGTTGTTCAGCAATAAGAAGGGCACGCGGGCATCCTCATGGATGTTGTAGGCGGGGCAACCGAGCATCACATGCGCCTGTGTGATTTTCTTGCGTTGGCAGAGCGTGTGAGGCTGATAGTTTGTAAAGGGTTGGCGCGGCCTCGGCGAATCAGAGATCTCCTCGTCCCCGAAAAAACGCTCGCACAGACGCACCAACCGCTGCGTGGAAATGTTACCGACGGAAGCGAGAACGATATTGTCGAGCGTATAGTTCTGATGGATGAAGTCTATGATTCCCTCTCGGGAGATATGCCTTACACTGCGCGCGGTGCCTAAGATATTTTTGCCGAGCGGGTGTCCGGCGAAGACCAGATCTTCAAAATCATCAAAGATCAACTCGGATGGCGTGTCCTTGTAGTAGTTGATTTCCTCCAACACCACTGTTTTCTCCTTTTCCAACTCTTTTTCCGGAAAAGTGGCGTGAAAGAAAATGTCGGCCAATAGCTCAACAGCGCGCGGATATTCGGTGGAAGGAAAAGAGGTGTGGAAACAGGTCTCCTCTTTGGAGGTCGAGGCGTTGAGCTCGCCGCCCACGGATTCCATGCAATTGATGACACGATAGGGTGTGCGCTTGGCCGTGCCTTTGAAGATGGTGTGTTCCACAAAATGGGCGAGTCCCATTTGCCGGGAGGATTCATCGCGTGTGCCGGCATTGACGAGCACGCCGAAATGGGAAATGGGGGAGTCGGTCTCCTTGTGTACCAGTCGCAGGCCGTTGCAGAGGTTTACAACACGATGTGGCATTGTTCGATGGTGACCGGTTGGATGGTGTTGATGAGCTTTTCGTCCAACGGCAGGCTGACGCGGATATAGTTGTCGGTGAATCCGAACAATTGGTCGTCCACGGCTTCGCTTTCCACGAGGACGGGGCGCGTCTGTCCCTCGCACTGCGAGTAGAAGGCGAGCTTCTTGGCGTGTGAAAGTTCGAGAAGACGGTCGGTTCGTTCGCGCTTGACATCTTCGGACACCTGCTCCTCGATCAGGTTCGCGTGTGTGCGTGGGCGACGGGAGTACGGGAAAACATGCATGTAGCTGATGGGCAGTTCTTCGAGGAAATGGTAAGTCTGCTCGAATTCTTCATCGGTTTCGCCCGGAAAACCTGCGATGACGTCGCAGGCCACACAGGCATCGGGCATGAGTTTCTTGATGAGCAGCACCTTCTCTGCATATTCCTGCGTGGTGTAGCGGCGGCGCATGGCGGAGAGCACGCGGTCGCAGCCCGCCTGCAGGGGCAGGTGGAAGTGCGGCATCAAGATGGGTGACTTGGCCACCAATCGGATGATCTCGGGGGTCAGCAGCTCCGGCTCGATGGAGGATATACGCACACGCTCGATGGCATTTTGCTTGACGATGGCTTTGAGCAATTTGAGAAGGTTTTCCTTGGTGCCGCGCCCGAAATCGCCGACATTCACGCCGGTGAGGTTGACTTCGTGCACGCCGGAGTCCGCGATGTTTTGGATGTTCTTGAGCACGTTTTCGATGGTGTCGCTGCGGCTTTTGCCACGCGCGATCCACACGGTGCAGTAGGTGCAGTGGGTGTTGCAGCCATCCTGGATCTTGAGGAAGGAACGGGTGCGGTCGTGCGTCGAGTAAGCATCGAAGAAGGTTGGCACGGGTTGGGGCTCGTGTTGCAAGATGAAATCAACGCAGCTCATCTTGTTGGCACTGCCGAAAACCTTGATGACGCCGGACCAACGCTCCAGCAGCTCGGGCTTGAGGGCACTGTAGCAGCCCACAACCACGATGGAGGCCAAGGGGTTGTCGCGGTGGAGCTTGGAGGCCATGTTGCGGGTCTTCTTCTCCGCCGACTGTGTGACGGCACAGGTGTTGAGGATGATGATCTCGGGGATGCCGCCCCGATGCCAGCCGTTGGCTTCCAAACGGGCCGCGATGGCCGCCGACTCGCTGAAGTTCAACTTGCAACCCAGTGTGTGGATCTCGAAATTTTTCATAGCCGTAGTATTATTGGTTATGGTGCGGTGGATAATCTAAAGAATAGTGCAACCCGCGACTCTCTTTGCGTTCCATGGCATGCTTGATGATGAGATAGCCGACATTGATCATGTTGCGCAACTCGCATATCTCAGGGTTGAGCACGGATTTCTTGTACAGGTCTTCGGTTTCACGGTATAGCAATTCCAGACGGTCGAAGGCGCGTTGCAGGCGCAGGTTGGAACGGACGATGCCGACATAGCTGCTCATGATGGTCTGCAACTCTTTCTTGGACTGTGTGATGAGCACCATCTCCTCGTTGAGCACGGTGCCGTCGCTGTTCCAGTCGGGCACATCCTTGCAGAAAGAGATGGAGGGCAGCGTCTGGAGGGCTTTGATGCAGGCACGGTGGGAGAAGACGAGGGCTTCGAGCAAGGAGTTGGAGGCAAGGCGGTTGGCACCGTGCAGTCCCGTGGAGGCGCACTCGCCGGATGCATAAAGGTTCTGTATGGAGGTGGCACCCCATTCGTCAGTCTGGATGCCGCCACAAGAGTAATGGGCCACGGGCACCACGGGGATCATCTCCTTGGTGACGTCGATGCCGATGCTAAGGCACTTGGCGTAGATGTTGGGGAAATGCGCGAAAATCTCCTCTTGCGGGATAAGGGTGGTGTCGAGATAGACGTGGTCCACACCTTGGCGCTTCATTTCGGAATCTATGGCACGGGCCACAATGTCGCGTGGGGCGAGGGAACCGCGTTCGTCATATTTCTCGACAAAGGGCACGCCGGTGGCATCCTTGAGGATGGCACCGGCACCACGCATGGCTTCCGTGATCAGGAAGGAGGGCGACTCCTTGGGATTGTAGAGGGAGGTGGGGTGGAATTGGACGAATTCCATGCCGCGGACGGCGCCCTTGGCGCGATAGACCATGGCCACGCCGTCGCCGGTGGCCACACGCGGGTTGGTGGTGTGCTCATAGACCATGCCGACACCGCCGGTGGCCATCATCGTCACCTTCGCCAATACCGTGGAGACACGGTTGGTCTCGGGGTTGAAGACGTAGGCTCCGTAGCAGGTGATGTCGGTGGAACGACGGGTCACCTCCACGCCCAAATGGTGCTGGGTGATGATTTCCAATGCGATGCGGTTTTCGAGAATCTCGATGTTCTTGTTCCGCTTGGCGGCCTGGATAAGCTTCTCCTCGATTTCGTAGCCGGTAATGTCCTTGTGGTGCAACACCCGGAACTCGGAATGGCCGCCCTCCTTGGCGAGGGCAAAGCTGCCGTCCTTGTTCTTGTCAAAGTCAACACCCCATTCCACAAGTTCCATCACTCGCTCAGTGGACTCTCGAATGGTGAGTTCCACGATTTTGCGGTCGGAAAGATCGTCTCCGGCCACCATCGTGTCCTGAATATGCTTCTCGTATGAGTCGGGCTGATAGACCACAGAGGCGATGCCGCCTTGGGCGTAGCGGGTGGAACCCTCGTCAATCTTGGACTTGGTGACCACACAGACCTTCCCGAAATTCGCGGCCTTAAGGGCAAAACAAAGTCCTGCCACACCAGACCCTACGACCAAAAAATCAACTTCTTTGCGCATTTTAGACAAAATTATAAAGCGGTGGCAAAAGTACAAAAAATGTGGCAAAGTATCAAGTCGTTGAAAAAATGTAGTACTTTTGCGGCCTCTAAAACCGCTCCGACTTGAACAAGCAGATTCTCCGCCTCGCCATCCCCAGCATCGTCACCAATATTACTGTCCCTCTTTTGGGCATGGTTGATGTCGCCATTGTCGGCCACATCGGAAACGCGAGCTATATTGCCGCCATCGCCTTGGCAACCATGGTGTTCAACCTCATCTACTGGAATTTCGGCTTCCTGCGGATGGGGACCAGCGGCTTGACGGCCCAGGCATACGGAGCCGACAACCAAGCCGAGTGTCTCAGCATTTTAGTACGGGGAACGGCCATTGCCCTTGTTGCCGCAGTATCGCTCATCGCGCTGCAACAGCCCATTGATCTCTTGTGCCGCCGTTTTCTCCGCACCAGTCACGAAACATTGGAACTCACCCTCATCTATTTCCACATCCGCATCTGGGCGGCACCGGCCACGCTTGGACTCTACGCCCTGAAAGGGTGGTTTATCGGCATGCAAAACGCCAAAGCACCCATGTGGATTGCCATCCTGCTGAACATCATCAATATCGTGGGGAGTCTCCTCTTTGTCTTCGTGTTCCATTACGGCATTGCCGGTGTGGCATGGGGCACGGTGATTGCGCAGTACTCGGGGCTCGTTATGGCCATCGGCATCTGGCTCAAGCAGTACGGTTATATGCGTCATGAAATACGGGTCCGCGAAAGTCTTCGTTGGGATGAGATGGCGCGCTTTTTCAAAATCAATGCCGACATTTTCCTGCGCACCCTCTGCCTGATTGCCGTGTTCACCTTTATTCCTTACATCTCTGCGGAAATGGGTGACGAAGTGTTGGCCGCCAACACGTTGCTGATGCAGCTCTTCACGCTGTTGTCGTACATCATGGATGGATTTGCCTATGCGGGTGAGTCGCTCGTCGGGCGCTTTGTGGGCATGCGCGACGAACACTCCTTGCGGCGCGTGGTTCGCTTGTTGATGCTTTGGGGATGCGGCATGGCCACCCTCTTCACCATTCTTTATGCGACGTGTGGCAGGGGACTGCTCGGCATCCTGACCGACAAGCAGGATGTGATTGATACCGCCATGCAATACATGGTCTGGACGGTGCTGGTGCCGTTCACGGGTTTCGCGGCCTTCATCTATGACGGCATCTACATCGGCGCAACAGCCTCCAAGGCGATGCGCAATGTGATGTTTGTCGCCACGGCGGTTTTTTTCATTGCCTATTATGCCTTGAACAAGACACTCGGCAACAATGGCTTATGGATTGCATTCCTGCTGTTCCTGACCCTGCGCGGGGGAATTATGTGGCTGGGACAACGGAGAAGTATCTTCGACCAGGCTACATCTTGATTTTTTTGAACATCCTGTTCCAACGGATTTTTCCTTTGTCGCCCCACGTCTTGAACTTATCGACGGAGAGCCAGACGAAGGATGCCTTGCCTACGATGTGGTCCTCCGGCACAAAGCCCCAGAACCGGGAGTCGGCGGAGTTGTGGCGGTTGTCACCCATCATGAAATAGTAGTCCATCTTGAAAGTGTAGCTGTTGGCCTCTTTGCCGTTAATGAGCACCTTGCCGTCGCGCACGTCGAGTTTGTTGTTCTCATACTGGCGGATGATCTGCTCGTAAAGCACGATGTTCTGGGCGTTGAGGGCTACGGTCATGCCTTTGGCGGGCACGACAAGCGGACCGAAGTTGTCTTTGTTCCAAGTGAATTCCGGTGAGTGCGGGAAAATCGAGGGGTCGTATTCGCCGGCCTTGTCCTCTAACACCTGCACTACGTAGCCCATCTTCTCGATTTTGGCCTTCTGTTCGGCATTCAAACGAAAAATCGCGGTGTATTGGTCCACGCGCTGTATGTCCTCTTCGTTGAGGTTCAGCTCTTTGCGCTTCTTGAGCGAAAGTTGCATGCCCGTGGGGTGATAGACCATGTAGGAGTATTGGATGCGGTCGGGGTTGATGACGGGCTTCCCGTTGATGTGGACCTGTTTGCCCACAATGGTGAGCTGGTCGCCGGGCAGGGCAATGCAGCGCTTGACGTAATTCTCGCGCTTGTCAACAGGACGTGCTGTGACGTGGTACTCTTTCCATACGGCATCACGTCCCTTGCCGGGATGGTAGTCCTCGCCATATTTTTGCTGCAACCGGGCGATCTCCTCCGGCGCATAGCGGTAATACACATTCTGCTTGTCGGCTTGCGAAGCGTTCGGGTTGAGCATGGCCTCAAACTCGCGTACAATGGCATAGTAGCTTTCCGCCTGCCGCTCCAAGGCCACCGTGTCGCCATCGGGATAGTTGAAGACAACGACATCGTTATGTTTGATGGAACGCAATGGCATGGATCGCAGGTACGGCAACTTCACAATCTCCGTGTAGGATTTGGCATGGTCGGTGAATGGCAGCTTGTTGTGCACAAAGGGCATGGCAATGGGCGTCTGCGGTGCGCGTACACCGTAGGCCAGCTTGCTGACCGAAAGGAAATCGCCCACCATCAAAGAACTTTCCATGGACGAGGTGGGTATGGTGTAAAGTTCAAACCAGCAGGCCCGGATGATGTAAGCGGCCGCCACCGCAAAGATCAAAGCGTCAATCCATGAACGTGTACTGCTTTTTGTGATTTCAGGCAGTTCCGCCACATATTGCTCTCTTTTTGAAAAGCCGAGGTATGGCATGAAGAAGGGGAAAAAGAGCGTGCCGAGAATCAGCGGCAAATAGCCATGCTTGTCGAAATGATGTATCGTTTCCCAAATCATGTACAAGAACATGAAGATGCCCAAATAGGGGATCAGGAAAAGTACGAACCACCACCATTTCTTGTGGATGACGTCGCGGGTCCACAACCAGATGTTGTAAAATGGCACGACGGATTTCCACGGGGCTATTCCAGCCTTCTTGAAAATGCCCCAAAGGCCGATTTGCCAACCGAGGAAGGCGATGATGAGGATTGCTATTAAAACGGGAACGGAAAGAAACATATTGCCTGCTGAACTATTAAACTATTAAACTACTAAATTATTAAATTATTGGCTATTGGCTGTCTGCTGTTTGTGGTTAGCCTGAAATCATTCTTAATTCTCAATTCTCAAAGTGAAAGCACAATATCCGGGAAATTGTGTATGCCCGGATGGGTGGTGAGCCAGCGGGCGGCACGGATGGCGCCACGTGCGAAGCCCTTTCGGTTGTGGGCGTTATGGACAATCTGGATGTCGTCATCATCGGAATGCCAGGTGACGGTATGGATGCCGGCGACCTCGCCTTCACGGCGTGCTGTGACAGGCAGCGCCATTTTGTCCTCCAAGGGGGTGTCGGTGAGTTCCCAGTGGTCAATGCGGTCCACCTCGCCAATCAGGTCTTTGGCCAAGGTGATGGCCGTGCCGCTCGGGGCGTCTTTTTTGTGGATGTGGTGCACCTCCTCCAGGGAAGGGGCATACTGGGGCTGACGGTCCATCAGGGCTGCCAGCATTTTGTTGATGCGCATAAAGAGATTGGCCCCGATGCTGAAGTTGGAACCATGGACAAGCGAGCCGTTCAGCTGCCGGCAACAGTCGGTTACATACCCGAGCTGCTCATGCCACCCTGTGGTGCCGACCACAACGGGCACGCCGGCCTGGAAGGCCTTCAGCATGTTGGCCACAGCCACGGAGGGCATGGAGAAGTCAATGGCCACGTTGGCGCCCTTGAACGGTTCCCATTGCTCCTGCCAATCTTGGTCGTTGTCGATGATGGCCACAATCTCCTCATGGTCGTCCTTCAAGAGCTGCTCGACCATCTTGCCCATTTTTCCGTATCCTAAAATCGCGAATTTCATAGCATTACAATAATCAATAGTTACCAACGTAGTTGAAGCCCGATGCCAAATGCGGGGCTGCCGCTGGCGTATGTGGGCATCACGGCGGGGCTCCATAGCAGCGACAAATCATCCGAGACATCAAAATAGTAGAGATGGGCATCGACCATGGCATCTATAAAGTTGAGCGCATATAAGATGACGGTGGCGCCAATAGCCAACTCCATATTTCGTAAGTATGTGTTTTTCAAAGGAATAAGGTTTTCATCGGGGTCGTCTTTGAAAAACGGGTTTAACTGGTCGATGTTGCCGTCCCGCCGGTTGATGAATTCATTGCGGGCCATGACCATTCGGTGGCCAAAATAGTAGATGAAATAGCCGGATGTGCCCATGAGTCCGTAGATGATGGGGATTTTCCAAGCTTTATGGTTGTAAATCTGTCCGCCGCCAGGGATGATGGAGAGCAGGATGGCCGTGGTCGGGTTGTGGTTTGAAACCTTGACGGAGTCGGTGCGGCTCACGGACGGTGCACTTATGGGCAACGAATCATTCTGGGCTTGCGTGGCAAACCCCAAAACGATTGTGAACAAAAACAGGAATAAAAATGGTCGTCCGTATCTCATCTCTTAGCTAAAAGCAACAATAATAACGAAGTATATATACTTTTATTGCAAGAGATTCATAATTCTGCGGAGGTCGTCGTCCGACTCGAAAGGAATGGTCATGGTTCCTTTACCGGTGATGTCCTTTTTGATGTTGACTTTGGTTTGCAATTTCTTGGAAAAAGCCGATTGGAAGGTTCGGACATCGTCGGCGAGGGTGATCTTGACCTTGGTTTTGGATGATTTCACATCGGAGGTGAGCTTTTTCACCAAGGTTTCGGTTTGTCGGACGGATAATCCATCGTTGATGATTTGCCGGACAATCTTTGTTTGGACGTCAGGGTCTTCCACCACGACGAGGGCGCGTGCATGGCCCATGGAGATTTTCTTGTCGCGCACGGCAATCTGGGTCTCGGAAGAGAGCTTGAGCAGACGCAGGTAGTTGGAGACGGTGCTGCGGTCTTTGCCGAGCTGGTCGGCGAGCTCTTCCTTGTTGAGGTGGCACTCTTCAATGAGGAGTTGGTAGCAGAGGGCGATTTCGATGGCGTTGAGGTCGGAGCGCTGGATGTTCTCCACGAGGGCCATCTGTACGGACTGCACGTCATCGACGGTGCGCACGAAGGCGGGGATTTCGGTCAGTCCGGCGAGTTTGGCGGCGCGGAAGCGTCTTTCGCCGGAGATGAGCTGGTATTTTCCGTTCTCGACAGGACGCACTGTCACAGGTTGGATGAGCCCGTATGTCTTGATGGACCGGGCCAGTTCCTGCAACTCCTCCTCGTTGAATTGTGTGCGGGGTTGGTAGGGATTGACCTCGATGGATTCAAGGCGTATGAAGCTGTTGTTGCCCACGACATAGTGGGCGCCGTTGCCGGTCGGGATGTCCCCACCACCGAGCAAGGCGCCGAGACCGCGTCCGAGAGGTTTGTCGTTCTTTGTCATAACTATTTGGATTTAAATGGTGTAGCCGTTCTTGAGGAGAAACTCCTTGGCTAAGTGCAGGTAGTTGGTGTTGCCTCGTGACTGCACATCGTAGAGCACGAT
>CAMVIT010000038.1:0-28862 GCA_947167635.1 uncultured Bacteroidales bacterium | reverse complement strand
GGTTTTAAACCAAAATTATTGCAGTGGAAAGCCCGACGGCGCGGCGGCATTTGATGGCATGCGCGTTTGTTGTAGAGACGTAATAATATTGCGTCTCTACAACCATGCGTGGTTTCCCGCCGCCGCGCCGGCACGCCCAAATAAAAAAAGAGAAAGTTCTAAAGTTTGGCAAATTATTTGCTTCTATCTCCACGCGAGTGTGCTTGCCTGTACACCCGCAAATGTATTGTGGATTGTAAATAATTAAAAATAAACATATTATGGAAAACGAAAAGGATATTGACCCGAACATTGAGAATCAGGAGCCGCAAGCGCCCATAACCGAGGATACTCCGGAAACTGACAATATGGCAGATGTCGCCACCGAATCCGTCAACGTGGACAACAATGCCAAGAAAAGCATCTTTTCAAGGAAAAATCACAAGGAGAAAGCACGTATCGAAGAGTTGGAAAAACAGTTGGAAGAGGCCAAGACAGAGAAGGCGGAGTTGAACGACCGTTTTCTGCGCCTCTTCTCTGAATTCGACAATTACAAAAAGCGTGTCAACAAGGAAAAACTCGACCTCCTTTCCACGGCCTCCGAAAAGGTCATTGTAAGCCTGCTGCCTGTTCTTGACGACTTTGAGCGGGCCATTGCCGCCAATGAGAAGGTGGAAGACATTCAAGCCATAAAAGATGGTTTTACATTGATATACAACAAGTTGTCGCAGCTTCTCAAACGTTTTGACGTAGAAGAGATCAAGGCTGTCGGCGAGGTTTTTGACACCGACTTCCACGAGGCCGTAACCCACTTCCCTACCGACAAAGAGGAAGAAAAGGGCAAGGTCATCGATGTCACCGAGAAGGGTTACAAGTTAAAGGACAAGGTGATACGCTACGCCAAGGTGGTGGTCGGCCAATAATCGTTCACATCCTTTCAAAATCGCAAGATTATGGCAGAAAAGAGAGACTATTACGAAGTGCTGGGTGTGGACAAGAGCGCCTCGGCAGACGAGATAAAGAAGGCCTATCGCAAGAAGGCCATGCAATACCATCCTGACCGGAATCCGGGCGACAAGGAGGCTGAGGAGAAGTTCAAAGAGGCTGCGGAGGCCTACGACGTGTTGAGCAATCCTGACAAAAAGTCGCGTTACGACCAGTTCGGCCATGCCGGCATGGGCGGCAGCGCATCCGATTTTTCCGGATTCAACATCAACGATATCATCAGCCATTTTTCCGACGTGTTCGGCGGGAGTGGCGGCTTCGGCTTCAACTTCGGCGACCTTTTCGGCGGGGGTGGCATGGGCGGTGGCCAGCGGGCCGTGCGCCGAGGCGGCAACATCCGCATCAAGGTGAAGCTCACCTTGGAAGAGGTGGCTGCCGGCACCGAGAAGAAAGTCAAAATCAACAAATATGTGCCTTGCGAGCATTGTCATGGCACGGGTGCCAAAGACGAGCACAGCAAGGAGACCTGTCCCACATGCCACGGCTCCGGCCAAGAGGTGCGCCAACAGCGCAGCATGTTCGGCATCATGCAGCAGGTAAGCGTCTGTTCCCGCTGTGGCGGAAGCGGCGAAATCATCAAGGATCCCTGTCCCACCTGTCACGGCAACGGCATCGTGCAAGGTGAGGAGGTGATTACCATCTCCATCCCTGCGGGTGTTGACAACGACATGCAGCTCACCATGCGCGGAAAAGGCCACGCCGCCCAGAACGGCGGTGTCAACGGCGACCTTTTCGTTGTTATCGAGGTGGCCGATCACGACATCTTCGAGCGAGATGGCAACAACTTGTACCTCAACTACTACATCAGCTTTCCGCAGGCAGCCCTCGGCACCTCGGTCGAAATCCCGACCCTCGGCGGCAAAGCCAAGATCAAGATCGCGGCAGGTACCCAGAGCGGGCAGATTCTGCGCCTTCAGGGCAAAGGCCTGCCTCAGCTCCAATCGCGCAACATCGGCGACCTCATCGTCAACGTCAACGTCTGGACGCCGAAGGCACTTACCAAGGAGGAGAAGGAAATTATGGAAAAATTGAGTTCCCACGAGAATTTCACGCCCAAGCCGGGCAAAAACGACCGCAGTGTCTTCAATCGGGTAAGACAGTTTTTCAACAGATAACCAACCCCATAATACAATAACATAACGTAGGGACGCCACGGTGTGGCGTCCCTACATTGTTTTTTACATTCCCCAAACGTGGTGTTACAACGCAAACTGCGTCACCACAAACGCCACAGCAAGGATAAGCGTGGCGGTGAGAATGCCGCGCCCTGTCTTGTCGTATTTCAGGTTCAGCAAATAGTGCCGCATTATGAAGATGGAGGGCAACATGGCGATGAGGATGAGTTTGGGCACCACGTTCTTGTAGAGGTCGGGGCTGCGCAACAGCATGTCGGGACGCATGTGTACCATTATCAAGAGCACGCCAAACATGATGGCAAACAACACGATGGGAATTACAAGGCCGAGAAAGACACCCAAGCCAAAAGAGTCGCTGCGTAATTTATCTTTCAAATTCATCTTCTAAATATTTAATATCATTCATAGCATGGTAAGCCGTCATGTCGGGATGAACGGGCTGCACGGAAATATAGTTGTGTCGCAAGGCCCACTCGCAGGTATCCTCGCCCTCGTCGGTATTCACCAAATAACCGGCGAGCCAGTAGTAGGTGCCGCCGTATGGGTCGGTGCGTGGCTCCAGTTCCTCGTGCCAATAGCCCTTGGTCTGCCGCGTGATTTTAATGCCCTTAATCTCCTCAATGGAGGCCTTGGGGAAGTTGACATTCAGGCAGGTATATGGAGGGATGCCCTTTTCGAGCACCTGACCGACAATCAGCTTGCCATAATGCACGGCGGCGGTAAAGTCGGCGGCCGGCGAATAATCAAGCAGGGAGAGGCCCACGGCGGGGATGTTGTCGAAGCATGCTTCCACAGCCGCGGCCATGGTGCCGGAATAGATGAGGCTGACGGATGAGTTGGAACCGTGGTTGATGCCCGAGAGCACAAGGTCCACCTGGCGGTCCTTCAGCAACACCTTTTGTCCAAGTTTCATACAATCGGTGGGGGTTCCGTTGGTGCGCCAATACTGAACACCATTCACAGTCTTGTAAAGGTTGAGCCGCAGAGGTTCGTTCATTGTGATGGCATGCGCCTTGCCCGACTGGGCGCGGTCTGGAGCCACCACGTATGTCTCGCCGAAAGAAGAGGCAATCTCCACCATGGCATCAAGACCTTTCGCCTCATAGCCATCATCGTTTACCACCAATATCAGAGGTCTCTTATCTGTCATTTTCTATTTTTTGATAACCTTAATCGTCTCTAAAACGTTTTTATTGTATGTATCCAAAATTTTCAAGAGATACATGCCGGCGGTCAGACCCTCCAAGGAGACGGTGGATCTGTCGGTGTAAATCTCCTGTTGCATCAGAAGCCGTCCCGTCAGATCGAAGATTTGGCACTGGAGATTGGATTCAACGAGGTCGGCGGGCAGCTGCAACGTCACAAAACCCGTGGTGGGGTTGGGGACAACTGCAATATCGGTCGCGACATGCTCCTCGACACTCGTGGAGGTCTTGCCGAGGCAGGGGAAGTTGATAGCATCGATAGCGGCCATGTCGCTACCGGAATTTACATATTGGTCTTTCACATACTGCCACTTGTAGGTGTGGGAGCCAGCAGGCACGACAATGCTGTACCGGGTCCAGCCAATCTCCCCGCTCCAACTCTCCTTGACCTGGTTGTCAATGGAGAATTTCAAGAAGTCGTAATCTTGCTCGGAGGAGACTCTGAAGTAGAAAGAGAGGGTATCGGCACTTTCATGCGTGCGGGTGACAGACAAGGTACTGCTGGCGCTATTCCCGATTTGGGCAGAGCGGGCAGCGTAAGTACCCTCGTATGGGGACTGCGTGGTGATGATCCACGGATGCGAGCTGTTGTTCGACCAGCTGAAAGCCGTGAAGTCGCCCGTCTCGAAATCTTCGATGACGGAACCGATTTTCACGGGAACTTCCAAAACTTGACGGAAACCGTCGCTGGTCAACACCGTAAGACGCAAGGTGGCAGAAGAGGGTTGCTCTGAATTGGATTTCACATCAATCACCAACATTTGGCTGCCATTGACCACCGTTCCAGGCAGGTCGTAAACACCACGATTGATGATTAGGTTACCATCTGGACTTGTGGCAGTGATGTTGCCCAGATGGGATTTTCCGTTGCCAACATTGACAATGGGAATTCTAAGGCGGGCTGTTTCACCGAGGTCGAGGCGACTATCGCCATTGCCGGTTTGGGCATCATCCACAACGACATCACCCGTCTTGAACATTGGCGCATGCAATTTCAAGATGCGGTTGAACATGTGGGCTTCCCCATTGACTGTGATGGATATCCGGATATTGGCGTCATGGAAAGCCGGAGCGTCATCTGACACCCTGAGTTGGAATGCACCGTTGAAAGTCTGCATGGACTCCGCCGTCATGGTGGGGATGTTCAAGTTATTGGTAAGAATCGTGAGGTAGGGGTCATCGGAAGATATCTGCATCGTGCCGTTGTTGGCGGTCTGGGAGCCAATATTCTTTATGACGGCATCAAGTGTCACGGTCTCACCGTAGTCGGCCAACCCGTCGTGGTTTTTGTCATCGTTGACAACAAAGTTCTGGCATATCAGGAAAGGTCCATCGTTGGGAACAATTTGGAAACTGCCCTCGTAGGTCATGCAGTTGAAGGCAGTGCCCAACACCTGAACAGTATCTCCGACAGTCAAGGAGGTCGGAATTTCCAAATTGAGTGTGCTGCCTGCGATGTTGCCTTGTGCGATAATCTGGTCATGACAAGTGAGGATGACTCGTGTGCCGGAGACGGCGGATGTGAACGTCACCTCTGTGATGCCGAGGGGCAAAGAGACAGGGTGATCAACAATGAGGTCCTGGGGCACGGCAGTGCGCACTTGCAGGGCGGGGTCCCCGAAGAGGATCCATGTGCGTGAAACCTCATAGTCATTATAGACATCCAGCATGTGGATGAGGCCATTGAAAGTGATACTGCCGAAGGTATGGCGTTGTACCGCGTTTTGGGCTCCGGTAAGCAGTTCTATCATGCGGTCTTGGGCGCACATCGGTGGATCCCAAGGCTGATTGATGGTGGACATCAGCGCACCCACGGCACCGGTGGGCTGCCCGTTCTTCTCGGCACGCAGCCATGCCTCCGCAAAGCAGGTACGACCGTTGTAGGCGCCGTTCACACAGGCCACGGAGATGATGAACGGCAGCTTGTGATAGTTGGTCAGGCTATTGACATTGCTGACGCTGAAGTTGGAGGACACCCATGAGGTTTCGGAGCCGTGGCCGCAATAATTGATGATACCCACACCGCTGTTCAGGGCTTGTGCCACCATCGCGGCGGAAGGGTTGCCAGAAGCGTCGAGTCCACCTTGGCTTCCTTCGAACATCTCGTAACCGGAGGTATAGGTGTAGTTCATCAAGATATTGTCGATATTGCGGATATGGTCGTAGTCATATTCGTTGTTGTCACCCGGTCCTTGTTCAGAGGCAATGCCCATGAACACGGGAAAATGGGTGTTTTCTTGCGGCTCTCTTTCGTATTGGATGAACTTGTTGACCTGAGTGCTCACTTGGTTAATGTTTTCAGCGGAGATCTTGCCGATGATGACATCGGGGTAGCGGTCACCGCCCACGAGTTCGCCGTAGTAGTTGTCGCTGATGTTGCCACCCGCACTGATGGTAGGGAACTGCTGGTTATCGCCCACCATAACCACATAGGCGAGGTTGTGACTGTTGTAGTAGTTCAGGATGTAGTTCTTGATGGCAGAGCTGGTGCTGCCAGCCACAGAGAGAGGTACGATTTCAGCGGCATAGCCGTTACGAATTTTCCATGCGGCGTACGGTTCCATGGCCTCACAGAAGTTATCGGGGGCGAGAATGAGCATGTCGCCGTACTCTTCCAAAGGGGTGGACTTGGCGGCGCTGTAGTTCAGGAAGTGGTTGGCATAAATGTCGTTGAAACCCTTGGCCACGCGGTCAAGGCGGCGAATGCCCGTGCGGCTGTTGAAGCGGACGCGCACGGTCATGCTGCTATAGGCTTTCAGTTGTTTGGTGACAGGATTGTAGGCGAAGGGGTAGAGATGCAGGGCCACGCCGCTATAGTCGCGCAGACGGTAGGTCTCGCCCACATGGACCGTATTGTCGTTCAGAAATCTATTCTCGAAATAGGAGGCACCCTTCACATAACTCACAGTGGCGGGGTCCACATTACGATAGATGCGGCCTTTGGACGGGACCAGTTCAAAATTACGCACTAAAGTATAGTCGGACTCCAGAACCTCCACCGTGGGGTTGCTGCCGTCGGGCACAATGAGCGAAACGGCGGTCTGCAGCAATTCCGGCGCCCCGGTCTCCAGCACAGGGTAGGCCTGCGGCATGGACAACTTCTGCATTGTGACGCCATTCACATCCACAGGCGTGGATTTGTAGTCTGGATACTCCACGCGCACCACAGCACCGTCAGAGGTCGATTCCAACAAGGTGAAACGAATGCCTTGCGCCTGACCGGTCATCATAGTGAAAACGAGGAAAACGAAGAATAAAAGAATTATTTTCTTAAAGGAATTTTTCATAAAAAAGTGTTTTGTAAAAAAGCGCGCAAAGATAGCAAAAAAACAGTTGGTTCTGTCTGTCGAAAAAAGGTTTCCACATTTTGATTTTTAGCATTTTTTGTGTACTTTTGCGCAGTGAAAGATGAAAAACTTTTGCTTTTCAACTAAAGCATTCTTTTTTCCCTGTTTTGAATAATAAGAAGTGACATTTTAGCCCTAAATAATTGCCGTAATGGACAAGAAAAGTTTACGACAGGAGATTCGGAGACGAAAGAAAGAGCACACGCCGGAGGAACTCAAGGCGCAATCGGAGCGTATCATGATGAAGTTGGCCGCACACCCCGCGTTCGTTGCGGCGGAACGGGTGATGCTCTATGCCTCGTTGCCCGACGAGGTTCAAACCATGGACTTTATCGACACCTGGAAAAAAAGCAAACGAATCATTTTGCCAACCGTGGCAGGCGATGACATCATTCCTGTGGAGGCGACCGACGAAAGCGAAATGCAAGAAGGTGATTTTCATATTCTTGAGCCAAAGAACAAGCCATATGTAGGATCTTTGGATCTCATTGTAGTGCCGGGCATGGCCTTCGACCGCGACGGGCATCGCTTAGGGCGCGGACGTGGCTATTACGACCGTTTTCTTGCAAAATATCCCGAGGTGAAGACCATCGGGATATGCTTTGATTTTCAATTTTTGGAGTCCATTCCCACGGAACCGCACGACCGGCGCGTGGATGAAGTCGTCACGTTATAGAGTTATTCCTTGATGCCATAGGCCAGGTCGCCGGCGTCACCGAGACCGGGCACGATATAGGAGTGGGCGGTCAGTTCCTCGTCCACGGCGCCAACCCAGATGGTGGTGTTGGTGGGAGAAACGTGTGACTGCAAGTAGTCCAAGCCCTGGCGAGAGGCGATGATGCTGACAAGATGGGTGTGTACAGGGTCGCCCTTGGTGAGCATCTCCTCGTATGCGAGCACCATGGATTGACCGGTAGCCAGCATCGGGTCGGCCAGGATCAGCGTCTTGTCATCAATGGTGGGCGAGGAGAGGTAGTCCACCTCTATCTCGAAGGTGCCGTCCTTCTCATATTTCCGGAAAGCCGTGATGAAGGCGTTTTGGCTTCTGTCGAAATAGTTGAGCATACCCTGGTGCATGGGGAGGCCTGCGCGCAGGATGGTAGCCAGCACAGGATAGTCCTGCAGCAATGCTATATTGGCTATGCCTAACGGGGTCACGATTTCGCGCTCCTCATAGGGCAATGTCTTGCTGATTTCGTAGGCGAAAATCTCGCCAATGCGCTCCAAATTACGACGGAAACGCAAACTGTCGCTTTGTACATCGCTGTTCCGAATCTCGGAGATAAACTGATTGAACAACGAATTCTGGTTGCCAAGGATATTCAAACCACTATTCATATCTTAATTACTTAATTACTTAGTTTCTTAATTTCTTAGTTACTCACCCCAACCCTCAACCACATAATCTCTTAATATTTAATGATTTAATAATTTAGCAGTTTAATTCTCACTTTTCTCCCCAAAAACCCTCTCAAAAATCGTCGGTACCTCTTTCATGTAGTATTCGAGTGTAAAGCATTGGGCCAGCTCTTCGGGGGTGAAATTAGCGCGAATGGTCTCATTTTGCAGCAGGAGTTCCTGATAGTCTTCACCGTCGAACCACGCTTTCATGGCGATGGGTTGCACGAGGTCGTAGGCGGCCTCGCGGGCGAAGCCCTTGTTGATGAGGGCTGTCATGACACGTTGCGCAAAGATCACCTTGTGAGTCATGTAGATATGCTGGAGCATATTGTCTGGGAAAACGACCAAATTCTCGAGGATGCGTCCAAAGCGATTGAGCATATAGTCGAGGAGGATGGTGGCATCGGGGAGCATGATGCGCTCGGCGGAGGAGTGGGAGATATCGCGTTCGTGCCAAAGGGGGATATCCTCGTAAGCGGAAAGCATGTATCCCCGGAGGATGCGCGCACAGCCGCAGATGTTCTCGCTGCCGATAGGGTTGCGTTTGTGGGGCATAGCGGAGGATCCCTTCTGGCCCTTGCCGAAAGCCTCTTCGGCCTCACGGAGTTCCGTGCGTTGCCAATGGCGCACTTCCATGGCCATCTGCTCCATGGTGGAGCCGATGAGGGCGAGGGTGCCCATGTAGTGGGCGTGGCGGTCGCGCTGCAGCACCTGGGTGGAGATGTTGGCAGAGTGGATGCCCAGTTTCTCGCAAACGTAGTCCTGCACAAAAGGCGGGGTGTTGGCGAAGTTGCCGACGGCACCGCTGATTTTGCCGCACTCAACATCGGCAGCGGCCATGTCGAAGCGGGTGAGGTTGCGTTTCATCTCCTCGTACCACAAGGCCCATTTGAGTCCGAGCGCGGTGATGTCGGCATGTACGCCGTGCGTGCGTCCGATGCAAGGGGTGTTTTGGAACTCGTATGCCCTTTTTTTCAATATTTCCATGAAATGCAAGAGGTCTTGCCGGAGAATGGCATCGGCCTGTTTCAGCAGATAGCCGTTGGCGGTGTCCACCACGTCGGTGGAGGTCAGGCCGTAGTGGACCCATTTGCGCTCGTCGCCCAGTGATTCGCTGACGGCGCGGGTGAAGGCCACAATGTCGTGACGGGTTTGCTGCTCGATTTCATAGATACGCTCCACCTTGAAGGTGGCCTTTTCACGCAGCTTGCGGACATCTTCGGCGGGAATCACCCCCAGCTCGCTCCATGCGGCGGCGGCTTCAATTTCGACTTTCAAATAGGCACCGAACTTGTTCTCTTCGGTCCAAACGGCGCTCATCTCCGGGCGGGAATAACGTGGTATCATAGCATTGTTTTATTGGAGGTGCAAACATACACATTTTATTTGAAAGTTTTTTTTGTATTTTTGCCGAAATTTTTTGCAATATGGCACAAGAGAAATTTGCGGTTATCGGGGCCGGCCACTTCGGCCAGGCCATCAGTCGCGCCCTTTCCGAAAAGGGCTTCGAAGTCCTCGTGGTGGATTCCAACATCAGTGTGGTACAAGACATCTCGGAAGAGGTGGCATACGCCGTCTGCGCCGACGCCACCAGCAAGCGCGCGCTTCAGAACGAGAACATCCAGGATTTTGACGCCGTCATCGTGGCCATCGGCAACGACTTTGTGGGAAGACTTCTCTGCACGGCCAACCTGCTCGACCTTGGGGTCAACCGCATCATCTGCCGCGTCATGGGCAAAAGCCAACGCACCATCCTCGAGAAGATGGGCATCACGGAGTTCCTCTCCCCGGAGGACGAGGTCGGCGCCATCCTCGCCGAACGCCTCTCCAACCCCAACATGATCTCCTATCTCCAACTCGCTGACGACTACAAGATTGCGGAGGTCATCGCCCCCAACAGCCTCATAGGACTCACCCTCGGCGACATCAACTTCCGCGACAACCACAAGCTCAGCCTGATTACCATCCGCCGCAATTTCGAAGAGGTCGTCAACGACAAACTCGGCACCAATCAGCACATCCTCGGTGTGCCTGACAACAAGACCGAAATCGAGGATGGCGACGTGTTCGTCCTTTTCGGCAAGGAACACGATATTGACAGTTTCATCAAGATCAATCTCTGATGTTCGGGCTTCGCCACTCCCATAAAGTATATGAAAGCAAACGCCGTCTGCACATTGCCCAATACAAAGGGTGGGTGCAACGCATTCTGCAGATATTCAGCGTGCTTGTTTCCCTGATCACTATCGTCTGCATCATTTGCTACCACGGGCTCTATATTTCCCTGCCCATCAAAAATCTCATCCGTTGGATCATCTATGGCAGTTTGCTTTTCTATATCCTGAAATATTTCATACTGCTCTTTTACTCGCTGCACCGCAAGGAATTCATCAAGCGGTCGTGGTTTGAGTTTCTTATTATATGTATATTAATCACACAGTTTCTGTCTGTCGCCATCTTCCATTTCCGCTTTTTCTCCACTGAGAATTTCGAAAACTACTATATTCTTTTTGTCCAGGTTTATTTCTTGGTGATGGTGCTCATCGAGATGGCGAAGATGAGCAGCACGATTGGCAAATACAACCTCAGCCCGCCGATTTTGATGGTGTTTTCCTTTTTGATTCTTATCACTTTCGGCACCATTCTGTTGATGATGCCGCGCATGACCTACGACGGCATCTCCTTCATCGACGCCTTGTTCACCGCCACGAGTGCCAGCTGCATCACAGGGCTTTCCGTGGTGAGCACCTCGGGGTGTTTCACCATAAAAGGGCAGATTGTCATCATGATTCTCATCCAGTTGGGTGGTATGAGCATCCTCTCCTTTGCAACCTTTTTCACGACTTTCCTCGCGCGCTCCTCCGTAGGACTGCGCTACCAATACATGGTGCGCGACATGATGGCCACAAAGCTCTCCGACTCCTTCTCCCTGTTGCGCAGCATTGTCATCACCACCTTTATCATTGAGGCTGTAGGTGTTATTCTGCTCTATACCTATTGGAAAAACACAGGGTTCTTCACCTCTTCCAGCGAAAACCTCTTCTTTTCGCTCTTCTACACTGTCTCCGCCTTTAACAACGGCGGTTTTGTATTGATAGACAAGAGTTTGTTGGAACTTGGCAGTGCCCATAGTTATTTCCCGCAGGTCATCATCATGATCCTGGTCTTTTTAGGCGGCATCGGTTTCCTCACCATCCGGGACTTCTTCAGCCCGCGTTACATCCGGGAGCGCAAGAAATATCCGTGGAAGAGTTTGATGCCCCAGACCAAAATCATACTCATCACGACATTAGGGCTGATCTTTGTTTGCACCGTCCTCTTTTTCCTGATCGAGCGCAACCATGCCCTTGCGGGCCAAGGGAGTCTGTTTGACAAGATGTTCACTGCCTTTTTTGAAATTGCCACATGCCGCACATCCGGCTTTATGATTCTGGATATCAACTCAATGGCATTACCTTCCGTGATTATGATTATCGTCCTGATGTTCATCGGCGGTTCACCGAGCTCCACAGGCGGCGGCATCAAGACCACCACATTCTTCGTGCTCATCAAGTCGGTGTGGGCCACCATCCAAGGCAAGAAACACATCGAGTTTCAACATAAAACCATCTCTTACGAATTGGTTGACCGTGCCAGTTCAATTGTCACGATGACCTTCTCGTTCATTCTTTTTTCAGTCTTTATGTTGACCCTGGTGGAGCCTGCGGCTTCGCTCAAGGACGCCATTTTCGAGACCACCTCGGCGTTTGCCACCTGCGGTCTCTCCACGGGCATCTGCGCCGAATGGAACACCTTGGCCAAAACCGTCCTCATCTTCGACATGTACATCGGACGTATCGGCACCTTGACCCTCGCCTTCGCCCTCACTCGCCACAAGAAGGAGTCGAAACACCAGTATCCGGATTTATATTTGATGGTCGGATAACAAATTTCCCATATTTTGGATATAAAGCATTCAAAATATTGTGTATATTTGTGCGTTTTTTCAACGATAAATAAATAATTAAAAATCAACAAAATACATTACCAGACAATGAAAAGAATCTATGTTTTAGGACTGACAATCCTCGTTGCAGCACTGATGTCCAGCTGCGGCTTAGGAAAAATGGTATCCAAATATCCCGAGGTCAGCATCACGCTTGACAATCCGGACTTGGAAAACAAGGGCGGCGAGGTGGCCTACACCATCAAGGGCACCATCCCTCCGAAATACATGAAGAAGAAAGCCCAGATGGTGCTTTCCCCGTCCCTTAAGGTGGACGGTGTCAACCTGCAGCCCTTCACCACCATCACACTCAAGGGTGAGAAGGCCAAGGGCGAAGGCACCCCCATCAAATACAAGACGGGCGGCACTTTCTCCAAGAGCGGCACCTTCAAGTTTGACGAATCCATGGAGACCGCCGAGATTGTGGTCAACGGAGTAGCCAATATGAAGAAAAAATCCGCCGACCTGAAGCCTGAGAAGAACCTCGGCGAGGGCATTTCCAACACCGCATCCCGCATCGGGCTGCAGCCCATCATTTCGCAGGATGCCAGCACCGGAGGCAACTTCATCCAGGCCCCGCACCGCTTCACCCCGGAATACACGGGCAAGACGGCTATCATCTACTTCGACCTCAACAGTTCCAACATGAACTGGAACAACCCCAACAACAAGTCGAAGGCCGCCAAGGATTCCGTCAAAGCTTTCATCAACTTCCTCAACGAAGGCAACCTCATCGACCGCGTGGTCATCTCCGGGTGGGCCTCTCCCGAAGGCGAGGAGAGCAACAACCAAGGTCTCTCCGAACGCCGTTTCGAGCAAGGCAAGAAATGGTTCCAGGAACAGTACAACAAATATCTGAAAGATTATGCCAAGAAGAACAACATCAAGTTGAAAGACCTTCGCATGCCTTCTTTCGAATACATCAACAATGCCAAGGGCGAGGACTGGGACGGCTTCGAGTTGGCCATCGAGAAGTCGAACATGGCGCAGAAGAACCAAATCCTCAACGTGGTGAAATCGCAGGCCAACAACGACATGCGTGAGCAGAAGATTCGCGAGATGACGGACATCTACCCTGAAATCGCGGATGCCATCCTGCCGCCGTTGCGTCGTGCCGAGATGCAGCTCATCTGCAAAAAGCATGAGAATTACACCGATGCCGAGCTCATCCAGAAGGTGCTTGCCACTCCGAAGGATTTCTCCGTCAACGAGCGTCTTTACGCCGCTTCCGTTTGCAACAACATTGACGACCAGAAGGCCATCTACAACGCTCTTATCAACGACCGTGCCACCGAAGGCGACTGGCGTGCCTACAACAACCTTGGCGTGCTGGCCTTGAACGAATACTACGAAAACAGCAATGTGGATGCTCTGGACGATGCTGTCAGCAACTTCAACAAGGCTGCCGCCATCACTCCCAACAACGGTATTGTGCTGAACAACTTAGCGCTTGCACAGTTCCTGCAAGGCAATTACGCCGAGGCCCGCACCCAGTTCGAAAATTCCAAGAATGCTTCCGTGGATCCTGTCAACCAAGACTATGTGTTGGGCATGTACAGCATTCTCGACGGCGACTACAACAAGGCTGTGCAGCTGATGGGCAACCGCACTTGCGACTACAACACCGCCCTTGTGCAAATCCTCAACAAGGATTACACCTCCGCACATAACACGCTCTATTGCATCACCAACGTGGACGCCAAGACCGCCTACCTGAAGGCCGTGCTCGCCGCCCGCCTCAAAGACGAGAGCGAAGTCTATGCCAACCTCGCCGTTGCACTCCAAAAGGATCCTTCTCTCAAGAAGAAAGCCAAGAGGGATGCAGAATTCAAGAGATACCGTCACTCTGCCACCTTCAAGGATCTTGTGAAATAGTCCTCGGTGGTAAGTAACATTCACCTACGGGGCGGGCTTCCAACCCGCCCCAATTTATAATATATTTATGGTAGAAAACAGAAACATGGCCATCGCCTACGACTTTGATGGCACCCTTGCGCCCGGCAACATGCAGGAGCACAATTTCATCCCCGACCTCCACATGGACAAGGGCGACTTTTGGGAGGAGGCCAACGCCCTCGCCAAGAAACACGACATGGACGAAGTGCTTGCCTACATGCACCTTATGCTCATCAAGGCACGCGAGAAGAATCTCTCTCTGCGTGAGGAGACCTTCATGCAGTATGGCGCCCGCATCACCTTTTTCGAGGGGGTGGAGAGTTACTTTGAACGCATCAACCAATATGCGGCCAAACAACGCATCCATCTGGAGCACTTCATCATCTCCTCGGGTCTTCGCGAGTTTGTGAAGGGTTCGTCCATTGCCAAGCATTTCCGCACCATCTTCGCGTCCGGCTTCCAATACGACGAAAGCGGCAACGCCTGCTGGCCCGCCCTTGCCGTCAACTACACCAACAAGACGCAATTCCTCTTCCGCATCAACAAGGGCATCTACAACTCCTACGACAACACCTCCATCAACAAGTCGATGGCGGAGGACGACCGCGCCGTGCCCTTCTCCAACCTCATCTACATCGGCGACGGGGAGACCGACGTGCCCGCCATGAAGATGGTCAATCTCTACGGCGGCACCACCATTGCGGTCTATAACCCCGACTCGGTGGCCACCCCGCACCGCCCCAAGTCATCCAAAGACATCTGCCTCGACCTCATCCGACAGAACCGTGCCGACTACATCGCACCCACCAACTACAAAGAGGGTGGCGAGCTGGATATTATGCTCAAGAAAATCATCGATAAAACAGCCCTGGAACAGGACATCCTCGCCATCAAATACAAGGAGGTCAACAAAGGTTGACACGGATGGACAGCTAATCGCTAATTTTCGTATTTTTGCCGCCTTAATTTTTCAAGACTATGACTTCAGCAGAAATACGTGACGCTTTCCTGCGCTTTTTCGAATCCAAGACGCACCACATCGTTCCCTCCGCTCCCATGGTGATCAAGAACGACCCCACTTTGATGTTCACCAATGCGGGCATGAACCAATTCAAAGACATTTTCCTTGGCAACAGCAAGGCCGAACATCCGCGTGTGGCTGACTCCCAAAAGTGCCTCCGCGTCTCCGGCAAGCACAACGACCTCGAAGAGGTGGGCCGTGACACCTATCACCACACCATGTTCGAGATGCTGGGCAACTGGTCGTTCGGCGACTACTTCAAAAAAGAGGCCATCGCCTACGCCTGGGAGTTTCTCACCGAGGTGATGAAGCTCGACAAGGAGCGTCTCTACGCCACCGTGTTCCAAGGTGACGAAAAGGACGGCACCGCCTTCGACCAGGAGGCATACGATTTCTGGAAGGCATACCTGCCCGAAGACCGAATTCTCAAGGGCAACAAGAAAGACAACTTCTGGGAGATGGGCGACACCGGTCCCTGCGGGCCCTGCTCCGAAATCCACATCGACCTGCGCGATGACGCCGAGCGCCAACAGACTCCCGGCCGTGAGCTTGTCAACAAGGACAACCCCCTCGTCATTGAGATTTGGAACCTTGTCTTCATGCAGTTCAACCGCATCGCTTCGGGCGAGCTGAAACCCTTGGCCAACAAGCACGTCGATACGGGCATGGGGTTCGAGCGTCTATGCATGGCCGTGCAGAACAAGAAGTCGAATTACGACACCGATGTTTTCCAGCCCATCATCAAAAGGATTGCCGACAAGTCGGGCATTTCCTACGGAGCCCATCGCGACAGTGACGTGGCCCTGCGCGTGGTGGCCGACCACCTGCGCGCCGTCACCTTCGCCATCGCCGACGGCCAGCTGCCCTCCAACACGGGAGCCGGCTATGTCATCCGCCGCATCCTGCGCCGCGCCGTGCGCTACGGATTCACCTTCTTAGGATTCAAGGAACCCTTCATCGCCACCCTCGTCCCCGACCTCGTGGCACAGATGGGGCACCAATTCCCGGAACTCAAGGCCCAGCAGACCCTTGTCGAAAAAGTGGTCCGCGAAGAGGAGGCCTCCTTCCTCAAGACTCTCGACTCCGGCATCACCAAGTTTGAAAACTATTGTGCCAAACTGCAGGGCAGCGTCGTGGACGGCGACTTCGCTTTCGAGTTGTTCGACACCTACGGATTTCCCATTGACCTGACACAGCTCATCGCCTCCGAGAAGAACCTCACCATCGATATGGAGGGATTCCAACGCGGGCTGCAGCAGCAGAAGGAGCGTTCCCGCAAGGATGCCGCCGTCAACGCCGATGACTGGGTGGAACTCATCGCCCAAGACTCCCCCACCCGCTTTGTGGGCTACCACGAGCTTCAATGCGAAAGCCGCATTGTGAAATACCGCAGCGTCACCGCCAAAAACAAGACTTTTTTCCAAATCGTGCTCGATCAGACCCCCTTCTACGCTGAGTCTGGCGGACAGGTGGGCGACACCGGCACATTGGAGAGCGGTGCCGAGTCGGTGGCCATCTACAACACCACCAAGGAGAACAACCTCACCATCCACTTCGCCAACAAGCTGCCCTCCGACCCGTCGGCAATGTTCACCGCCAAGGTGGATGCCGACAAACGGCAGCGCACGGCCAACAACCATTCGGCCACGCACCTGTTGGACCACGCCCTTCGCCACGTCCTCGGCACGCATGTGGAGCAGAAAGGCTCGTTGGTCACCTCCGAGCGTCTGCGTTTCGACTTCTCGCACTTCGCCAAGCTCACCGACGAGGAGATTGTCAAGGTGGAACGCAAGGTGAACGAACTGATACGCAAAAACCTGCCGTTGCAGGAGCATGTGGATGTCCCCATCGAGGAGGCGCGCGCCAAAGGCGCCATCGCCCTCTTTGGTGAGAAGTACGGCAACCTCGTGCGTGTCATCCAGTTCGGTGATGCGGTGGAACTGTGCGGGGGCACGCACACCTCCGCTACGGGCAACATCGGCTTCTTCAAGATTGTCTCCGAGGGAGCCATTGCCGCCGGCGTGCGCCGCATCGAAGCCGTCACGGGTATGGCCGCCGAGGACATCCTCTACGACTGCCAGGATCAGTTACGGAAGGGCAAGGAGATGCTCAACACCTCCAACTTGCTGCAGGCCATTCAGAAGCTGAGCGACGACAATCTCCAGTATCGCCACAAGGTCGAGGAGTTCGAGAAGCAGCAGACCTTTGCCTTCTGCCAGGAATTGGCCAAGGAGGCCACCATGGTCAATGGCGTGCAATTATTGAGCAAGGTCACGACCTTGGCACCCGACATCCTGCGGCAGGCCGCCTACAACTTGAAAGGCGAGCCCAACCGCGTCATCGTATTGGGCAGTGTCTTCGAGGGCAAGCCCAATTTGGTGGTGGCGCTCAGCGACGACCTCACAGGCAAGTACAACGCCCCGCAGATGGTGCGTGCCGCGGGCAAGCACATCCAGGGTGGCGGCGGCGGACAACCCAACCTCGCCATGGCGGGAGGTAAAAACCCCGATGGTGTGCAAGATGCCGTCAATGAAGTCGTGAAAATGCTCTAACAAGCGTAACCCTACGCAAACGCCTCCAAGTCCAACTCGTTCAGCAATTCCACACCCCGCTCGTTGAGCAGGGGGAATAGAACGTATCGCAAAATGATGGCTTGCTTCTTGCCATACATGACGTACATGGACAAGTTTGTATAGAAGAAATCCGAATAGACCTCCGTATTGATGTCCTCGTAAATGTGATAGCTCCGCATCCCCTTTCGAATGATGGAGTCCAACAAGCTCCTGAACGGCGTATCGTCTGTGAAAAAGAGTTTGTTATCCCAATCATATTGGAAATAAATATGCTGGTTCTTGGCAAACTGCTGAAATTCCCATACCAACAGCACTAATTCTTCAATGGAATGGTTGCATTGCAAGACCTGCTCGCCGAAATGGTCCACAAACTGATTATGGCAATATTGCAATGCCATTTGAATGGATTTTTCCTTGTTTACATACCGATTATAGAACGTTTTACGCCCAATATTCATGAAAACGGATATTTCATCAATGGTATGTTCAAACCCATTGTTGAGATAGAATCTATAAAGGTCCTCTATCTTTTGCTCTCTTCTGGAAATCTTCTTCTTTTTCATCTCTTTTCATTTAAAAAAGACACTGTATAATGCTCCTCCAAATTCTTCAAGTCGGCCACTTTTTCCACTTTGCCGTCTTTCAGATAGACATACGTCGGGAATTGACCATAAACAATATTGAGAGCTTCTATGGGGTTGATGGCAGCATACCGGTAACCACCTGTTTTGGTCTCCTCGCGAAAATTCTCCTTCGATTCTTCGGAACCCCAGATGAAGAAAACCACGCGGGTGGAATCCAACGCATTTTGCTGGACAATCTGATGGAGCTTATTTGCGCTGATCTTGCAGTACTTGCATCCTGAAGCCAGATAGCCCAAAATGTAATTCCCCTGGTCCAAATCCAGTGACTGTGCAACAGAATCCTGCATAAAGGCGTCGAACTTGGCTTCATCCACTTTCAGTTCTTCCCTGCTGAAAACTTTATATACCGAGTCCATCGGGAAAAGCGCAAACGGCACGGCGACCGCCGCAACCGCAAGTGAAATGCCCAAAGCCTTCTTGCCACGGAAGTGGTAATCCTTTTCTTTGCGGATCAGCAACATCAAGGCCATCAAGACGATGTTCTTCACGATGGTCCATCCGGGGCTGAGTTCCACAATGTCGCCCAAGCAGTGGCAATTGTCGTCATGCCGGAACAAGGCGACATACACCATTAAAAGGGAAAAACCGAGCAACATCGCCATGATCAGCCACCATGTGGGCTTGTAGAGTATTTTGGAAATGAGGAAAGCACCCAGCAGCAGCTCCGCCGCGATGACGCATCGGGCCACAATGCCGGAGAAAACGAATCCGAACCATTTGAAACTGTAGATGTATATCTCAAAATTTTCGAGCGACAAGAGCTTGAAAATGGCGGATACAATGAAAATCAATCCTATCAGCACCCTGAGTACAGTTTGAAATATGGGGAAAAACCTTGCCATTTGTATTTTTTTATGTGTTTTATCCATGATTAATTTGCGACAATGCCCTTCGGAATTGCTTCAAGAAGGGTACGGGTGTAATCGGTCTGCGGATGGAGACACAGTTCGTCGGCATCCCCCAGTTCCACGATACGCCCGGACTGCATGACCACAATACGGTCGGACATGAACTTGACCACGGAGAGGTCATGTGAAATGAAGATATAGGTAAAATGATATTCCTGCTTCAGCTCGTTGAGCAGATTGAGCACTTGTGCCTGCACAGAGACATCGAGGGCGGACACAGACTCGTCACAGATAATGAAGCGCGGGTTCACAGCCAATGCGCGGGCTATGGAAATACGCTGTCGCTGGCCGCCGGAGAACTCATGCGGATAACGGTAAAAATGCGACTCATTGAGGCTGACACGTTCCAACAGGGCGAGGGCCTTGCTCTTCCGTTCCTTGTCGGATGAGCCGATACCGTGTACACGCATAGGTTCCATCAATGCATCCCCTATAGTAAGTCGCTGATTAAGCGACGAATACGGATCTTGGAGGATGATTTGCAAATCCTTGCGCATCTTCCGCATCTCGCTGTGGGAAAGTTCCATGAGATTGACGCCTTTGTAAGTCACCACCCCCGACGTAGGTTCTATCAACCGGATCATCGAACGACCCAAGGTGGTCTTGCCGCACCCGGACTCACCCACCAGTCCGAGGGTTTCGCCCTCGTAGATATCGATGCTCACATCTTGCAAAGCATGGACATACTGCCTTTTTTCAAAAAGTTTGCGTTTTCTGACAGGGTATTGTTTGCAGACATTCCGCAGGGTGATAAGCGGTTTCTCCGCATACAGTCGTTGATGGAAAGATTGCCGCTCTTCGGGGGAGACGCAGAGATTCTCCATAGCCTCCCGCACACCCGTCTGTCGCTTTTGGACGAAATCGTCCACTGTGGGGAGCTGTCGCAGGCGGACATTGAGGGAGGGACGGCAGGCGAGCAGTCCCTGCGGGTAGGGGTGCTGCGGGTGGAGGAAGATGTCGCGGATACCTCCGCATTCCACGACGTTGCCTTTATAGAGCACCATTACCTGGTCGGCGATTTCAGCCACCACGCCGAGGTCGTGGGTGATGAAGAGCACACTCATGCCGTGTTTTTGCTGCAACTTGCGAATAAGTTGGAGAATACCCTTCTGCACGGTAACATCAAGGGCGGTGGTGGGCTCGTCGGCAATGAGCAGGTCGGGTTGGCAGCTCATGGCCATGGCAATCATGACGCGCTGCTTCTGGCCGCCCGAGAGCTCGTGGGGATAAGAGTCGAAGATCTGTTCGGGACGGGGCAGCATCACCTCGCGGAAAAGATCGAGGATATGAGCCTTGGCCTGTTCCTTGCTCTGGTTGGTGTGCAGGAGGATTTGCTCCATGATCTGGTCGCCGCAACGCAACACGGGATTGAGGGAAGTCATGGGTTCCTGGAAAATCATCGCGATGCGGCGGCCCCGAATCTGTTGGAGTTGCTTTTCAGAGGCCTTCAGCAGGTCCATGGGCTGCTCCTTCCCCTCCTCGTGGAACAAGATCTGTCCCTCGGGGTAGCGGGCAATGTCGGGGTTGAGCAGTCGCATCACAGAAAGAGCTGTCACCGACTTTCCGGAGCCGGATTCACCGACAATGCCCAAAGTTTGGCCCTTGGGCAAATGGAGATCCACCTGGTGCAGAATGGGTTTCCACCCCTCTTCTTGCCGCAGTTCCAGCGATAGTTTCGAGATTTCCAACAGACTTTCCATAAAGAGCGCAAAAATACACCTTTTTTGAAATGGAACCATATTCTTTTTCCGCAAATTATCAAAATGAAAAAACATTATCTTTGCAGCCTTGAAAAAAAAATTGACGGGAACTTTTCTCGCACAAAAAGAGACACCTATCATCATGAAAAAAATAACGTTCATCGCGCTGTTCCTCGGTTGCATGCTCGCGCACGCCCAGTTCCTGCGGCCCGACTATCCGGCCATCCAGAAGGCCATTTCCGATCCCAAATCGGAGTTCTACTACCCCACCTTGCTGGAACGCTATCGTGCCAGCGACTCCACCCTCACCGCACAGCAGCGACTCCATCTCTATTATGGATTTGTCTTCCAAAAAGAATACGACCCCTACGACCATTCTGATACGGAAATGAAAAAGATGCTGCACTCCCTTCCCTCCATCGGAGACAACGACTGCCGCACACTCATCGGGATGGCCCAGGAGGTGTTGGAAAAGAATCCTTTCAAGGTCAGTGCGTTTCGTGTCATCCAATATTGTTGCGATCAGCTTGACAGCGCGGAGTTGGCTCACAAATATGCAATCCAGCAACGCATCTTCGCCCTTGCCCTTATCGAGTCCGGCAATGGGATGAAGCCCTCCACCGCTTTCTATGTGAACGAGGTGGAACACGAGTATTTTCTGCTCTCCCTTTACGACCTGACCCCTGGTTCCCAAAGTCTCAGTATCATTGATGATGAAAAGTATGATGTAATGGAGGTGGACAAAAACGACTACGGCTTAGAGAAGCTCTATTTTAATCTTAAATCCTTTTCATTCAAAAAATAGACGACGGCAAAAATGCGCTATTTCCTACACTTGGCATATAACGGGGCACCCTTCTTCGGCTGGCAAGTACAGCCCGACCACCCCACCGTGCAGGAAACTCTGGAGCGGAGCATTTCACTGTTGCTGCACAAAGAGCACATTGATGTCACGGGATGCGGCCGCACCGACACTGGCGTGCATGCCGCCGACTACTACGCCCACATCGACCTTGAAGATGCACTTTCCCCTGATGGTTGCCGACAGCTTCGCGACCATCTCAACAGTTTTCTTCCCAAGGAGATTGTCATCTATGATGTCTTCCCTGTGCAACCGCGCGCCCATGCCCGCTTCGACGCTGTGGAGCGCACCTACCAATACTTTGTCTCCACCCGCAAAAATCCCTTCACCTTTCCGCAACGCCACTTCAGCTTCCGCGCCCCCGACATGGAACGGATGAATGAAGCCGCGAAGCTGCTGCTCGCCACGGAAGATTTCACCAGTTTTTCCAAAGTACACACCCAAGTCAACAACTTCCTCTGCAACGTCACCCATGCCCAATGGACGCAGGAGGGTGACGACCTCGTGTTCACCATCACCGCCAACCGCTTTCTGCGCAACATGGTGCGCGCCATCGTGGGCACCCTGCTCGATGTGGGATTTGGAAAAACCAGCATTGAAGATTTTCATAATATTATCAATCAAAAAGATAGATGCAAGGCCGGCAACTCCGTCCCTGCCTGTGCACTTTTTTTGACAACCGTTCGTTATAATTGGCCTGACATTAAAATAGATGATTAAGAATATTATCCCCCTTTATGGCCTTGCCGCCATGCTGTTGTTTGCCACGACAGTCCTGTTTCCCGGCTGTAACCGTCACGGATTCGATGATTCCGTGAAGCTGGAGTTTTCCACCGACACCTTGATGTTCGACACGGTCTTCACCACGGTGACCTCCATAACCCGAAACTTCACGGTGAAAAATCCGAGCAAAAACCCTGTCAAATTGGACATCCTTCTTGCGGGAGCCGCAAACACGGGTCAGTCGTACTACAGCATCAACGTCAACGGCAAAGCGGGCACGGAGTTCCACGATGTGGAAATTCCGGGCCGCGACAGTATCTTCGTCTTTGTCAAGGTCAACATCAATCCCACGAACCAGAACACGCCTTACTTAGTCACCGACTCGGTTGTGTTTTTCAACACCAACCGCAGGCAGTCGGTGCAGCTGGTGGCTTTCGGGCAGGATGCGCACTTCATCGTGGCCGACCATGGCGGATCCATGCCCTACAAAATCGTGGCCCACGAACACGAGGTGGTGCATTGGACCAACGACAAGCCATGGGTCATCTACGGCTGGGCGGCGGTGGATTCGTTAGGCAAGCTCATCATCGACCCGGGCACGCGTGTCTATGTACACGGCGGCGGCATCTGGGTCTATCGCTACGGCTCCATCCACGTCAACGGCACAGTTGACCACCCTGTCGTCATCCGCGGCGACCGTTTGGAGCCATTCTTCGACGCCGACTACGCCCAGTGGGACCGCATCCTCATCAACGAGGGCACGGAGGACAACCTCATCGAGCATGCCGTCATCTCCAACGCCGCCATCGGATTGGAAGTTGACATTTTGGAGGAATTCCTCGGCAACAAGACCATAGTGAACAACACCGTCATCCAGAACAACAAACTGTATGGAGTGCTGGGACATGCGGCAAATCTGGAGATGAACAACTGCCAGATCAGCAACAACGGAAACTACAGCATCGCCATGCATGTTGGCAACTACACGCTGAACCACGTCACCGTGTCCAATTTCTTCGCCACACCGGCACGCAAGACTCCTGCTGTTTTGTTCTCCAACTACTATGAGGTGCCACACATCAACGCCGCTGGCGAATACGAAACCGTCTATATGATCGGCGATGCCAACTTAGAATGCAACAACTCCATCATTTACGGAAACTTAAAAGAAGATGAGTTCGCTGTCTCCAAGACCAGCGAAGCCGCGCTGAACTATGTGTTCCGAAACAGCATTGTGTTGAAGGAGGAGTTTAACAACTCCTTCATCAACTGCTTCAACCGGGACCCCCTGTTTGTCAGCAACTATGGGCAGGACTGCAACTTGCAGGAAAACTCCCCTGCCATCAACGCTGGTTTGAGCGGGCTCGGTATCACCACCGACCTGCTGGGTCGTTTGCGCAACGGCGCACCGGATATCGGAGCATACGAATATTATCCGGCGGAGAGAAGGGTGTTACTTTATTAAGCAATTAAATTAGACAATGGTATAGTGTTGACCAAGGAGACCTATAACGGCGTGGATTCCATCGCCCATAGTGCTCGCGGCACAGGTGTGCCGCATCTCAAGAACTCCCTTTCTTTTTGAAGAAGGGGTGCCCGAAGGGCGGGGTAGTTATATGAGAGATTGGCCGTTAGGCCATCCTTGTTGTCCGCCCTACGGTTCGTGCGAACATAACCCGACAAAATCCTTTTCACAGGGAGATTCTGGACGTAGAAGTCTTTGATTCTGCTGTTGTTAATGGTGGTTGTTTCTTTTATAAGGTATTATAATTCTTTATGTTACTACCCCGGCCTACGGCCACCCCTTCTGAAACAGAAGAGGAGTTAGGAGGTGTTTGCACTCACGTGCAAACAAAGAAAATAATATGTATTACCCATCAATAAGAATGGGAAAATATATAAAAGGAAAACCTCACACGGTGAGGCAGGGAATGTCTCACCAAATGTTGCTTTACGCTTCCGGCGCAGCGATCCAGATGATCAAATAAAGGAGCAAGCCACCTCCAAAAATGAGCAAAAGGGCGAGGAAGATAATCCGCACCACGGTAGGATCAACATTGAGATAATCCGCAAGACCGCCGCAAACGCCGGCGATCTTGCGGTCTGTCAAACTACGAGTTAATTTTCTGTATTCACTCATATTATTGCAATTTAGCATGTTATAGCATTAGAAATAAAGGTCGCGTTCGCCCTGCTTGATGCGTTCAATGCGCCTCAGCAGCTCATCGTGGAATTTCTCGTCCACGTTGGCCATGTTGTTCTCAATGACCTTCCAGCCCTTGGCGGCCACTTCGGGGGTGGCGTAGTCCACCAAATACTCGCTGAGCGTCAGAATGGCGTTGGGGGTGCAATAACGCTTGATGAAGCCCGGCACGCTGAACTCCATGAAGTGCTCGCCCGTGCGGCCGAGACGGTAGCAGGCAGTGCAGAAGCTCGGTATAAAGTTGCCGTCAAGCAATTCCTCAATAATATCACCGAGGGTGCGGTCGTCACCGATTTTGAACTGCTCGCGGTGCAGATTCTGGTTCTCCTGCTTGTCACTGTTCTTTTCAGTCTCCTCGTGGTGATATTTATAGTCGCCGATTTGGAGGTTCGTGCCGCCGTCAATCTGGGAGATGCCGTACTGGATGGCTTTGGCGCGGAAGGCGGCATCCTCGCGGGCGGTGAGAATCATGCCGGTATAGGGCACGGCCAAGCGGAAGATGGCGATGATCTTCTCAAAAGTGTCGTCATCGACGAAATACTTCTTGTCAATGTCAAGGCCGGAGGCATCCTTGATGCGGGGGAAGGAGATGGTGTGGGGGCCCACGTTGAAGCAGGCTTCCAAATGGTTGGTGTGGCGAATCATGGCGAGCACCTCGAAACGCCAGTCGTAGAGACCGAAGAGGATGCCGAGCCCGTTGTCGTCGATGCCGGCCTGTTGGGCACGGTCCATGGCGGTGAGGCGCCACTCATAGTTGCCCTTGATGGTGTTGGCGGGATGATACCAGGAATAGGCTTCAGGGTGGTAGGTTTCCTGGAAAATCTGGTAGGTGCCGATGCCGGCCTCCTTCACGGTGCGGAATCCCTCCACATCCAACGGAGCAGCGTTGATGTTAACACGGCGGATAGAGCCGTTGCCCTTTTTGGTGGCGTATGTAATCTTCACTGTGTGTGCAATGTACTCGGGAGAGTATTTCGGCGACTCGCCATAGACCAAGATCAGGCGCTTTTGGCCGTCTTCTTCCAAAGCCTCCACGCTGCGCACGAGTTCCTCATCCGTGAGGGTGGTGCGCACCTGTTCTTTGTTAGAGGAACGGAATCCGCAATACTTACAATTATTGACACAATAGTTGCCCACATAGAGCGGAGCGAAGAGCACGATACGGTTGCCATAGACACGGCGTTTCAGCTCTCGTGCACCTTCCTTGATCTCCTCCACCAACGCGGGGTCGGTGGTGTTCACTAACACCGCGGTCTCCTCCATGGTGAGGCGATTCTTGTCAAGGGACTTTTGGATGATGGCGCGCACACGTTCCGGCGTGCTCTGTGTGTTGTTGATAAAATCCCAAATCTCATCGGGGTCGATAAAAGGTCTTCCTATTTCATCGGGGATGCGACATTTTTCCGGATTGAATTGCATATTGTTTTTTTATTGGTTATTGTAGAAATTAGAAAATGAGCAAAACAGGGCAAAGCCACTATCCTGTTCTGGTGACTACGGCTTTGGCTTCTACGCCACCGATTTTTCCTAATTTTCCGGAAAGAGCATTGATTTGGTTGACCTCACCCTCGACAATCAATGAGATGACAGCCACAGTACGGTCGTGGAACGGCAAGCCTTGACGGGCCAGCACAATGCCGGCATGTTGGGAGATGATTTCATTGACGAGCGGCGCCATGGATCGGTCCGCAATCAATGCAGTGATGGTTCCAATTCTCTTTTCCATTAGTGTCACTTTTGGATCAGGTGGTTGTTTTTTTGCGCGGCAAAAATAACAAATTATCACATATCTTACCCACACAAAATCAATAATAACAGAAAGCTTGGCATCTCTCCGCCTGTTGGCCGGCACCCATGCCCTACTCCACCACCACCTTCAGCACACGCTGGTAATCAGGACTATACACCCTAAGGCGGCACACATCGCCCGCATGATATAGCGAGTCGCTGAACCACATCCTGAACTCGGCAGAAGTGGTGAGCACCGCGCCGTTGCTGCCCCCGTTGTATCCTGTACCTTGCTGGTAGATGCGGAAATTGTCGCTCCCGTTGACCAACGACTCCGGATAGCCCGTGGAAAGCTGCCAATAGAAATCATAGTGTGAACGCTGGGAAACCGTCTTGATGCCAATCTCCTGGTATGAGTTCAGCGGAACCACAAGCGTGTCGGAGGTAAGTTCCTCCCCTTCCACGTAAAACCGCACACTCGGGTCCACCGCCGGCCGCTCGCACGACATCAAGCCGACACTCATAATCACTAATGCTAATAATCCAATCTTTTTCATAATTTTCATAACTCTCTTATTTTTTTAGTTTCTTAATTTCTTAGTTTCTTAATTCTTCATTCCCCATTCTCCATTCTCCATTAAAACTCACACCCTATCCCAACACTCCCCAGCCCCTTGTATCCGGCACCCAGTTCAATGCTGCCGAACACGTGTCGCCAGCCGGCCTTCACACCCAACAGCGTCACGTGGAAGGTGGAGAACTGCGTGGGCGTATAGTCACCGTTTATGCCGTCGCTGAACCAAGGATGACGGTTCTCAGGGTAAGAGACATCCGAGCACTCTTCCTCGCCAAAAAACTGCGCGAATCCTACTGACAAAGCTGAATAGAGGGTAACGTGCGGACGGTTCAGGTAGGAGAACCGCACTTCGGGCATGATGGCCAATGTGTGGAAATATCGCTGACACAACCCAGTGACCCCAGATTCGTACAAGTGGTTTTGAGAATCCGTGTAATGGGCATAACTTGCCGACAAACCCAGCCAGAACCACTTTGCGACGCGGTAATGGTAGCCTACGGAAAATACCGGCGTGGCTGCAAAACCTTTGCTGCGCCAACTGCGGTTGGGCTCCATTCCTTCGGGATAGACGAATACGAAATAGCGGTCGAAGAGCATCACGCCCGTGGGGTCGCACACATCGAACTTGAACTCGTGGCGGTACAGTCCCTCTTCTTTCCACTTTTCACATTTCTCGGCACATCGTTTCGACTTTTGGAATGTTTGGATGAATGTGATTTGCATGTTGAACATATTGCTGCGCAAGCGGAAGGAGCCATTGTCGTAAGTGGGTGGCAACAGGTTATGGTTTTGATCATACTCCTCATTCCGTACCGAATAGTTGCCGCTGGCGAAATCCCTGAACGGGAGGTCTATGCCGAATGTCCATCGGAGCAGTCCTCCGTAACCTAAACGGAAGTAGAAACCCGCATTTGCCAGCAGGTTCACATTAAAGCGGTTGGCATCCAGCACTTCCGGGGCCAGTCGAAGATGGTCGTAATACTCCGTGGTATCGGGCCATATCAAGCCAGGCAAGGAGTATGGACTGCTGACATCGTCATCGTAGCCGGTCACAAAGGTGTACCACGGCATGCGGAGGCGCACACCGGCGGAGAGCGTCACCCACGTTTTTGGGGAGACAGACGCGTGGAACTCGAACTTCACCGGCATCGAGAAACCGGTGCTGTATATGCAGTAATAGGTGTTGTTAAAGGGCACTCTGTTCTCGTTTGCTATCCACGACTCCTCCCAATCATTGCGATTGTGGGAACGGAAAGCCCCTGTGGTGCCGTATTCGAACCCTGCCGAGAGGCCAAGATACTTGGCGAAATGATAGGCAAATTCCAGACCGACATGGCCGCCGATGGAATTCTTGGCCTTCATATACTGCGTATTCGACAACTTTGCCTTTGACAGGATGTCAGCCTCCAACACATAACCCAGCTGAAAACCTTTGAAGAAAAGAGGATCTGGCAGGTCCGCATACCACTTCTTCTTAGGTTCTATCCAGGAGAGAGACTCTTTCGAAGCAGTCGCTCGGACTGTTTGGGCGGTAGTGTCCGAATTTGTGGCAAATATATTCTCCTCAACATTTTGTTTCCCGGTAACATTATCATTATGTTTCCCGGTAACATTATCATTACGTACCTCTTTATGCAACTGAATCGTATCGTGCAGGAATATCGTGTCACGAGAGACGATGGTGTCGTACACCACCTGTGTCTCGACCACATAGATGGTATCGCTCTGCTGTGCCTCAACACTTAAGGCAGATATAAGCAAGATACTCAGCAACATTCCATAGCGTATTATTCTCAATAATCCATTGTTCATAGGAAAAATGTTTTGCTGTTTCATACTAATATTCCTTGTCGTTTATCTAAAGATGCAGTAATGAAAAAAGGTTACAAACTTTCTGCCCTTACCAAATTAACAATCAGTTCCCAATCTCATACACGGTATCCTTGACAATGACCGTTTCGCGAAGATG
>CAMVIT010000037.1:0-29151 GCA_947167635.1 uncultured Bacteroidales bacterium | reverse complement strand
CCCGTTAGGGGCAAGAGCTCGGTAGCGCTGCAACCCCTGGGAGGGGTGCGTGCGCAGGAAAATCGCGGCGCGGGAGAACGTTGAGACGAGGCTGCAAGTTGCTCGCCGCGAAACGGCTGTGGGGTTCGACGAGCCTGCGTGAGGGATTGAAGCGGAAATGATTTTGGCGGGAATGCGTTTCCTGGCGAGACGGAGGTTCCGTTTGACGCTTCGCGTCTCTCGGAATGGTGGTGGTGTTTAAGCCAAAATCATTGCAGCGGAAAGCCCGACGGCGCGGCGGCATTTGATGGCTTGTGCGAAGGAGACACAATTCCCGCCGCCGCGCCGGCACGCCCAAATCAAAAAAAAAGATGCAAAAGCCCTGATTTGTGCCATCAGGTATATAATTTCCTTTTTTTTTGAACGCCTGTAGTTTTTAGTCATTCCGTTACGTTATTATACATGTGAGATCACAGGATCCTTTTGAAAGCATGCTCCACCGCTACCGTGGTTTGATTTTCTCAATATGCCGCCGATATGGCCAGCGGGGAATTGAGGTGGACGACCTGTTGCAGGATGTCGCAATGGCTTTGTGGCGCAACCGTGAGAAATTGCTGGACCTGCCAAAGGTACAACAGGCAGCGCTCATCTGGAAAATGGGACGCAACACAGTGATCGACAGTCTGCGTCGTGAAAAAGAGACCGACAAGCTGCCGGATGACTATGAGAAAATCGACGAGGACCGCAGTCTGCTACGCGAGTTGCACGAGCGGATCGCTTTGTTGGATGAACCCGACCGGACTATTGTCAATCTACAGCTGGAGGGTTACAATTACGAAGAAATAGGCGAGCGGGTGGGGATTACGGTGAAGAATGTAAGTGTGAGATTGGTGAGAATAAAAGAAAAATTACGAAAATCAATGGAACTATGACAGAAAACGAATTCAACGAACTTTGGTTACAGGCCGAGGCGGAACGCTATGGCAAACGGCTGGTGGAAGAATACCCGGGGTGGCGACAAAGCAGAAGTCGGGTTATCCGAACAACCACCATGATAGTTGCTTTTGTGATCGTGACGGTGTCCATACTCACCGTTTGGCTGCGCCAGCCTCAAGGGTATGAAAATGTATATTGCAACCGCGCGGGCACTACCGATGCGCAATGGGTCACCATGGCCGCTGAAATGCTGATGGAATAATGAAAAGAATATTGATCATACTTATTTTGCTGTTGCCTGTGTCGATGATGGCGCAGAGCGAACTCTACAAACGCTACGCCTCACGGCAGGACCTGACAGTGGCGCAGGTGAGCGGCTTCAAGCTTAACGACTCCGTGCGTGTGGATGTGGTGCTTGTGGTGGCGGACAACGAAAAGGCATGGCAACAGCTCAAGCAAGAACTCGACATCCGTGGCGAAGAGGGCGTCACCAGTTGGCTGGGAGAAATGAAACAGCCCTCCAGACGCACACGATGGAACGGCAGGCCCCTGCTGCGCGTGGTGGCCTCGCACACTCGACATGCCGTCGGCTTCTATCGACTCGACACGGAAAAACAGTACGACGCCCTCCTGGATTATCAAATGAACAAAATGCAAAAACAATAATTTGACGAAAATGAAAACAATATTGAGATTTACAACATTGACAGTTATGCTGGCACTGTCGTTTGCCGCCTGTGGACCCGAACCGGTCACTCCCGATGACGGAAATTCCGACTCGCGGGAGCGTGTCGTCCTCTATTCCGTGGATGCTGTTGAAATGTGGCAAACCTTGGAAACCGACAAGGAATGGGATGCCCTGCTGGATCTTTTCTGCAGCTACGCCCAAGAGGGCAAGGTGGTGAAATTTTACAACACAAGTCATGCCCAGACTTTTTCCGACAAGAAAAGTTGCAACACCAAGCGTGCAATAAGCTTCAGCACCACCAACCGCGACGAGATGGTGGCTTGGATGAAAGAGATGGAAAAACAAGGTCGTACCGTGAGCGTCTCATTCGATTCCAGTACCGGAAGATGGAACGGCATGGCATACGCCTCAAACCCCTCTAACCTCACCTCCAATCTCATCCTGGGCACCTGGAAATTGGAGGAAATGGTTGTGACACCAATGGATCCCAATGGTAACACGCAGGACACCAGCTGTTTCGTGATTGGAGAGGACGGAGGAACCCTGTTCTACACTTTTTTTGCCAACGACACCCTGGAAATGACCCTTATCGGTGCAGGTAGTGATATTACTGTCACCGAACACGCCCTCTGGAATCTGACATCGGAAGGCGAACTTTCCAGCGACCTTCTGCCGAACAGTGGTTTATGGAACGTCAATTGGATCACATCCGGCAATCTGGTCATCTCCCAAACAGCCTCAAGTCCGGAGACTGGCAGCCTTTACTACCAACTACAATTCGAAAAACAATAATTTTTTTTCACGGCTGTAGTTTTTATCCGACTTGTTCCGTTCTTATGACAGAAACATTTTTCAATTCAAATAATCTATCTAAACACAAAAAAACAAAAACAATGAAGAAAAACATTTTGGTTCTGGCCTTTTTTGCCATCGCACTTTGCCTGAATTCCTGTCAAAGAGAAGAGATCACCTTGGACAACGAAGGTACACCCCAAAACAATCCAAGAGTGACCACCACCTCTGACCTCACTGGCACCAACTGGACCGCCACCATCTCGCTTGACGATTTTGTCTATGCCATGTCGGGCATGCATCTCAGCGACTATGGATGTGAGCTCGGAGCAGATTCGGCGATGGTGTATCATCTCAATTTCGGCACCGAATTTGCGCACATCACTTTTTCCGACAACATCAGTGTGTACCACATGGCTGATGTGGCTGGGGAATACACCTTGGAAGAGATTCAGCAGATGAACTTCTCCTATTTCTATGATGGTTCCACACACACCGGCACCCTGACGGCTGTGGGCATCGATGAAAACGGCGACCCCATCAATTATCAACTCTCTTTCACCTATGATGACACAACGGACGAGATTACTATTATTCTTCCGCTTGCCGATGAAAATGATAACGCCATCAATTTCCCGGCAGTATTTCAACGTGATGCAACGATATAATCTTCAATAGATTATAACTTGTAATAGGTAAAAAATTTTTTAATGGTGCCCGCAATCCTGCGGGCATTTTTTTTTAGGGGATTACATGGCCATTGGCCTATTTGTAATCCCCCTCTTTTTTTTCTTCCCCCTCTTTTCTTTTTCAAAAAAATATAATACTTTTGTGCCCTATTTTCAACTTGGGTGTATTGTTTCCTTTTCATAAGGAAGGAATTTTCTCCGGTTGGAATGTTTTCTTGGAGAAATCTGACGGGCTTGGTTTTATATTGTTATTTATAAACGATTGAAAAACAATAATATATAAAAATTAAAAGTATAAAATTATGAAAAAAATCTTTACCCTTTTTGCAATTTTGACAATGGGAATGTGGTCTCTGTCGGCACAGACTTATTGTGAGGCTCCGGCGTCTCTGAATGCGATTATGCACTACCCGTCTTGGAACAATGTGCGTTTGCAATGGGACGCGCCAGCCAACAACTCCCAACAGCAATTGATGTGGTCCACCACGACGATGGCCACGCGCATCGGACTTTCCACAGGTCCTGTGAATCTGACGGGTGCCGTGCGCTTTGAGGCCTCCGACCTGTCCGCATATACCCACCACTCTCTCACGGCTGTGAGTTTCATACCGGGTGAGGAGACATCTTTGTGCCAATATACCATCAAGATCTGGCGTGGTGGCAGCCATGGATCTTCCTACAATGCAGGCACTTTGGTATATAGCAAGCTCATCACTGAGGAGTTGGTTGTGAGCAGCCTCAACACCATCATGCTCGACAGTGCGGTGGCCATCAACCACGACCAAGAGCTGTGGATTGGCATCCAGTGCGTGAGCAACAGCACGGAGGAGTGCTATCCGCTCGGTGCCAGCAGCGGCGGTGCCGTTGTGGGAAAAGGCGAGCTCATCAACCTTGGCGGCAGCTGGTCCACCCTGACCCAAGGCTCCCTGCCCGACTACAACTGGATTATTATCGGCATTGTGACTGACAACGACCAAATTGTGGAAGGCTACAAAGTATATCGCGACAACAACCTGTTGACCCCCACGCCTGTTGTCTCCCTCGACTATACCGACAACGTGGCCAACGGCACCTATCAGTATGATGTCACCGCCAAGTTCCGCAACGGCTGCGAGTCAACACCGGTCACGGCCACCGTCACCATGGCCGACAACCCATGCATCAACTGCATGGACAGTGTGTTCGTCAGCAACGGCAACTCCGAGAACTATCGTCTGCCCACCTCCACCTATTATCCATACTCCTATAGCCAACAAATCTATACGGCAAGCGAAATCAACCACATCAACGGTTTGATAAACTGTATCTCCTTCCAATATTTTCAGGCGAGTCCGCAATACCGTCATCTGAAGATTTATCTCTCCCATACCAACAAGAGTATTTTCTCAAGCACCACCGACTGGCTGCCCATCAGTGCCATGACGCTCGTGTATGACGGTACTCTTTATTTCCATAACGGGGGCCCCAACTATTGGCTGAACATTCCGTTGGACCAGCCGTTCGAGTGGAACGGTTCCGACAATTTGGTTGTTACCGTGCTTGACAACACCGGTGTCGCCGGCGGCTACGTCAACACTTTCTATGCTCACGCCGCCACCAACCAGTCGCTCTACTACCAGACCTCAACCTCGCCCCTCACGCCGGAGAGCAATACCTACAGCGGCACACGGGGCACCATTCGCAGCAATATCCGTTTCATGATTGGTGAGCCAATCGCCTGTCCCATGCCCACGCAGCTGCAGGTGTCTGAAATCACTGACAACAGCGCGACGGCCTCCTGGATTCCCCGTGGCGGTGTCTCCTCGTTCGATGTGGTGCTTGTGCCCGAAGGAAGCAGCTTGGGGTCCGAAGCCATGCAGACGGTCACCGACACGATCTTCACCATGCAGGGATTGACGGACAACACCAACTACACCCTCTATTTGCGCGGCAACTGCGGGAGTGACTACAGCAACTGGGCGACATACTCCTTCACCACCCTCTGCCTGCCGAACAGCCAGCTGCCCTACAGCACCGACTTTGAGGTTTTGGGTTCTGGCAACCTCCTGCCCGACTGTTGGATGCGCGAAACAACCTTGAACAGCTCCGCCTATGTAAACCAGGAGGCGGACAGCAGCAACAGTTACCTCTATTTGTATTCCTATTCCGAGGCGCCCGCCTACGCCATACTTCCCTCGTTGGATGCGGCCATAGATTTAACCACGCTCCAGTTGCGCTTCAAGGCCCGCAAGACCTCCGCAACGTACGGCAGCCTCGAAATCGGTGTGATGTCGGATCCCCACGACCCCTCCACCTTCACCCTTGTCAAGAGTCTTGATGGCAGCATGTACGACGGCACCAACCAGTGGCAGGAATTTGTCACCTACTTCAACGGCTATACGGGTACAGGCCGCTATATAGCCCTGCGCGCCCCGGGCTATTTCACCAACTATGTGCATGTAGATGACGTTGAGGTCAACTACATCGCCGGATGCGGCATGCCCTCCCTTTTCCATGTTGTCTCCACTACGGGAACAGTGGCCACCCTCGCTTGGCAAACCGGCGACCTGTCCGATGCCAGCGACGTCTATACAATCGAATATTCCGAACAGGGCTTGGACAACTGGATGTCCGTTACCACAACAAACACCCAGTTTTTCCTCACGAACCTCAATCCGCTGACCGCTTACGATGTGCGTCTCTATGTTCTTTGTGACAACGGGACCAGCGACACACTGACCGCCATGTTCAACACCCACTGCATCTCGGGTGGCGACATCAGCATTGGCACGGGAACCTCCACAACCTCATACCTTCCTTCCTACAGTTTTTATAATTACAGCTATACGCAGCAGGTCTATTTGGCCAGCGAGTTGGGTGGCGAGAACACTTTCCACACCATTGCTTTCGACTGTAGCGGATTGGCTTCCACCCCGACCCGCAGCTACCAGATCTATCTGATGCACACCACGGAAAACGGTGCCAGCGCAGGATGGCTGCCCGCCGACTCCGCCAAGTTGGTCTATACAGGCAACATCACTTGGCAAACAGGCTGGAACACCATCTCCCTTGACACCATGTTCCATTACGACGGTGTGCGCAACTTGGCCTTGTTGGTGCTGGACAACACGGGTGTTTACTACAGTGGCAACAATTTCCGCGCCCACACCTCCACCACCACTTCGCGTTATGTCTATCAGGACGCCGCTGCCTACAACCCCATGAATGTGTCCTCGACCGGCACTTCCACCTCCAGCCGCGACAATATCATCTTCGGAGGCATCTGCGACAGCGTGGCCTCTTGTGTGCCACCTGTGGTTGTGGTGGGCGACGTAACCCCTCACACCGCGCAAATCACCTGGGCACAAGGCTATCAGGAAAGCAGTTGGGATTTGGATTACCAGATGGAAGGCGATTCCACCTGGACATCTGCCGGCGTGCAGAACGGCAACAGCTACTCGTTCAACAACCTCTTCTCCTCCAACACCTATAGGGTGCGTATGCGCAGCCTTTGCGATTTCGACACCAGCAACTATACGCAAGTATCCTTCCATACCGACTGTGAGTATTTGGACACCTTGCCCTTCATGGAGGACTTTGACCAATACGCCTCCGGCAGCACCTCATTCCCCGACTGCTGGACTCGTCTGAACACCTCTTCCACTCCCTATCCATACGTGAGCGGAAGCTATTCTGTTTCTGGAAGCAGATCCCTGTATCTGTACAACGGTGGCAGCAGCTACTACGCCATCGGAATGTTGCCGCGATTCGGCAACGCCATTGCCATGGACAGTCTGCGCATCACGTTCCAGACCTACACCACCTCGCTCAGCGCCATGATGGAAGTGGGCGTGATGGAAAATCCCACTGATGCCTCCTCTTTCACCTCTTTGGCCACCATCACCCCCAACGTCATCTCGCAATGGGAGGAGCAGGAGATCCTTACGCGCAATTACCATGGCACCGGACATTACGTTGCCGTACGATTGCCTATGGGCACCTCCAGCAGCTTCTATATTGACGACATGGCCATCGACTATCTGCCCGAGTGCATACACGTCATGCAGCTCGCCGCCACCGAGGTGGATTCGGCCAGTGCCCGCATTGTCTGGACTCCCGGCCGTGACGAAACCGACTGGGAACTTATCGTCATCCCCACCCCTGCCGACAGTGTGGACCTTGACACCTGCACGGTCTTATACCCCACGGAACCCTCCTATTTGACGGACATGCTGACCCCGATGACCGACTACACCGCATTTGTGCGTGTCAACTGCGGCAGCACATACAGTGAGTGGCAGAGCGTGCAGTTCCAGACCACCCAAACACCTCTGATTGCACCGTTTGTCTGCACTTTCGAGGATACTGCCGAACATTGGTTCTTTGCCAACGGCACCAGCACCAACCGCTGGTACATCGACACAGCCGCGCACAACGGCGGCAGCCGCGGACTCTACATCTCCGACGACAACGGTGTCACCAACCATTACACCTCCTCCAGTTGTTATGTATGGGCCTATCGCGACATATATCTGCCCGCCAATCCGGGGGGTTACACGCTCTCCTTTGATTGGCGTTGTGTGGGAGAAGGCAACTATGACTATCTGACAGTTTACTTTGGCAATCCCTCCGCTCCCGTTGCCGGCACATCGCTCACGACACCTCCCGGCACAGAGGATATTTCGGGAAGATTGAACCAAAGCGCCACATTCCAGACCTTCACCACCACCCTGCCCGGCAGAAATACCGGCGGTGTGCAACGTCTCTATTTCCTGTGGCACAACGACACAAGCGTCGATAACCAACCGCCCATTGCCGTGGACAATGTCTCAGTTTCGTTGCAAACACAACAGCAGCCCGGCTGCTCCCAACCTGTGAACATTTACGCCTACAACGTCACGCCTAATTCCGCCACTGTCATCTGGCATGAAACCGGCGAGGCCACCCATTGGAACCTCTACTACAAGCCCACCACCACCACCGCATGGACTGCCATCATGGATGCCCCCAAGCCTTGCACGCTCACCAACCTCAGCGAGGGCACTACCTACGACATCTATGTGGAGTCTGTCTGCGACCCTGTTGCAAACACCACCAGCCAGCCCTCCTTCGCCAACACCTTCACCACGGGTGTGACCTGCCCGCAACCTGTCGGCATTGTGGTCTCCAACATTACCTACAACAGCTTTGTGGTGAACTGGACCCCCGCCGGCAGCGAGACGAGTTGGACGGTGAGCTACCGCGTCAACACCGCCTCCAACTGGACCGACCTGCAGGTGACCTCTCATCCTTACACTGTCATGGGACTTTCAGGCTCCACCACCTACAATGTGCGCGTCAAAGCCAACTGCAGCAGCACGGAGGAGAGTTTCTGGACGGAATACGCCAACACCATCGTGACGCCGGAAGCCCCGTGTCCTGTGCCTACGAACACAACAGTTTCCGACATCACCCCGCACACAGCCACCGTCACTTGGACCCAACCCGACAACTCTGCATCTTCCTGGAGAGTCAGCTTCAGGAAGGTGGGCGGCTCCTGGGACACGGTCATGGTTTCCGCTCCCACATACAATATGACCGGATTGGAAGCCAATTCGCGCTACATGGTGAGAATCTATGCCATCTGTGACGCCAACAGCGTGAGCAGCCCCGCCGTAACCTCTTTCTACACCACGGAAGACACCACCGGTATCGCGGAGTACCTCAACCAAGCCGTGACGTTGTATCCGAACCCGACGGAAGGCAGTGTCAGGATTCAGAACAAAGAATACATGATTCAGACCATCGAGGTGTATGATGCATACGGCAAGATGCTGAATGTGGTCAAAGTGAACGACAACAGCGCCGTCATTGACATGTCGGATTATGCGGCGGGAGTCTATTTTGCCCGCATTATGATGAGCGAGGGCGTTGTCACCAAACGATTTGTCAAAAAATAAAACCATAAAAGAAAGTATATGAAATATGTCATCATCGGCGGCGTGGCCGGGGGTGCTTCCGCCGCCGCACGCCTCAGGAGAATCAGCGAAGATGCAGAAATCGTCCTGCTCGAAAAGGGCGAGCACATCTCGTACGCCAACTGCGGTCTTCCGTACTATATCGGCGACACCATTGAAGAACGCAAGAAACTGTTCGTGCAAACCCCCGTCTCTTTCGGCAACCGCTACGATGTGGATGTGCGCACACTTAGCGAGGCCACGGCCATTCATAGAGACCGCAAGTGTGTTACGGTCAAGAATTTGCACAACGGCAAGGAGTATGAGGAAACATACGACATCCTCCTGCTCTCGCCGGGTGCCGAACCCATTGTGCCACCCGTGCCGGGCATTGATTTGCCCCGCATCTTCACGTTGCGCAACGTGGCCGACTGCGACCGTATCAAGGCTCAGGCCGTGGAGACCCTGTCAGGCGCGGGCGAGCCGGGAGTTGTCATCATCGGGGGCGGCTTCATCGGCTTGGAAATGGCCGAGAATCTGCAAAAAATCGGCTACACGGTAACCATTGTCGAGAAGGCGTCCCATGTGCTCATGCCGTTGGACACCCCGATGGCGGCCATCGTGCAGCAGCACTTGTCCGACAAGGGTGTGCGTGTCATCACAGGCAACGGACTTGCCGCGTTTGAGGAAAATGCCGGCCACATGTCAGTCTGCTTGGAGGATGGCACGAAGCTGCCCTGCACCATCGCCATCCTCAGCATCGGTGTGCGCCCCAACAGCAAGTTGGCCCGCGAGGCGGACCTCGCCATCGGTGAAAAGGGCGGCATTACGGTGGATGAGTACTTGCGCACCTCCGATGAGAGTATCTATGCTGTGGGCGACGCCATCGAGTTCCCGCATCCCGTCACGGGCGAGCCCTATTGCAACTTCCTGGCAGGTCCTGCCAATCTGCAGGCCCGTATTGTGGCGATGAACATGGTCTATTCCGAAAGCACGCCCTACAGCGGCTCCGTCACCACCGCCATCGCCAAGGTTTTCGACCTCACGGCGGCCAGCACGGGCCTCTCTGAAATGGCTTTGCAAAGAGCGGGCATCCCGTTTCAGACCGTCATCGTACACCCCGCCGCGCACGCCACCTACTACCCGGGCGGCGCCCCTTTGTCTTTGAAACTCAACTTCTCGCCTGACAACGGCAGGGTGCTCGGCGCACAAGCCGTGGGCAAGATGAATGTGGACAAGCAGATCGATGCCATCTCCCTGCTGCTCAAACATGAGGGCACCATCTATGACCTCGTTTACAGCGAGCATGCCTACGCACCACCCTACGCCTCCGCCAAGAGCCCCGTGATGTTCGCCGGCATGGTGGCCGAAAACGTCATGACTCACCTGATGAACCCCATACAGGCGGATGAACTCGACCGGCTCATCGAGAGCGGAGAGGAATTCCAACTGCTCGATGTGCGCGAAATCAAGGAGTTCCAAGGCGGCACCATCCAAGGGGCGGAAAATTATCCCGTGGACGAGCTGCGCGAGTTTCTCGAAGACATCCCCTGCGACAAGAAGACGGTAGTCTTCTGCGAGGTCGGTCTGCGCGGCTATGTGGCCTCCCGCATCCTCATGCAGTCGGGATTCAACCAAGTCTATAACCTCATCGGCGGCATGCGGACCTATCGTCTGGTGGGAAAACACCTGGTTAAAAAACAGTAAAGTGATTCAATTTGCCGACAGACTGTCCGATTTTCGTTTTCAACCATTTTGCAATTCTTTGAAAAAATAAAATAATCCTTATAATGAAAAAAATTCTCATCGTATTTTGCATAAGTCTTTTGTCCAACATTTTGTTGGCCCAATCCGCTATAGTTCCCGTTGGCGGCACAGCCACGGGAAACGGGGGCTCCGTCACATATACCGTGGGCCAGGTCGCCGTACAGCGGGCATCAGGCAACAACACGTTCATCATTGAGGGTGTGCAACAGCCCTACGAAATCCAAACCGTCGGGGTGGACGATTACCCCGCCATCACCCTGCACGCCATCGTATATCCTAACCCCACCCAGCATTTCGTGCAGCTGCGCATCAGCAACTACGAAATGCCCGAAGGAGGTCTCTCCGCCCAACTGTTCGATGCCAACGGAAAATTTCTCCAGCAATATGAAGTCGGCAGCATGGAAACTAAGATGGATTTGGAACAATACCCGTCCGCCACATACCAACTCCGCATCATGGACGGAAACAAGTTGCTGAAAACCTTCAAGGTTGTAAAACACAATTTCTAACCGTTCTTTTCTTTTGATCATTTCCCTGTTTTTTTAAAAAAGGGACTTTTTCTTTTAAAACATATTTCACGAATAAATCTATCTTAGTCTCATGAAAAAGATTCTCTTATGGATTATAGTGTTTTGTCTTGGATTCTCTGCTTTTGCCCAAGACAATTCCAGCCAAATTCTGACGGTCAGTTTCAGGGCCGGACTTAACGGGTCGTCCCTGTTGATCCCTAATTCGTCTTTCAACAGCGCATATAAATTCGGGTATTCCTCTACCCAGAAAATGAAGTTGGGGGCACAAGCAGGCCTTGTTCTCAACATACGGTTGCAAGACCATTTTTCATTGCAGACGGGGGTGATGTATTCTTGGCAACGTTTCAGCCAGGAGCAACAATCCGTGTTCACGGACAGTCTCACCACCTACTCCATCGGGTCCCAAAACAGATACGTTTCCCATCACATTCGTGTGCCGCTGATGTTGAATTATCATTTTTCCACCAACCCCAACCATTTTGTGGCAGGCGCCGGCCTTTTCCTGGACGGCACCTTGGGCTGCACACTCGCCTACGACGCCTCCGCCGTGGCCACCACCGCCACGGATCATGGCCCTGTGGTCACCAAATATTTTGGAAACGGACATCTCGATCCCTACAAAAATGAGCGCCAGGTTCTCTATTACACGGTCAACACGGGCGATTTTGTCGAAAATTACCCTTTGTATATGGGAAAAATGCTGAAACGCATCGATTTGGGGGTCAGTTTGGAATTGGGCTACCAGATTTCAAAGTTCTATGTGGGATTAGGCGCCAACTTTGGGTTGCTAAACATGGCCAAGCCTGAATTTTTCGGCTCGGGTTTTGCCCAACGCAACTTCAGTCTGCTTTTCAACCTTGGATATAACATTAATTAGAACAGCACTTTCATGAAACACATCGGACCGCATGTCAGCGCATCGGGTGGCGTTGAAAATGCCCCGCTGAACGCCGCTTCGGTGGGCGCCAGCGCTTTCGCGCTCTTCACCAAGAACCAGCGGCAATGGTTCTCCGCTCCCCTCACGGCAAAATCCATTGATGCTTTCAAGGCCAATTGCGCGCAGGTGGGCATCACCCCCGACTATATCCTGCCCCATGACAGCTATCTTATCAACCTGGGACAGCCGGATGACGAGTCGCTCGACAAATCACGGCGTTCCTTTATTGACGAGATGCATCGCTGCGAACAACTGGGGTTGACGATGCTCAATTTCCACCCCGGCAGCCACCTCAAGCTCATCACGTTGGAGCAGTGTCTCGACCGCATCGCCGAAAGCATCAACATCGCCCTTGACAAAACGCAGGGTGTCACGGCGGTCATTGAGAACACGGCCGGACAAGGCACCAATGTCGGGTTCAGCTTCCAACACATCGCTCACATCATCGGCAAGGTGGAGGACAAGTCGCGCGTGGGGGTCTGCATCGACACCTGCCATACCTACTCCGCCGGCTATGACCTCAAGACCGAAGAGGGCTATGCCCAAACATTCCGGGAGTTTGACGAAACCATTGGCGCACATTATCTGCGCGCCATACATCTTAACGACACCAAAAAGGCATTCGCCTCGCGCGTGGATCGTCACGACAGCATCGGAAAAGGACTTTTGGGCATCGATTTTTTCAAACGTTTTATGAAAGATTCCCGATTTGATGACCTGCCTATCATCCTTGAGACCCCCGATGAAAAACTTTGGGCGTCGGAAATAACTATGTTACAGGATTTTGCAAAATAATTGCAACTTTTGCCGACCAAAGCGATTTTTTTTTATTTTTGCACGCTTTTTAAAAGCACCCCCTAATGCTGCGTTCTTCTAACGGTTAGGAATCAAGATTCTCAATCTTGCAATACGAGTTCGATTCTCGTACGCAGTACTTCAAAAGTTTATTTATCTATCATTATCAAACTTATAATCCAAAATCCCCAATGAAAGTTTATCAAACCAAAGAAATAAGAAACGTTGCCATTATTGGTGGTAACCGCGTAGGCAAGACAACGTTGGCCGAAGCTATGGCTTTTCATGGCGGCGTAGTCAGCAGAAGAGGAGCTGTGGAGGACAAGAACACCATCTCCGACTACCGCGAGGTTGAGCTCGAGAGACAGCAGTCCATCCAAAGCACCGTGATGTATGCTGAGTACCAAGGGTCCAAGATCAACATGATTGATTGCCCGGGTTTTGATGACTTTATTGGTGAGACCATCGGCGCACTGCGCGTGACCGACACCGCCTTGATGGTGATCAACAGCCAGAACGGTGTGGATGTGGGTGCTGAAATCCAATGGCGCCGCACCAAGGCCATGAACGTGCCCGTCATGTTCGTTGTCAACCAGCTCGACCACGAGAAGGCCAACTTCGACGAGACCATCCATCAACTCAAGGAGTACTTCGGAGGCAGCGTCATGCCCCTCCAGTTCCCGGTCAACGCCGGCGTCGGTTTCGATTCCGTCATCGACCTGCTCCAGATGAAGCTCCTCAAGTTCCCCGCCAACGGTGGCAAGATGGTTGTGGAAGATATTCCCGCCAACCTCGCCGACAAGGCTGAGGAGATGCACAGTGCCCTCATTGAGGCTGCCGCTGAAAATGAAGAGTCCCTCATGGACAAGTTCTTCGAAGAAGGCACCCTTTCCGAGGAAGATATGATCAAGGGCTTGAAGTTGGGTATCGCCAACCGCGGCACCTTCCCCGTGATCTGCACCTCCGCCCGCAACGACCAAGGTGTTGAACGCCTCATGGACCTCATCCTCAAGAACTGCCCCGCTCCTGACGAGGCTCCTGCCATGAAGGCCACCAACGGCAATGAGCACAAGTGCAACGCCGCCAACCCGTTCGTCGGCTTCGTCTTCAAGACCGCCATCGAACAACACCTCGGCGAAGTTGCCTTCATCAAAATTTGTGACGGTGAAGTTGTCAAAGCTGCCGACCTGCTCAACACCACCACCAACACCAAGGAGAGAGTCTCCCAGCTGCTCGTTTTCGCCGGTAAAAACCGCGTTGAAGTCGAGAAGGCCGTGGCTGGTGATATTGTGGCCACCATCAAGCTCAAGTCCACCCCGACCAACACCACGCTCGTGGCCAAGGGTGATGACGTGATTGAGCCGACCGTCTATCCGGATCCCAAGTTCCGCACCGCCGTCCGCGCCAAAAACAGCGCCGATGATGAGAAATTGGGTGCCGCCCTCAATGAAATCCGCAAGGTGGACCCGACTTTCCTCATGGAACAGTCCAAGGAGCTCAAACAGATGATCATCTCCGGCCAGGGCGAGCAACATCTCAACATCGTGAAATGGATGATTGAGAAGCTCAATAAGATTGAAGTCGAATACTACGCCCCGAAGATCCCCTACCGCGAAACCATCACGCGCTCTGCCGAGGCCATGTATCGTCACAAAAAACAATCCGGTGGTTCCGGACAGTTCGGTGAGGTTCACATGCTCATCGAGTCCTACTATGACGGCATGCCCACCCAGACCAAATATCCGATTCGTGCCACTGAGTCTTACGACCTCCCGTGGGGCGGCAAGCTGATCTACAACAACTGTATCGTCGGCGGTGCCATCGATGCACGCTTCATGCCCGCCATCCTCAAGGGTATCATGGAGAAGATGGAAGAAGGCCCGCTCACCGGTTCATACGCCCGTGACATCGTGGTCAACATCTACGATGGTAAAATGCACCCCGTCGATTCCAACGAATTGGCATTCAAACTCGCCGGTCGTAATGCTTTCAAAGAGGCCTTCAAAAACGCCGGCCCGAAGATCCTCGAACCTATCTACGATGTCGATATCTTTGTTCCCTCTGACCGTATGGGCGATGTGATGACCGACCTCCAAGGCCGTCGTGGTATCATGATGGGTATGGACAATGAAGGTTCCTTCCACATCATTCACGCCAAAATCCCCTTGGCAGAACTTAACAAATACTCCACTACGTTGAGTTCCATCACCTCCGGCCGTGCATCCTACAGCATGAAATTCGCCGAATACCAACAGGTTCCTATTGACCTCCAGAGCGAAATCATCAAGAAGTACGAAGAGGAAAACAAAGACGAAGAATAATTCACACGTTCCCACATATAAAAGCCTGGCAGAAATGTCGGGCTTTTTTGGTTGTCTTATATTTCCACTGATTCAACTATTGCTTAAGGAAGAGACGTTGGTGGCAACTAACCACCAAAAGCTCGGTAGCCAGGGAATGGTGCGCGGAAAAAACTATTTATAAAACCTTTCTGTAATATCCACCATCTCCCCGTTCACCACATGGTACATCCGTTGGTTGGTGGTGGGAGACTTGAGGCCGCCGCAATCAGGGCGGTAGGGCCCGAACTTGACGTAATCGAACAGGGATAGCAACTCGGGCGACTGGGCCTCGGGGAACGTTTCGCGCCCGGAGTACCATGCCGTGTGGAGCCGGGTGTGTTGACGGATGTGTCGCATTATCGACTTCACAGCGGGCCAGTCGCGGTCGCCGCCCATCAGCAAGACACAAGTGATGAGCTTTTCGTATTGGGCTATAAGGGAATTGAGGAGTTCTGTCGTGAGCTCCTCCCCAATATCGTCCCACAAGTGGGGGCTATGGCACCCTTCACAATGGTTGGGGCAGTTGGTGATGTTGATGGCAAGTGAGACCTCGTCGGGGACCTCTTGGAAGACAATGTCGTAATTATAGAGCTTCATCGTGGGTGGCGTTGGCATAGTAGCGGCGGTGCTCTTCCTCCTGGCGTGCCTCGGAGAAACTGCTCACCCGTTTCATGTAGCCAATCACCCGGGTGAGGTAGTCGAGGTTCTTGCTGTGGCACACGGGGCACTCCTTAAGGTAGCGCTTGTCGATATGGCCGCAGTCGTTGCACACGGTGTTGGGGATATTGAAGGTAAAGTAGTTGCAGCCCTCCACGGAAGCCACGCGCAGCAGCTGGCGGTACTGGCTTTGGGAAAGGTGCTCCTCCAAGTTGAGGTGCAGGGCCGACCCGCCGGTGAGATGAGTGATGTACTTGCGGCCATGCAGACGGAACTTGTCCAACGGGTTTGTGTTCGGGTCTTCCACGATGTAGAAATAGCTGTTGTAGCAGTCGCGGGGCACTTCGTAGCCGTCCTCGCGGTCCCACTTGGCGTGCTTCACGCCCACGTTCTCGGCGGGAATCATCTCGCAGTTGAAGAGCAGGTCCTTGGTGCGGTAACGTTTGTTGTAGGTCTCTATCAAACCGAGGATCTCCTCCACAAACTCCTGGTAGCGCGGGTTGTCGTTGATGGGGATGTGCAGGTATTCGGCAGCCTCCACGAGTCCGTTGATGCCGATGGTGAGGTATTGGCGCGACATGGCGATGTAGCCGGCGTCGAAGAGGGGCAGCATGCCCTTTTCCAACAGGTATTTGAGATTTTCGTTGTAGCAGATCTGCACCTTGTGGGTGAGGTCAACCATCTCTTCAAGGAACTGCATGTAAGGGATGTTGTTGCGGTGTGCGTACTGGATGCAGCGGTTGAGGTTGATGGTGAGCACGCTCTTGGAGCCGGTGGAGACGCCGCCGGCACCGAGGGTGTAGCTGAAGCCGTTGTCCTGAATCTCGTTGCGCAGTCGGCAGCAGCTGCTCAATGAGTCGGCATTGTCGCTGAGATAGGTGAAGAAGGAGTGGCCTTCGGCATACATCTCGGCGGTGAAGTCGCCATATTCTTGGTCAAGCACGTCGCCGTCCTTGGAAAGCAGGGCCATGGTCTCCACGGGGAAGGTGAGCACAGCGCGGGTGCGTTCCTTGTTGAACCAGCGCATGAAGCGCTTCTGCAGCCAGCTGAGCGACTCCCAATGGGGCTCGCTGCCGTCGGGGAAGCGGAAGTTTCCGAAGAGGCTCTTGAAGTAGAACTTGTCATAGTAGGCGATGTTCCAGAACACGGATTGGAAATTGCGGGCGCCGGAAGGCTGGTTGATGGTATAGACCACCTGCTCGAAACAGTCGGTGATGACCTTGTCGATGGTGCGTTTCTTGAGGGATAGATCGACAACCTCGTCGGCGCGCAAGTAGTAGTCGGTGCCGTATTCGAGTTCGATGAAGTAGTTCATGTACATCAGAAACTCGGGGGTGGCGCAGGCGCCGCTGAGCATGCTGGAGACCATGAAGACCATGTTGACGAATCCTCCGCAGAACGACTTGAGGTTGGTGGGGCGGGAAGCGTTGCCGCCGATGCTTTGGGTGCCGTTGAGCAGCCAGGGGTACATGGTCACGCTGGCGCAGTAGTTGGCGATGCTGGTCTCGTCGTTCTTGTAGATGAAATGGTGGTTGAGATAATACAGATATTTGTCGGACAACTCTTTGCCATAAACATCCTTGATGCGGTCGCAGAGCATACGGCGGTTGAGACGTATGAAGCTGGACTTGGGCAGCTCGCCGATGAGGGTGGCGATGTTCTTGCGCTCCACATTGGCGTTGGCGTCATACTTGCTGCCGGTGGCGGCGTTGCGGGCATTGCAGTAGTTGATGAGGAACTCCATCTTGTCCTTGACCTCGCGGTCCTCGTAGTGCTTCTGTCGGTAGAGGATATAGGCCTTGGCCACCTCGTAGTAGCGCTCCGCCATGAGGGAACGTTCCACCTGGTTCTGGATCTCCTCCACGGCGATGCCGTCGTAGATGTTGAGACGGCTCAGAATGTTGGTCATGGCCTCTTGGGAGGCGAAACCGCCCACGGAGATGAAGGCTTTGGAGATGGCATTGCGAATCTTGTCCACCGAGAAGGGTTCCCGTTTGCCGTTGCGTTTGATGATGTATATGTCTGCGATCATAGGTTAAAATTGGTTTGTCAAGTTGTTCCAACAGGCAACTTGCAGGAAGGCATGGCTATCCATGAAGGATCAGTATGCTTTTGTCCCGAAAGCTACTTTTTCGGTATCAGGCAGGTCTTCTGGCTTGTTCCGCCTTTCGACGTCTTCCCAACAATGGAGAATTGTCAGTGACATGGTGCCGAAGGTTTACGTAAGAACTTCACAGCTACGGGAATAGCTCCTGATTTTCACAGGATTCCCTATTGTTCACATAGGAACCTGAAACCGTCGGCAAAAATAGAATTTATTCGGGTTCATTCGCAAGTTTGTTTCCAAATTTTATAAACAATGTGTTCCGATTTACTTCAAGGCAGTTATCGGGAATCTTGACAAAAATTGTTGATAAATCGGATGGGATACCTTGGCAAGATTCTCTCTTTCGGGAAGCATGATATCAAATCCCTTTTTTTCGTATTTTTGCCCCCTCATAATCTGAATGCCAACAATGAAGAAAACACTTGTAATATACTTGATTTGCAGCCTGTTTATCGTGTCGCTGCGGGCACAGTCCTATCGGACCGACTTTTCCAGCAAGGATTATGTCGATACCGCCGCCACGATGGTCTGGCTTGGTCCCAGCATGTCGGGCCAGCTCCCGATGGGTGCATTGCGGCAGACTTTCAAGGCCAACCTTGCCCTCGGCGCCAACGTTACCGTCAAGACCAAAAAGAACTGGACCTTTGACATCAGTTTCAGCTATATGTTCGGCAGCAACCTCAGGGACAGGACTGGTGCCTTCTTGGGCGACATGGTGCGTGAGGTCGGCGGCGAATACATCATCATCGACGGCAATGGTCTCGAGTCGCAACTATACTTCGAAGGGCGCTATTGGTATGTAGGACCCTCCGTCGGCAAGGTGATCCCTGTGAGCCGATGGAAAAATTCCGGCATCTGGATTCGCTTTGGCGCCGGCTATTTCGGACACAAGATCCGAATCAATGACTACGACAACCAGGTGCCCCAACTGCTTGACGACTACAAGAAGCTTTACGACCACCGATCCTCCGGCTTCGCCATGAACCAGTTCATCGGTTACCTCTTCATCCAGAAAAACAGAATCCTCAACTTTTACGGAGGCATCGAGTTCTATGAGATTTGGTCCAAACCCAACCGCAACTATGTTTTCCCCGAAGGGCCTACCGCGAACATGAAACGCAAGTTCTCGGGGCTTGTCGGACTCAAGATTGGCTGGAACATTCCTCTTTACGAAAAAAAATCCGTGACCACTTTCTACTATAAATAAGCAATGCGCGTTCTTTATACCATCGGCATCTTCTTCTACCGTCTCGGCATCGCCGTGGCTGCGCTCTTCCAAAAGAAGGCCGCGCTATGGCAGAAGGGACGCCGTGGTGAGTTTGACAAGTTGACCGCCGCCTTTGCGGGGCAGCCGCGACCCGTCTGGATCCACAGCGCCTCCCTCGGCGAGTACGAGCAGGCCCGCCCGCTCATCGAGCGCATCAAAAAGGAACGCTCCGATGTGAAGGTGCTGGCCACCTTCTTCTCGCCCTCGGGCTACGAGGTGCGCAAGAACGACCTTCTGCCCGACTATGTCTTCTACCTGCCGATGGACTTTCCCCGCAATGTGCGAAGATTTTTGGACATTGTCAATCCGCAGGCCGCGGTGTTTGTGAAGTACGAGTATTGGTACAACTATCTTATAGAGCTAAAACACAGGGAGATACCATTTTATCACATCTGTGCCATCTTCCGTCCCACACAGTATGTTTTCAAGCCTGTCGGAAACTGGTTTGCGGCTCATCTACGCCGTTCTTCCGGTTTTTTTGTGCAAAATGACGAGTCCGCACAGTTGCTCAAAAGCATCGGCATACCGCAATGCACGGTTTGCGGCGACACGCGCTTCGACCGCGTGCACGCCATCGCCAGCCAACCCTATACCCTTGACTTTGTGGAGGCTTTCCGTGACAACAGCAGGCTCATTGTGGCCGGCAGCACCTGGGCCCCCGACGAGCAGGTTCTGGCCACGATGCTCGCTCATCTGCAAGGGTACAAGATGGTTGTGGCCCCGCATGAGTTGCACCGCACGGAAGAGACAGTGCATTTCTTCAGCAGCTTCAAGGTGGTGAAATACAGTGAGATGGAAGGCAAGAAGCTGACAGGGTACGACGTGTTGGTACTCGACACCATCGGTTTGCTCAGCAAGGTCTATAAATACAGCACCCTCTCGTATGTGGGCGGGGCTTTCAAGACGGGGTTGCATAATATTCTGGAGGCTGCCGTCTTCGGTGTGCCCCTCTTTTTCGGTCCCAAGTACCAAAAATTTAACGAGGCCGTTGAACTGGTACAGCAGAAAGGCGCTTTTTCCATTACGTCTGCTGATGAAATGGAAACAATCATTCGCCGTTTTGACGAGGAGACCGGTTTTTATGACAAAACCTGCGCCATCTGTCGCCAATATGTGGAGGCCAACATCGGCGCTTGCGATAGAATCTATAACATCATTAAAAATTCAATACTATGAAAAAACTTCTTGTTGCAATAGTAGTCATCGTACTCTTATTGCTTGCTGCATTCATTCGTCCTTACAACCAAATGGTTAACAAAGAGGAAACCTGTTCACAGGCCTGGGCCAATGTGGAAAACGCCTATCAGCGTCGTATGGACCTCATCCCCAATCTTGTGAAAGCCGTGCAAGGTGCCGCCGATTTCGAGAAGAAGACTTTGGAGGCCGTCATCAACGCCCGTGCCAAAGCCACGTCCGTGCAGGTGGACCCCTCCAATCTTACGGAAGAGTCCATCGCCAAGTTCCAGGCCGTTCAGGACGAGCTCAGCTCTGCCTTGAGCCGTCTCCTGGTCACCATCGAACGCTATCCCGACTTGAAGGCGAACCAGAACTTCCTTGAGCTGCAAGCGCAGTTGGAGGGCACCGAAAACCGCATCTCGACAGAGCGCAACAAGTACAACGAAACGGTGCAGGCCTACAACTCCTACATCCGCAAGTTCCCGAACAACATTGTGGCCGGTGTTTGCAACTTCGAAAAGAAGGGCTATTTCAAGGCTGCTGAAGGTGCTGACAAGGCCCCGGAAGTGGAATTCAATTTCGACTAACCAATTGTAGATGAAAAGACTGCTGCTTTGCCTCATCTTTGCTGTGCTCTGTCTTTCAGGCACGGCCAAAGGCTTGTTGGACCCAATTCCTGATGTGCCCAATCCGCCCCGTTTGGTCAACGACTTTGCGGGGGTGATGACGCGCGCGGAGGTGACGGAGATGGAGCAGCGCCTGGTGGCCTTCAACGACACCACCACCAATGTCATCTGTGTGGTCACGGTGAACGACCTCGGTCATTACACCGCGGCGCAGTTCGCTTACGAAATCGGCGAGCGTTGGGGCGTGCGTTCCCAAAACAAGCGCAACGGTGTGGTGATTCTTATCAAGCCCTCCACAGGCAACGGCGACGGGGATGTCTATATCTCTGTGGGCTATGACCTGGAGCCGGTCATCACCGATGCCACGGCCAAGCGCATCATCGAGAAAAAGATGATTCCCGAACTGAGCCAGGGCCGCTACAAGGCGGCCATCGACTCGGCGTTGGCCTATATCCTGCCCCTCGCGGCGGGTGAGATTTCCGAGGACCGCCTTTATGACCACGATAACGGATCTCTCTTCGGATTGATTGTCGCCATCATCATCATTGTCGCTGTGCTGTATTTGATCGGGAAAAAGACCAACAGCAACGGTGACAGCAAAGGCCACTACACGGGCGGCAGCGGCAGCACCATCTTCATCGACCCCTTCCCGTACGGGAATATCAGCGGTTCCGGAGGCAGTTTCGGTGGTGGCAGTTTTGGCGGTGGCGGCTTCGGTGGCTTTGGAGGTTTTGGCGGCGGCGGCGGCTTCGGCGGCGGAGGTGCCGGTGGCAGATTCTAAACGGTTTGCGATGCTATATTAACTAATATCTACTTAAAGATGGATACAAACAACAACAGAGGCTTTACCTCCAATATCGGTGCCATATTAGCCGCGGCCGGCGGGGCTGTCGGTCTGGGTAACGTGTGGCGTTTCCCCTATATGTTGGGCAGCAACGGCGGCGGCGCCTTTCTCTTGGTATATGTCTTTTTCGTGCTGCTGATAGGCATTCCGTTGATGATGAGTGAGTTCATCATCGGACGCCGCGCCCAGCGCAACGTTGTCGGCGCTTTCCGGGTGCTCAGTCCCAAACACAAGGGCTGGATGCTCGTCGGTATCTTCGGCATTGTCTGCGCTTTTCTCATCTACGCCTTCTACAGCGTGGTGGCCGGCTGGACCCTCAACTACATCGTGCTGGCGGCCGGAGGCCGGCTGGCGGGACAGACCCCTGACCGGGTGACGCAAATCTTCTCCGACTTCACGCAGGGCTCGTTTTGGCCGCTCTGCAACCAATTCCTCTTCCTCGCTCTCACGGGCTTGGTGGTGATGATGGGCGTGCAGAAAGGCATCGAGAAGGTCTCCAAAATCCTGATGCCCGTGCTTTTCATCCTGCTGCTGCTGATGTGCGTGCGCTCTGTCACGCTCGGAGCCGGAGCCAAAGAGGGACTCGCCTTCCTCTTCAAGCCCGACTTCAGCAAAATCACGGGCAGCTGCATCCTCTCCGCTCTCGGCCAGTCGTTCTTCTCCATGAGCATCGGTATGGGCGCGATGATTACCTACGGTTCTTACATCCGCAAGGAGGACAAGCTGTTCAACACCAGCGTCTGGATTGCCGTGTGCGACTCGCTGGTGGCCATCTTGGCGGGCATCGTCATCTTCCCCGCTGTGTTCGCTTTCAGTATGGATCCGGCCAGCGGACCCGAACTGGTTTATATTGTGCTGCCCAACGTGTTCAACAGTATGCCGGGTGGCGTGGTGTTCGCGGTGGTCTTCTTCCTGCTGCTTGGCATTGCCGCCCTCACCTCCACCATCTCTCTGTTGGAGATATTGGTGGCCGCTGCAGTGGAGGAGCTGCACTGGACGCGCCGGCGCGCCTCCCTGGTTTGCAGCCTTGTCGTCTTCGTCATCGGTGCTTTCTGCACACTCTCCTTCGGCCCGCTCAAGAATATGACCATCTTCGACAGCACCATTTTCGAGCTTTTTGACAAGATAACGGCCTCTTATCTGATGCCTATCGGCGCGTTGATGCTCACCATATTTTTGGGATGGTTTATGCCCAAGGCTGAGGTTAAAGACGAGCTCTCCAACGGCGGTGCCATCAAGGCCCGCGCCTTTGAGCTCTACTATTTTGTGTTAAGGTATGTGGCCCCGATCGCTTTGGTTATCATATTGGTGACGGGGATAGTGGGATAGGGGTTGAATCATAGAACATCTGACTGGAGAAAAACTCAATAAAGTTACTGTTTTGGTTCCTCCTATGTCCCTCCAGCAACAGTTTATTTCCATTGCTGAACATGCCGACAAATCAGGTTTTGAATTGCGTAAGTCAATCGATGCGATAGATATGGTCATCAAGAGTTTGATCAACAGTTAGGCATAATGTCAGGACATGTGCTGATTAAAATGTCAAATCGGGGAGGATTCATTTACTATGGCATTGCTTTTTTTGTATTTTTGCACATTGAATGTTCGAGAATCGCGAACGGCGAACATTTGATTGTAAATGGTTGATATATACTATGATGAAACCTCAAGATATTGTAATATTATTAAAGAAAATGACCGATTCGGGGCAGCATCTGTCTTGCCGGAAACTGGCGGAATCGTTAGGGATGAGCGCATCCAGTGTGAGCGAGAGTTTGGAGCGTTGCCGGAATGTCCAACTGATAGACCGCAATAAAAAGCGTGTCAATACAATGGCTTTGCAGGAGTTTCTGATCCACGGCTTGCAGTATGTCTTTCCCGCCGTCACCGGACGAGTTGTACGCGGTGTGCCGGCCTACATCAGCGCCTCACCCCTGAAGGAACAAATCTCAAACAGCAGTGAGAGCTATGTATGGCATTATACGAAAGGAAATGCCAGAGGACAACAAATAGAGCCCCTGTATCCGTCTGTTCCAGGCGCCGTTTTGCAAGATGAGGAGCTTTACCAATTGTTGGTGATTGCCGACACGCTCCGCCTCGGCCGCGCTCGGGAGAGGGAGATCGCCATTGAAGAACTTGCCAAACATATCAACCGCTATGTCGAAAACCAATAACGAACGGCTGCAAGAGGTGGCGGAGGGTATGCAAGACCTTAACGAGCGGCTCGTGTATGTCGGCGGGGCAATGGCCGGCGTATATGCCACGGATCCTGCCGCCACGGAACCGCGAACCACACTTGATGTGGACTGCGTGGTGGATTCCACCTCCTATTCCGAACACGCCGTGTTCGAAGAACTGCTCCGCCAGAGACATTTTCAAAACGACCAAACACCGAACGCCCCCATCTGCCGCTGGATTTATAATGGCGAGAAGGTGGATGTGATGTCGATGGACGAAAAGAGCCAGTCGTTTGGCAACAGATGGTACCGTCCCGGATTTGGCAAGCGTGAACGGTTTGTTTTGGAGTCGGGCAGATCCATCTACCGGTTGCCGGCAACCTATTATATCGCCACAAAGATGGAAGCGTTGTTTTCACGGGGCGGACAAGATTGGCGAGGCGCAAAGGACTTTGAGGACATTGTTTACGTGCTGAACTATTGCCCTGAATTTGTGGAATATTTCAAAACGGCTGACGAGGAAGTGCGCACCTATCTCTCCAAACAATTTGCCTTGATGTTGCAACGCCCCAATTTCCCTGAGGAGTTGGAGTGCGCATTGCCATCAGATGAGATTGATCGCGTGGATATGCTCCTTGAGACTATGCATCAGATGGCATCTTATACTCCACAATGTCTGCGCATTCAATATGTCAGCGACCTTCATTTGGAGTTTCCGCAAAACCGGCAATGGATTGCCGAGCATCCATTGAAAGTGACGGGCGACATACTGCTTGTTGCCGGCGACACGGCTTACCTTGATTTGCCGGACTCCAAACACGAAACCTATTCCCAATACGAATTTTGGGATTGGGCAAGCAACCATTACGAACAGGTGATTGTCTGTTTGGGCAACCACGAATTTTACGGATATTACGACCTCTCTTCCATACCGGAAGGATACTGCAAAGAGATCCGTCACAACGTGCACGCCTACTACAACGGTATTGTGCATATCGGAGAAGTCGATATCATAGTATCGACTTTGTGGTCGAAGATTGAGCCGCATAATGCTTTTCTGACAGAGCGCAATGTCAGCGACTTTTACCGCATTATGTACGGCAAGCACCGGCTGACAGCCGACGACTTCAACCGTGAGCACGAGCGTTGTCTTGCATTCATCAAACGGGCGGTTACGGAAAGCAACGCAAAAACAAAAATTGTGCTCACTCATCATGTGCCCACGCAGCTGTGCACCGCCGAGGAATTCCGGAATAGCACGATTAACGGTGCGTTCACCGTGGAACTTGGCGACTATATTGCCGACAGCGGCGTTGACTTCTGGATATACGGACACTCACACCGCAACATAAGGGCTCAAATTGGCAAAACCCGTATCGTGTCCAATCAGTTGGGCTATGTATCTCATAGGGAACATTTAAGCAATGGGTTTGACTTTTCCGCAATGATTGAGGTATAAGGCCACGCGTTAATTAAATCATTTTTAGCAATCGATATTATTAATAAAACAGTATTATAATCGGGAATAAGACACAAAAGACACTCATTCCTTAGTTTCTTGATTCCTTAACTTCTTAATTATAGAGACGTTTCAGAAAACGTCTCTACCTGCATCACAGGTTCTCCTTTTCGATATCTTTGAAATACTTGACAGTGCCGTAAGTCATCTCGTCGCAGGCGGCATCGTCGCAGACGATGATGCCCTTGGGGTGCATCTGCAGCACGCTGACAGTCCACATTTGGCTGACGGCACCCTCGATGGCGTGCGCCAGGGCGCGGGCTTTGTTGTGTCCGTTGGCCAGGATCATCACCTCGCGGGCGTCCATCACCGTGCCCACACCGACGGTGAGGGCGGTCTTGGGCACCTTGTTCACGTCGTTGTCGAAGAAGCGGGAGTTGGCGATGATGGTATCGGTGGTCAAGGTCTTCACGCGCGTGCGTGAAGTGAGGGAAGAGCCCGGCTCGTTGAAGGCGATGTGCCCGTCGGGACCGATGCCGCCCATGAAAAGGTCGATGCCCCCGTACGACTGGATCTTCGCCTCATAGCGCGCACACTCCGCTTCCAGGTTTTCGGCATTGCCGTTCAGGATATTGACGTTCTCCTTGGGGATGTCGATGTGACGGAAAAAGTTGTTCCACATAAAGCTGTGGTAGCTCTCGGGGTGGTCTTCCGCGATGTTGACGTATTCGTCCATATTGAAGGTCACGACGTTCTTGAAGGAGATCTTCCCCTTCTGGTGCAGGTGCACTAATTCGCGGTAGGTGCCGATGGGCGTGGACCCTGTGGGCAACCCCAACACAAAAGGTTTCTTTTCCGTGGGGTTGAAGGCGTTGATGCGCTCGACGATGTGGTTAGCCGCCCAACGTGACATTTCTTCGTAGTTTTTTTCAATGATAACTCGCATAATAATGTTTTATATTTACATATTATTCTTAAACAACTGAATCATTTTCTCCGTCTCTTCCCTGATTTGCTTGACGAAGCTCACCTCATCCAGTTCGCCGATGACGGCGATTTTCTCCTCCTCATTGCGGAAAGTGGCGTTGCGGAAGGGGTTGTCGTAGTCCTTCTTGCGGGAGATATAGACTTGGTCGCAAATGAATTGCTGCACATCAGAGGCCTTTTGGAGTAATTTCACCCAAAGTTCCTGCGTCATTATGCCATATTTTTCATGATAGAGGAACCGCAGGGAGGAGAATGCATGGCGCAGTTTTTCAAGCGGGTAGCGCTCCCAGATTTCATCATAGCGGCGGTGGATGTCGGTCCAGGTGTTGAGAATGCCGTGATTGATGTCATGGCGCAGGGCGTCCACATCGTCGCCGTTCACCAACTGTCCGCCCAAATTGACCCATTCGCGCTGTTCCTTGCTCCGCAGCGTGTCACAGAGGGACTCGAGTGTGATGCCAGGATGCTCGTCCATATATTTCACCATGTTCTGGACACCGTAGTATAGCAGCATGTCGCCGTATGCGTGATAGGCCTCGCAGTGCTTGAGAATGCGCACCTTGCGTTTGCCGTGCTCCATGTTTTCGCCGAACACCTCCAATTTCTTGGCAGTCTCCGGGTCATTGTTCAGCAGCTTGCGGCCAACCATGCGCAGCTCTTCCATGGAGAGGTTGTCGCAGGGTTCCCCTTGCGCGCGCAGGAGCGCTTTGCCTGTCCATGCCTCCAGAAGTTTGCGGGCCTCGATGGCCTCCTCCATGGTGTCGGGGGCGAAGGTCTCGAACTCGATGTGTTGGATGCGGCGCTTGCGCTTGTCGCGTTTCTGGTATTTGGAGGTGTTGCGCGCGATGGCGTACATGTTGTACATCCACCAGTAGGCGGGCATGACATGAAGCTCGTCATGCGCGGTGTCGTTGCTCACCAAGCTGAAGGGAAGCATGATGTTGAGTTCGTTGGGGTAGTCGGCCTTGGAGAGGAGCGTAAAGGAGGCGAACTTGGAGGAGTGCTTCACAGAGGAGCAGAGTCCGGGCCAGAAGCCGCGGTTGGCGACGATTTCGCCGTCGGTGGCGCGGCTGTTGTGGTTGGAGCCTACGGTGGCGCCGGCCGCCATGTTGCTCTGCCCCATCACACAAGCCGAGATGAGGAACGAGTTGTTGTGGTGCTGCTCGTGCGAGGGGAAGATGAGGTTGTTCAGCACTTCACAACATGAGATGGTCGAGTTGTCGCCCAACACGGAGTTGAGAAGGCGTGCCCCGTACTTGAGGTTGCAGTTGTCGCCCAGCAGGAATCTTGTGCCCACCACGGAGTAGAATATGCGGCAACCGTAGCCGGTGATGCCGTTGACCAGAATCACGCCCTCCCCGATTTGGGTGGGCTCCGCCTCCGAAGAGTTGATGGTGATGTTCTTCAGCTTGGAAGCCCCTTTGATATAAGTGCAAGGCCCGATTTTGGCGTCTTTGAGAATCCAGCAGTTCTTGATGACACAACCCTCGCCGATGGTGCCGTAGTAGCCGCGCCGGTTGTCAAAAGAGTTCTGCGTGATTTCAAACAACCGCTCCTGCAACTTCTTGTCATCGCGGTATTTGGCCCATAAGTAGGCATCTGAGGTGATCATGCCGTCGAAGGGCAGGATGCCGCGTCCGCCCACTTCGTTCATCACCTCCAGCCACACACGCACCTCTTCGGGCTCGCCCTCCTTGATGATGCCGTTGCCGAACTTGGAGTGGTCGGTGGTGGACAACTCTTGGATGTTGAAGAGGATGCATCGGTCGCCGACAATGTAGTTGGCCATATAGTGGACATCGTGGATGGCCACGTCGTCGCCAATGTCGCAAGATACAATACTGCTGCCCGTGATTCCGACAGGAATGCGCAAGTCGTGATATTGCAGAATCTCGTTGCGGATTCGTCCGATGCGCACCATGCCGAAAAAGCGGTTGTTTTTGACCATGCTGGCGTCAAAGTCATCCGTTACCCAGATGTCGTCCCAGTTGGTGGCGGTGTTGGCATTCTTCACCAAGTCTTCCACTTCCCCGGAACTCAAATGCCGCCATCCCCCTTCAGGACGCTTTACCTGTTGGTCCCGGAAATGGTTTTCGTCATACCCGTGCAAGTATTTGTCATCAATGAAATTCTTGTATATGCGGTCGTAAGAAAGAATGGTAACCTTATCCATAGGGCTTTTTTTTAAAAAGTGCAAAACTAAAAAAAAAGGTCGGAATATTGAACCCCAACCTTCTTTTTAACTCTTTTTAACAGCTTCAAAAGCCCCTGCTGCAGCTACATTCCCAACACTTGGTTGTATAGCGGGAAGTCAATTTTGTTGTGCTTGAAGTCTTTGTTGCCGACCTTGACAGTCAGTTTGCCGCCGTTGACCTTGAGTTCATCAATTTGTATTTTTTTAAGATACCCCACGGTCTCTTTGTAGGTCCTGACTTTGACACTTTTTGGGGAAATTCACGCAACTTATTGATTTTCAGTTGA
>CAMVIT010000036.1:0-30530 GCA_947167635.1 uncultured Bacteroidales bacterium | reverse complement strand
GGCTTCCGCCTTGCTTTAGTTCTCCGATAGGGGAAATCCGGCACGGTTTTCTGAGCGAGAAAGGGAAAGAGCCTTGTCAACGGAGAGCTGACAGCGGGTGATGGACGAACCCGCAAGGAGGCTCGGAGGAGACAAGGCGTGGGAAAAGAAATAATGAGATTTTGAAGAACAATCTTATAAAGAGAAAAGGAATAAATGATAAGAAAAGCAAAACACATATTCTTGATAATGCTGTTTTTGGCAGGTGTCTTCTCTTTGCAGGCACAGAACAAAAGGGTGGCTGTTTGGGGACCTAATGTGCCTCAAGGAAGTGAAGAAATAAGCATCATTGAATTGAGAATCGCAAATAGCAGGTTCCGTGATGCCATATCAAATATGAGCGGTATTGAATTGATCTCCCGTACCGATGTTGACAATATCTTAAATGAATTGAAGTTTCAGGGAAACGGTTTGGTCAGTGAAAACGATAAAAAACTCATAGGGCAAATGAAAGGGGTGGACATCATTGTCAGCCTTGTGCTTTCAAAAGGTTATGGGATGATTAATATTGAATCCTCTTTCATTGACGTTGAAACGGCAATGGTGATCGGCTCCACCCAGTCGGTTTTGGCGTTGGCCAACAATCCCGAGGACCTCGCCTCCAAGTGCGTGGAATTGGCAGAGAAGCTGACGGGCGTGACCTCGACTACTTCCGCTACTTCCCGCTACTATAGTGCATTCGGAGACGGTATAGAAAATGACTTGCCGTTTACCATTGGAAGCATCTCTTTCAAAATGGTGTTCGTAAAAGGGGGAACGTTTGTTATGGGTTGCACTTCCGAGCAAGGAGAAGATTGTGAAGATAATGAAAGACCCACCCATAACGTGACAGTAGGAAATTTTTGGATGGGTGAGACGGAGGTCACGGTGGCGATGTTCAGAACATTCGTGTTAGAAACAGGTTATCGTACAGATGCAGAGAAAGAAGGTTGGGCTTGGCGATGGATGATGGTTGACGGAAAATGGAAATGGAACAAGGTGAATGGATTGAATTGGATGTATGACGATCAAGGAAATGCCCGAAACAGGTCGGAGGACAACCATCCTGTGTTGTATGTAAGTTGGAACGATGCTGTGGAGTTCTGCAAATGGTTGAGCCGCAAGACGGGTATGACATTTCGATTGCCAACAGAGGCGGAGTGGGAGTATGCGGCAAGAGGCGGAAATAAGTGCCGAGGGTATATATATAGTGGTGGCAACAACATAAATAATCTTGCCTGGTATGGCAACAAGATTTCTGGAACTACGGCTAATGGTAGAACACATCAGGTGGCCACATTGTTGCCCAATGAATTAGGTTTATACGACATGAGCGGCAACGTGTGTGAGTGGTGTGCGGATTGGTATGGAAGCTATGGAAGTTCGTCGCAGACGAATCCGCGGGGGCCCGCCTCGGGCTCGAGCCGCGTGATGCGTGGCGGCAGTTGGAGCGGCTTGGCCTCGGGCTGCCGGGCGGCTCATCGCAGCTCCAGCAGCCCAGGTGCCCGCCGCTACGACGGCGGCTTCCGCCTTGCTTTAGTTCTCCGATAGGGGAAATCCGGCACGGTTTTCTGAGAAATTAATAAACCTTAATACTTAAAGTTATGAAAAATCAAATCGTAAAAATCGCAGCTGTTGTGGCCATCCTGTTCGGCGGAATCGCAAGTCTTACCGCGCAGGAAATCCAAATCCCTTTCACGGAGAAGAAGTACAAGAGTGACGAGAACTATTTCCGGGCATCATCGTATGGAAAAAGTCCTGACATGGCCTTTGCGCAGAGTGCTGCCCTCGCCAACACCAAGAAAGTTCTGGCAGGTCTGATTGAGACCAAAGTGCAGTCCGTGATGAAGATTTACACCCTCCAAACGGAGACCAATTCGGATGTGGATTTCGCCAGAGAAACCAGCGAAATGATTAAAAATGTGGTCAATCAAGTCTTGAATGATATCCATATCATGGATGAAAAAGCTATTCGAAACGGCAACATCATTGAATATTACATGGTTCTGGAAGTACCCAAAAAGAAAGTTGAAGAAGCCATGGAGCTTGCCATCACCAAGGAGGGCTTCCAACTGGAGAAGGAAAAATTTGAACAGGCTTTCGATGAGGAGATGAGCAAATATGGAAATGGCGATGAATAGACGTGTACTTATTCTTTGGACAATAGTTTGTGTGCTGTGCCTCCTTCCTTTTGCAGGGGAGGCACAAGCACCATCCTCATGGCTCACTTCGCAGGCGCGTGAAATGAATTTCCCAGCTGATACCTATATCTGGGGATTCGTGCCCGGCAACTTGAGAAGTGGGGAAACCGAATCTGCTTTGCTCGCGCGTTTGAAAACAGATGCGAAGAAAGAGGCGGCAGGTAAAGTCCGCACAATGGTGGAGGCGGAAGTCCGAAAAACGGATCGGCAGTTTACCAATGGCGAGGACTATTCGTTCTCCTCTTTATATCAGGATTACACAAGACAGTGTGTGCAAGCTGAAATCGCCGACATTAAGACAGAAACTCATTACGATGCTTCCGAAAGAATGGGTTATGCTTTCGCATACGTAAAAAAGAGTGATTTGGTGGCTTATTATAAGTCACAAATCAACTTGCAGTTACAACAGGTGCAAAACGCACTAAACACAGCTGCCACAGCTGTGAATGCCGGTCAGAAGATGCGGGCAAAGAAAGCATGCGAGGATGCATTGCAACCCTTGGTCAAAGCCGAGTTTGCCCAAGACTTGCTTTCTGCGATTAGTCCCTACGAGACGGAAGCCCTCCAGTTGGAACGGCTTTCCAGGCTCAAAAACGAGCTTTTGCAAGCCCTCATTGACTTGGAACAAAGCATCTATATTTACTTGAAATGTACGGAGACCAATTTGGATAAACCCATTAAGGTTTTCGAGCCCGAATTGAAGAAAATCTTGTCCAACAACCAGTGCAGCTTCACCGATGATCCAGCACAGGCCGACTACAAAATCACGGTTACAGCCTCTACTCGACAACACCCTGGAAATGTGGCATTCGGAGACGGTTCACTGAAATTCTCTCTTGCTGATGTGGAAGTAGAAGTTTACAGCAATTACAAGAAAATGGTGGTGTATAGTGACGGCATTTCGCAAAAGAATCATAAGGATGGCGACTCCTACGAAAGTGCGGGAAGGCGTGCGCTGAAAGAGGCTGCGGGTGAGGTGTGGAAGAATATTGAGCCGTGGATTTTGGGGAAGTGATTATTTATTTGCAATAATGGAAACTTATTTGACACAATTTATTTGTTCATTGTTAGGATGTGTTTTAGGTAGTGGTGGAATCATTGGATTGCTCTTTTCTTTGCAAAAGAGAAAAATGATATTTAGCGAAACCTTATTTTCTGAATACAAAAATATATCACAAGAACTTGTTGAAATTTTGCAAGACTTGTTGTCACTTTCATTTATCCCAAGCAAGTACACAGATGAACAACTATGTGAGATTTCTGAAAATTTATCTGCGTTTTACTTTAAATACTATCTTGTGCTGCCACAAACAGTATTGTTAGAGATACAAAGCTTGTATTCAAGTATATATCGCAAGGGGGATTGCATGTTTCTACCCGTTTATGATAAAAAAATGAAAATCTATGTACAAAGAAAACTTTCTTCAGAAAAGGAACAAATAGATTTTATAAAAGACACATCGCTTGTACTTCGAAATAGTGTTGAAAGCATAATTAGATTTTACAAAATTCATCCTGAACGGATAGCAGATACATTCTTAAAATGTCAAGCTCGGCATGTTATTACTGTCTTAGACAGAGAGTGGAATCTGAAAAATATGCATAAATGGTCAAAGCACACAAGAAAAACAACCCTGTACAAGAGGGAGAGAAACAAATGGAAAATCAAGCGAAAATGAAAAAAAATTTTTTAGTTATTTTACTTTTAATCCTTACACTATCGGCTTTTGGCCAACAGAAAAAAGTGGCGGTATATGTTACAGGACAACAAACAGGTATTAATAAAGTGCTTGGAGACCAGCTCGTGGCAGCCTTTGCAAAAAGCGGAAGGTATATCGCTGTTGAACGAACAGCAAGTTTTATAGCTGAATTGGGAAAAGAACTCCAATATCAGCAATCAGGGGCGGTGAGTGACAATGAAATTGCTCAGTTAGGAGTTCAATTTGGAGTTGATTACGTGTGTGTTGCTGATTTGGCTGACGTATTTGGCGAAAAATATATTTCTGCAAGACTTATAGATGTGGAAACAGCAGAAATTGTTAACACTCATGCCGTGAATGGTGCAATGAACAATATGGAGGATTGTTTAAATTTGGCTGGTCAAATAGCTGCTAACTTAACGAAGGGAACCTTTGCAGAACAGGATGAAGATAGATTATTGCTAGAAGTAAGACAGAAAAGAGAAAAAGAAGAATTAAAACAAAAATTGAAGGAAGAAGGTTTTGTTGACTTAGGACTGCCCAGCGGAACATGGTGGAAAAATCAAGACGAAAAGGAGTTGTATTCACAAGATATGGCAATTGATATGTTTGGCGATTATCTCCCAACTGCCAAACAATGCGAGGAATTGGCGAACTTTTGCAAGTTAAGCAACCGACTTTCTTTTAAAGAGGGAAATAGAATACGATATTATTATATCTTAACAGGACCTAATGGCAATTCCATTAGGGTATATTTGGGACATTATGAGGGTAATGGAAATCTTCGAGGTTGCTTTTGGTCGTCGACTAAGCCTATCGATTGTCCTTTCGACGTAAATTGTGCATATGTATTGAACCTGTATCAATCGAGCGGCATGTCTGTGAGTAAATACAATAATAGATGCGAATATCGATATCCGGTTCGATTGGTTCGTGTTGTTAAATGAGTTATATATTCGTGATGTATTGCCAAATAATAAGAGAACAATGAAAAAGTGTTTTATAATTATACTATTGTCTGCCATTTCATCAATAGTCTTCGCCCAGCAGCAGAAAGTGGCGGTATATGTGACCGGTGAAGATGCGAGTTTAAACAAAGTAGTCGCGAGCAAGCTTGTTGCGGCCATCGCTCGCAGTGAAGATTATTCCGTGGTTGAACGTAGTGCAGAGTTTCAAGCGGCTTTGTTAAGTGAACATAGTTATGAACGTACAGGGGAAGTAGAAGAGAATGAGATCGCTCGTATTGGTAAGCAATACGGTGTATCACAGGTTTGTGTGGCAAATGTTTTCCAAGTGTTTGGAGAACAATATATCTCCGCCCGCATTATTGACGTAGAATCTGCTCAGGTCGTTCGCACGGCAAGCAGTAGTGGCTCGGTTCAAACACTGACAGATTTGATGAATGCAGCATCAGGTCTTGCTACTGATCTTGTGCAATATATGGGGATCAATCAACAGAAAAGTATTAAAAGAGTTGCTGTTTATGTACCAAAAAATGATGCCAGTAGAGGGATTGGACGCGTGTTGGGTGACAAGATGGTCGCTGCATTCGTTGCAAGTGGACGTTATACTGCTGTTGAACGCACGAATAGTTTCTTGTCTCAATTGAAAAATGAACAACAATACCAACAGAATGGAGCAGTGGATGACAAAGAAATTTCCCGTATAGGAAAACAGTTTGGAGTTCAATATGTGTGTGTGGCCGATGTTTCCGATGTGATGGGTGAAAAATATATTTCTGCACGTATGATAGATGTAGAAACTGCGGAAGTCGTGAATACACATGATGAAGGAGGAAAAATTAATGATATGGAAAGTTGTTTGAGAATAGCGACTGCTATTTCCAATGCGTTGTCAAAGGGAACTATAAAAGAACAAGCGGAAGAAGCGAGATTAAAAGAGGAAGCAGAAAGAGAAAGAATAAGAGCAGCGGAAGAGGCACGAAAGAAAGCGGAGCAAGAAGAACAAGCAAGAATAAAAGCTGAAGAGGAGGCAAAAAAGAAGGCTGAAGAAGAAAAACAAAGACAAATAGATGAGGAAATTGCATATATTGATCGATGTATTAAACAAGGGTATGTAGAGTTGATAACGGATATCGGTACGTATTTAATTGATTTGGATTTCAATATGAGCGTAGCAAGCTTCAAAGAGTCGAATGTCACTTATTATAAGCATGGTAAAAATGGTTGGAGATTGCCGATAAGACCTGAATTTTCTCAAATATTGACTGCATTTACAGCAAGTGATTTTTTTAGGTTATGTAACAAGCATCACAAATATGTAAATAATATACCAATATTTTCGAGTAAACGAAAATATTGGTGTCTAAATGGAAAAGTAAGTTGGTACTTCTTTATGTATTATGACTATAGCGTAGATCATTGTATGATTAGTCGTCCTGATGAAAGTCATGATTTTACATATGCTTTTCAAGATTGGCATGTTAAAAGTTCAATATACGCATATCCGATTTATATTATAAAATTATGAGGTATATTATGACGGTTATTACGAAATTCAGATTACTATTTGTTGTCTTGTTAAGCTTTCTTTCGCTTACAGCTATGGCGCAAACAAAGAAGACAGTCGCTGTTTTAGATCCTATATGCAGAGACAATACGGTAAATGCCTTTTTCAAACAAATGGTGCGTGGGGCGATGGAGTCTGCCGTCACTAATTCCGAAGAGTATGAGGCATACGACCGCTCCGCATTTGACTTAATACAGAAAGAGCTTGCATTTCAGCAATCAGGTGTGGTGAATGATTCGCAAATCAAGAAGATGGGTGAAATGGCAGGAGTGGACTATGTGCTCGTGTCAGAAATGAGTTCATACGATGGATATATATCAGTAGTTGTAAAAATATTAAATATTACCACGGGTAAATATGACAGGGCAGTAGATGATTACATGCAACTAAATCCCGAGGCTGTCAAGAAAAAATGTAACGAAATGGTTTTGGTGCTTTTTGGTGTCATACCTTCAGACATTGTATCAAGTACTGGAAATTCTGCTCTGAAAAATGAAATATTAATATGGACTCAAGATAAAAATGATGTTCAGTATTGTGATGGTAAATATGAAGGCAGAGAAGAATATTTTTTTGTGGATTTGGATGATTATTCCTTCAACAGACGACATTTTCGTATAGTATTTTCATTTGAGGCTCAAGAATTTACAAGTACTGACGATTACTGGAAAATGCAGTATCCAGTAATGCTTAGTGAAGGATGGAGGGTAATTGGAGTAAGTCTACGTGAGAATGGGCAAATTTTTATTGAAACTAATAATGGAGAAAATGAATATGCTACGGGGCTAACATACATTCCCAGACAATATAAAGAAATTGATTTAGAATATGACAATGGCTTGGTTACGATTAATGGTGTGAAATTAAAAGTTAATATGAATGAATATAACGGAGATAATACGTTGTCATCAATTAATTACGGAAGAGGTATAGCATTTTTAGGCTATATTCATTCTGTAAGAGTTTATAACATTGAGGACTAATAACATTGTTGTGAAAGAAAAAACAAAAAGTCTTAAACTTCTTTATATAAGAGAGGCGATAATTCTATCTGAGTCAACAACGGTTTCATTCCTTATGTTGTTGCTGTTGATACTGTTTATTGGCTTTAAAGGCACCCTGCACGCCCAATCTACAACCCAATCCCCCGCGCAAGTCACCCTCTCCGGCACCTTCCACCTCTATCTCGTCACCAATTACGGCGAAAAGATGCAGGAAGTCGATCGTTACCGCAAGACCGGTGAAGGTTCTATGATCGCCTTCATTCTCAAGACGGACAAGAAAATCGACATGACCCAATATCTTGACAAAGAAGATGTTGAGGCTCTGAAAGATTACGCTGGCACAACCCTGCAGTCGGAGTTTATGGTTGTGCCGGATTGGGAAAAATTTGGGTCTTTTTCAGAAAAGGATTTCGCAGCCCAATATGCCAATAAGCGGGTGCGCGTCACGGGCTCGTTGTTTTGCCCGATGGCCGGCTGGCAGAACGTCACCCCCGTGAGGATGGACTTCAGCAAGGTGGAGCTTGCGGAAACAGCCGATGAAAATGTGAACGGCAAAGTCGAAAATATTGCCGACCCCACGAAATACTTTCTTACCTTCGAGGACGATTCCCCCGAAAGAAAAGCATACGCCAAGGAACTGGTGAACTTTGTCGAGAGACTGCAGCACGACGAGACCACCTTCGATGCGGATTTGTCGGCGCAATTGGACAAGCTGCGCATTACACTTCTCACATCGCCCGACGGGAAGCTGAAAGTATATAGCTGGGAAGATGGCGACTTCGGGAGTACAATCAGTTTCCATACCATTTATCAAACCAAATACATTGGGAAGTTTCATGGGGTGTTTATGGAGGACTATTACCGCGAACCGAAAAAGGTTTATCAGGTGGAATCACCAAATGGCCCCGTCTATCTCTTAGAGTATTTCTTCAGAGAGAGCGGCTGGTCGTACGATATCGGCGCGGATGCCTTCACGATGGACAAAACAGGGCACTTGCAGCCCGCCAATGTCTTCGAGTGCATCCCGGAGTTGCACGATGCCGCAGCGCACTATTCGGCCAATCTTTCCGTTGAGTGCGCCCCCGTCCCGCCGTCGCTCTACTACGAAGGCGCATGGTCGGACAACTTCTTCTTTGAGCTGACGGGAAAGGACATCTATATGCCACAGTTCGCTTATCTGAGGGGCTCGGGTGGGGGAGAGTCCATGACGGACTTTTACCATCGTTTCGCTTGGGACGGTGAGAAGTTCCGTTACAAAAAGCAGGAATACAACCCTGTATTGGCGAAACAACTCCCGGAGGCGGGCTGGCTCATGGAGGAGTTTGAGTGGGACGATTCCCTCGTCCGTATCGACAGTGTAGCAAATGGCAGCTACCGTTTGATCCTGTGGAAGAAGGACGATATGTTTTCCTCTGCCCCTGAATTGATTATCACCCAAGGTCGTTATGATGTCGCAAATCGCGAATACCTCTTCAGGAATGGCAATTACGAGTATGTCTTCAACACCGTTTCGCAGGGGTTGCAAATCTTGTATACGGATACTGAGACGAAGAAGATGGAGGTGGTGAGGAGTTATAGTGCGAAAGAATAAGTCGCCGAATCACCTGCTAAATGCTTTTGCTGGTAACTGTTATTCAGTGAATTTCATTCGTGTGTAAATTATATAATAAATCGTCGGTTACGACCGACGATTTAGACAATTCGCCAATCACAATTGTCCATTTTTCCACTTTTTGAAAACCAATTATAAACAGCATGTCCGCGTCACGGGCTCGTTGTTCTGCCCATGGCCGGCTGGCAAAATGCGACTTTGGTGAGGATGGACTTCAGCAAGGCTCTAAGGATAACAATGAAGTTGCCGTACTTTATGCTATATACAATTCTTATTGCATAAAAAATATGCTTTTTTATGCAATAAGAATTGTGAATTGAAAAAAAACGTATCTTTGCCGACAAATAAAAAGACAGAAAATGAAGACGGTTATTCTCAACCAAAAAAAGGAACGCGACAATTTGATGTCACGTCCTTATCTGACGCGACGAGGCAATCAAGATACAGATCTTTTGCTGGGCAGCCACCTCATCAAATTGATTACTGGACCTCGGCGTGTGGGCAAATCCACTCAGGCTTTGCTGATGTTGCGTTACAAGAACTTTGCCTATTTGAACTTCGACAGTCAGCCTTTGTTGGATGCCTGGGATGCGAACCTGATCATGCGGATGCTGGATGATGTCTATCCAGATTATGAATATATCCTGCTCGACGAGGTGCAGAACCTTGATGCATGGGATTTGTGGGTCAGTGAGCTTTACAGGATGGGCAAGAACCTTGTCATTACGGGTAGCAATGCCAAGATGCTCAGCAGCGAGATGTCCACAGTACTGACCGGCAAGTATCTTCAGGTGGAGATGCTGCCGTTCAGTCTGGAGGAGTTTTTCGACTGGAATCAACTCGACCTCCACAAACTGGAGCCGGAACAGAAAACCGAAGCCGCAGTGCTGACGGATGATTATATGAGGAATGGCGGCTATCCAGAGGTGGTGGCAACACGTCCATTGACGCATAATTATCTCGACACGTTGTTTGACTCCATTGTGTGGAAGGATGTGGCTAAACGGCATCATGTACGTAATGTAACAGACTTGAACAACCTCGCCATGTATCTTGTTTCCAACTTCTGCAATCCTGTCAGTGCCAATGAATTGACAGAGGAACTGGGCTTCTCCAGCGTCAATACCACCAAGAAGTTCATGGACTATCTGCATGAGCCATACCTGTTTTATTATCTGCCCCGTTACAACAGCAAGCTGAAATTGATGAAGAAGGCCCCACGAAAGGTCTATGTAGTGGACAATGGCTTTGTAGCGGCCAAGGCTTTCGCTTTGAGCGACAATCTCGGGCGCTTGCTTGAGAATCAGGTGTTCATCGAACTCATACGTCGCGGATACGATACTGACAAGACGATGTTCTATTATCGTTCGCGTAATGACAAGGAGGTCGATTTCGTCCTACGAAGGGGAACACACATTGAGCGGCTGGTTCAGGTTTGTTACGACATGAGCAATCCCAAAACCGAGAAACGCGAGGTTGACAGTTTGGTTGAGTGTGCTGGAGAGTTGAAATGCAGCAACCTTGTCATTGTGACGAACAATGATGAACGTATGATAGAGAAAGACGGTTACCAGATAAGCCTTGTACCTGTCTCTAAGTTGTAATACAATAAACCAATTAGCAGTTGCGCCCGACACGGAGGAAGGGAAAAGAAAATGGTAATATTTATCAATAGCGTCCTAAACATTTTCTGACTTTGACAATGCGGCACCTTCCACCTATACCTCGTCACCCTTTATGGCGACAGCTTGCAAGAGATTGACCGCTACAGAAAAACTCACAAAGAAGGGGAGTGCATCACCTTTATCCTCAAGACGGACAAGCCAGTTGATATGACCCCATATCTTTCGCAGGAGGAAATCGATTTTCTTTCGGATAATGGTACGATATGGCAGTCTGAGTTTATGGTTGTGCCGGATTGGGAAAAGTATGAATCTTTTTCTGAAAAGGATTTCGCAGCCCAATATTCCCACAAGCGCGTGCGCGTGACGGGCTCGTTGTTTTGCCCGATGGCAGGATGGCAGAACGTCACCCCCGTGAGGATGGACTTCAGCAAGGTGGAGGTGGCGGAGTAGCTGTTTCCTCATGAATTTGGCGAATCATAATCATTATTCCCTCATAAAATTGGCGCATGATTTTGCTATGTTGTTAAATTTGTGTATCTTTGCGGCTTTCAAACTTTATGTGCTCGATGTCGGACTGTTGGGGGCAATGTCGAATGCAAAACCAAGTCTTATGCTTGTCGGTAACGATATTTTTAAAGAATACAAAGGCACTTTTTCGGAAAATTATGTGCTACAACAAATCAAATCGGTAGGCGATTTCGATGTTTGTTATTATAGCAAGGACAATTCCACGATGAAGGTGGACTTCCTTGTGCAAACGCCAGCGCGAATCATACCTGTTGAGGTGAAAGCCGAGGAAAATGTGAAAAGTAAATCCTTGGCGCGATTTGTAAAGGAGGAATTTGCTGATAACCACTTGAAAGGCCTTCGATGTTCAATGAACTTATATTGACCAAGAATGGATGGAGAACATACCCCTCTATGCTATTGAAGCCTATTTCGGGAGGGAGAGAACCGCAGGCATAGAATCATTAAATCCTCTCAAATCGTGAAATCCGATTCTTTTCATCCATCAGCTCCCACGTATAGCACAAAACAGTTGAAAGAAATATTGTTTCTGCAAAGATTTTAGAACCAAATCAATGAATAATACCAATATGAACACCTTTTTATTGCGGAACGTCACAGTCAAAGCAGATTAAAACCCCTGTCCACCACCATTATGGCATTGTTTCTATTGTCTGTAATAATGGCAAACACCAGAACCCTGCACACCCAACCCACCACCCAATCCCCAAGAGAGACCACCATCGAAGGCACCCTCCACATGTACCATGTCACCCTTTATGGCGACAGCTTGCAAGAGATTGACCGCTACAGAAAAACTCACAAAGAAGGGGAATGTATCACCTTCATTCTGAAGACGGACAAGCCCGTTGATGTGACTCCATATCTTTCGCAGGAGGAAATTGATTTTCTTTCGGAAGACGGTACAACATGGCAGTCGGAGTTTATGATTGTGCCGGATTGGGAGGTGTTTGAATCTTTCTCAAACGAGGCTTTTGCAGCCAAGTTCGCCCACAAGCGTGTGCGCGTGACGGGCTCGTTGTTTTGCCCGATGGCAGGATGGCAGAATGTAACCCTGGTGAGGATGGATTTCAGCAAGGTGGAGGTGGCGGAGTGACTGTTGCAAATTACAATATATGTTGTGATGACAATGTTTCTGTAGCCGATTAATGCCTCAAAACATCTTCTCCTTAAACTCTTTCACAAAAACACCACCTCCTTCGTCCCGCAGACGTAATCTGTGCCATTTTCGTCACGCAGCTGCAAACGCCCGAAATCGTCCACGCCCAATATGGTGGCCACCGTCTCCCGACCATGGATGCGATAACGGCCATGGATACCCAGCTTGTACAGGCTCCCCAAATATGCCTCCTGCAAGGCGTTGACCGCATCGGGCGACACGGACAGCTGTGTGTATTGCGCACGCAGGAACTGCTGATATTGTCGCAAGAACCCCTCCACATCATAATGCTTGCCCGTCTCCAGCCACAAGGAGGTGGGATTGGGTATATCCGGCGGAAACCAATCCTGGTTAAGGTTGATGCCGATGCCGGCAATGGTATGCCTGAGTTTGTCGCCTTGAAGCACATGCTCGATGAGAATGCCCGCGATTTTTTTCCCGCTGACATAGATGTCGTTGGGCCACTTGATGGCAACAGAATTGGCAAATTGGCTGATAAAGCGGAAAGTGGCCACGGAGAAGTACTGGTTAAACAAAAACTGTCGCGATGCCGGGATGTCTGGCTTGAAATAAAAACTCACCAACAGATTCCTGCCCTCCTCGCTAAACCAGCGGTTGGTTCCCATGCCGCGCCCAGCGGACTGAAAATCGGCCCACAGCGCAAAAAATGGCGGAATTTCCCTTTTCAAAGCGCCTTCTTCTACCAACAAAGAACCCAACAACTTATTGGTTGATTGGGTGTTATGAACATGTTCAACGAATATGTCTTTCATTCCGCAAAAATAAGTATCTTTGCGCTCTAATTTCAGAAAAAAATGAAAAAAATAAAAATCCTGATTTTAATGGCTGTTGCAGCATTTTTTGTGCAATCCTGCGTGGATGAAAGCGGCGAATATGTACGACAAATGTACTCCAACTCACAAAAAGAGACTGCCTTCATAACCTGTCTCACAACCGCCTCTGATTCAGCCATAAACCATCTTTGTGTGGCCAATGGTTTCAGCCAATATGAAAACGGCCAATACAGCATCAACTATGACGATTTGCAAAGCTCTGTTTTCCAAATGCTTCGAGAAAACGCGCAAGGATATTTGGCAGATTCGCTGATTTTTTTATCCAACCTTGTGGCCGAGAACTGCAACACCCAGGTGATGACCCCCATCTTCAAGGAGGCCATCGGCTCGCTGGTGTACTACAACCACGATGCGCTCATTAAAGGCGACAGCACTGCCATCACCGACTATTTTGTGCGTTTTAAAGATGCCGACATGAAAGCGGGTTTGCAGAGTCCCGTCTCCATCCGCATGAACCTGTTCGGCGTCAACGACTGTTGGGATCAGATTGTTGCACGCTATTATCAACTTGGAGGTGGCTCAATCAGTTTTGATGTGCAGAACTACATCATCGACAAGATGCTGAAAGGTCTTTATGAAGAAATGCGCATCGAGGAGGTCAACATCCGAACCGATTCCACGCACCGCGCGTCGGCAGATTCCCTGTTGGCGAGATAATTCTTTATCCGAAATTTATCAATAAAAATATTTTCAAAATGAGACCAGACAAACTTTTCAATGGCAAGACTTTGGCCATACTTTCCGGCGGTGGTGACACTCCGGCCATCAACTCCAGTATCGAATGTGTGCGCAACCGTGCCTCTATGTTGGGCTTCAAGGTGTATGGCGTGCTGCGCGGCTGGAAGGGCCTTTTGGGCGATGGCGACATCGTGGATCTGACCAATATCCCGTACAACGGCATCTACGGCGGTACCGCGTTGCTCTCCTCCCGTACCAACCCGTTCCCCAGCAAGAAGAATCCCGAAGACCGCTCGCAGCAGATCCTGCGCAACATCGAGCGCTACAAGATTGATGTGTTGGTGACCATCGGTGGCGACGACACCAATGGCGCTGCCAAGAAGATGTACGCCACCTACGGCATTCCCGTCATTGGCTTCCCCAAGACCATCGACAACGACCTGCGCACGCGCACGATGCACCATTATCAAGGTCAGCAGCATGAGACAGTGCTCTGTCCTGGCTTCCCCTCCGGTGCTATGGCTATCAAGAAGCTGACCAGCAAACTGCACACCACCAACGAGTCGCATCAGCGCATTATGGTGCTTGAGGTTATGGGCCGCGATGCCGGTTGGCTGACGGGCACAGCGATGTTTGGCGGCGCCCAGATGGCCCTCGTGCCTGAAGTGGAAATGACCAAAGAACGCAAGGAGTTCTTCTTCGAGTCGGTCAAAGAGATGTACATGCGTTCCCCGAAACACAGCCTCATCATCGCAGTCTCCGAAGGTGTCCGCTGGTGGGACGATGAGAAACAGGAACTGGGCATGGTGTATGCTTCCTCCGACCTTGACGAGTACGGTCACCCGCGCTTTGGCGGCGTGAGCGGTGTCATCGCCTCCGAAATCAACCGCCGTCTCGGCATCGAGGCCCGCGGCCAGATATCCGGCTATATTCCCCGCTCCGGCAAGTGCTACGAGTACGACAGACGACTCACCTCCACGCTTGCCGACAAGGTGGTGGACCTGCTGCTGCGCGAAGACTATGGCAAGATGCCCGTCATGCGCGACATCGTCCCTTACGACGAGCTGGAAGAGTTCCACACCGACGCCATCGAGATGGGCAACATCGGCAACTTCCCGCTGCCCGCCGCCTATTACGATCCCAACAAGTTCCAATTCACCGACCAATACGTCGATTTCCTCACCAACATCATCGGTGCACCCTACCGTATGGAGTTCACACAGAAGTTCCCGATTGTGATTCCTGAATAAGTGAACCGTGATCAGCAATAAGTCAATCACCTTAAACATAATACTTTGAGCAGCCTCATCAGGGGCAAAAGCTCGGCAGCCCAGGCTCAAACGAAAAAACGACATGTCAGAGTTTATAATAAACGGCGGTTACCCGCTGCACGGCGAAATCACTCCGCAGGGCGCGAAGAACGAAGCTTTGCAGGTACTCTCGGCCGTCCTGTTGACAGACCAGCCGGTGACCATCTCCAATCTGCCGGACATCCGTGACACGCAGCGCTATCGTGACATCCTTTCCCTCCTTGGGGTGAAAATCACCAAACACAACAAGGACACCTTCACTTTCCAGGCCGACAATGTCAACCTGGAGATGTTGGTCACCAAGGAGTTCACCAGCTTGTGCGCCTCGATACGGGCATCCATCATGGTGCTTGGCCCACTGTTGGGACGCTTCCACAAGGCATACGCCGCCCGTCCCGGTGGCGACCAGATTGGCCGCCGTCCTCTGACCACCCACTTCGAAGGTTTCGAGAAACTCGGTGCCACGGTAAGCATCTCCGAAGATGGCAATTACTTTGAGGCCAAGTGCGACCGCCTCAAAGGTTGCTATATCCTGCTGAACGAGGCTTCCGTGACCGGCACTGCCAACATCGTGATGGCCGCAGTGATGGCTGAGGGCGAGACCACCATCTTCAATGCCGCCTGCGAGCCCTATCTCTATCAGCTCTGCACGATGTTGAACAAGATGGGGGCTCACATTGAAGGCATCGGCTCCAATCTGCTCCGCATCAAAGGGGTGGAGAAACTCGGCGGCTGCGAGCACCGCATCCTGCCCGATATGATTGAAATCGGCAGCTTCATCGGCATGGCAGCCCTCACTCAGTCGCCCATCACCATCAAGGACTGTGCTGTGGAGCATTTGGGCAACATCCCCTACACTTTCAAGAAATTAGGCATTGATTTCGACATCCAGGGCGATGACATCGTCATCCGCGAGCAGGATTGCTATGAGGTGGAGACCAACATGGACGGCTCCATCCTGACCATCGCCGACGCCCCATGGCCCGGCTTCACGCCGGACCTGATCAGCATCGCCCTCGTCACGGCCATCCAAGCCAAGGGCAGTGTGCTCATCCACCAGAAGATGTTTGAGAGCCGCTTGTTCTTCGTGGACAAGCTTCAGTCGATGGGTGCCCAAATCACCCTGTGCGACCCGCACCGCGCCATCGTCATCGGGTTGCAGCGCCGCAAGCAGCTGCGTGCCACAGTGATGGCCTCGCCAGATATCCGCGCCGGCGTCGCCCTGCTCATCGCCGCCCTCTCCGCCAAAGGAAAGAGCGTGATTCAGAATGTCGAGCAAATCGACCGCGGCTATCAGCATATCGTGGAACGCCTCAATGCCCTCGGCGCCCATATTGAACGGGTGGGAGGGTGATGATAGCCATTGGCGATTGGCCGTTCGCTATTAACTACCTGTTTTCAAGTCTTAGGTTTATCTATAATTTATTAACACTTAATTCTTGACTCTTAACTCCAATGTCTCTTACCGGAATCATCACCACTTTGAACGAGGCCCAGAACATCGAGGCCTGCATCCGCTCGTTGCAGCAGGTTTGCGACGAGGTGGTGGTGGTGGACTCGTACAGTACCGACAACACCGTGGAGTTGGCGCGGGCGGCCGGTGCCAAGGTCTATTTGCACGAGTATATCGGCGATGGCTTGCAGAAGAACCTATGCCTGCCATACGCCACGAACCAGTGGGTGCTGAGCATTGACGCTGACGAACGCCTTTCCGACGAACTGGTGGAGATTATCCGCAAAACGGATTTTGACAAGACACCGTATGACGGCTTTGCCTTGCGTCGCCGCAACTTCATCGGAGAACGCTGGGTGAAGTGCTGCCGCTGGTATCCCGATTATTTAGTGCGTCTTTTCAGGAGAGACAAATTGCGTTTCGCCGAGCTGAAACAGCATGCCTTTGTGCCGGAGAACAACACCTCCCGCCTCAAGGCCGACATCATCCACTATCGCTATAAGAACTACGATCAGCTTTTTGCCAAGCCGGAGCGCAACTACAGCAGCCGTGGAGCCAAAATACTGTTCCTCAAGGGCAAGAAGGTCTGTGCTTTCTCCCCGTTTTTCCATGGATTCACTGCCTTCTTCGTGAATTATTTCCTTCGGGGCGGCATTTGGGGCGGCCTTGACGGGTACGTCCTTTCCAAGGCTGTGGCCCACAACAGTTTCCTCAAGTATGCCAAACTGCTGGAATACCAGCGTGACCCCTCCGTTCGGGATGCCGAGGACTGGGACAGTGTCTGGTGACCTTTTGTCTATACATCAACTTTGCCCTTTTTGTAATTTCCGCATCATTATTAAATAACCCTTTTAAATTACAAGCTTATGAAAAAGTTATTACTCTCTTTGACAATACTCATTACCGTGTCGGTGATGACGGCGCAAGTGCCGTTGTACAATGGAAGTTTTGAAAACTGGAGCGGATCGGCCTCCGCGCAACAGCCAAATGGTTGGACAACCGCTTTGGTGGGCAACATTATAACCGAGGTCTTCGGTGTTCAGGTGCCCATTCCCGTGAACACCTATTTCGGCAGCAAGGTCACCGACGCCCATAGCGGCACGTATGCTTTGCAATTACAACCCGCCAATGTGGGCATTCCTGGAACGCAATACAACATCAATTTCCCCGGTATTGCACAATTGGGCGTTGCCGAAGGCTTCAACATCCCGTTGCAGGCCATCCTCGACATCGTCTCGATGTTCACAGACTCCACGGGGGTCAATCCCGGCGACATAGACCCGACCGTTCTGACTTCCTTGGCCCAAGTGTTTGCCCCGGGCGATTCCTGTTCCAAGACACCGCAATCCCTGAACTTCTGGATGAAATTCGCTCCTATGGAAAATGACGAAGTGCAAGTCATTGCCTATTCCAGAAGCAATGGACAACCCGTGAGCTATGCAGAGGCCAGCATCGACCAGCCCGCCAATGAATACACCTACGTCTCGATTCCCTTTGACACGCCGGGGCAGCCCTGCGACAGCATCAGCATCATCATTATGACTGGCAATTTCGGCACGGCTGACCTCAACACCGTGCTGCTGGTGGATGATGTCACTATCACACCGGCTGGTGTGGGGGTCGCGGATCGCGATGCGATGCAATTCCACACGTACCCCAACCCGGCCACGGATTATGTGCGCGTGGCTCCGGCCATCAACGAGCCGTACCAATGTAGCTTGTATGACCTCGAGGGTCGTCTGCTGCGCACGATGGAGTCATCCGGCGACCAAGCCACACTGCAACTCACTGGCTTGTCAAAAGGCGTTTATATGCTCGAAATGGTCCAGGCTGGGCGCACTGTCGTAAAGAAGGTTGTTGTCCGCTAAACGTCAATATCGGTCATGAACCTCTGGCTCGCCCCTCTCGACGGGATCACAAACTACCTGTTCCGAAACACTCTATGCCGTCACTTTGGCGGCATAGACTTTTTTATGACACCGTTCATGCCCGTGCAGGAGCGCACGAAGCTCAACGTGACCAACTGGCGCGACATTTGGCCGAAGAACAATGTGCTGCGCCCCACCACACCGCAACTGATGGGCAACGTGCCCGCACATTTCGTGGACACCATGCACTTGCTGCACGAGACCTACGGCTACACCTCCTTCAACTGGAACTTAGGCTGTCCTGTGGCACAGGTGGTGCGCCGTCATCGCGGCTGCGGCCTCATGCCCGACACCGACCGCGTGGAGGATGTGGTAGCCGCAGCCACACAAACGCCCTTTCAGTTTTCGGTGAAAATGCGATTGGGACTGCACTCTCCCGAGGAGGGTCTGCGCATCCTCGAGCGGCTGGAGAGATACCCTCTGGAGTACTTGGTCATCCACCCGCGCTTGGGCGAACAGATGTATGAGGGCATGCCAGACTGGGACACACTTGACGTGTTTTGCCGGCACACCCGCCATCGCCTCATTTACAGCGGCGACATCAACTCTTCAACCGACTATGAGCGGTTGCAGCAACGCTATCCCGATATACAGGATTGGATGTTGGGACGCGGTATCCTGCGAAACCCATTCCTCGCGGAGGAGATACACGGCATGGACACAGGCGACCGAAAAAGCCGTTTCCTCAAGTATTACCAGCACTTTGCCGCCGAACTGTTGCCGATGCGCCATGAGCGCGGCGCCCTCCACAACTTCAAGGAACTGTGGCACTATTGGAGATATTTCGCCGAGCTTTCTGACGAACAACTCAAGCATTTGCTCCGCATCGACGACTGGGGGACATTCTTCGAAGCCTCGTTGCAAATGCTTGCATAGCGAATCTCCACCATACGAAATGCGCCGCTCCTTTCGAAAAAGAAGCGGCGCATTCTTGTTTTTGAACATTTCAGCTTACACCAGATTGGAGAAGCCCATGAAGGCCATGGCAAGTATGCCGGCGGTGATAAGTGCGATGGGCACACCCTTCATTCCTTTGGGCACATCAACCAATTCCAATTGTTCACGCATACCGGCAAAGATGACGATGGCAAGCGTGAAACCGATGGCCACGGCAACAGCATAAATCGTGCTGTCCAGGATAGAGAAACCGTGTCCTGAAATAAGTTCTTGCTCGGTCACTTTGATAGCCACGCCCAACACGGCGCAGTTGGTTGTAATCAGCGGCAAGAAGACGCCCAGAGCCTGATACAACGGAGGGCTGACCTTTTTGAGCACGATTTCGACCATCTGCACCAAGGCTGCAATGACCAGGATGAAGACGATAGTCTGCAAATAGGTGATCCCCAACGGGAGCAATATGTATTTCTGAAGAGTTGCTGTCACAAGCGTGGCCAACGTCATTACAAAGACAACGGCCATGCCCATGCCGAGCGCGGTATTCACCTTGTTGGAAACGCCCAAGAAGGGACAAATGCCGAGGAACTGCACCAAGACGATGTTGTTCACCAAAACGGCTCCTATAATCATCAATATATATTCCATAATAATAATGTGCTAAAGGTTCGTGAACAATGTTATTTTTGGACGGTGAGTTTGGCTTTGCGCTTGGCTTCAACCTTGTTGAGGATGTGGCGGACGAGTGCCATGATGAACCCGAACACGATGAATGCGCCGGGTGCGAGCACAAAGATGAGGATGTTGTAGTCGGAAGGGATGAACTGGTGGCCCATGAAAGCGCCGGCACCTAAAATCTCACGCACAGCAGCGATGAGAACCAGGGAGATGGTGAAGCCGATGCCCATGCCGAGACCATCGAGAATGGAATCCCAAACGCCGTTCTTGCTGGCAAACGCCTCCGCGCGGCCAAGCACGATGCAGTTGACGACAATCAACGGGATGAAGACACCCAAGCTGGCCGACAGTGCCGGCGCGAAGCCCTGGATGAGCAGGTCAACCATACTCACAAAAGTGGCGATAATCACAATGTAGCACGGGATGCGCACCTTGTCAGGAATCACATTTTTGAGCAGTGAGATGATGATGTTGGACATCAGAAGCACAAACGTGGTGGCCGCGCCCATGCCGATGGCGTTGTTCACAGACGTGGTGACAGCCAACGTGGGACACGTGCCCAAAACAAGAATCAAACTTGGATTCTCCTTGAAAAAACCTTTGGTGAGAATATTCCATTTACTCATGGGTAACCTCCTTTACATTCATGAAAACGTTATAGGCACGCTGCACAGCATCGCAGTATGCGCGCGATGAAATAGTGGCTGCCGTGATGGCGTCCACATCGCCGCCGTCCTTCTTGACAGACAGCTTGTAAGTGGCAGGATCCTGACCATTGAACTGCTTGGCGAAATCACTCTTGGTCTTGTTGATCTTGTCACCCAGTCCGGGAGTTTCGGAGGCACTGATCACCTCGGTGTTGATGATGCTGCCATCGGCGGCAAAGCCAACCATGAGATCAAAGCGCCCGTCAAATGCTTTCTTGGTATAAGTCTCGATGGCGGCCCCATAGAGAGAGCCGTCATCCGATTTTGCCAAATGTACCAAGAGTCCCTCTTTTTCACCTTCGGGAACAATGGTGGTATCCGTGATAGTCCCTTTAAAATCGGGCAACACAAGGTTCAGTGCCAATTCTTTCTTGGCTTTCTGGGCATTGTCGATACGTTCTTTGGTGAGGGCATAGACACCTGTCAGGGCAAGGCCCGCCACCAACGCGATGCAGGTCAGCACAACGACCAACCGCAGCAATGAAGCTTCTTTCTTCTGTGACATAATGGTTGGTTTTTAATTATTTAGCATAAGTTTTCGGTTTGAACCCCTTGTTAATGAGCGGCACGAGGGAGTTCATGATCAAGATAGAGAATGAGACACCTTCTGGGTAGGCTCCGAAGAGTCGGATGATGATGGTGAGCAAGCCGCAGCCGCAGCCGAACACCAACATGCCCCGGTTGGAAACCGGAGAGGTCACCATGTCGGTAGCCATGAAGAAGGCACCGAGGATGAGACCGCCCGTGAGCAGGTGGAAGAAGGGGTTGGCGTAGTGTGTCGGGTCGATGAGCCAGAAGATGCCGGCGAACACAAACACGGTGAGCAGGAATGCCACTGGAATATGCCAGCTGATGATGCGCTTCCACATCAGGAAGGCCGCACCGATAAGTAGGGCGATAGCGGAGACTTCGCCGAAGCTGCCACCCATTTGGCCGACCAGCATGTTGACATAGGTGGGCATGTGTGCGTCGCCCATAGCGCCCGCAACGGTTGCGCCCTCCTTGAGCAGTCCCAACGGGGTCGGGCCTGTCACGGCATCGGCAAATCCCCAGATGGGCGTTGCCACCGGCCAGGTGGTCATGGCCACCGGAAAGGCGATCAACATGAACACGCGGGCCACCAATGCAGGGTTGAAGATATTGCGGCCCAGGCCGCCGAAGGGCATCTTGGCAATGCCAATGGCCACGATGGCGCCCACAACGAGCATCCAAATCGGCAAGTTTGCCGGCACATTGAATGCCAGCAGCATGCCCGTCACAACTGCGGAACCGTCGCTTACCGAAGGCTCCACTTTCATGATGAATCGCTGTATCAAATACTCAAACAGGACACAGCAGCCCACGGACACCACGGTAAGGATCAGCACTGGCAATCCGAAATAGAAGACGGAGACCAGAAATGCCGGCACCAGAGCCAACACTACCGACCACATGATCTTCTTCACGGATTCACCGCTATGTACGTGGGGCGAACCGGAAACATTTAGTAATTTATCCATCCTATAAAGTGTTATTAATTTGCATTTTCTGATACAAGCCGCAAAAATACAATTTTTTCATTGTGATGTCAAGAAAAAAATCAAGGTTTTTACACCATATATTTTTCACGATACTTTTTATATTTTCAAATTTACTATTTTTGCAGCCTTAAATTTTTCGGTTTTGAAGAAACAGGAAATACAGCTTTTCAAGGACACCTTGATGCAAACCCGCAAGATAGCGATTGTATTCCACTTTAATCCAGACGGGGATGCAGTCGGGTCAGCATTGGCATTGTATCATTATTTCAAGGATGACGGTTACGAGGTGACGGTCATCTCCCCAAATCCTTTCCCCGACTTCCTGCACTGGATGGAGGGTGCCGAGGACATCATCGTGGCGCAACAGCATCTCACTGCCGCCCGCAAAGCCATCAAAGAGGCCGACATCCTATTCGTGGTTGACATGAACATGCCGCACCGCGCAGGACAGGACTTGGAGAAGTCCATCATCAAGGCCACGGGCTTCAAAGTGCTCATCGACCATCATGTGCAGCCCGACATCAAGTGCGACATCATGTACTCCACTGCCAAGACCAGCTCTGCAGCGGAACTGGTCTATAACTTCCTCTTCAAGTACCTCACCCCCAGGCGAAAGTTCACCAAACCGATCGCAGAAGCACTCTATGTGGGCATCATCACCGATACCGGCTCCGTGACCTACGCCTGCGACCAGCCCAGCACCTACGATGTGCTGCGCAAACTCATCGCCTCCGGCATCAACGGCGAGTCCATCCACCGCAAAGTGTATGACAACTACACCATCAGTCGCATGAAGCTGCTCGGCCTCGCCCTCTCCCAACGCATGACGGTGCTGCCTGAGCTCGGCGTCTCCTTCATGTACCTCAGCAAACAAGACCTGCTTGACAACAACTTCCAAATCGGCGACACAGAAGGGTTTGTCAACTACGGGCTCTCCATTCAAGACATCCACTACACCGCCTTCTTTGTCGAGCGCGAGAACCGGATCCGCGTCTCCTTCCGCTCCATGGGGCCGGTCGATGTCAACAAGTTTGCCCGGAAATACTATAACGGCGGCGGACACCACAACGCTGCCGGCGCCTTTTACAACGGGCCTCTCGAGGATGCCCTCAAGCATTTCGAGAACGCCGCCCGCGAATTGGCTAAAAACAATTTCTCGCTTTAAGACAACGTATCTCACCGCTGATTCCCAACATCCAAAATCCAAATCCAAACGTCTAAACACACCATCATATTAGCCCTGCCGATGTTCGTCTGTCTGTTCCTTGCATGCAACAACAGTCAGACAGGACAAGTTGTGACCACCGACAAGCAGGAGGTGGTGGACAAGGACGCGCCGTATGTGGAGGGCAACAAGAAGATTGTGCAATGGGAAAGCGAGGAGATTGAACTGTTCTTGAGACGATATGGATGGAACACCACCCAAACAGGTACCGGACTCCGCATAGAGATTCTGGAGCCCGGCGAGGGCGACCTCTTCAAGGAGGGCGACCGCGTGTCACTCGGCTATCAGACTTTCCTGCTTTCGGGCGAGATGGTCTATAGTTCCGACAAAGACGGGGCCAAGGAGTTCACCGTGGGGCGTTCCGAAGAGATCACGGGACTGCACGAGGCCCTGCAACTCTTGCGTCCCGGCGCAAAGGCACGCCTCGTCATCCCCTCCCATCTCGCCTACGGGGTGGCCGGCGACGGTGACAAGATCAAGGGTCGCTTGCCGATTGCAATGATTATACATATTAAGAATGAAAAATGAAGAATTTCACCTTGAGCAGCCCCGTAGGGGAAAGAGCTCGGTAGCGCCGTCACATCGTGGCGGCAGAAATGGATAGCAAAAAAAACCAAATTCAATAACAATCATAACAACACTACAATGTCAGAAATCGAAAATCAAGAAAATCTGGAAAATCAGGAGATTCAAGAACACATTGAGACTCCGCAAGAGCAAGAAACGCCTCAAATGACAGAGACTCCCGAAGTGGAGGAGACATCTCAAGTTCCCCAGGAAGAGCCCGCCGCTCCCGTCGAGGAAGAGGAACCCGCCAAAAGCAAGACCGGCCTTATCGTCGGCATCATCGTCGGCCTTTTGGTGCTGGCTGGCATCATCTGCGGCATTCTTGCCGCCAAGGGTGTGTTCAGCAAGTACAAAGGATTCAAGAAAGACAAGCAGACAGGTCTTTACTACCAGTTTTATGGCGACATCAACGACACGGCCGCGATGCCCAAAACAGGCGACCTCGTGGGTGTGCTCTTCAACCTGCGCGCCGGCGACTCCATCCTCATCCCGATGATGCCCAACGAGATGATTATGGACTCCCTGTACGACGGCGACTTCTACACAGCCCTCCGCATGATGCATGTGGGCGACAGTGCCACCTTCATCTTCAACGGCAAGGAGTTCTTCCAAAACTTCATGCAGGGTCAGGAGTATCCTTTTGGCGACACGCCGCTCTATTCCGACATCAAGCTCTATGGCCAGATTCCAAAGGCTGAGTTCCAAAAAATGCAGGCCGAATATGAGAAGATGATGCAGGAAAACGCCAGCCAAGAGGCCGACAAGATCCAGGAATATGTGGCAAAAAACAAGATCAAAGCGACACCGACACCGGAAGGCATCTACATCACCACCACCAAAAAAGGCACGGGTCCGATGCCGCAACAAGGCGATGATCTGGAAGTCCACTACACTGGCAAACTGCTGGACGGCACCGTATTCGACAGTTCCGTTGAACGTGGCGAGCCCTTCACTTTCACCCTCGGCGCCCATCAGGTGATCCCCGGCTGGGAAATAGCCCTCAGCAAGATGCACGTCGGTGACAAGGCCACCCTTTTGCTGCCCTCCAACATGGCCTACGGCGAACGCGGCAACTACAACATCCCGCCCTACTCCCCGCTGGTGTTCGATGTTGAATTCCTGCGTATCGTTCCCAAAGAGGAAAGCAACCAGTAACGGAAGCAAACACGCATCAATAAAAAAAGGTGAATCCAATCGGACTCACCTTTTTTTATTCACACTTTTTCAGTGTGTATTACCAATCTTTTCAGCATTACATGCCCAACATTTGTTTCAAGGCAGTCTTGACATCTTCTGAAGCTTCTTCAAGATTCGTGGCATCGGATGAACGATAGAACTCCGTCAATTTGATCTTCTTGCTGGGAGTCACGCTCTTGGCATATTGCACGATGTAATAAGTCTCGTTGCCATCCTCTTGCGGAATGTCCATACGCAAAGGATAACCCTTCAAACCGGGATAGGTGCTGAAATTGATGTTGTCGCCAGTCTGCAAATCATTAGTCACCCAAGCGAAGAATGATTCCTCCTCATCCGTTTCAAGGTCGGTGACAGTCACGATGACTTTTTTGCAAGTATATCCAGCCACCTCCTTGGTTTCGTCCGTGTAATTGTAATCGAATTTCGTTGTTTCAAAGGCTTTCTTGAGGTCAGCCTCGTTTTTTTCGATATAATATTTGCCATACCCAGGGACATCGATGACGGTTGAGACAACCTTATCGTCTCCATTAGTGATATTTTCAACCCCGATACCCATTTCGCTGACAGACATTTTAGTGCAATTGCCCATCACGATATAGTCCATGGTGACGCCTGACAATTCAGCGGCTTTGTTGGGATCGTCTGTACCTTCCACTGTGAAAGCGAAGCTGACAGTGCCGGCAAAGGGTTTTTGAGCAAAGATGTTGATGGCGCCGAGAATCATGATAGCGGCAAACCACAGGGAAATTTGTTTTTTCATTTTTATCAGTTTTTGAATTAATTTTTCGGTTAGCAATAACGGCGGCAAAAATACAAAAATTGTAATACAATCATTTTTGTATAAAATCTTCATCCGTCAGTGTCATAAGGAAGGCCTTGAGAGCGGCCAAATCCGACGGAGAGAGGTGTGCGCCGCCATCATCCACCTTATGCATCAAGGGGCTGACATAGGGCGACGGGTGCAATCCTTCGTTATAAAACCGCAACACCTCATCGAGTGTACGATAGCGGCCATCGTGCATATAGGGTGCGGAAACGGCCACATTGCGCAACGAGGGCGCACGATACACGCCACGGTCCATCGGGGCTCCCGTGACAAAAAAACGGTCATAGTCGTCTTCAAAGACATCATCCAAGCCATTGTTATAAAACAGGTTCGTCGTAAACAACGGCGAGCCGTCACCGCCATGGCAATGGAAGCAGTCGGCGCCCTCCTCGGTTGAGAAGAGCACATAGCCACGCAGTTCCTGCGGAGTGAGTTGTTCGCCACCACGGAGATAACGGTCAAACTTACTGTTGGCGGAAACCAATGAGCGGACGTATTGCGCAATGGCCTTCTCCACCCTATCCATCGTGATTTCTTCGCTGCCGAAGGCTTTCTTGAAGTATTCGGGGTAACGACTGTCGGCACGCAAGGCGGCCACGGTGCGCTCTGGAGTGGAGCACATCTCATCATCGGCCGTGATGGCCAAGCGCACAATGTCCTCAATCGTCCGCATGTCAGCATTCGGATTTTGTCCATACACGCCGCCGTTCCAGAAATAACCTTCCGAATTGAAAACAAGGTTGGCAAGGGGCATCACATTGTGTCGCGTAGCCTTCCCCGTGGTGCGTCCCCTGGCCACTCCGTCGGGGAACCGCGGATTGTCGGTCCCGATGTCGTAGTTGTGGCCACGCACATGACAAGTGGCGCACGACATCATCGAATCCGGGGAATCGCCGCGATAGCCACATAAATGGGGATCATGGAACAATAATTCGCCGAGCTGCACTCCCTCCACGGTCATGGGGTTGTCGTCGGGAATGTTGAGGCGCGTGGGGAAACCGAATGGCACTTCGATGTTGTAAGGCGTCGGGGGATTCACGCGCTCCCTACAAGCACAAACCGCACATGCAAGGCTCACAAACAGCAGACAACCGACAAGGTGGCGTGTTTTCATGGTTCAGAAGAGTGAGAGCTGGTCGCCGCCTTCGTCGCCGGAAGGCATGTCGTCCTTTTTCTCAATGGTGATGTCATTGAATATATCCTTCGCAATGGCCTCGTCGATGCTCTCGACATCGGACTCCTCCACCATCGGTTCATTCTCTTCGGGTTCCTCGACAGGCTCCTCGTATGGCAACGGTTCAATAAAATCTATTTTCTTAATATTCGGAAAGTTGACACGCTTGCCACGGGCGCGGAAAGTCATTACTTCCACAAATTCGGCACAAGAAAGAATGGCTTCTGAATCCTCCGCAGCCTTCTTTTCTCGATAAACGACCTTGATTTGAGGCAGATAATCTATGGATATGCCCACTATATTGGAAGTACCGTCGTCGGGCACAAACTCCACTTTCTTGTTGAAGACATCAGGGGCAAAGCGCTTCATGTAGTACTTGTCCTCTTTCTTTTGGTAATAGACAACCGTGATGAGATGATGCTTGCTCCACTTGCGGATAACGCCGAGATCATCGTCGAAGTGGGTGTTCAGCTCAAATCCCGTGACACGATAATTACCAGATTTATAGACACTCAATATCTTGTCGTCCTCTTTAAATGCGCCCAACTGCACACCGCGTTCCTCGGTATTGAGGCGCATCACGGACTCTTCAAAGTAGATATTGATGGCACTGAGGGTAGAGACTCCTTTCTGGCTCAGTGTGATGGTGGACACAGGATAGTGCGTCAGGAGGTTTCCAAGTGCGGAACGGCTCTTGACCGCAAGCTGGCTGAAGTCGTAGTCGAACTCGCGTTTTTTGAGCTTGGCCTTGGGCTTGAGTTTCACACGGATAACCTCGGCCTCGCCGTTGGGATTGGAGGTGAAATAGAGCACCTTTGAGCCGGCCTTGCCTTTAGTGAGGTCATACTCCTTGTCGCGCGACACGCCGCCGATGGCAAATCGCTTCACCATGGTGGATCCGCCAGCACCGTTCATGTAACACATATTATATATATGCCTGTCGTCGCCACGCTTGAAGACTTCCACATGAAGGATGTTCTTGCCCACAAACTTCTTGTCGGCCACCTTGGTAATGATAAACTTGCCGTCTTCGTGGAAAACGATCAACTCGTCAAGGTCGGAACAGTCGCAGCAATACTCGACGCCCTCGTCCTTTTTGAGGGAGGTGCCGACGAAGCCCTCTTTCTTGTTCACATAGAGCTTTTGGTTGGCCACGGCCACGGTTGCAGCCACAATATTGTCGAAACTCTTGAGTTCCGTGAGGCGCGGATAAGCTGTGCCGTATTTTTTCTTGAGCTGTCGGAAGAAATTGATCGTGTAATCCACGATATGGTCGAGATGGTTCTGCACCTCTTCGATGTTGAGTTCAATGTCGGCGATGTCCTGCTCGGCCTTCTTGATGTCAAACTTCGAAATCTTGCGGACAGGTTTCTCGCAAAGGGCCAGCACGTCATCGCGGGTAATCTCCTGATGGAAAAGGGAACGATACGGGTCGAAGGCGCGCTCGATGTTGTCTATTTGGAGATCCCAGGATTCGACATCCTTCTCAAGTTCTTTATAGATACGTTTTTCGAAGAAGATCTTCTCCAATGAAATCTTGTGCCACTTGCGTCCCAACTCGTCCAACTCAATTTCCAGTTCCCGACGAAGCAGATTGAGCGTGTTCTCGGTATTGATCTTCAGAATCTCCTTCACATTGGTGAAAACAGGATGTCCGTTCCAGATCACGCAAGCGTTGGTGGAGTATGTGATTTCGCAGTCGGTGAAGGCGTACAGGGCGTCAATGGTCTGGTCAGGGGAAACGCCGGGCATCAGGTGGAGGTATATTTCCACATGTTCGGCAGTATTGTCATCAATCTTCTTGATCTTGAGTTTGCCCATATCGACGGCGGCAGTGATGGAATTTTTGGACTCCGTGATAAGCTTGCCGGTGGTGGTGCCGTATGGGATCTCGGTGATGACAAGGGTTTTGTTATCGACAATGCCGATTTTGGCGCGGTTGCGCACCTTGCCGCCTTGCGCGCCGTCGGCGTAGCGACTCACGTCAGCCATGCCGCCGGTGGGGAAATCGGGGAAGATCTCAAAATCCTCACCCCGAAGAATGTGTATGGAAGCATCGATAAGCTCATTGAAGTTGTGGGGCAGTATCTTGGTGGACATGCCGACGCCCACGCCGTCCACACCTTGCGCCAACAGCAGCGGGAACTTGATGGGCAAGGCGATCGGCTCCTTATTGCGACCGTCGTAGGAAACCTGCCAATCCGTGGTCTTGTGGTTAAAGACCACCTCAAGAGCAAACTTGGAGAGGCGCGCTTCGATGTAACGTGGAGCGGCAGCCGGGTCGCCGGTCAGGATGTTGCCCCAGTTTCCCTGCGTGTCAATGACGTAATTCTTCTGCCCTAACGACACGAGGGCAGAGTAGATGGACTGGTCGCCATGAGGGTGGTATTTCATCGTGTTGCCCACGATGTTGGCGACCTTGTTGTAGCGCCCGTCCTCCAGCTCGTCCATAGAGTGCAGGATTCGGCGCTGCACTGGCTTGAGGCCGTCATAGACATCGGGAAATGCGCGGTCGAGGATCACATAGGAGGCGTAATCCAAGAACCATTCGCGGTACATTGACTGGACGAAAATGACTTTATGTAAATCGGAGGCCTGCTCCTCTTCGGGGAGGATGACTTCCTCGTTATTATCAGTGGGTTCTGCCATTATAAGGGGTTTTATTCATGGGCGGCAAAGATACATTTTTTTAGTGAACAGTGAAGAGTGATCTTTGAACACCATTTTTTTATATCTTTGCACCCTTTAAAAGAAACCACCATGCAAGAAAATGTGAAATGCCTTATAATTGGAGCGGGGCCGGCGGGCTACACCGCTGCCATCTACACTTCCCGCGCCGACCTGAGTCCCCTGGTCATTGAGGGGATGCAACCCGGCGGCCAGCTGACTATCACCAACGAGGTGGAGAACTTCCCCGGCTATCCCGAGGGTTCTTCCGGACCCGTCATCATGGAGGACATCCGCCAGCAGGCCATTCATGTGGGGGCGCGACTGCGACCCGGGATGGTCACCGAGGTGGACTTCTCCAGTCGCCCGTTCCACTGCAAATTAGACGACGGCACGGAGGTGGTTGCCGAGACCGTCATCGTGGCCACTGGTGCCAATGCCCGCTGGATAGGAATGCCCGGCGAGGCGCAGTATCG
>CAMVIT010000035.1:0-31156 GCA_947167635.1 uncultured Bacteroidales bacterium | reverse complement strand
ACATCACGCTGTATCCGAACCCGACACGCGGAACGGTGCAGATTCGGAACTCCGGCTCCAACATTCTAAGTGTGACAGTATTTGACGCGTCGGGCCGCATGCTGAACACGGTGAACGTGAACGACCATACGGCGGCAATTGACCTGTCGGGCTATGCCGTGGGCACCTACTTCCTGCGCATCATGACCGAGAACGGCGTGGTGACAAAGAGGGTGGTGAAATCCGAGTGATAGTGTTCTCTTACTGAACATTACAAACGATACCGACCACTTGAAAGAGTCCACTGCTTTTTAAGAACAGACGGACGAGATTGATGTCCATCCCCATGAACCAGAATTTATGGCGGATGGACATGGTTGTGTCCGAACATTTTTTGTATTTTTGCAGCTATTTATTTACAAGCATGTAATATACACCAATATGAAAAAATTCATCACTGTTCTCCTCACTTTTTGCGCCGCATTTCTTTCAGGCATCTTCACCCTGCACGCGCAGGAATCTCCTGTAAAATGGGACTATAAGACCGTCAAGGTCAACGACTCCGTGGCGGAGTTGCAGCTGCATGCCACCATCAAGCCCGACTGGCATCTTTATGCCCAGTCGCACAACAACGGTGTCGAGCTGCCCATTGAATTCATCTTCAATCCCGACCCCAGATACAAGCGGTTGGGCAAGGTAGCCGAGCCCAAACCCACCGAGGAGAACGATGAGATTTTCGGCCTCTCCAAATATTTCACCAAGGAGGTCACCTTCAAGCAACGCGTAAAGGTACTCGACAGCGAGCCTTTCACCATCAAGGGCAAACTGGAGGGGCAGGCTTGCATCGAAGGACGCTGCACGCCTGTCTTCGAAAAGTTCTCTTTTGACGTGAAAGGCTTCGACAATGTCAAGGCCGCTGCCGAGCCGGAGGTCGCCGAGGAGCCTGCTCCAGACAGCGCTGCCACCGCCACTATAGCGCCGGCACCTGAGGATCCGGCATCCTCCACGGCCGAACCCGAGAAAGAGGAATCGCTGTGGCGTTACTTCCTGATTGCCATCGGCGGCGGACTGGTCGGCCTGCTGATGCCGTGTGTCTTCCCGATGATTCCCATGACGGTTTCCTTCTTCTCCAAAGAGGGTCACAAGGGCAAACGCGACGCATTGCTCTACGGCCTGTTTATCGTCTTGATATTCCTCACTTTCGGATTGGTATTGTCAGCCATTTTCGGGGCCGACCTTGGCAACATCATGAGCACACATTGGATTCCGAACCTGCTCTTTGCCATCATCTTCCTCATCTTTGCCTTCTCATTGCTGGGTTATTTTGAGATCACCCTACCCTCCTCTTGGGTCAACGGTTCTGCCAAACGCCAGCGTCAGGGAGGCATTGTGGGCATCTTCTTTATGGCCCTGACCTTGGTGTTGGTCTCCTTCTCTTGTACGTTGCCCATCGCGGGCGCAGTGGCGCTCAACGCCGCCGGCGGCACTTTCATCAAGCCGATCATCGGGATGCTGGGGTTCTCCTTGGGCATTGCGGTGCCCTTCACCCTCTTCGCCCTCTTCCCCAACCTGCTGAAGAAACTGCCCAAGTCGGGCGGCTGGATGAACACGATGAAAGTCATCCTCGCTTTCGTGGAGTTGGCCTTCGCCCTGAAGTTCATCAACGTGCCTGACCAGACCTACCACTGGGGCATCCTCGACCGCGAGGTCTATCTCGCTTTCTGGATTGTCATCTTCGGTCTGTTGGGGCTCTACCTGTTGGGCAAAATCCGATTCCCGCTTGACGATGACTACCCCGTACAAAAGAGCTGGTTCCGCTTCACTCTCGCCCTGTTTGTCTTCGCCTTTGTCGTCTATATGATCCCCGGCTTGTTCGGCGCCCCGCTGAAAGCCATCTCCGGCTGGTTGCCGCCGATGACGACCCAGGATTTCGACATTTCCAACATCGTGCGCACCGAAAGTGGCACCGGCGGCGCGACCGCCAGCACCTACCAATGGACCGAGGAGCCGCTGTACGCTGACAAATTGGAAATCCCGTTTGGCATCAAGGGTTACTTCGACTACGACCAGGCCCTGCGTGTCGCCAAGAAGGAGGGCAAGCCCGTGTTTTTGGATTTCACCGGCCACGGCTGCACCAACTGCCGCAACGTGGAAAACGCTGTCTGGATCGATCCCGAAGTGCGGCGTATCTTCGCCGAGGAGGTCATCGTCTGCACGATGTACGCCGACGACAAGGTCATCCCGCTGCCCGACAACGAAAAGGGCAAGCTCAAAGACGCCAACGGCGACCCCATCACGATGTTGGGCGAAAAGAACCGCCACATCGAGCAGACCATCTACAAAGAGAACTCCCAACCCTGCTACTTTGTCGTTGATCCCGATGGCAAGGTGCTCTCCGGCCCCACATACTACGAGCGCGACAAGGACAAGTACATCAAATTCCTGCGGGAAGGGATTGACAAATTCAATTAGCTGTCGGATGTTGGCTCTGGGCTATTCGTAATTCGTTAAACGCAAATCGCAAACCATAAATGAAAAGGTTCACCCCACCATTGCTCAGTATTCTTGGCGGGCTGCTTCTTGCTTTCGCCTGGTATCCCCACGGGCTGCCGTTCCTGATATTTTTCGCATGGATTCCGTTGTTTTTCATGAGCGATTCCTTATTGGAGAGCAACGGGAAAGCTCCATTTTTCAAGGGTTGGATTTACAGCTGGCCGGGATTTTTGATTTGGAACCTCATCACCACCTACTGGATTGGTTACTGCACAATACCGGGGGCCATCGGTGCCATCGTGGCCAACTCTTTTTTGCAAGCTTTGGTGTTTGGATTTTGGCACTGTTGCCGCAGATATACACGCCAGGAGTGGGTCCACCCTATCCTGCTGCTGTCATTCTGGATTTCATTCGAATACCTGCATCTGAACTGGGACTTGACATGGCCATGGTTGAACATCGGCAACGTGTTTGCAGTTTGTCCACAATGGGTGCAGTGGTACTCTGTCACGGGAGCGTTGGGCGGCACGGCATGGGTGTTGGTCCTCAACTTCCTGCTCTATTACCTGATCCGCCGACAGAGCAAGGCGCACCGTATCGCATGGGGTTTCGTTACAGCCAGCGCCCTCGTGTTCCTCACCCCCGTCCTCATTTCTGCCATGATGTATAAACATGCAGAAAAGAGTATTGACAAAAAAATTCCCGTAAACATCGTGGCCGTGCAGCAAAACACCGACCCGTGGAACGAGGAGTACGAGATGACCAACGAGGAGCATATCCGGCGCATCATGGATGTCGCCGGTCCGCACTTGAGCAGCCATACGGCATTGGTGGTATGTCCCGAGTCGTGCATACCGCACAACATCTCGCTGCTTGACCTGCAGCTACGCACTTTCCCCCAAGAGAGCACGGCCTACAGCGGATTTTTGCTGTTGGACAGTCTCATCAACCGGTATCCGAACCTCAACTTCGTAGTAGGCACTTCGCTGTTCACGCTCTACGACCGGCCTGCCACCGTGACGGCGCGTCCTGCAGGAGAAGGCCGTTATGTGGATGTCTTCAACAGTGCACTCTGTTACGGGCACAACTACTACAACGGGCACTATCACAAGAGCCGCCTTGTACCCGGCGTGGAAAAGATGCCATTCCCGAAACTGCTGGGATTCCTGGGCGATGTGCTCATCAAGCTGGGCGGATCCAACACTTCCTTGGGCAACGACACGATACAACGCACCTTCGCCATCCAGTCGGGCGGGCAGGAACTGCGCGTGGGCACGGCGATCTGCTACGAATCCGTCTATGGCGAGCTGTTCGGCAAATTCATCCAAAACGGTGCCGGTTTGATGACCGTCATCACAAACGATTCCTGGTGGGCCGACAGTCCGGGGCACAAGCAGCATTTCGAGATGTCGCGCCTGCGGGCGGTGGAGACTCGCCGCTATATTGTACGCGCAGCCAACGGCGGTTTTTCCGGCATCATCGACCCATTTGGGAATGTTTTACAAAAAACAAAATATAACGAAAGAACCGCTATCAAGGCCACAGTCTATGCTCAGTCGGGCGAGACGTTTTATGTGCGACACGGCGATTATGTGGCGCGCATCGCCCTAATCGGTTCCGTCATCGGCTTCCTCTGGGCCTTTGTCGGCTATTGCATGCATCTGTTTTCAAGAAAAAGAACAAACCATACAACCTAATGAAAAAAATTTTCTTCCTCTTGTTTTTGGCCATTCTCATGGCTTTTGCGGGTCATCTGCCCGCTGCTCCCGTTGACAGCGCGCAAAGCAAGCGCGTGGCGGCCAACTTTTACAAGGAAAAAGTCGGCCGTGCCATGGGACGAGCGGCGTTGGAGCCCCGAACGGCCTACACATATCGCACATCATCGTCGTCCAGCATGACTGCCGCCGCCGAGTGTTTCCGCATTTACAATGTCGGCAACGGGTTTGTCATCGTCAGTTCTGACGACAGAATAGAGCCCGTGTTGGGATACTCCACGGAGGGGAATTTCGACATCCACAACATTCCAGAGCCATTGCAGGGGCTGCTCGACTATTATGCGGCGACCATCGAGCGGGTGCTTTCGGGGCCATCCGGCACGGATGCCCGCATGGTCTCCAAATGGCGCGACATGGCCTCCGCGCGCGGCAGCCGTTCCCGTGCAGTCACCGCCGTGGCTCCCCTGCTCACGTCACGCTGGGGGCAGGTTTACCCCTACAATGCGCAATGTCCCGCCGAGACTTTCGGTGACGGAGGATATGCCAACGCGGGCTGCGTGGCCGTCGCCATGTCGCAAATCCTCCGCTACTGGCAATATCCTTCCCATGGTTTTGGAAGCCACAGCTACAACTGTTCTTTCCTGGCACAAGGTTTCCAAGTTTACGGCGTCCTGTCTGCCGATTTTGCACATGCAAGCTACAATTACGCCCTCATGCCGGACACGATTTCCGCCGGCAGTCCCGCAGCCCAGATCGAAGCAGTGTCCAATTTGATCTACCACTGCGGTGTCAGCGTGGACATGCGGTACGGCGCGCATAGCAGCGGTGCATACGTGACGGACGTCGCATACGCACTCAGCCACTATTTCGGATACGAGGGGTGCACCTATCACACGCGCTCGGGATTCTCCAACCAGACATGGCTCAACATGATCAAACGAGATCTCGACCATCATCAGCCTCTCATCTACAACGGCATCGGATCCGGGAACTCCCTCGGGCACTCCTTTGTTTGCGATGGTTACACTACGGACAACTACTTCCATTTCAACTTCGGATGGCGCGGGAACCACGACGGGTTCTTTCTCGTGGACAGCATCACCCCGGGAAGCAACAACTACAATTTCTCTCAAAGCATCATCAACAACATCACGGCCTCGGGGCCCATCATCCAACCAGAGGGGGCTTCCTACACGTTCCTGACTGAGGTCGGAATGTCCAGCGAAATTCGAAGCATCGACATTATCACCCACAATCTCACCGACCCCATCACCATCACCGCATCCGGCGACTTCCGAATCAGCGCGGATTCCTTGAATTTCCTGTCCACCTTGACACTTCCCGCCACTGGCGGCACCATATATGTACGGCATGAGCCCACGGCCTTGCTGCCCGACAATCCCGACACGGGAGCTGTCGTCCTGTCATCCGGAGCCGCAACGAAAAGCATCGCCTTAGTGGGCTTCAAGTTCGAAAACTCCTGCCAACCGCCACGCCTGCTCAGTGCCTCGTCTCCGGACATGCAAAACATCCTTCTGTCGTGGACTGCGCCCGCGACGGTTCCCGACCCCAAGACCATCACTTGGAACGAGGCGCCGGGATTACATGCCGGCGGCTATAACCAAGACTACCGTGTCTCCCTCGTGCAAAGGTACACACCCAGTGACCTCGTCTTATACCACAACAGATCGCTCACGCAAGTTTCATTCTTTGCCGACAGCAACGCCACAGCTTACAAAATCATTGTGTACAAGGGCGGTCGCTTTGACAACGACACCATCTATCCCGGCACGCTTGTTGCCCAAGAAAACGTCAACATGGGGAATGTCGTCCCCGATGCCTGGAACACAGTCCATTTGTCCACCCCGGTACTTGTAGATGCATTACAAGAACTTTGGTACGGTGTATATATGGAAGCTCCCGCCAACACATACGCCATTCCCTTGGGGCCTCCCCATGTGTTTCGTAAAGGCGCCATCATAGGATTACACGGTTCTAATGACATCACCTGGTCCGAATCCCAGTACACCTATTCGCTTGCCGTAAGCGCCACACTTGAGAACACTCAATCCGTCACCCATTATGAAATCCTTCGCGACGGAATCATGGTGGGGGCGACTGCGGGACTGTCCATGTCTGACACATTAAGCGCCACCGACACCGTCAACTACACCGTCACCGCCTACTGGGACAATGGATGCTCTGCGTCGGAACAATTGCAATACATCAACGACATGCATTTGGCCGCCAATCCTGAACGAATTGACTTTTTCCACAACAACGGATTCAACAGCCAGACAAATAGCGTGGCGGTCAGCGGCTCCGGATTATATTCACCCATCCAGGCCATCGTATCCGGTCATTTCAAGATCAGCACCGACTCCATCCATTTCCAAGACACCTGCATTCTCGCTCCCACCGGTGGTGTCCTTTATGTACGATATGCGCCACTCTCCCCTCAAGCGGCGTTTGAAACGGGAAGCATCGTGCTCACCTCCGGACACATCACCGCCCATGTTGACTTGTCAGGGCAAGGCTCGGACAACTGCAACCCTCCTCAGAACCTCACCCTCTCCCACAACAACAACCTGGTCACCCTGAATTGGGCACAGCCCATCCCCCCGGCATCCCAAGCACACGAGATCACTTGGTGCAACAACTTCCTTAGCAACTATTTTCTCCCCTATCATGCGCAAGTCACCATGATACACCGCTACACCACCTCCGACTTGGCCGATTACCACAACATGCAGCTCAGCAAAATCTCATTTGTTCCCCGTCAACATGTCCTTTCATACAAGGCAGTGGTATATAAAGGGGGAAGTGTTGGGGCTACCTACAATCCCGGAACATTGGTTTATGAGCAAAACATTCCCCTTTCATCCCTTTCATACAACCAATGGAATGATGTTGTATTGGACGCGCCTGTTCTGATAGACGCGACACAGGAGCTATGGTTCGGCATATATGCCGATGTGCCCGACAGTGTCTATTTTGCAGCATTGGGCTCTTTTTACACGGAAGACAAAGGCGACATTCGATGCGTGCAGCACAACGGCCAGACGGAATGGGGCGCCACAGGACTCCACAAAAACTATTCCATCAAGGGCACTATCGAGAATGTGCCTGTCGAAGTGTCTCATTACATGATAGAACGGAATCTTTCGCCCCTCGCCACCACGTCTGGAACATCGTACCAAGACACCCTTTACTACAGTGGAAACTACAGCTACACCGTGTGGGCCGTGTGGAACAACGGCTGCCAGGCCGGTGTCAGCCATGACATCACCCTTGAAAACCTATGTACCCAAAATGGCCTGTCGGCTGTTTTAGACACTTGCGACGAATACACATGGAGAGGGCAAACCTATTACGAGTCGGGCACCTACTACTACAACTATTTTGATTCCGTGGGTTGCCATCAAACGGACACGTTGTTCCTCACCATCTCGCATCCCCAGCATTCGTCTTTGACCGCATCGGGCTGTTCATCCTATATTTGGCATGGCGAGACCTATTCACAAAGCGGAGACTACACCCACACTTATACCGATGCCCATGGGTGTACCACGGTTGACACTTTACACTTGACCATCTTCAACCCCACGCCTGTCACGACCACCGTCACGGAATGCAATTACTATTTTTGGAACGGCTCCCGTTATTCCCAAAGCGGCCAGTACACCTTTGCCCACAGGGATGACAATGGCTGCCTGCAAGTGGACACCCTGCGGCTCACCATTCTTCAACCCCAGAACCAATCTTTGACGGTTCAGCAATGCGACGCCTACACCTGGCATGGCATCTCGCATGGGCAAAGCGGCATTTATCTGCATCAACAAATTGATTCCAACGGCTGCACGCAAGTGGACACGTTGTTTCTGACCATCCTTCCCAAACCTGCTGTAACCATAACGGGAGACAGCGTGATATCCTCGATCGGAAACGCCACCCTGACCGCTTCCGGTGCGCAAAGCTACTTATGGTCCACGGGGGACACCACCGCCTCCATCACCGTACAGCCACAAATAACCACCACATACAGTGTCACAGGATTTGCCGACGGTTGTGCCAGCTTACCCGCGCAAATCACCGTGCAGGTCATCCCCTGCATTCCCCCTGTGGGCATTGAAACCGTCACTGCCTGCGGAAGCTACACCTGGCATGACATCACCTACACCTCCAGCACCACCGAGCCCACCTTCACCATTCCCGGCGGGGCCGCCAACGGCTGCGACAGTGTGGTCAATCTGCATCTGACCATCCATTCCAACCTGGAGACATCATTCCATGCCGGCACATGCGACAGTTATACCTGGAATGGACAAACATACGAAGTTTCCGGCAGCTACACCCAACAGTTTCAGACCCAGCAAGGTTGCGACAGCACTGTAACCCTGATACTTACCGTGCATCAGCCACACCATCTTTCCACCACCGTATCGGAATGTGGATCATACGAGTGGAACGGCACGACATATTGGGAGAGCGGGAACTACACCTACACACATCTTGATTCAAACGGCTGTTCCCAAGTGGACACGCTCCATCTCACCATACTCCCAATCCCGGTTGTAACCATCACGGGAAACGCCTCCATCCTTCAATTCGAGTCCACCACACTCGTGGCCACGGGAGCAGAAAGCTATCTGTGGTCCACGGGGGCCCACGCCGACAGCATTGTCGTTTCTCCGATGGAGACCACGACCTACACGGTGACCGGCACGCAAAGCGGATGCGTCAGCGAGCCTGCCTCCACAACCGTTTTTGTGGGGGCCTGCACCCCCGCCCAAGGTGTTGAAACGGTATCTGCATGCGAAAGCTACACCTGGCATGGCGCCACATACACCCAGAGCACCCAAATCCCCACTTATATCATATACGGGGGAGCTTCCAGTGGTTGCGACAGCATCGTCACCCTGCATCTCACCATCCACAACCCCCCACACACCTCCTTGACAACCAGTGCATGCGGCAATCTGCTCTGGAACGGAAGCAACTACACGGAGAGCGGCGACTACACCTTCGCGCATCCCGATGCCAACGGCTGCACACAAGTGGACACGCTGCACCTCACCATTTACAACCCCGTTCACGAATCCGTCGTGACAAGCGAATGCGGATCCTACACCTGGAATGGCCGGACCTACACAGAGAGCGGTGTTTACACATACTCGCACTCCGATGCGCACGGGTGTACGCAAGTGGACACCTTGCACCTCACCATCCGTCCCGCACCTGCCGTGACCGTTGTCGGGGACACCTCCATATTCCAGTTTGAGAGCGCCACGCTGACCGCATTCGGAGCGGAGAGTTATGTTTGGTCAACAGGAGAGAACGGCGCCACTCTGACGGTGTCACCCTCCAACACCACCACTTATTCCGTCACCGGCACCTCCAACGGTTGCGCCAGCGAGCCCGTCACTGTCACTATTTTCGTGAGACCTTGCGAACCACGGCAAGGCATCGAAACCGTTTCTGCTTGTGACAGCTTTGTTTGGCATGGCGAGACCTATTATGCCAGCACAACGGCCCCCTCCTATACAATCCCTGGCGGCTCCGTCTCCGGCTGCGACAGCCTCGTGACACTTCATCTGACCATATATCACTCCGCATCTCAAGAACGGACTGCGACCGCTTGTGACAGCTTCAGCTGGAATGGGCATGACTATTTCACCTCTGGAGACTACACCCAACATTTTCAGACCACACAAGGATGCGACAGTACCGTGATCTTGCACTTGACCATCAACAAACCCCATCACACAGCCCTCACGGTCAACGAATGTGGAAGATTCAGCTGGAATGGCTCCACCTACACGGCGAGTGGAGACTACACCTATGCGCACGCCGACATCAACGGCTGCACACAAGTGGACACACTGCACCTCACCATCCGCCCCATCCCCGCCATTGCCATCACCGGAAACACCTCCATACACTTGTATGAAAGCACCACACTCACGGCAAGTGGGGCAGACAGTTTCGTGTGGTCCACCGGTGACAGCACCGCCAGCGTGACACTGACGCCTTATGCTACCACCACATACTCTGTCATCGGCATCACCGACGGATGTGCCAGCGAACCGGCGCAAGCCATCGTTTTTGTGGGAGACTGCATACCGGCGCAGGGCATCGAAACCGTAACCGCATGCGACAGCTTCACCTGGCATGGCCAAACCTACACCGCCAGCACAAACACGCCATCCCACATTCTCCACAACGAGGCGGCCAACGGCTGCGACAGCATCGTGACGCTGCATCTGACCATAAATTCCACATCCCACACGGATCTGAATGTGTCAACATGCAACGAATATGTTTGGAACGGTCAGACCTGCATCCAAACCGGTGATTACCATCAAACCTTTGCTGCCGCCAACGGTTGCGACAGCACCGTGACGCTGCATTTGACCATTAATTCCACACGCCATACGGATCTGCACATATCAGCGTGTGACGAATATGTCTGGAACGGCCAGACTTACACCCAAACAGGTGATTACCACCAAACCTTCACAGCCTCAAACGGTTGCGACAGCACCGTAACGCTGCATTTGACGATAAATTCCACCCGCCACACGGATCTGAATGTGTCAGCATGCAACGAATATGTTTGGAACGGCCGGACCTGCACCCAAACCGGCGACTATCATCAAACCTTCACAGCTGCAAACGGTTGCGACAGCACCGTGACACTGCATCTGACGATTACGCCCTCGTCACACACGGATCTGTACGAATCCGCGTGTGACGAATATGTTTGGAATGGCCAAACCTATGCCGCTTCAGGAGACTACACGCAACAATTCCAGACCGTCCATGGCTGCGACAGCACTGTGACGCTGCATCTCACCGTAAACCGCCCGCAGCACAGCGCCTTGACCGCAACAGCTTGCGAGTCTTACATTTGGAACGGAAACATCTACACAGAAAGCGGTGATCATCTCTTTGTGCATACCGACTCAACCGGTTGCACGCAGGTTGACACTTTGCACCTCACCGTCTATCACGCACAAGGAACCATCTCCTTCATTGAGAGTTGCGACACCTACACTTGGAATGACATCACCTACTCCGCAAGTGGCGACTACCTGCACCCCACCACAGACCATCACGGCTGCACCCAGATCGACACACTGCACCTCACCATTCATCACGCCGCCGCCACCGAGTGGAGCACCAGTGCCTGCAGCAGCTACACCTGGAATGGGCAGACATACACTTCCTCGGGCGACCACGTCCAGCACTTCCAGACCTCGCACGGCTGCGACAGCACCGTGACGCTGCATCTCACCCTCCACCAACCGGCCACAACGACTTTGATTGAATCCGCCTGTGGTGAATTCATCTGGAACGGGCAAAGCTACACCTCGTCTGGCAACTACACACAGCACTTCCAGACCATCCATGGCTGCGACAGTACTGTGACATTGCACTTGACCATAAACTCCCCACATCATACAAATCTGCAAGCATCCGCTTGTGACGAATATCTTTGGAACGGCCAGACCTACACCCAGACCGGCGATTATGATCAAACCTTCACTGCCGCGAACGGCTGCGACAGCACCGTGACACTGCATCTGACAATAACGCCCTCCTATCACACGGATCTGCATGAATCCGCATGTGACGCATATCTTTGGAACGGCCAAACCTACACCCAGACCGGTGATTATAACCAAACCCTCACAGCCGCGAACGGTTGTGACAGCACCGTGACACTGCACCTGACGATAACGCCATCGTCACACACGGATCTGTACGAATCCGCTTGTGACGAATATGTTTGGGACAGTCATACTTACACCCAATCCGGTGATTATGATCAAACCTTCACTGCCGCCAATGGCTGCGACAGCACTGTGACACTGCATTTGACCATAAACTCCACCTATCACACGGAGCTGCGCTTGTCCGCATGTGACGAATATCTTTGGAACGGCCAAACTTACACCCAATCCGGTGATTATACCCAAACTTTCACAGCTGCCAGTGGCTGCGACAGCATCGTGACACTGCATTTGACGGTGAATTATCCGCAGCACACCTCCACCACCGCCACGGCATGTGAATCCTACATCTGGAATGGCACCGCATACACAGAAACCGGAGACTATCTCTTCCAGCATCCGGATGCCGCCGGCTGCGACCAGATCGACACCCTGCACCTCATCGTCAACCACCCGCAACACAGTGCCATCACGGTGGAAGAGTGTGACGCCTACACCTGGAACGGCATCACCTTCCACAACAGCGGCGACTATCTCCATGCCCACACGGATGCCAACGGCTGCACCCAAGTGGACACGCTGCACCTCATCATCTCGCGTCCCGAGTCCACCTCCATCACCGTCAGCGAATGCGAGTCGTACACCTGGTATGGCACCACATACATCCATAGCGGCGACTACCTGCACGCCCATCTCTCTCCTTCCGGATGCATCATCATCGACACCCTGCACCTCACCATCTACTCGCCCAATCATCAATCTTTCCTTGTAAATGCATGCAATTCATACGACTGGAACGGAGAAACCTTCACGCAAAGCGGCAGATACATCTCCATGCATCCTGACATCCACGGATGCCTGCAAGTGGACACGCTGTATCTCAGCATCATGCACCCGCAGAACATAGACACCGTCGTCAACTCCTGCGGCCCATTCTCCTGGTACGGCAATATTCTCTACCAAGATGGCGAACATATCGTTTCCCATCTGGACGACAACGGCTGCACCCAAGTCGATACCATCCACCTCACCATCCATCCCATCAATTATGTCACGGATTCGGTGAGCACCACAGAAAACTGTTATCTCTGGAATGGCATCGAGTATTGCGAAAACGGCAACTATACGCAGACCTTCACCAACCAATATGGATGCGACTCCACGGTCACCTTGCATCTCACACTCGGGGTAGGCATTCATGATCCCGTCACGGACTTCCGACTGTCCATCTATCCCAACCCGACGACAGGGAGCCTTCATGTTGTGTCGGAAGAGGCCTACATTCTCCGGACAGCCATCTACAATGTTTTTGGCCAATGCCTGATGCAACAAACTGTCGAGAACGACCACGGCCAGATGGATCTCTCCGGCATGGCAGCGGGCACATACTTCCTGCGCATTGAAACCGACAAGGGAACCGTGACACAGAAAGTGACAAAGAGCCGATAAACACGCGGGGCGTTGTCCGGGGTATCAACGCCCCCTATTCTCCGATCTTCCGGACAATATACTCGCCCACCGAGCAATCAATGCAGCGTTTTTCCTTGCAAAAACGCTGCAACAGTTCAATGAGCGCCTGCGAATCCAACGCGGTTTCCTGCGGGAAAGGGGTGTCACGGAAAAAGCGGGTGATTTTATTGTCCTCAAACGGCAGCTGCTCCAGCATCGCCACCGTGGATTCCAGCTTGTTCTGAATTCCGGAAAAACGGTAATAGGCGAACAAGACGGGCACAATGACATTCACGATCAACGAATCGACGGAAGAACCGCCCATGGCAATGCCGTGCGGCAAAATAGTCTCCTTGCCGAATTGGAAATGCTTTGTCCAATATTCATCGGCCTCCACCGACAACAACTGCCTGCACTGCTCCACACTCCGCACATTCAGTGTGGCCTGCAACAAGTCGGGAGTCTTCATCATGAGATTTGCAAATTGCGAGAGTCGCAAGCACGGGAAATTGGAAGGCCGCAAGCGAAGCCTGTTCCAATGATGTTCCCCTATCGGATCCAATTGGTATTTATAGCTCAAGTAATCGTATTCACTTTTCAGACTATTGTAATAAACATCCACAGAGGGCTCCGACAACATGCCGGCCTGACCAAAAAGCAGGGCCTGCACCTGCACTTTCGAGTCCAAATGACGGGCTATGAGCCTATAGGGCACACTGCGTGCCAACATCTCGAAAGCCGCCGCATTGGTCTTGAACCCGAACCCGATTGCCAGATGCCGATACAGGGTCTCGTTCCAGTCGGACTTGCACTGCGCGTGCGTCTCCATGATCTCCTCCTGCTTGCGCAAAAGGCGTTCCATGGACATGGATGAAACGACCGACCGAAGCCGAAGAGAGCCCATCTGAGCAAGATAGCACCGACAGGGCAAAAGTTCCAGGGACTCCGTCAGACGCTGATACTGCTGCCACATGTCAGACGGCACATACGGCTTGAGCTCCAACGTGGGGAAATACTCGCCCTGCGTGCGCTCCACCTCGGCATCGTGTTCAAAGACCACATGGAGGACCACAGACTTGTATTTCTCGTCGTGCTGATGATCATGGCGAAACCAGTCGGAGCTGCGCACATGGATCTCCACATCGCCCGCCCACTTGAGATCGCCAATCCGGATGACCGCCTGCTTGAAATCGGGACCGGCGTCAAAGTTATGGTAGCCAGGCGCGATGATTTGCAACGGGACACCCGTTGTCGTCCGGATATTCAAGAAATCGAACAACCTGTTTTTCCACAAATAATGCAAAAATGCCTCTGTCATCGGATCATATTTTTTTCGATGCAAAAATACAAATTATTTTTAATTATTTTTTAATCCAATTATAATATTTTTAACATTCATCCGTTGTGTATTTTATAGCAATAGCATTTTCAGGATGTTATGATATACACAAAGAGACAACATATATTAATATTAACAAAAAACGCACATTTATGCAAACAGAAAAACAGATCAAGGGGAAGGCGGGCGAGCAGATTGCCGCCGACTATCTGATGGGAAAAGGCTATCACATCATGGAGACAAACTGGCGGGTGGGGCACCTGGAGGTGGACATCATCGCGACGAATGCGGACATGCTCGTGTTCGTGGAGGTAAAAACGCGCAAGAGCGCACAATTCGGCGAGCCCGAGGAGTTTGTAGGGCTGCCCAAGCAACGCAACCTGATCCGGGCCGCGAACATCTACATCGGCAAGACAGGCATCACGAAAGAGGTGCGTTTTGACATCGTTTCCGTGATCATGGGCGAGGCGGAGCCGACGGTCAAGCATTTGGAGGACGCCTTCAAGCCGAGATGGTAAAAAGAAACCGGACGCCGTTGCGTCCGGTAGAGATGGGGGGCCTATAAGCCGGGTTCTGTACTAAGTTGTCATTTATCTAGGACCTGCGTCACCGCAGGCCTCCATCAACCTACCCTCCGAGTCGGGCGAGCAACCCTCAAGCCTCGGTTTATTTGGTCTTTCAACCCATAAGGTTTACCTCCGCCGGCATCACTGACGGCGACGTGAGCTCTTACCTCGCGTTTTCACCCTTGCCCTCGCGGGCGGTATATTTTCTGTGGCACTCTCTGTCATCCCGAAGGATGCCTTCCTGTTAGGAAGTATGGCGCTCTGTGTTGCCCGGACTTTCCTCTCCCGCGCATGGCGGCAGCGACAACCCGGCCTCCCATTAAGGGGTTTAATAGTTGAGCATCACCGGCATGATGAGCATCAGCAGGTTCTCGCCCTCGCTGAACTCCTCCTCCGGCAGGATGAGCGCGGCGCGATTGGGCTGAGACATCTCGATGCGGATCTGGTCGGAGTCCATGTTCTCCAGCATCTCACGCAAGAAACGCGAGTTAAAGCCGATGTTCATCGGTTCGCCCGTATAGACGCCCGTCACCTCTTCGGCGGCCTTGTTGGAGTACTCCATATCCTCGGCTGTGATGTCCGTGCGTTCCGCAGAGAGCGAAATGCGCACCTGGAAGGTGGACTGGTTGGAATAGATACCCACACGGCGGATGGATTTCAGGAACTCGTCGCGGGACACCACAAAGGAGTTGGGGTTGTCGTGAGGGATCACACTCTCGTAGTTGGGATATTTGCCCTCCTTCAAGGATGAATACAGGATATAGTTCCCGAAATAGAAACAGATGTGGTTGGTGCTCTGGGAGTATTCCACATGCACATCACCCGTCACGCCGGAAAGGATGTTCTTGAGATGGGCGATGGGTCTTTTGGGAAGGATGAAGGAGACGAAATCGTCGCTCTTCACCTTGTCGTTGCGGTAGCGCACCAACTTATGGGCATCGGTGGCCACGAAGGTCACGTTCTCGCTGGAAAGTTCGCAGAGCACGCCCATCATGTGGGGTCTGAGGTCGTCGTTTCCCGTGGCAAAGAGCGTCTTGCTGATGGCCCTTTGGAGGATGGAAGCCTCAATGTCGAAGGATTTCGGATCCGTCATGGCGTCGATCTTGGGGAACTCGCTGCCGTCGCGGCACGGGGCGTCATATTCGCCATTCGCGGCCGTGAACTTCACCACGTTGTTCTCCTCGTCGATGACGAAGATGATCGGTGTGGGCGGGATGAGTTTCAGTGTCTCGATCAATATCTTGGCGGGAATGGCCACGGCACCTTCGCCCTCCACATTGTCCAACTCGATTTCGGCGGTCATCGTGGATTCCAGGTCGGAAGCGGTCAAAACGAGCTTGTTCTCCTGAATGCTCATCAGCACATTGTCGAGGATGGGCATGGAATTATTGGAGCTCATCACGCCGCTGATGGCACTCAGGTTGCGGTACAAGACCTCGCTGGATACTATAAATTTCATAATTTACCTTGTTTAAAAAATTAGAGCGCAAAGATAATTTTTTTTTTGATACAAAAGACAAGAAAAAAACGGACCATTTTTTGTATTTTTGCGGCCACGAATTTTAAATAAAAGAACAATGGTAATAGAAGAACTCAAACAATCAGAGGCCTTGTTGGAAGGTCATTTCCTACTCTCTTCCGGACGGCACAGCGACCGCTACTGCCAATGCGCAAAGCTTCTGCAATATCCGGACCGTGCCGAGCGGGTCATTGCCGAAATCACTCGCCAGGTGCGCGACCTGCCCATCGACATGGTGGTCGGCCCCGCCATGGGCGGCATCATCGTGGCCTACGAGCTGGGGCGCCAGTTAGGCGTGCCCGCCATCTTCACCGAGCGTGTGGACAACGTGATGACGCTGCGCCGCGGCTTCGAGGTGAAGCCCGGTCAGAAGCTGCTGATCACCGAGGATGTCGTCACCACCGGCAAATCCTCCTTGGAGACCATCGAGGTGCTCAAGTCCTACGGCGCCGAAGTGCTCGGCATCGCCTGCATCGCCAACCGCAGCACCGGGGAACTGCCCTACCCCGTCTATGGCGCCACCAAGCTTGACATCCAAAGCTGGCTGCCCGAAGAGTGTCCGCTCTGCAAGGAAGGCAAACCCTTCGTCAAGCCCGGCAGCCGCAAGTTCTGACCGGCCCGCCGAAATGCAAGTGTCAGCAACAGGACTCTTTAAAACTTTCAAGCGCCCATTTTCAATTGTCAATTAATTTTGTATATTTGCGGCTCTTAAAAAATCACGATGAAAAACCCGAAAATAGCCAACCGATACGCAAAAGCACTGTTTGATTTCGCGAACGAGAAAGAGCGGTTGGAGCGTGTTCACGAGGACCTTCTGACCGTCCGCAACACGCTTCGCGAGAATCGCGAACTGCAAGTGATCCTCGACAGCCCCGTCATCGTCCCCTCCAAAAAACGCGCCATCTTCGCCAATCTCTTCCAAAAGAACCTGGACGAGGTCTCCTTCTCCTTCCTGGATGTCATCATCCACAAGAAGAGAGAGCCCATGGTGGCCACCATTTGCGACGAGTTCAACAAGTTCTACAACGAACACCACCACATCAAGAGCGTCACACTGACCAGCGCCATGCCGCTGAGCGACGAGATTGTCAACAAGATCAGCGCCCTGCTGACCGAGAGGACCCACTACACCATAGAGATCCACCAGCTCGTCAACCCGAGCATCATCGGCGGCATCATGATCCAAATGGGGGACTATTTCTACGATGCCTCCGTCAGTTCCAAGCTCAACAAACTCAGGCAAGAGTTTTCACACAACATTTACCAAGTCAATTTTTAATCCAACAACAATATGTCTGAAATAAAACCCTCCGAAGTAACCTCCATCCTGCGTCAGCAGTTGCAGAATCTCAACCTGAGCACCGAGATGGAAGAGACGGGTACCGTGCTCCTCGTGGGCGACGGCATTGCCCGTGTTTATGGGTTGCAAAACGCCCGCTCCGGCGAACTGGTGACCTTCGAGTCCAAGTCGGGCGGCGAAACCGTCACCGGCATTGCCCTGAACCTCGAAGAGGACAATGTGGGTGTCGTCCTTCTGGGCGATGCCAAGAGCCTGAACGAAGGCGACCTTTGCAAGCGCACGGGGCGCATCGCCTCCATCCGCGTGGGCGAAGGGCTGCTGGGCCGCGTCATCAACACCTTGGGCGAACCCATTGACGGCAAAGGCCCCATCGAGGGCGACCTGCACGAGATGCCTATCGAGCGAAAGGCTCCCGGCGTCATCTACCGTCAGCCCGTCAAACAACCGCTGCAGACAGGACTCAAGGCCGTGGACGCCATGATTCCCATCGGTCGCGGTCAGCGCGAACTCATCATCGGCGACCGCCAGACGGGCAAGACCGCCATCGCCATCGACACCATCATCAACCAAAAAGAGTTCTACGAGCAAGGCAAGCCCGTGTACTGCATCTATGTGGCTGTGGGCCAGAAAGGCTCCTCCGTGGCCGCATTGGTGAAGACCCTCACCGAGCGTGGTGCCATGCCCTACACCATCGTGGTCACCGCCACCGCCTCCGACGCCGCCGCCATGCAGTTCTATGCTCCCTTCGCCGGCGCCGCCATCGGCGAGTACTTCCGCGACACCGGCCGTGACGCCCTCATCATCTACGACGACCTCTCCAAGCAGGCCGTGGCCTACCGCGAAGTCTCCCTGCTGCTCCGTCGTCCGCCCGGACGTGAGGCATACCCCGGCGATGTGTTCTACCTCCACTCCCGTCTGCTCGAAAGAGCCGCCAAGATCATCGAGTCCGATGAAATTGCCGCGAAGATGAACGACCTGCCGGAGTCCCTCAAGCCCATCGTCAAGGGCGGCGGATCCCTGACGGCACTGCCCATCATCGAGACCCAGGCCGGCGACGTGTCGGCCTACATCCCGACCAACGTGATCTCCATCACCGACGGCCAGATATTCCTGGAGACCTCCCTCTTCAACGCCGGTGTGCGTCCCGCCATCAACGTGGGCATCTCCGTGTCCCGCGTCGGCGGCAACGCCCAGATCAAGTCCATGAAGAAGGTAGCCGGCACCCTGAAACTCGACCAGGCCCAATACCGCGAGATGGAATCCTTCGCCAAGTTCGGCTCCGACGTGGATGCCGCCACGCAATATGTGCTCGACAAGGGCGCCCGCAACGTGGAAATCCTGAAACAGCCGCAATACACGCCCTACAAGGTGGAAGAGCAAATCGCCATCATCTTCTGCGGTTCCAACGGACTGCTCCAGAAAGTGCCTTTGCAGAATATCCGCAACTTCGAGACCGAATTCATCCACTTCATGCACGAACGGCATCAAGACGTGCTCGACGTGCTGCGTTCCGGCAAGATTGACGACGAGGCCACCCGCATCCTCAAGGAAGCTTGCGCCGAAGTGGCTGCCAAATACATGAAATAGCCATGGGTAACCTCAAGGAAATACGAACCCGCATCAGCTCCATCGAATCGACGCAGAAGATCACCAGCTCCATGAAGTTGGTGTCTGCCGCCAAACTGAGACGTGCCCAGACGGCCATCCAGTACCTGCGCCCCTACTCCGAGAAGCTGAACGAGATCCTGCACAACCTTTCCGGATCCGCCACCTCGACCGAGAGCCTGCCGCTCTTCGAGCAACGCACGCCAGAGAAGGTCATGCTTGTGGTCATCACCTCCAACAAAGGACTGTGCGGCGCCTTCAACTCCAACATCGTCAAGCAGGTTCATGCTCTCATACAAGGGAAATATGCCGAGCAACACCGCGCCGGCAACGTGCAGCTCATCTGCATCGGCAAAAAAGGCAACGAACAGCTCGGCAAAGTCTATCCCGTGGTGCGGTACAATGAAGCACTGCTCGACAACCCCGATTTCGGCGAGTTGACGAAGATCGCCGACTTCCTGACGAGCGGATTCCTCGAACATCGCATCGACAAGGTGGACATCGTCTATAACCAATTCCTCAACGCCGCCACACAGCGCGTCACCGTCGAGGAGTTTCTGCCCATCGTCAAGCTCGACACAGAGGGCACAGGCACTGTCAACAACGACTACATCATCGAGCCCTCCCCGCAAGAGGTGCTCGAAGCACTTATCCCCAAGATCCTCAAAAACCAGTTGTACAAGACGCTCTCCGACTCCATAGCCTCCGAGCATGGTGCCCGCATGATCTCCATGACCAAGGCCACCGACAACGCCACGGAGATTCTACGCGACCTGCGCCTCAAGTACAACAACGCCCGTCAGTCCTCCATCACCAACGAACTGATTGAGATCGTGAGCGGCGCCGAGGCCCTGAAGGGTTAACAATCCCCATACATATTGTATTATGTCTTACAAAAGGTCTTCCTCTGCGAAGACCTTTTTATTGAATGAATGCAGCGCATCGCCGAAACACCGCAAAACAGCAAAATGAAATCCATTGAATCCCTGCAGAAGCAGTCACAGCTTGTCGCATTGGAGAAGGCATACGACCGGCGCGCCTTGGAGGAGTCCTTCCAAGTCGCCCTGCAGCACAGCCATCTCAACAGCAATTGCTGGTTTCCCGTCCGTTTCGGCAAGTCTTTCTACAATGCCTTGAACCAATATGTGGTGGAGGTGGAGTACGCCGCCGACCACGCCGTCAGTCCCGACAACGAGTTCGAGCCGGGCAAGTGTGTCTGCTTCTTCCACCGGGACAAGGAGGGCAAACACCCCGTGGAGACACTCGTCTCCGGCGCAACGGTGCAGCGTATCGAGGGGCGCGTCATGCAACTCGCGCTCGATGTGCCCGACACGGCGTTTCAACTTCACCGCATAGCGGAGCATAGCGATGTGGGCGTGCGCATCGCGTTCGACGACACCACCTATCAGGTGATGGAGGAGGCCTTGCTGAAGGCCAGAAGTCTGGATAGCGAGAAGATGATCCACCTGCGAGAGACGCTCATCGGCGCACAGGAACCTCAGTTCCGCTCGCTGCCCCGTGTGGTGTTCGACAACCTCAACGAGAGCCAGAACGAGGCGGTGCAGCGCATTTTGGAGGCGCGCGAGGTCGCCGTGGTCCACGGACCGCCCGGCACAGGCAAGACCACCACCTTTGTGGAAGCCATCATGGAGACCATCCGCCGCGAGCCACAGGTGCTGGTTTGCGCCCCGAGCAACGCCGCCGTCGATTGGATCAGCGAGAAGCTCATCGAGCGGGGTGTTCGCGTGGTGCGCATCGGCAACCCGCTGCGCATCAGCCGTCCGCTGATGGAGCACACCTACGAGCGACAGTACGCCGCCCACCCCGACTATGCCGAGCTGTGGGGCATCCGCAAGCTCATCCGCGACATCCAAACCGGGGAGACACCCTCGCGCCAGCGCGCCAACCGCTTGCGCCGTCTCCTACAGCGCCGCGACGAGTTAGAAATGAAAATCCACGAGGAGGTGTTGCAAAGCGCGGAAGTGATCACCTGCACCCTCATCGGCAGTGCGCACCGGCTGCTCGGAGGGCGCCGTTTCGCCACGCTCTTCATCGACGAGGCCACACAGTCCATTGAAGCCGCCTGTTGGGCCGCCATCCTGCGTGCCGACCGTGTGATCTTCGCAGGCGACCACCAACAATTGCCGCCCACCATCCTGTGCCCCGAGGCGGCACGAGGCGGACTGTCTGACACACTGATGCAGAAGGTGGTACACAACAAGCCCGCCTGTGTCATGCTGTTGGACACGCAGTACCGCATGAACCGGCAGATCATGAGTTTCCCCTCACGCTGGTTTTACGACGGAAGGCTCAAGGCCGACCCTAGGGTGGCCAACCGCACCCTGGCCCCTTGGGATGCGCCGTTGGTATGGGTTGACACCGCCGGCAGCGACTTCGGTGAGCGCCTCACCGCCTCGCAGAGCCGTGCCAACCGCAAAGAGGCCGAATTGGTCGTGAACATCCTCAAGGATTATGTGCGCCAGACAGCCATCGACACCAAGCTGTACGAGGGCACCACCTACGGGATCATCTCACCCTACAAGGCACAGGTTGCCCTGCTGCGCAAGCTCGTAGGCCGCAGCCACACACTCGCCCCCATACACGGACACATCTCTGTCAACACCGTGGACGGTTTCCAGGGGCAGGAACGAGATGTCATCCTCATCAGCATGGTGCGCGACAACGAGCACGGTGCCATCGGATTCCTCAAGGATCTGCGCCGCATGAACGTCGCCATGACCCGCGCCCGCATGAAACTCATCATCGTCGGCAACAGCGCGACCCTCGCCCAGACCGACTTCTACGCGCAGCTGTGGGCATACGTCAGCGAAAACGGGGTCGTAAAAAGAGGTGAGAGCTATCGCCCCCTTGGTCAATGACAATACCACTTGTTTTTCAAATCAACCTCCTAAGACCCTCTTCCAAATCGCGGTAGGTGGTCTCAAAATCCCCAGTGTACCATGGGTCTGCGATATCGCGATCCAACAGAAGCTGCACCTTGTCCGTAATTTTGGGCAAATTACGAAGGTTGTACTTTTCCATGCAGATAATACGGTCGAATTTCTCATAGTCGGCCAAATTGATTTGACGGGCAAAATGACGTTCGACAGGAATACCGTGCGCAGCGAGGCAGCGTTTGGCCATGCATTTTTTTCACCCTTGTTTCATTGCCAGAGCACATCACCGAAAAGAGAAATGACAAAAACTTTTTTTTATTTTTGCAAGCTCGAAACACCACATATCCATTGCAATGAAAAAATCCGCTTTCCGCACTCTGTTGCTCGCCCTGCTCCTTTGCAGTGCAGCATTGTCAGCCAGTGCCCAGTGGTCCATCGGACTGCGGGGCGGCTGGGACCTGACCTCCATCACGCGTTCCAACGCGGGACGCATCGACGAGACCTACTCGCCCCAAAGCGGCTTCGACGCCGGCATCGAGGGACGCTATGCTTTCAAGGACTGGGTGGCCCTGCGCGCAGACCTCATCCTCATGCGCCGCTCTCACCGCATGGATCGGAACCTCAACTACTTGGAGCCGGTTTACACCAGCCACCACAACCTCTATCTGATGCTTCCGGTGACCGCCGACTTTTCCTTCGGCGGCAAGCATGTGCGCGGACACACCCTGCTTGGCGGCTACATCGGTTATTGGTTGAGAGAGAGAAGGGCGGGCACGACCTACTGGATGACAGATTACTACATCTACTTCAACGACTTCGATGAAATCCGCGAATTCACCCGCGAGGATGCAAGATTCTGCGCCGGCGTGACAGGCGGTCTTGGGCTCTCATACAACATCAGCGACCACTGGGCCTTGAACCTCGAGGCCCTCTACTACTATGACCTCACCAGCCATCACCGTGGCTATGCCAACCTTCGCGACCCGCGCTACCTCAACACGCTTTCTGTCACCTTTGGCGCATCATATATTTTTTAAAACATTTTCCTTGAGCAGCCCCGGAGGGGCAAGGCGCGCGAAGCGCAAGTAACCCCACAAGCGAAGCGCAGTGCGGGAGTCACTAAAAAACCAAAATAAGATGAAGAAAATAATCACAATAGCAGCAATTTTAATCTTGACAGGCGCCTCTTGCCGCAAGGCGGCCGATTACATGCCTTATATCGGCGAGAACGGCAAATTAGCCTACAGCTCCTACTCCGAGCAGTTCGACTATTTATGGAAAGTCCTCAGCACGGGCTATGTCTTTTGGGATGTCGATACCACCGACTGGGATGCAATGTACGACCGTTATTTTCCTGCGTTCCAAGAACTCGACAAGAAATATGAGCAGCAGGGTTATGTGCCAACGGATGAGTTGCAGACTCTCTATACGAACTTGGTGGGTGGTTTGGTTGACCATCATCTGACACTCAGAGTCAAGAATCTTTATCCGGCTCCCAACGACCTGAGTTCTACGGTAAGTGTAACTCCGTACGCTTTGGAGATTCCCACCCGCGACTACTATTACGAGTCAGCCAGCGATGAAAACCAGAGAATTCAGGATTTTCTACAAAATATTGAAAGCCAATACACTGTCGAAGCGCACGAGTCGTGTGTGGCCTATGTGCCGGAATTGGGAATGACGGTGATATATCATTACGTTCTTTTCCGGTTGTCTGACGGACGGAAGATTCCCTACCTTTGGCAGTCTTCGGCGGGTATCACACCGGTGATGCTGCAAAACGGCGTGGGAGCGCGGTTGCTGGACCACTACTTCCAAGCCATCATGGAGACTCCACGAGAGCAATTGGCCGGCATCATCCTTGACAACCGATGCAACCGCGGTGGATACCAAGACGACCTTGACTACTTGGTTGGCTGCTATCTCAACCAGACGACGGAAATTTTCAAGACCCGCTACAAAGAGGGGCCCGGACGCTACGAACATTCCCCGTGGACTCCTTACTACCAGAGCCCGATCACCCGCTATCACCGCGACATCACGGCGGAAAACATTCCGTATGTCGTGCTTTGCGACATCAATTCGGTGAGTATGGGCGAGATTGAGCCGATGATCATCAAGGCGGTATTGCCCACGGCGCACACCATCGGAGAGCGCACACACGGCGGCACAGGACCGCTGCAGCCAACCAACTGCATTGACCTCAACTACGGCGGCCCGTTCGGAACCTCGAATCTTTCGGAGGGGCACTACGTCTATACATCCACCTTCGAAGCCCTGATCGGCGGCAAGGTGCTGGAGGGCATCGGCCACACGCCGGACCAGATCATCCTGCGCAAAGACTACAACGGCGACCTCAAGCCGCAACTCGATGCCGCCATCCAGTATATCATGCACAGATAAGAACCCCTACCCCACAAAGAAATACGCGCCACATTGAGATGCGGCGCGCATTTTTCAGTGTTTTGCCTTTACAGAGAAGCCTTCAGAATCTCCAAGATGTCTTGCTCATTGAGCGACGCCCAGGCATTCTCAAGGCCCTCGTTGACAGCGATGTGGTGTGCCATCTCGCCGAGGCGCTGGTTGTCGATGCCCACTTCGCGCAACGACATGGGAATGCCTATCCCTTTGAAGAAGTCATAAGTCTTCTGAATAGCCAGCTCCGCAATCTCCATCGGGGCCAGGTTGGCGTCAATGCCAAACAACATGGTGCCGTATGTCACAAAACGGCCCACCGTCTTCTCGTTGAGGATGTGCTTCATCCAACGAGGGGTGATGATGGCGAGGCCCTCGCCGTGGGTAATGTCGTAGTATGCGCTAAGAGCGTGCTCGATGCCGTGCATGGGCCAGCCGCTGTGTCCGTTGCCATTGCAGAAAATGCCATTGCAAGCCAACGTGCAGGTGTAGAACACCTCGGCGCGCGCTTCATAGTCGTTCGGATTGTCCAGCACCTTGGGTGCATTGAGCATCAAGCTCTTCAGGGCCGCTATGCACATGCCATCGTTGAGGATGGTGTTTGGTTCGGCGAAGAACTGCTCCATCACATGATTCATAGCGTCGGCGATGCCTGCGCGCGTGTGCTTCGGCGGGATGGTAAACGTGTACTCCGGGTCAAGCAGGGAGACGGCTGGATAGAGGTGCGGGTCGATGTAGCCGACCTTGTCATTGGTTTCGGTGCGAGAAATGACGCTGGCGGCGTCATACTCGCTGCCGGTGGCCGCCAAGGTCATGATATCGACGATGGGCAAGGCAGCCTGTGTCTTCACTTGGTAGGTAATGAGGTCCCACGGCTCGCCATCGTAGCAGGCGCCCGCCGCGATGGCCTTGGAGCAGTCGAGCACACTGCCGCCGCCCACGGCAAGAATCACGTCAACATGATGCTCCTTGCACATCTGCACGCCCGGCACCACGCTCTGCGTGTATTTCGGGTTGGGCTCGATGCCCGGAAGTTCGAAGACCTCAAAGTCCTTCAACAGATCCTTAACCTTGTCGTAGAGGCCGTTGCGCTTGATGCTGCCGCCACCGTAGGTCATTAAAACACGTTTGCCGAAAGGTTTCATCACCTCGGGCAACTTTTCCACCACACCCTTGCCAAACACAATACGGGTGGGTGTGCAATAACTGAAATTGATCATCTCTTAAGTTTGTTAATTTATGAAGTCATGAATAATAGTCAAAACCAAACATCCGCCCCATTCGCGTGGCAAAAATACCATTTTTTCCTTTATAACCCGTTTTCCCAAGAACACACCATCCCGCAACTGCCGACCGCTAAAAGTCGAACCCGATGCTCAAATAGGCGCCCCATCGGGCGGGCCGGCCATTGGCCGACCAATGCACATTGAACAATATCGGCCCGATAAGCGACTTGTGACCGTACTGAAGGACAAAACAATAATCCGTGGGACGTACATAATCAGCCCCGTGTATATGTTCACCGTTTTTATCGAACAAGACGTATGCCTTATAGAGGGAAGTAATGAACGAGATGTAATCTTTACGCCCGATTTGGTAGCGCAGATCCATCCTGGCAACTGCGGTGGTATTGCTGCCGTACACGGCTTGCAACACATTATAGCCCACATACGAGAGCTGATTTTTGATAAATTCCCCATCGCGCACACCTCCGACAAAAATCTGATGGACATCATTGTGTGCCGAAACTTCCCGATTAAAACTGGAAAAATCCAAGGTCTGCATAGAGGCCAAACTCCCGGAGAGCATGATAACAAAACGGTTGACCACGGGTATGACACCCTTGATGTGCATGTTGAAGTTATGGTAACGGAGAATATACCCTTCCGGGGTCTTGCTGTGAAAGACCAAGTCATATCGTCCGCCGACATCAACACCATGAGTGGGGAAATATTTGTCATCGGTATTGTCGTATGTCCCCTCCACGAAAAATGACAAAGCATGGTTATCCCAACGATTCCTGTACATATATGCCGCGCCTTCCATATAATAGTCGTATTCATTGACGGCATCATTTGCTGTGCTGTCGTCAGACATATAATTCAAGAACATGGTGGTCAATGCATACGGCATCATGTTCAGTTCAAACCCTCCTTTGTAATAACCGTTATGCAGCCATTGATTGTCTCTGATATAGAGCTGCAGCCGGTTGTTCCAGTAGCTGTATGTGCAAAGCGTGTTGAGGATATAATCGGATATCATGGAATGAAGAGGACTGATTCTCAATTGGGTGTAGTATGATTTAATATCCGCTCCGAATGCGGGGCCGCGACGCGGGACGTAATAGAGGTCCATTTCGCCCTTGAGGTTCTTGCCAATGACAGCGGAGGCATCGAATTTGAAGCCGTACGGTTTACGGCTGTTGAATCCGAAATTGAGTCCCAGCGAGATCAGATCTTGGTAGGTGAACCGCAGTCCGACACCCACCTGGTGAATGGGGCTTCGCTCGCCCTTGAACACCAAGGTGTATGGTTCGTGCGAACCTTCAACCCGATAGGAAGCGTTATTGAAGAGTCCGCTGCCATAGAGCACGGCCAATGCATTCTCAATATCATCGCGATTGTAACGCTTTCCCGTGTCCAACTCGATGTTCCGCAGAAGGAATTCCGTAAGATCGCTGCTGATCCCGTCGAAACAAATCTTGCCGACAAGAATGTCCTCTTCGGCGATGTTCACCCCCCGAGGTTGTTTCTTTTGGTCTTTCATCTCCTGCGACCGGGCAAGTCCGGGCGTCACAGCACGTAGGATGACTTGCAAGCTGGAGTCCTGCTGTCTTGCGGCATCCTTTCCCCGGCGGATACACTCGACAATGTTCTTGGTTTGGAAACTGAACATGTTCATGCCATCCATATTGGGGTGGATATAGACATTGGCAAGCGGCCTGTTGTGGTCGAAGGCCTCCTTGCCCATGAGCGCGATGTTCTGTTGCAGCAGTTTGCCCACGCCATTAACCTCCTCGTACCCTCTCGGCTGGCTCAAGTCAACGCCAATGACATAGTCGGCGCCCATAGCGCAAGCCATGTCAGTAGGGAAATTGTTGCGCGTGCCGCCATCCACGAGCACCATATCCTTCTTGCGCACCGGTGCGAAATAAAGCGGGATGGACATTGTGGAGCGCATCGCCTCCGTCAGGCAGCCGCTAGTCCAATACTTGGCCTTCAAGGTCACAAGGTCCGTAGCCACGCAGCAATAGGGAATAGGCAAATCGGAGAAGTTCATGGAGTCCTGATAGCCGACCGTAAGACTATTGATCAGGTTATAGACATTGTATCCATAAAGAATGCCTTCCGGCATGTTGGCGGCAATGCCTTGCCGGAGAGTCTGCTCACCGATGTCGGAAGAGGCGTTTTGGTCCCCTTCATTGATTTTCACGCTCTCTTGATATCTCTTCAGGAGCTCACGTCCATGCCATTTTTTGTCGTTTTCATAATAGAGCGGAATACGCAGGGTGTAAGTCTCGTTGTACTTGCGTCGCCGGTAGTTGAGTTTTTCCGTGGGCACGAAATCACTCATCATCACACCCCAGTTCATGTTGACGAGGATGGTGTCGATGAGGGCAGCGGGATAGCCCATGGCGTAAAGGCCACCGACGAGCCCGCCCATGCTGGTGCCGAGCACCATGTCAACGGGGATGCCGAGTTCCTCGATGTATTCAAGCGCGCCCACATGGGCAGCGCCTTTGGCGCCACCGCCCGCCAACACCACGGCCACGGTGGGTCGGAACTTGCGAATGGAGTCCATCTTTTGCCGCATCCGGGCGACAGCCATCGAATCAGCCGCAGGATCGATGCTGGTGGTGGCAAGGTTGTACTGAGCATGGGCAGTTATGAACAACAGAAAAGAGCCTATAATAATTAACAATTTCCTCATAAGCACAAGAAGACAAAAACGCTGCATCACAAATGTGCCTGCAAAGGTAGAAAAAAAAACATAACATCGGAAGACACAATGAACCCCGAAAGTTTTTTTCCAACTTCCGGGGTTCAGTAGAGATAAACTTGTTTCTATCAGCGTGCCGTTACTTCTTCTGGACACAACGGATGCTGTAGCCGAAGCCCTTCATGCTATCCACAATCAAACCCTCGGAACAGTAGTAGTTGAGGACGAAGTTCTTGGCCATGGAGGAACCGGTGCTGTAATCGACAGCCCAGAAGTGGGTCTCGCCCAACAGGTTGAAATAGCGGTTGACGCTGCCGTCGTAGTAGCCGGCGCCGTAGGCGTTGAACTTGTTGGGGGCCGTGCCCTGCTTGCCGGGCAGCCACACCAGCGTGGACGGGCTCTTCACGAGGCCGGCGTCCGCTCCGGAAGCCACATACATATCCATGTAGTCCTCCACCGTGGGCAATGCCCAGCCGGCAGGACAGATGCCTTGCACGTATGTCCCGGCAGGCCACAGGGAGTCAACCGGCACCGCAGTGTCGTCGCCCTCGGGCACACGGGCGGCAGAGTACCAGCTGTACAGCTTGCCGTACACATTCTCCAACGAGTCGTTGTGGTTGTAGTATGTGTAATTGGCTATCTCGGTGCCGTCGCTGTAGTACTTGCTCCGCAGGTTGGGAACCGTCCAGCAGTTGCAGCCGATACGCTCTGACGGGTATCTGTTGCCTTCATAGTCGATGGCCGTGTCGCACTCTGGATAGTTCACCGTGACAGTCTGCTGGCAGGTGGTCATCGCATTGCCGCAGGCGTCAAGCAGACTCCAGGTGATGTAGTGGGTGCCCACCGGCATCGGGTTCTGACCTGCCAGGTCGTTGACAATGGTCGTGTTGGCAACCGGCGGGGTCACCGTGGCCGTCTCCGGCAGGGTCACCATCGTGTCGCAACGCCCGTACCAGAGCGTGATGGTCAGGTCGGCGGGACAGACAAGCGGCGTGGTCACATCCGTCACACGGAGGGTACCGTCCACATAGTGGATGTCGTAGCAGTCTGTCACATTTTCAGCATCGGAGACATGCATGATGACGGCATTGGCAACTTCGCTGGCACTCTGGCCCACGCAAAGCTGCGAACCGCTCACGTCAATGTGGGTGAGGTTGTCGGTGCTGGCAATGCTGCCGTTTGTGATGTCGTAGCCTGGAGCTGGCAGGTCGGTGATCAGAAGCGGAGTGCCGTCATAGACCTTCTCGCCGCTCTTGGCGGTGAATTCGATCGGGCGCTTGATGATATGCAGCACCACATAGAACTCGGGAGTGTAGTTCGATGTCACACTGGTCGGGCCGAAGCCACTGTTGTAGGCATGCAACTCGTCCATCGCGCGCAGGAACCGGTTGTCGCGGCAGTAGTAGTCGCCCACCCAGTACCCATCGGAGGTGACCGTGCCGGAGGTGACCACATCGCCATTCTCCAGACCGTTGTAGGTCAGCTGGTCGTAAGACACCGTGAACGGCGTGCCGTCATAGACTTTCGTGAATTCACCCGTGATGATCAGTCTCTTCTTGTTGATCACCTGTCTCAGGTCGTAGGTCACATTGTAGTTGCCGATGCCGTTGTGCGTAGCGAACGGAGTCGTCACATCGGCGGAGGCGGAAGCCACGCTGTCGATATAGGTGTTCACATCGGAGGCGGAGCTTGTCACCACGCCGGCGGTGATGTAGTCACCGGACACAAGGCCGGTGATCGTGTAGCCGTCGATTGTGGCCATGTAGTCGCTCACGAACGGTGTGCCGTCATAGACCTTCGCGGTGTCCAGCTTGATGAGCAGGGAGGCGGGTGTCACTGTCAGGGTGCCGTTCACCTCTGTCACGCAGTAGTTGCCGACCGGGGTCTCGACGCCCGGGGTCACAGCGGTGCCGTCCACCGTGGCGATGACGTTGGCCTGTGTGCCGACGTTGGTGATCGTGCTGCCGGAGGTCATGGCCACCGTGAAGGTGTGCGTGTCGCCCGTTTCGAGAGCCGAGGCGGTGAAGCCGGACTCCGTCAGAGGCGTGCTGTCATACACCTTGCTGGCGTTATGTGCGGTGATGGTGACCTTCTTGCAGGTAACCTCAAGCTCGCCGTTGGCCGTCGTCACGCAGTAGTTGCCGACCGTGGTCTCGACGCCCGGGGTCACAGCGGTGCCGTCCACCGTGGCGATGACGTTGGCC
>CAMVIT010000034.1:0-31803 GCA_947167635.1 uncultured Bacteroidales bacterium | reverse complement strand
CAACCCCGTCTTCAACACGCCGGTCTCCGCTGCGATTTGCGAAGGAAACAGCTACGACTTCTTCGGGCAGAACTTGACCACGGCGGGCACCTACACCCACACGCTGCAGACTGTCCACGGCTGCGACAGCGTCATCACGTTGACCTTGACGGTGAACCCGACCTTCAACACGCCGGTTGCTGCTGAGATCTGCAACGGCGGCAGCTACAGCTTCTTCGGGCAGAACTTGACCACGGCGGGCACCTACACCCACACGTTGCAAACGGTCCACGGCTGCGACAGCGTCATCACGTTGACCTTGACGGTGAACCCGACCTTCAACACGCCGGTTGCTGCTGAGATCTGCAACGGCGGCAGCTACAGCTTCTTCGGGCAGAACTTGACCACGGCGGGCACCTATACCCATACGTTGCAAACGGTTCACGGCTGCGACAGCGTGATCACTCTGACGTTGACCATGGTCACGGGTTACAACACGCCGGTTGCCGATGAGATCTGCGAGGGTAGCAGCTACAATTTCTTCGGACAGAGCCTGACCACGGCGGGCACCTACACCCATACGTTGCTGAGCGTTCATGGCTGCGATAGTGTCATCACGTTGACCTTGACGGTGAACCCGACCTTCAACACGCCGGTCGTTGCTGAAATTTGCGAGGGAAGCAGCTACAACTTCTATGGACAGACGCTCACCACGGCAGGCACCTACACCCATACGTTGCAGAGCGTCCACGGCTGCGACAGCGTCATCACCTTGACGTTGTCTCTCCTTCCCGGCACACACCATGTGGAAACCGAGAGTGCCTGCGAAAGCTTTGTATGGCACGGTGAAACATACACCACGTCAGGAACCTACACCTATGCTTATAACAATGCCAACGGCTGCGCCAGTGTCGACACCCTGCACCTGACCATCCACAGCTCTACTGCTTCTGACTTTGCCATCACCACCACCGATTCCTGTTACGAATGGAATTCTGAAATCTATTGTGAATCGGGCGACTACACCCAGACGTTGCAGACGGTTGACGGCTGTGACTCCGTGGTGACGTTGCACCTGACCATCACGGTCGGTATCGATGACCGCGACCTGACCGGCATGGAGATCTTTCCGAACCCGACCAGCACAGTTCTCAACATTAAAGGCGAAAATGTACGAAAGATATGGATCTATAATGCCGACGGCCAGATTGTCTTTGTAAAGGAAGAAAATGTCGGGAACCTGCAGAGGGTGGATGTGTCTCCGTTCGCTGCCGGACAGTATATCGTAAAGATTGAACTCGACAACAGCCGGACAGTCTCACGCAAATTCATCGTGAACCGCCGGTAATGGTTTATCGTTTTTTACACACCAGCACGGAATGTCCCAAACCCAGAAAATCGTGAATGGATTCAACCTCCAGACCAGCTTCGCGCACTAAGCGCACAAGGTCATCGGAATGATACATCTTGCTGTTTCCGTTGGCGATGGCCGTAAAGTAGAGGCTGGTCTGGGCGAGACAGAACGCCGCAGTGTCGAAGCGTTGGCGGTCCCAAAGTGTCTCCATGATGTAGAGGCGCGTGTCAGCGCTCATGACGGTGGCGGCACGGCGCAGGATACTCAGAATTTGCGGTTCGCTGAAGCAGTCGAGGAACTGGCTCATCCAAATGGCATCGAAAGCAGGTTCTGAAGGCAGCGGGCAGCTGTTGTCCAGCATGTCGGCAGCGTATCCATGGATGCGGTCGGCACCTGGTTTTCCGGCGGTCTGCTCCTTCATCATCCCGATTTGTTGCGGCAAATCGACAATAGTAACCTCCACGTCGGGATTGTGGCGCACGCACTGCATCGCCCAGCGTCCCGTGTTGCCACCCACGTCCATCAAATGTTTTGTGGAACGCGCAAAAACAAGATTCAATGCCTGCTCAAACGAGCCATCGCTGTAGAAATGATCGAAAGCGAACCAGCTTTTCTGAGACGCTTCGGGCAATTGGGAAAGTCCCTCATACACCGTCGGCCAGTCGCCGAGGCACTTCAGTCCAGCGGGTTTTCCTTCCCTCAAAGCCTCCTCCAAGTAGAACATCCCTTGATAATTGACATCGTGGTTGAAGTCCAGATTCACGCGAGTGGACTCATCGTGGAGCAGGAACCATCCGGTTTTGGCCAGTGCATAACAACCAGTCTCAGGATCTACGGTCACGGTGTTCATCGTCAGCGACGACTCCAACAGGCATTTGGCGGCATAGAGGGAGATGCCGGCCTTTCCGGCGACCTCTTCAGGGGTCATGGGCGTCTCCAGCATCTCGAAGATACCCCATTTCACCATCAGCCTGGCCGTCTGGAATGTCATAGGCCCGAAAGCATAGATCTGCGCAAGCCGCTGCGCCTCAATCGCGCTCATCCAATCTTCTGTGTATTGTTTTTTCAAGTTGTCGTTTAGATTCATTCTTTAATGGTTATGGATTATTGAGGTTCAAGTTCAAAATTAAAAGATTCAAAGGGACTCATCCAACAATGAAACATACAGATAGCACTCTTCTCCTAACTACCAGCCACCAGCTTCTTCAGCACCACCGCCGAATTTGTTCCACCAAATCCGAAACTGTTGCTAAGAACGATGCGTAACGGCATTTCCACGGTATGGGTGGCGAGGTTCAGCGGGGCAGTGTCCTCATCGGGGTTCTCGAAGTTGACGTTTGGGGCGACAAAACCATGCTGCATCATCAGGGTGCAATAGACCAATTCGCTCGCACCTGCCATCCAGCATTCATGCCCCGTCATGCCCTTGGTGGAGCTGATGAGAGCAGGCTGCCCATTGAAGATGCGATTCAATGCCAACGCCTCGAATCGGTCTCCTTGTGGCGTGCCCGTGGCATGAGCATTCACATAGTCGATGTCGGCGGGAGTGAGTCCCGCCATCTCTATAGCCCGCATCATGGCGGTGTAGCTGCCATCGTCAGAAGGCTGGGAGATGCCGCCACCGTTGGAGGAAAAGCCGTAGCCGGCCACCTCCGCGAGAATGGTCGCGCCACGCTGCACCGCGTGGTCGTAGTCCTCCAACACCAATGCTGCCGCGCCACCACTCGGCACTAAACCGTCGCGGTCGCGGTCAAAGGGTCGGGAGGCCTTCCACGGCTCATCCAAACGTTTGGAGAATGCTCCCAACGCATCAAAGGAGGCCATGGCGAACTGGTTGACTTCCTGGGCACCGCCGCAGAGCACACAGTCCTGCAGCCCTTGTTTGACAAGCAGGTAGCCCAAGCCAACGGAATGACTCCCGCTGGCGCACGCCGCGCTGACGGTGAAATTCACACCGCGCAGGTGGAAGATGCTGCTCAAATTCATGTTCACGGTGGAGTTCATTGATTGAAAGATCAGTCCAGAACCCAGCAACGCCGTGTCTGGACGTTCCACGAGCATGCGGTCCGTCTCGATCACTGGCTTCGCGGAGGAGTCGTTGCCAAAAATGACGCCTACCTCATGGTTGAGAAGGTATTCCTCATCTATGCCGGCCTGAGCGAAAGCCTCGCGGGAAGCCATGAACGAATAGGCGGCCTCTTCCGAAAGGCCGGCGCGCAATCTCCTATGCAACAACGGCTTAAGCTCCGGATATGGAACTATGCCTGTCAAGTTCGACTGGTATCCGTATGCGGTTCGGTCGGGATCGTTGCCCAATCCGCATTTCCCTTCACGCAACGATACCGCCACCTCATCCTGCGACGTGCCGATGCACGACCAGATGCCCATTCCCGTGATTACTACACGTCTGTCCATATTCCATTCACAAAATTTATCAATATAAAAACGTATTCAATCGCTTGCTATCTGCTATAATATACCTCTTTCTACCAAGCTCTTGCCCCTATCGGGGCTGTTCTTCGGAAACCATTATCTATTACCTATTCTACCAAGCTCTTGCCCCTATCGGGGCTGCTCAAGGAAAACTATTAACTATAAAGTCCTCCGTTCACCTGTAACACCTGTCCTGTGATGTAGGAGGCATCCGGGGAAGCGAGGAAAGCGACAGCGGAAGCCACCTCGTCAGGGGTACCGAACCGCTGCGCGGGGATCATCTTGCTCAGCTCGGCCTCATTCAGTCCGGCAGTCATGTCGGTGGCGATGAAACCGGGGGCCACGGCATTAACCGTAATGTTCCGCTTGGCCACCTCCTGTGCCAGGGCCTTGGTAGCGCCGATGATGGCAGCCTTGGCGGCACTGTAGTTGGTCTGGCCTGGAACGCCCTTCAATCCCGATAGCGATGCCATGTTGACGATGCGGCCCTCGCGTTTGCGCAACATCGTTTTCACCACACGACGGGTAATGTAGAAGAAGCCGTTCAACGGGGTGTCGATGACGCTGTGCCAGTCATCGTCGCCCATCATGATCATCAGCGTGTCACGTCGCGTGCCGGCATTGTTCACCAGCACGGAGATATAGTCGTCGGGATGGGCATTCTCCCACCCTTCCAGCGCGGACTCCACGGCCTGAGCATCACCGATGTCGAACTTCAGCAGTTCGCAAGTACCGCCCTGAGCCTCGACCATCTGTTTGGTCTCTTCGGCAGCGGCGTCGTTGCTCACATAGTTGACGATGACGGGCATCCCGTCGCGGGAGAGGCGCATGGCCACGGCACGTCCGATGCCACGGGAACCTCCGGTTATGAGTGCGTATTTCATTTTTTTAGGGTTTAGGGTTTAGGTTCTTGGTTAAAAGCCGAGGCGTTGTCTTCTAAGGAACGCCTCCACATCCCGCAAATCCTCGTAGAACGGCGTGTCCTCAATAAAGACGGGACATATCTCGCGCACTTGCTTGTAAATCTGTCTCGAGACAGGGGCGAGTTTATCGGCGATCTTCAGACAGTCAACGGCTTGGGCAAGGGCGATATACTGGATGGCCAGCACCTGCCAGGCATTGTCAATGACCGTGCGGGTGAGCAGCGCTGTGTTGGTGCCCATGCTCACAACATCTTGGTTGTCATTGTTGTTTGGGATGCTATGCACATAGTTGGGCATGGCCAGCGTCTGGCACTCGGCGGTGGTGGAGGTAGCCGTAAACTGGCAAGCCTGCATGCCGTAGTTGAGCCCTAACTTGCCCATGTTGAGGAACGGCGGCAGGATACCGTTGATGCGGTCATGGAAGAGATAGTTAAGCTGGCGCTCGGCGGTCATCACAAGACGCACCATCGCAATCTTGACTTTGTCTTGTTCGAGGGAGATGTAGTCGCCGTGGAAGTTGCCACCGTGATAGACATTGCGGCTCTCGGGATCCACGATGGGGTTGTCGCAGGCGGAGTTGATTTCCTCTTCGAGCACGCGGCGGCAGTTGGCCAGCGTCTCGTAAATGGGACCGAGGATCTGCGGCACGCAACGCAACGAATAGTAAGGCTGCACCTTATGGTCGAAGGTCGTTTCGGTATGGTTGCCCTCATAGAGCTGATGCTCCCGCTGTTGCAGGCACTGGCTGTCGCGTGCGAGCATGCGCATGCGGGCGGCGATGACCTGCTGTCCCTCGTGACGGCGCACCGTGTTGAGCGGTTCAGCCATCAGGTCGTCAAAGGAGCCGGCGATCTCGTTCATCATCACGGCGGCGAGTGTGGCCCAGTCGAGCAGTTGCTCGGCCTGGAACTGGTTGATCATCGCCACGCCGGTCATCACGCCGGTGCCGTTGGTGATGGAGAGTCCTTCGCGAATGTGGATCGTGAACGGATCAAGTCCATTCTCCTTCAGCACTTCCGCTGCCGGACGCCATTCGCCGTGGTAGTGGACGCTCCCCTCCCCAATCATCGCGAGGGCGAGGTGCGCCAGCTGCACCAGGTCACCGCTGGCCCCCACGCTGCCATGACGAGGGATCATCGGGAGGATGTCGCGGTTGATCATCTCCACGAGGAGCTTCACCAAGTCGGGATGCACGCCGGAGCGGGCCTGCAGGAAGGTGCCAAGACGGGCCACCATGGCGGCCTTCACGCACTCGTCGGGCAGCGGCTCGCCCGCGCCCGTGGAGTGACTGCGAATGATATTGTATTGCAAAGCGGTGAGGTCGGCATCGTCGATGCGCCATTGCGCCATCGGCCCGAAGCCGGTGTTGATACCGTATATGATCTTGTCTGCGCTAAACTGCTTCAGAAAATCGTAGCACTCCGCCACCTTGTCCATCGGCAGGTCGGGAAGGGCTATCCTCTTGTCTCCGTAAACGATTTTTTCAACGTCAGCGAGGGTGAAAATCGGATTCATCTCTACTCTAAATTTAGGGCTGCGAAGATACGATTTTTTTCGGTTTACCTTCAAGCTAATCATCGCACCTACTTACACGCGCATCAGGGAATCCTGTAAGCGATTTCACACAATAGAGCCCTCACCTCTGATGCAGACCGCACTCGCGGTGCTCGGGCGATTCCCACCACCAGCGGCCGGCGCGGATGTCTTCGCCAGGCTTTACGGCCCGTGTGCACGGCTCGCAGCCGATGCTCGGGAACCCCTTGTCATGCAGCGTATTGTACGGCACATGGTGAGCCTTCACATACTCCCATACTTGTGACTCGGTCCAGTCGATGAGCGGATTGACTTTCAGTACGTCATGGTTTTCGTCCCACTCTATTCTCTGCATGTTGGTGCGGGTGACAGACTGCTCGCGGCGGAGACCGCAGATCCAAGCGTCCAGGGTTTGGAACGCACGGCCAAGGGGTTCGAGTTTGCGCACATGGCAACAGGCGTGCCGTTTCTCTATGCTTTCGTAGAACGGGTTGATGCCTTGCTCCCGCACAAATCGCTGCAACGACTCCGTCTGCGGACTGAAGACCTCCATGTGGATGCCGTAATGCAAATTGGTCTTATCGATGAGTCGGTAGGTCTCCGGGAAAAGACGGCCCGTGTCGAGCGTGAAAACCCTCGCTTCCGGACCGACTTTCATCAGCATGTCCGTTAGGGTCTGGTCCTCAATGCTCAGACTGGACGACAAGGCAATCCTGTCGCCATAAATCTCATAAAAATGTTGCAGCAGTTCTTCCGGAGCGGTCTCCGCAAAACGCACATTCAATGCTTCAATATCATCTTTGTTATATCTCATCACTCTACATTTTACATTCTTGATTCTTCATTCTACATTGAAATCATCCCCGCCCCTATGGTCTCGAAACTGTCAGGGTCGATGAAGATGACGGAGCCGGTAACGCGGTTCTTGCAGTAGTTGTCAACCACTATCGAGTTGGCGGTCTTCACGGTAATGCAGGCGATGTCGTTCATCTTCAACGATGTCACCCCTTCGACATGCTCCAAAGTGCTGACATCCACCTTGTAGTTCACTGTTTGCACCATCGCGACGGTCTCTGACACGGCGGTGCGGAGGATGTAGCGTTTGCGCAGCTGCATCTCCGTCTCGTTGAACCAGCAGCAATGCATCTTGAGTTCCTGGGTAATCGTCGGTTGTGGTCCTTCTGCTTTTACGAGCATGTCACCGCGACTGATGTCGATGTCATCATCTAACAGGACGGAGACGGATTCGGGGGTGTGTGCTACTTCCAACTCTTTGTCGGCCTGCATGATGGCCTTCACGGTGCTCGTTAGCCCAGAGGGAAGCACACGCACGGCGTCGCACTTGCGCAGCACACCACCGGAGAGTCGTCCCGCGTAGGCGCGGTAATCGGGAAACTTGTCGGAGATGGGCCGAATGACGTATTGCACGGGGAAACGCAGCGGCTGTGCTTCGTCGCCCATTTTGTGGTCAATAGAGACTGTCTCCAACAAGTGCATCAGCGGGCCACCGGTGTACCAAGGCATGTTTTGGGAAGTCTCCACCACATTATCGCCATACTTGGCCGAGATCGGGATGAAGAGCAGCGAGGCGTGGATGCCGATCTTGGCGGCCATCTCCTCGTAGCGCCGCTGGATCTCCCTGAAGACCTGCTCGGAGAAATCGATCAAATCCATCTTATTGATGCACACTGCAATAAAAGGAATACCAAGCAACGAAGCGATGTAGGAGTGACGCACTGTCTGCTCCACCACGCCATTACGAGCATCGATGAGGATGATGGCAAGGTCAGCAGTGGAAGCACCCGTCACCATATTGCGAGTGTATTGGATGTGGCCGGGGGTGTCGGCGATGATGAACTTGCGCTTGGGCGTGGCGAAGTAGCGGTAGGCTACATCGATGGTGATGCCCTGCTCGCGTTCGGCCCGCAGTCCGTCGGTGAGCAGCGCGAGGTTCACCTCCTCGTTGCCGCGACTCCGCGAGGCCTGCTCCACCGCTTCCAGTTGGTCCTCAAAAATCGACTTGCTGTCGTACAACAATCTTCCGATGAGCGTGCTTTTGCCGTCATCCACGCTGCCTGCGGTCGTAAACCGCAACAGCTCCATGTCTAAATATCCGTTATTCATATTACTAACTACTAACTTCAAACTTCAAACTACCAACTTCTAACTAAAAGTATCCTTCCTTTTTTCTGTCCTCCATGGCAGTTTCGCTGCGTTTATCGTCGGCACGGCCGCCGCGTTCGGTGATGCGGGTAGCGGCAATCTCGGCGATGATGTCTTCTAAGGAATTGGCCTCGGAGATGGTGAGTCCAGTGCAGGTGATGTCGCCGATGGTGCGGCAGCGCACGCGGCGAGTGAGCACCTCCTCAGTGGGTTTCAGCATCATGCAGGGTTCGGCGGCCAGCCACTGACCGTCGCGGAGGAAACACCGCCGCTCGTGCGTGAAGTAGAGCGAGGGTAGCGGGATCTTCTCGGCGTAGATATACTGCCAGACATCCATCTCAGTCCAGTTGCTGATGGGGAACACGCGGAAGTGTTCGCCCATATTCTTGCGTCCGTTGAAGATATTCCACAGTTCCGGCCGCTGGTTTTTGGGGTTCCACTGTCCGAACTCGTCGCGATGCGAGAAGAAACGCTCTTTGGCGCGGGCCTTCTCCTCGTCGCGACGCGCGCCTCCGATGCAGGCGTCGAACTTGTATTCTTCGATAGTGTCCAATAACGTAGTGGTCTGCAGACGGTTACGACTGGCGTTATATCCCTTTTCCTCCTTCACACGTCCCTTGTCGATGCTTTCCTGCACAGAGCCGACAACCAGCTGCGCCCCCAGCTTCTCCACTAGCGCGTCGCGGTAGTCCAGAGTCTCCTGGAAGTTGTGACCCGTGTCAATATGCAGCAACGGGAACGGGATCTTGGCAGGATAGAACGCCTTGTAGGCCAAATAGGTGACCACGATGGAATCCTTGCCACCGGAGAAGAGGATGGCCGGCCGTTCAAACTGCGCCGCCACCTCCTGTAAAACATAGATGGACTCGGATTCTAATTCTTTCAAATGAGTTAACTTATACATTGTGACTTTATTTTTGTGGCCCCACATTGCGCTTCGCTTATGTGGGGTTATTAGCGCTTCGCGCGTTTTGCCTCTCCGAGGCTGCTCAAGGATTTATGTTTATTATAACTAACTGAAAGCGCCGTTGAGGTATTTCTGCGTAAGTTCGTGCTGGGGATTGTGGAAAACTTGGTCGGCGGAACCTTGTTCTACGATTTCGCCAAGGTACATAAAGACAACGTGGTCAGCGATGCGGAGAGCCTGTCGCAAGGTGTGGGTGACCATGATGATGGAATATTGCTCTTTAAGCTTCACGAAGAGATCTTCCACCGTTTTGGCGGAGATTGGGTCGAGCGCACTGGTAGCCTCATCGGCAAGGATGTAGTCGGGCTCCACAGCAAGAGATCGGGCGAGGCAGAGCCGCTGTTGCTGCCCAATGGAGAGGCGGGCGGCAGGTGCGTGAAGACGGTCCTTCACCTCATCCCACAACCCCACTCCGCGCAGGTTCTCCTCCACCCTACGATGCAGTTCTTTGCCTTTGCATAGATTGTTGATGCGACACCCATAGGCCACGTTGTTGAAAATGGACATGGGCAGCGGACATGGGCGTTGGCTCACCAGCCCGATCCGACGGCGCAACTCGGTGATCTCTGCACCGCTGCGGATGATGTCCTGCCCGTCGACTAGCACCTGCCCGGCAAGCCGCACCCCTTCCGTGGAGTCTATCAGGCGGTTGAGTGTTCGCAACAAGGTGGTCTTGCCGCACCCTGACGGCCCAATAATGCAGGTGATCTGCCGCTCGGGCAACGTGACATTCACGTCCTTCAATATGTGGGCATCCTTGATATGGATGTTGAGATTTTTGACTTCTATCATTTTGTTGACTATAACTATGACTTTTGACTACTAAGTGATCACTGCTCACTCATTCACACTTTATTCTTCGAAAACCTGTTGGTGATGAATCTACCTGCGATGCTGAGAACAAGGACGATGATGGTGAGGACGAGGGCTGCGGCGTAAGCACGGTCCTGCACCTCGGGGATGGGGCTGCTAAGCTGGAAGAAGACGGCCAGAGGAAGCGTGGCGGCGGGTTGCGACAAGGAAGTGGGAATGCTGTCGGTATAACCAGCCGTGAACATCACAGCGGCGGCATCCCCAATGGCACGCCCAACGGAGAGCAACGTGGCAGTGGCGATGCCTGGTGCAATCTGCCGGACAACAACCTTCAACGTCTCCCATCGTGTAGCTCCCAAGGAATAGGTTGCATCAAGAATGTCGCGAGGAAACTCGCGCGTAGCCTCATCCATGGTGCGGATGAATATCGGAATGATAAGCAAGGTGATGACGATAATGCCGCCCAACAAGGAGGTGCGCAGTCCGAAAAAGATCATGATGGTGAATGCGAAAGCACCATACACGATAGAGGGCACACCAAAGAGCACGTCAAAGGCCATCCTTGCTGCATAGGCCAGCTTAGATCCTGGCTTCAGATAAACGTTGAGATAGAAAACCACCGGAACAGAGACAAGCAGTCCCAACAGTGTGGAGGCCCCCACGATGTAAAGCGAGCCCACAATAGCATTGAGGAAGCCGCCCTCCTTGCCGATGTAGAAGCCGCCACCAGGCAGGCTGCTCACCATCTCCCAGCTCATGGCCTTCCACCCGTGCGAGAAGATGGTCCAGATAACACTGATGACCATGACGAAGACCACGGCCATCGACAACCACATGAGGACTTGGGCAATTATCTCGCGAACTTTCTTTGTTGTTGATACTTTCATTAGAGAATGCTTATGCTTAATCATTAATATATGGTTATTGGCCGATTCGTTTCTCCATTCGGTAGAGGACGATACGGGACAACAGGTTAAAAATGAAAACGACGACGAAGAGGATAAGGGCAGCGAACATCAGAGCGGACTCATAGAGAGGCATAGAGAGCATCTCGCCGTAGTTGTTGGCGATGAGGGCGGGAATGGGATATCCGCTGTCAAGAGGACTCTTCGGGATGGTCATCACGCAGCCGCAGACCATGAGTACGGCAATGGTTTCGCCCATGGCACGGGAGACGGCCAGCACGGTGGAAGCAAGGATACCAGGGAGCGTTTTGCGCACCACAACCTTCTGACTGGTCTGCCAGCGGGTGGCCCCCAACGCCAACGATGCTTCGCGCAGATCGCGAGGCACCATACTGAACACTTCAATGAAGAGGCTGACTAACAATGGGATCACCATCACCCCAAGGACTATACCAGCGGCCAACATCGTGTAACCCGATGAATACTCCACAAAATGCGGTGCAAGCCTGTCTGAAATGAGTGGCACGATGACCAAGGTACCCCAGATACCATAAACCACGGAAGGCAGTGCCGCCAAGATGTCTAATGCCGGAAATACAAACTTGCGTACCGCCGGACGGGCATACTCGGTAAGATAGAAGGCTGTGAACAAGGATACAGGCAGTGCCAGCAGGATGGCAATAAAGGTCACCCAAAGCGTACCTGCGATAAACGGCAAGAAACCGAACTCCCCTTTGATGGGTTTCCATTCGCTGGAAGAGAGGAGGCTCCACAGCGACTTCCCCTCCAACACCGGCACCGACTTCAGATACAAGCCCACAAACATCACCACCACAAACAAAATGGAGAAGATGGTCAGGGCAAGCATGGTGGCGCCAGCGGTTTTGTCTTTGATGATTCTCGACTTATGCATAGTTTCTTTGCTCGATTTTTACACTATTCGTCATTGGCGCACCCCACCTCGCTTGTATGAGGTCTTTTGCACTTCGTGCGCCTTGCCTCTTTGAGACTGCTCAAAGAATACATATTTTAGATTAATGGGCGGATTTCAGCTTGGAAAGGCCATTCTGGAGTTTTTCCTCACTGAGGCTGATGTAGCCAGCGGGGGCACACTCTTGCTGACCGTCAGTAAGGATGTATTTCAAGAACGCCACGACAGCAGGGCTGGTGGGGACACCATTGCTCACGAGGTAGAGGTCGCGGGCAGGCGGCGAGGGGTACTTGTTCTGCGCTACGGCTTTCACAAAATCATCTTTGGTGTCGTAAAAGTATTCCTCAGCCGTGATGCTGCCATCGTTGTCCCGATCGATGGGGAAGACAAAGAGGCCCGTGTTGGGCTTGCGGCTCTCTTCATCGTAAGCATATCCAATGTTGTTGAATCCAATGGCCAATTTGTCACGCTGCACAGCATTGGCTAGTCCTGGGTCTCCAAAGACAGCCGTACCCTGGAGGTCTTCCTGCTTCTTGCCCATCCACATCGCAAAGGTTTCGGCCGCACCGCAAGCATCAGAGCGCGTATAGACGTGAATCGGAGTGTCGTCAGCAGTGCCGAGCAACTGCCCCCAAGTCTTGATCTCGCCAGAGATCCAAATCTTATAGGCTTCCTCCCTAGTGATACCTTGCCGTTTCATGGCAGCCGCGTGCGGATTCTCAGTATTCACGGTGATGACCACTGCATCCTTGGTCACTGCGAAAGGCAATGCTCCCTTTTCCAATTCGGGAGGATATACTTCGCGGGAGACCATCCCGAGGTCAACCACGTTAGCCAAAACATCGGTCATGCCTTTGCCGGCACCTCCTGCGGAAATATCGATACGTACATCCGGATTTGCCTTCTGGAACTCTTCGACCCATTTCACGGCCAACGGATAGAGCGCAAAAGCCCCGGAAATGGAGATTTCGCCTGTGAGCCCGCCATGCGACTGCGGATTCTGCTTCTTTCCACAGGACACACACATCACTAAGATGCAGATTGCTGATAAGATGGTAATTACTTTTTTCATATTGATAAATTATTAAAAAACCAAAATCATACATTTTAAACATCAAAACTTCACGGAAACCATGGCGGTCAGGGTATGCCCTAACTGATCCTTTTGGCATCGTTGCTTCAACGTATAGTTCAACTGCACTCGCACGTGACGCTCAGGCCACCAGTCGAGACCCGCAGAATAGTATAGGGAGGGCGTATTGAGGGCATCGCGTTGATCATAACGGTAATAGTCAAAACGCACCACGGGACGGAGCTTCTGCCGCAAGGGGATGTCCTTGCCCCACCCAAAGTCGAACCAATAGCCAGCAACAACGTAAAAGCCTTGGGTAAACGCAGGCTTCACGAACCAGCCATCATGGTCAGGTGATGGGCTCATAGAGGGCAAATCAGTCAATCCGGCAACGTACTCGCCACGCACCACCCACTTTTTGTCATTGTATTCGGCGCCTGCAGCATAGCGATAACGCCGACCGTCCACGCCTGTGGAAGCACCATCATACATTATATTATATTTGCCCCAATAACCGGAAGCGGAAAAGATCATGTTCTTCACAAACGGACTGAACTCTATCCTAGCGGATACATCCTTAGCCATGTTGTCGGTTTTCACGTTGATGCCGTTGCCACCGAAGAGACCGACCCCGTACTTCAATATGGGGATCTTCTCACCTCGCACTTCCGCAGATGCCAACGTACCCGTGAGCATGAGTCCAATTTCACGACCGTTGGCATAGGAACTGATGCCCGTCACATCCTTATATCCAGACAAGGCACTGATAACCTGTGCGTTCTCAGTCAATTCAAGATCTAACGGGGAATACTTATTCTCAATAGAAAAAGGAATTTTGAACTGCCCGACTTGCAGTTGGACATATTGACAAAAGTTCACCTTGACGAAAGCATCAATCAAGCGGGGATTGGGGGCGAAGTCGCTCTGCAACCGGAAGTCCACCCACTTGGAAAGGCTACCTTTAATATCCAGACGTGCGCGCCTGATCTGCATCACACTGCTTCTGACATCGCCGAGCTGATCATACGCATATTGCGCATCAACCCATCCACCAACGCTCACGTGCTCTTTCACTTGCTGCCATACGTCTTGGGATTTCTTTTTTTGGATGGTATCTTGCGAAAAGCCTACCACCGAACCCAACCATAAGGTCATCATTAAAAAAAACAAACTTTTATTTGCCATATACTCAAAAATACCTATTTTGAAAAAACGGGCAAAAATATTATTTCAACGCCAAAACAGTGTCATCATTCAGCTGTAATATGTCATAATATGTCAATATTTTGTCGTAATTCAGTAAAATCGAGTAACAGATTTAGGATTTTATTATTTTCGCCGCCATGAAAATTCTATACATCACGCTGTCGATTTTAGCTATCTCCAACATTATCACGTTGGTATTATTCATTCACAGCCGTCACTCGTATCGAAAACTGATGCAGAAGAGTCTCCGCCAAGACGATGATGGTAATAATCTAGTCGAACGGATCGTCTTCGAAGCAACTGATTCCATCGATGATCAAAGCGAAAAGCTGCTCCAGAAATTACAGACCGGCATGGAGCAGGACAAATTATACTTGAGACCGGGATTGAGCATTCAGGATTTGGCCAGAGAATTAGGGACAAACAAAACGACGCTTTCGCACGTCATCAACGCTTGTTTACATCAGAATTTTTCCACATTACTAAATAGTTACAGGATAAAAGAATCCTTAAATCTGCTTAGCAACCCCCAATATTTCCAGGAAAAGATGGAGGTGATTGGGGAAATGTGTGGCTATAGCAGCCGACAAGTTTTCCATAAAGCATTTAAGAAGGAGGTGGGAATCACACCTAGCCATTTCCGTAATATCCAAAAGGCGACTATCCGGAAAAAGTAAAAATACAGCAGGATCTATTTTCCAACTCCTCTCAAGTCCACAAACTTCACGGGTTTCCGCGCACTCGGCGGGAAGTTGATGCGCTGGACCTCCTCCACCGGGGCGATCTGCACGACCGGTGCCACGCGCACGTGCGCCCGAAAACGGTTCTTCAGCTCGTTGACGATCTCCTCAGGATGATTCTTGAACCGCGAATTCTGTTCCACAACTTCCGCATTCAGCCCGACCTTCACCACTACCTCATCGGTACCCTGCTGTGAGTCCTGCACATAGATGACGTAGTTTTGCACAAACGGGGTGTTGTTCAGCACATCCATCATGGCCGGTGGATACAGCGTGGTTCCCTTCAGCTTGATCATGTTGTTCTTGCGGCCCACCAACGGGGTGAGACGGTAACTGTTTCTGCCACAACGACATTGTTCGGTGATCTTCGCGCACATATCGCCCGTGCGGAAGCGCAGGAGCGGCATGCCCTCCACACCGAGGGTCGTCACCACCACCTCGCCGGTCTCGCCGTCAGCCACCGGCAGGTTGTCCTCACCGATAATCTCCACGATGATGAGCTCAGGGTGCACATGACCGCCCACACCATACTCGCACTCGCTGAAGGTGGCGCCCATCTCCGTCGAGGAGTAGGTGGCGTAGAGTTCCACATCCCATTTCGACTTGATCTGCTCGCCCAAGAGGTTGAGCGAGAAGTCCTGATTGCGCAGGCTCTCCCCTATCCCGATGATTTTGCGGATGCTGGAGTTTTGATAGTCAATACCATGATCCTCAGCGTATTGAATCAGCCGCGGAATGAACGAGGGCACGCACATGATGCTGTCGGGCTTGATGCGCTGAATGGTGTCCCACTGCAATTCGGGGATGCCATTGCCCACGCGGATGACAGAGGCGCCCAACTCGCGCAGCCCGAGAAAATAGGCCAGGCCGGCCATGAACCGCTTGTCGAGGGTGACCATCAGCTGGAGAATGTTGCCGGAGTTCAGGCCGGCGCATTCGAAGCTCTTCTTCTCGTTGTAGGCCAACCGTTGGAGGTCCTTCTCGGTGCAGCAGAAGGTCACAGGGTCGCTGAGCGTGCCACTGGTGGTGATATAGTCGATCACCTTCTCTTTCGGCACACAGAGGAAGTCTTCGTTGAAGAGCTGGAGGTCTTTCTTCTCCGTGAAGGGGATGTTCACCAGATCCTCGATGGTGCGGATTTTCTCTATCCGGATGCGGTAACGCTCGAACATACGCTGGTAGTAGCGGGAATGTCGGTTCAAGTAGAGCAACATTTCGTGCATCTTCACCTCTTGGAACAGCTTGATCTCTTCCGGGGAGGCGAATTCTATATCGTGGGGTTTGTCAATCATAACATGTTGATAAAAAAAATTCGAAAAATTAACAATTATTACGAATGATCACAATGCCTATTGCCATTTCCATAGAGACAATGTGCGTTGCAGCCAATTCAGAAACTCCGCAGGCCAGACCATACATCCTCTGCCCGCCATTTTCTCCTCATTCACCCCGAAGCCATGGCCGCCGCTTTCCGGGCGTACAATGTAGCAGGACCTGTCATGGACTTTCAGCGAGTCGGCCATCATCGCGGCATTTTGCCAGTCCACCGTGGGGTCATCGTCGCAGCTGAGCAGGAAGACGGGGCAGCGCACCTTGTCGGCATGCAGCTCCATGGAGAGCGAGTCGCGCATGGCGAGGTCGTGCTGGCGGCGCTCACCGAGCAGACCGCGGCGGGAGCGTTTGTGGACGTATGGCTCGCGCATAGTCACCACAGGGTAGATGGCCGCCACGAAGTCGGGCGCGGTGCTGTCGGGCAGCAACTCCGCCCCGCTGAGCACCAGATGGCCGCCCGCGGAGAAACCCATTGCCCCGACGGTTGAGTAGCCTTTCGACTTAACGGTTTTTAACGCTTCACCCAAAGCATTCAACTGACCCGGATATTGCGTGCAGCAGCTCCGGCGGACATGCGTAAACCATGACCACCAACCCGAGACAGGATACTCCAGCACGTATGCGGCATAGCCATACTGGTTGAGCCATTGGGCCACTTCGCTGCCTTCCCCCCTTTTCGCCAGCCAATAGTAGCTGCCGCCCGGACAAACCACTATCGCCGTTTTCGCAGGCTTTTCAGGAAGATATTCCACAAGCTTTTGTCCCACAGCACTCCCGTTCAACAGCAAGAAGATGGCGAGCGACAAAGTCTCTATAATGCGATACCGTTTCATATTTCGTACATTTTCCACTGACCAGTTCAACATCCTCTATTGATTTTCCGCACGAGCACATCGTCGCCAAGCAATGCCTCTGCCGTGATCACGGCAGTGAGGGGAACGCCGCAACAGCCATGCAGGTAAATGTTCTGCCCCGTCAAGAGAAGGTTGGCGGTCTTCGTGCGGACAGGCACATAGCCTGCATACGGATTCCTGCAATCCTTCATCAAGCCATACAGCGAGCCTTCCGGTGCGCCATTGTAGTCGCGAATGGTCAGTGGCGAAGCATCGTACACATGTGCCACACACTCGCGGATGCCCGGATAACGATTCTCCAGCTTCTCCAAAATCCTTGCCGTATGTTCTCTTTTCCATTCCAGATAATCCTCCCCACGATGCCCGGTAAGCGTATTTTCCCAGCGTACACATGCCGAATAGGGCATAAAGACAATCGCCTCCATCGCCTTGGCATACGGTCCCTGATGCTTCTCGCACGGCGTGAACGCGACCATAGTCTGCGGCCAATCCTCCTCTATATGCTTTCCAAAATTCCAGACACTGTCGTAACTATCCATGTAGTAGCATGGATAATTAATATAGGGGAACGTATCCGGCTTGAATACCATATAAACACAATAGGCCGAATAGTTATTCGGAGACTCATTGACACGCGCCCGGAAAGCCTTAGTAAACAATTTATTATCAGAAATATTCAACAGCGATTGAGGATGTATGTCAGAAATATAAACGTCTCCACGGAAAACGCGTCCGTCGGCGGTGGTCACCTGCCGCACCAAATTGTCCTCCACCGCGACATGTGTCACATGCGCACCAGTCACAATTGTGCCGCCATGACTTTCAATGGAAGTCTGCAAAGCCTCTGCCAACTGAGAAGCCGGTCCCTCGAACCGGGAATGCTCCTCTATGAAAAGATAGTTGATGAGCGCGAAAATATAGGCAGGCGTATAACCGGATTCCCCTCCGCACAAAGGACTCATATAGGCCAACAAATTTTGAAGTTTCGGATCACTTATATGGCTGTTTATAAACTCTTTGGAAGATCTAAAAAAAGCATCGCCATAGGATTTCCCCCAGTCAACGCCCTCTTTCAGGAAAAAGAAATCCACCTCTTCGGACATTCTATAAAGTTCATCGACATACGTCTGGATGGCATCCTTCTCTTCTGGAAACATTTGCTGGAAATAGGCCGTGAAATTTGCCCTGTGGGACGGGACACGATAGATCTTCCGATCTTCGTGGCAATAAATTTCATCGGTGCAGTCCACATCGTTGGCGCGGAAGGAAAGTTGGTCGAGGATGCCGAGATAACGGCAGATTTTATAGAGCGCACTGTTGGGGTGCATACCGCCCAAAACGTGCATACCAGTGTCAAAAGAAACGCCTTGGCGGGAAAAGGAGCGCAATCCGCCTCCCACCCGACGCTCCTTTTCCAGCACGGTTACATGAAAGCCCTCTTTTGCCAGCAACGCGGCGGTGAAAAGCCCGCCAAAGCCCCCCCCTATAATCACAATTTCTTTGCTCATATTTCTATCTTGTAATGATTCTGATATTTACGAAAATGTCGCCAATATTCAGGGACCTCTATCTCGCGACAAATTTCCGCATAATGTTCCAAATAATAGTGACGCATTTGCTTGGCGACAAGACGGTCTTTCTCGATGTCAAGGTCCGTCCCCATTCCATCGTATGGACGGATGCGCCGGGTTATTTCCATATAGATGTCCCCTTCACGAATCAGGAATTCCTCCTTGGACAGCACATGTCCGGTGCCGTGCAGGAAGACCGGCACCACATCGGCATCCAGTTCACGCGCCAGGGTGAAGGCACCCTTATGGAAGCGCAGGATATCGCACTGCGGGGAGCGCGTGCCCTCAGGAAAGACACAGATGGAATAACCGCGCAGGTACAAATCGCGCAACCGGGGAAGAATGTTCTCCATGCCGTCATGCACAGGATAATACTCAGCCTTGCGAATCACCAACCCATAGAACGGATTCCTCCAGACCCAATCGTTAGTCAAGAAAACAATCTTTGGTGTCAACGAAATCATACATAGCAAGTCAAAGTGACTCTGATGGTTAGACACAACAACCGCTGGCTTTTCAAAAGTCTCCCCCGATATATTATTGATGGAAAAACGGATCCCAGGAAGATGTTGCACACAAAAAGAGGCTATACGCTGCAACATTTTGTGATAACGCAGTTTCTTGTTCTCCGAATTCTTTCCGATCAAAAAATAGATTGCGGCGAACGGTATCAGGAACAGGAAGAGGAAGAAGAACGCAACAGCACACAACGACATATAAAGCAGCCGTTTGAGTGTTATCGGGGTTTCGCGTTTCCGACCATTCTTCCGCGTCAGCCAATCGAAGACGACAGTCGGCAGGAAGGAGGACATCAGAACGACGGCCAACATGCCAATGATGGTCACCATGGCCAGTGACTGCAACGCAGGATGTCTGGCCACGACCAAGCAACCGATGCCGGCAAACATGACCAAGGCCGATATGACCACGCTGTGCTTGTAGGAGGCCAGGCGCGGTTTGCCGGTCGTATATTCGTACAACAACCCTTCGGTGATGAAAATCGTGTAGTCATCGCCCTGTCCGAAAATAAAGGTAGCCAAAATAACATTGACGATATTGAATTGGACACCTGTCAGATACATGATGCCCAAAATCCAGACCCAGCTGACAGCCAGCGGCAAGAAGGCCAACAAGGCGAGTTCTATCCTTTTGAAAGAGAGCAGGAGGAAGATGAAGACCACAACACTGCACACCAATCCGATATAGTTAAACGAGCCGCGCAGCATATCCACCAGTTGATGCCCCACATCACGGCCGGAGAAAGCAAAGAAGCCCTCATCCTTGTCGTCCAACAAGGCATGCACTGCCTCGGGATCAGACGTCTTCACATAATTGACAATTTTCCATCCCTCATCCGAGGCATAGACATACTTGTTGGTGAAGGGTTCAACAACATCATCAAACTCCTCAATACTTGGAATTTCCACTGTTTCCGACACCTTGCTTACAAAAGGCAGGAAGGCTTGCTCCTGAAAGCCATGTTCATCTGCTTTTCGTTGGAACTCACGCAGGAATGCCTGCCGATACTCGTTCTGCCAGAAGTCATTCCAACGGGCGGCAGCACTTTGCAGCTGTTGCCGCGAGAGCAGCATCTCCCCCACTCCACTGATCGTCTCCACCGCCGCACAACCCTTGAGCTGCTCCACCAAGGCCGCATTGTGGTCCACCGCATCCTGCAGGGTGGCGCCTTCCGAGACAGCATACATCATGTCGGAAGACTGCACCTGGGAGAGAATTTCCAGATTCTGTCGCTGGGATGGGGTCATATAGTTGATGTGTGACAAGTCGCTGTCGAAGGATATCTTTTGGGAACAATAGCCCAAGATGACCGTCACCACCAGACCGGCCATAAGAATCCATGGGCGAGCTTTGCTGCGTGATAATTGCAGTCCGGCCAGTTTTTCAAAGAGAAAGTGTTCGGAGGGTTGCGGGCGGTGGCGCATGAATTGCGGCAAGAAGATCAGCACAAAGAGAATTGTGCCTATCAGCATCAGCGAGGCGAAGAGGCCAAGGTCGCGCATTGCCTGGGCATCGAGCCACAGCAGGCAAAAGAAGGCAGCCACGGTCGTCAGGTTACCGATGAAAAGAGGCGACACCATTTCGCGCAGAGCCTCCCGCCGATTGCCGACCTCCTTGTAGGTATCTAAAAAATGCAACGGATAATTGGCCACGATTCCAATGATAACAGAACCGATGCCCAGCACGATCACGGAGATGCTGCCTCGGAGAATGGCGATTCCTGCCAGTGCGAACAAGGCTCCGAAGAGAATAGACGCGCCCACCCAAAGGATGTCCGATATGCGGCGATAATGCAGCAGCAGGATTGTCAAAATCAAGACCAAGGCTATGGTAACCGCCAAAAGGGAGTCGCGCTTGATCTGCTTGGCGTTGGCGGCAGCAATCAAAGGCGCACCCACAGCTGCCATCTCGACACCGGGAACCTGGGCCTGCACCTCGGCGATTTTCTTGTCCAAGAATTGGGACAGCAGCCCGTTGTCGCGACTCTCATTGGAGCCGTAAGGACTGTCGAAAGTGATGATGCCGTGCTGTCCGTCGGCCGTGAAGAGATAGCCATCTATCACCTGAAAGGACTCGTTCAGTTTCAACGAGTTCAGACGCTGCAAGGCCGGAGTGAAAAGCTGCAGCGGGTCGTTGCACATACTATAACGGAACATGCCCGATGTAGGGAACATCAGCATTCTCCCGATGGCTTCCAACCGGTCGTCAATGAGACCGGGAGTCTGCAGCAGGGAATCTATACGCTGATAATCAGCATCCTCCAACAGAAAAGGCAGATGGTTGTACACTGCATTCATCAGATCCAGGAACTGCATCTCATCCACCGTTGTCGTCAGGTTCTCCACCATTTCACAATCGGCGAGGCTGTCGCCTAAACGCTGCATCGCATCTTCCACCTCATCCAAAGCATGGAGGGTGTCCTTCCCCGAAGCGGAGACAACGATGACAATCCTGTTTTGGGCGGCAAACTGTTGATAGACTTCTTGATACTTCCTGCTTTTCTCATCCCGAGGGAGGAACTTGGCGATATCTTCTTCGTAGCTGATTTTAGATGCCAAGAAGGCAAACAGCACCGTAAGAGCAAGTGCAATCGCAATGCCCAATCCACGATGTTTTTCCAGAAAATCGTATATTCTTAAGAAGAACTTCGTCATGAAAGAATCAACTATTTACAGGCTTTCCTGCTGATAATCCAATATTTATCCATTTTACAAAAAACTTGCAAAAATAAGAATTTTCTAATTCTGAATTGATTTCAGAAAGCGAACAATCTTCACAGGCAGGTAATAGAACAAAGCGGCAATGCATAGTATGCTGTTCAACACACTGATTCTAAAGAAGTCGTGGAACGGGCGGAAATGGCTCACGCGCTCGCCCTCAGGCGGGTAATAGACACGCACAGGCACCGACACCACGGGAGTCCCGCGCCACGCAGAGAAGACCAACAGTTCCAACTCAGCCTCGTAGCGCGGCGTGATGGGCCAACGAAGGTTGATGCGGTCCAGCGGATAGAGCCGGAAACCACTCTGCGTGTCCTCCAAACGGATACCCGTCTGCAAATGAAACCAGAAATTGGAGAATTTGTTGGCAAACGTGTTCTGCGCGGGCATGTTGTCGGCCGTCAAGTTGCGTGCCCCGACAATCAGCGACCCGCGATGTGCCTGAAAACAGTCCATGATAACAGGAATATCCTCGGGAAAATGCTGTCCGTCGGAATCGATGGTAATGGCGTGATGGTAGCCCATCTCCACCGCACGGCGAAAGCCCTGCATCAGCGCATAGCCCTTGCCACGATTCGGCGTGTATTCAACCATGTCAGGAAGTTCCGGAAAAGCCGCGACAATAACCGCTCTGGTCTCTGGCGTGCTGCCGTCGTTCACCACGATGATGTTCGATGTGTAAATGCGGATACGCTGCAACACATCCGTGACCGTCCGCTCGTTGTTGTAGGTCGGCACCACAACGCAAATGCGCTCTTCATCAAAAAACTCCTGCCAATTCGTCATCGCACAATGTCAAAAGTCATTGAAAATTTTGTGAAAACACGCGCATTCACTTCAACCTTCCCCCGGACAGAAAGGACATCTTCCGATTGTTCTATTTTGTCGAAAACGAAAGTGGCTTCAGAACCGTCGCCAGGGCGGATGATATCCACAAATTTCACATTCTTGACGGCACGGAGGACAAGCCGCTGTTCGGTCAGTTTTTGCGCTAATTCAGCGACCAAGCCCACGATGCAAACCCCGGGCGTGATGGGATTGCCTGGAAAATGCGCTTTGTAAATTAGACTTTCAGGCCGCCAACGCACCACAACAGCATCCGGCCGACAGCCAACAATTTCGTATAAATCGTTTTCCAACTTCATGGCTATCAAAGGGAAAAGACCGACTCGTCTATTTTTTCGTTAAGTTTCATATTGGTAAAAACGATGGTCGTCACATCGTCGCCCGCCTCATGCAGCTCCACTTTATTGACATATTTCCTGTCCGCGCTGATGTAAAGGCGCATATAGGTGAACATTTTCTTCATTTTATCCTTCTTTGGGGTCAATTTTGCCACCCAGATATCGCCTTGAGTGTACATTTCGACCATAAACTCGCCGTTTTCCGACAAGGCGGCTCCCGTCACACCACCCATCACCAACCGGGCAATGCCTTTGAACAGCTGGCCTCCCTGTCCATCCATCGCCTTGCTTCCGTCCTTGGTCTGCAAGAAGACCTCCTGGCTCTTGCCATTGTCAACCACCACCATGGCGTACTTGTCCGGAGTCGTGTAGGCCCACTTGAGCTTTTTCCCCGAATAGTACATTTTCCCTTTTGAGACGGCATCGTTCTTCAGCATGGCGGACTTCCGCGTCTGCGTGAAATCGCACTGCATGGTTTTCACGGAGGAGGCAGCCTTGTTCACCGTCTCAAGCATCGTCTTGGCTTGCTCGGCAGATGCTTTCTTCATCTGCTGAGCACAGCCAAACGTGACCATCAGCAGCGCAACAGTGCATAAAAAAAACTTTTGCATATTGCCTATATTCTTCATTTTCATCTATTTAGCAATAAAATAACAGCCCGCCATAATGAGCAAGACACCTATCCAACGAATGGTCGGAACGCTCTCATGGAATATCATGATGGCGGCAAACATGCCGAACACATAACTGAGCGAGGAGAGCGGATACGCGATGGAAAACGGGAAATGCTTGATGATGTAAAACCATAAGATTGTGGCGATGCCATAGCAGACACCACATCCCAGCCACCACCAATTGGTCAGTTGCGAGACGAAGAACGCCCATTTCCATGCGAAAGTTCCCATTTTTTCAAGTGCAATTTTCAGAAACACCTGTCCTGAACAGAGGAAGACAGACTGTATAACAGCCAAGATGATTAGTCTCATAGCAAATTTTTTAAGATGACAGCACGATCTTCGGCACCTTTTTGGTGGATAATATGCACGCCAACAAGTTCATAAAGCGGGTGTTCACCGGGGTCAACGCTAAGCATCCATGCCTCGGACTTGTCTTCGGGCATGATTTTACAGAACGAGAGACGGTTGTTTTGTTGATAGGAGGTGATCTCATCGTTTTCGCAGACCAGTGCCGTTCGTATGCGCCCCATCCGCATCTGCATGAAAGCATCATGCAGGGCGCAGGCGAAGGAGATCCCTCGATGCGAATAGGTGGTGTTGTAGCCGTGGTTCTGCGTATAGATGGCGATCAGCGAGGCCACAGTGTTGTGCGTGGATTGCATGAAACTGGTCGGCATACTCACCGACTCACCCTCTCTCAACATGCCGTCAAGTATCTGGATAGAATTCTCCATACAGCCCAAAGCTGTTCCGTTGAGAATGGCATCCGGCTGCGCTATACCACTGATTTCCATAGCTTTAAGCGCCGTAACAAGGGCCCGTTTCTGCAATTTTCCAAAGCGACGCGCCTTCATGGGCGGAAGGTATCGTCCGTATTCCTCAAGCGGAACATTCTTCACGATAGCCGTAACAAACACTCTATTCATAGCGCGACAATATGATGGATGAATCATTGCCTCCAAAACCGAAGGAGTTACACATCACATGATGCAGTTCGGCTCGCGGACATTGAAATCCAGAGACCGGTATGATACAGGAGGCATCCGGATTTTGGAATTCCCGTTGGAACGGCAGGAATCCATTTTGCAACGCTAAGAGACAGAAAACCGTTTCAATGGAACCCGACGCACTGGTGGTGTGTCCGGTGTAGGATTTCGTGGAAGAGACCGGCGGCAGTTTTTCACCAAAAACACGCTTCAGAGCAGCACTTTCGGTCATGTCATTGTTGGGAGTGGCTGTGCCGTGTGCATTTACATAGTCAATGCGGGAACAATCCATGCCGGCATCTTCAAGTGCGTTTATCATAGAACGATATCCGCCTTCTCCATTCTCCGATGAGGCTGTTTGGTGATAAGCGTCACAGGCATTCCCGACACCACTCAGCACGCCGAGAATGTCCGCATGGCGTGCCAAAGCCGTCTCCTCGCGCTCCAGCACAAGGTAGGCAGCCCCTTCGCCCAAGTTCAGACCCGCACGGGTCTTGTCAAAGGGCCGACAACACTCCCGGTCCAGAATCAACAGCGACTTAAAGCCATTGAGATGGAAAAGGGAGAGCGCTTCGGAACCACCCGCCACCACGATGTCACGTTCCCCGCTTTCAATCAACCATTTGGCCGTAATCAAGGCGTTCATGGCAGAAGAACAAGCCGTGGAAACCGTGGAAGTATAGTCAAAACAGCCGAAATAGTCGGCGATGCCATTGGTGTTGGCACCACAGTCGTGCACATCTCTCATATCGGACGGCAAAGGCTCCGGAAAATAACGCTCTGTGACATCCATGCCTCCGACTGTCGTGCCAGAAACAAAAGCCAAATTCTCGCGGTCGAGCAGTCGTGCCTGTGTCAGAGCCTCGCGCAGGGCCACCATCCCAAAAAGAGAAGTTCTTGAATAGCGCTGATTATCATGAATCTGCAACATATCAAGCAATTCTTCATGGCTCAGATCAACCTCTCCAACGGGAAATTCAAGATGCTCGGTAGGCAAATAACGCACCCTCCCGATGCCGGAAATGCCCTGCATCAGGGCCTTGACCTGCGCTGCCTGTCCCACACCCAACGCGGAGACCACACCAACGCCTGTTATGACAATCCTCGGACGCATTATTTCGTTCGGTTGGCTGCTACATAATCGGCCATTGTGCGCACAGAGACGAAAATCTCCTTGCCCGCCTTCGGGTCGGTGATCTTGATGCCATAGTTGCGCTCCAACAAGACAATCAACTCCAGAACGTCAATGGAGTCAAGACCCAAGCCCTCTTCTCCAAACAGCGGAGCTTCATCGGCGATATCCGCCGGCGTCATCTCTTCGAGGTTCAGTGCCTCAATCATTTTGGTTTTCAATTCTTCTGTAAGTTCCATATTGCTTTTTTTTAGTGATCAGTGAACAGTGATTAGTGATCAGTAGTTGGTGATTGGTGATTAGTGTCTATTGATTAGTGTTTAGTAAGGATAGAGAAGCATTATAATCATTTTCCGAAAGCGCTTCCAGCCAGCCGGTGAGGAGGCTGGTGGTCCCAGGAGCAAGAAATGCACATTCAATCGCTTGGTTTATCACTTGTTCAGAATATTCCGGCAGGAGGATAAAGTTGCTTTCGCCGTGGTATTTGTTGCGGATGGCAATCTCTCCCGTCACAATATTGGGCAGCGTATAAACAAAGACCGATGGTTTTGGATAGAAGTCCTCCGGATGGGCAATTGTTTCTTGGAAGGCCTGGTCTGCATGCATGGATGAGTAACGGTTGAAGAGCAGCACAGCGCGGTCGTCACGAGGCACGAAGCGCTCGCTATCCTCCTGTTCCAACAAAAACTCGGACGCCAAAAACCCCATCTTGCTCAAGATGTCCATCTTGAAAAATTTCGGATAATCCAGTCCGAGGCGATGATACAAATCCGTGAGAAAACAGGTTTCACCGCCGGCCTCCGCGACGCGATTGCCGTCAACTTCCAGAAAGGAAGGGCAGAGTTTCACCGTATGCAGCACTTGGTATCTCATCATTGGCAAGAATCGTTAGTGAAGGCAGCGGCGGCATTGCAGCCACCGAAACCGGACAGAAGTTTGACAAACGCTTTCTTCGACACGACGCGGTTTTCACTTGAGACGCTCAAGGGGACGGAGACCCCAAGGGTGTCAAATCCGCGTGTGGCAGGCACATATCCGCCGTCCAAAGCGCGCATGGTGAGCAACGTCTCCAAGATGCCGGCGGCACCCAACGTATGGCCGTAGTACCCTTTCAAGGCGTTCACAGGCACTTCGGCCAAGCCTGCGCGACCGATGGCGATGGACTCCATCTCGTCGTTGTAGAGCGTGGCCGTTCCATGTACATTCAGGCAGGCCAAATCGTTAGCTTTCAGCTTACTTTCCGCCATGGCAACCTGCAGGGCGCGATAGCTGCCTTCACCCGTTCGAGACGGTCCCGAAATATGGTTGGCATCGTTGCGAACGCCGCCGCCGAGCATTCGCCAGCCCTCGCCATCCCCTGTGGCATAAACCACAGCGGCGGAGGCCTCGCCCAAATTCAGCCCCTTGCGGTTGGCGCTGAACGGGCGGCACGGCTCGTCCGACAAAGCCTTCAAACTCTGGAATCCTGCCACAATAAACGGCGACAAGACATCCGAGCCGACGACCACCGCCACATCATAGTGGCCGGAGACAAGACAGCGATATGCCTCGATCTGCGCACACAACCCTGATATGCACGCATTTGAAACTGTCAATGGCATATTGGGATTATGAAAATAGTCAGCCACCATTTGCGCAGTGTGCGCGGGCGTAACCCTTTCCAGATCCGGTTCCCCGTTCGCCAAAAGGGCGACATTGCCCTTGGTGGAAGAGAGGATGAAGATGACACGCGGCGACTGCGGATCGATACCGCTATGGCTTACGGCCTCGACAGCCGCCAAAAGCGTAACCTTCTCAAATCGTGTATATTCACACACTGGCAATCGTCCCGTATCTATCTTTTCGGCGAAGGCCTTCTCCAACCTGTCGTCTGACAGCAAAGAGCCGACAAACGGGAATGGCAGTTCCCAAAGTCCCTCGTAACAGCGCAGGGCAGACTGTCCGCTCATCACGGCTGCGAAATTCTCCTCTACCGTGAACCCGATCGGGGTAATCATGCTCTCTCCTATTTTCCTGACATTTATCATATACTTTCTTGCGATACGGCTATCTTGATTTCCGCAACAGCCATGCGTTGTTTTCCGACAAAAATTTCCGCCGAAGCCAGCCTCATGTCCATCACGTCTTCCAAAATCTCGATGCGGGTTGTCAACGTCTCCCCCACTTCTGCGACACGCTCCACCTGAAGGTCCTTCACGCCACCAATATACCCGATTCTCACAAAGTCATGTCCCAAAAGATACTTGTCCACATAGCCCAACTGGGCGGCGCAGGTCTGGGCGATGATTTCCACGTAAGCACAAGGGTTCAGGCGACCGGCAGTGACGAAAATATTGTCAGGGCGAACCCGATAGTGCGTAGTGGCCAACTTGAGGTTCGCGTCCAACAGACCGTCAACCATAATCACGGGATCTTGTTGCGGCAGAAGGGTTCGTATGTCAATATCTCGCACGTTGATCATCAGATTTGCCAAAATTCGTAATAGTTAAACCACTGTTCGGGATATTGTCGCACGACGGACTCCAGGTGGTTGGCAAATTGCCGCGCATATTGGGATGCCCTCTCACGGGCACTGTCGCCCCGCGAGTCCAGTCGTTTGATAAAAATGTGATATAGACGGGCAGACTGCTTCATCACATGGATGGAGAGCACAGCGACGTCACGTTGCGCAGCCAATGCAAAAGGGCCGAGCGGGAATTTCGCAGAGGCACCGAAAAAGTCGCAGGCGACCGTTTTCTGATTTTCCACCACCCTGTCGGAGGGGATGCTTACGCTCTCGCCATTGTTCAAGGCGCTTTCAATCGCAAAAATATGGGAGAAATCGGGCTTTACAAGAATCATGTGGATGTTCGTCCCTTCGAACATTTTCCGGCGATTTTGCATGACCGTTTCCCCCTCGCCAGCGAAGACAAGGGCATTGTAACGCTTGTTGGTGGCTTTGAGCGTATAGCCGGCAACCTCGTAATTGCCGACGTGGGCACTCAAGATCAAGAATCCAGCCTCCTGTTCAGCCAAATTCTCATACAACTCCATGTTGTCAACCACAAAATCCAACTTTCCACCCGAAAACATGTAAAATTTATCGAGAACGACCTGCGAAAAACGGTGAAAATTACGGCACACACCCCAACATGCCTTGGCAGGAGCATAGCCAAGCCGTTGTCGGAAAAAATGATACATGGGTCTGGTGCCTTTCGAGAAGAGCAGGTAAAAGGGCAGGACGAACACCGTCACAAAAGCGTACATTGCACGCAGTGGAACCACCCGCATAATCTTGATGAGGCTCCTATGCATCCATGACGTACCGTCGGTTTTGCCTTGCCACGCCCTCTCTTCTGCCATGCAACTCGCTTTATGCCAATTTATTCTCTATATAATCATAGAATTGCGAAAGTGTCTTCACCGTTTTCATCTCCTCAGGCTTGATCTTAAAACCAAACAGCTTGTCCACAATCACCACGATGTCCACGAAATCCAGACTATCGATACCCAAATCCTCTTTCAGGCGGGCTTCAGGCTTCAATTTCTCTTCCTCAACTTCCAGTTCCTCAATCAAAAAACGGTTGATATTTTCCTCAATTTCTGCTCTATTCATTTTAATATTCGTGTTTCAAAAAGATTATCAGATATGTAGTGATTTTAAAAAAATTATTTCACCATTGTTTTTAAAATTGGCGGCAAAAATACGGAAAATTCATGAATCCGAGCACCTTTTTTATTTCATATTTGGAATAATCTTGAAAACAAAGTGCCCATCCTCGGCACTATGTTTTTTCCGAAAATTCAGTGCAAGATAAAATCCATTTTTCAAATTGAGACCCAACATCAACGACTCTCATCCCGTTCCACATAATCTCTCTGAATAATTCCCAAAAACTCCTCGACACTGTAGTCGTTGAGGAAGAGCATGCCGTGGGTGGCACGAATGAGGGCGCTGCGGTTCTGGTAGAAAAAATCTTTGCCCAGCAAAAACTGGATGTCACGAAGCTGCGCAACCCAGATGCTCTCGGCCAGCTCACTGAAAGGCCCGTCGAAATCGGGATTGGGAAATTCGGCCTTGTACTGGCTGAGGTAGGAGGTGGCGAAAGCCTTCTCAATGACGGCGAAGGCATTGAGGGATACAGGCACATACATGTTAGCTTCTGCGGGATGGAACGTGGACCAGACATTGCGATAGGCCAGGATCCGAACATGCGACAGGTCGGCCTCTTCGCTGCGCAAGCGGATAGCGGCGGCCACCGAACGAAGCACCTTGTAGTGCGTGTCGGGACGCAGACTGCCGGAGTCCATCACCACGCTGATGATGTCAGGGCGAATTTGGCGCAGCTGCTCCAAAATGGGCTGCACGTCACCATGGATGTCAGGAGTGAAACCCTCGGTCTGGCTGTTGTAGAGGGCGAGATGCAAGTGGCGCACATTGCGTCCAGGCACGCCCATGTAGGCCCATACCAGTTCCTCCTCGAACTCCCGTTCCAGCCCTTTCAGACGATCCAACTCGGGAGTTTCCACCGGCGAATCCGCCGAAAGATTCGCAATCTCACGTTCCAAGACCTCCCGGACTTGCTTCACATCGCGAAGATGCCAAATGCCCACCATGTCGCGCAGGATGCGATGACAAAGACCACGGCGCATCCCCTCGACGTCCTTGCGGGCGACGTTGTCCAGATAATGGTGTACATCCTTGTCATGCTTCAGCAGGTAGCCGCCTGTGAAAAAATCAGGGTAGTTAACCATCTCGATACGTCCCTCGTTCAAAAAGCGAAGGGTATCCTGCAGAGCCTCCCGCATAAAGGCATTGCTCACAGAATGAAAGCCAGAGGTCATGATATTGAAATAAACCTCGTTGGAGACAGGACGCAATTGCCGGTTAATAAGAGGCATAATACCCAACATAATGTCATCGTGATGGGGGCCCGTGTGCAGGATGACCTTGTTTTCATAGGGTTGGCAGCCACGGTTGAGACGAGTTTTCATCTCGTCCACCACATGCTGAACCGTTGACAAACCAATGTCACCCCAGGAAGCGCTGCCCATCTGCAGATCTTCCAGGGTCAACTTGTGGGCGTATTTGTTCTGCGATTTGCACAAACTCAGAATATGACGTATTTCAACATCCAGCATGCTACAAAGTTTTTATTTTTCAGGTTGATTTGAATGTATAGATTCGGGACGGGAGGTGTTTTGGGAGGCAAACCACTCCTCTGCCTTCATGACAGCTTTCAAACGGATTTCCGGCGTAATGCTCTTCTGTATTTTGCGAAACGCATAAACGAGCGCAGTGGCGTCATCGGTGATACCCAGCAGACCAAACACTTTGCGCGACAACAAGTCATTAGGAATCAACACGTATGCAATAGCTGCATACGTAAAAGCGCGCTCTTTGGGGGTTAAGTCGCCCTCAGACAAGGCGTAGTAAAGAGTGAGCAGCTCGCGAGTCGCGACAAAGCCCAATTTGCGCGCAAACTGCGCAATGTCAGCCCACAACCGCTGCAACTCCCGCTTGAAGTTGATGGAACGTAATCTCCTGATAAGCTGTGCAATAAGATACGATAGTAACATAACACCACTGTTTTTGAAAAGAGTCAGCCTAATAGTACTTCCGACACCCGTATTAAAAAAGCGGGCAAAAGTACGAAAAAAGAAAAAAGTACGAGGATTATTTGATGTTTTTTTCAACGGGAACATGGAAGACAAAAAACAAAAAAGGCCGCAACTGTGCCGCGACCTTTTCAATGTGGAGCGTATGAGAATCGAACTCACGACCTCCTGACTGCCAGTCAGACGCTCTAGCCAACTGAGCTAACGCCCC
>CAMVIT010000033.1:0-32146 GCA_947167635.1 uncultured Bacteroidales bacterium | reverse complement strand
GCCAAGAAGAGTGGTGATTTCATCGTACATTGTATGATGGATGAAATAGGCCGTTTGCATCCCAACAACATCAAGGGTATTTTACAGTTTGCCAACTCTCGTAACATATATCTTATCAATAGTTCTCCAACTTCCTATAACCCATACGATTACAAATACACATATCTGCTGAGCAAACAAGGCGTAAAGACGCGTGTGGAGAAATTGATGAAACGAATCTATTAAGCATCATTTATGGCAATAAGTGCATCTATACAAGCTTTGATAGCAGGAGAACAAGTCGCGGGTTCTCGTCTCAGCAGCAAACTACTTGACGAACTGATAGCTGAAGGTCTGTTATCAGTCTCGACCCGCGGCTCGAGGAAATCATACAGAGCTCGAGACATCGAGGCATTGAAGAGATTTCTCATGGACAGAGATGAAAGCTATCGCATGTTGGAAGTCAATGTTTCCGATTTACGAGCTTCAATGGCTGTAGAAACAGGTAATTCCAAATTGATGAAAGTGCGTTCGTGCCCTGGATTTCCGGTGAACACCTACGAACCTATAACGTGTATGTTGAACGATGAAGAGATTGTAATCAATCCTCCGACAGGCAGTTTCTTGTTTATTACGGATTGGAAGGCGTTTGCTATCCCTGAGGATGTCATTGTGGTAGGTGTTGAGAATATGGAAAACTTCAGGATGATTCGCCAACAACGAGCGTTATTCGAATCAGAAATCGGCAAGCATCGCTTTTTGTTTGTTTCCCGCTATCCACAATCTACTGATCTTCCTTCATGGCTTCAGATTATCCCCAATGGCTATGTACATTTTGGAGATTATGATTTGGCTGGATTACGTATATACGAAACAGAGTTTTATAAACACCTATCTAACCGAGCATCATTTTTAATTCCCGAAGATATAGAAGTGCGACTTCAAAACGGGAGCACAGAGCGTTATAACAAACAATATGATAAATTCAAAAACTATAAACCTACCGATAACCGTTTGATGACACTTTTTAACTTGATTCACAAGTATCATCGTTGTTATGACCAAGAAGGATATATTGAAGAGGACCGTATTAAATTGTAAAATCTTATTTTTCATATTTTTGCAACATTTTATTCAACTCAAATCATAAATACTGTACTATGAAACGAATTCTTATACTTTTTGCTTTGACACTTATATTATTTGGCGCGTGTGCGCAAAACCAACACCTCTCCTTCAAGGGTGTGCCCATTGACGGTACCCTAAAGGCTTACACCGATGCTATGATCAAGGCCGGATTCCACCACAAGGGAACTTATGACGGCGTGGCTGTACTTTCGGGCGACTTTGCCGGACACAAAGACTGCACCATTGGTGTATATACTTTGAAAAATCTTGATGTGGTCAGTTTTATAACTGTTTTGTTCCCTGACCAAGAGACCTGGACTTCCCTCAAAAACGAGTATGAAACCCTTAAATCAATGCTGACCGAAAAATACGGGGAACCGGAAGAATCCGTGGAACAATTCACCACTAACGTTCATAATTATGACAACTTCTTGGTGATGCACGCCTTGAAGGAAGAAAAATATGAATGGTACACTAATTTTTCCACCGAATTGGGCACCATCAAATTGACAATAAGCGAGGGAGAAGAATACAGCACTGGAAGAGTAGTGCTCGTCTATATGGACAAAGCCAACGCCGAGAAAGTGCGCAACGCGGCGATGGACGATTTATGATTTCACCCATAACGCTCATCACCCAAGACGAGGTTTTTAACGCCCGCGTCCGATTGCTGCCGAAACTGATGGGCGGGGAGATGGACGTTTTTTTAGAAAATTATCCAGCCGTTTGAAAGGATTTTTTATCTTTGCGGCTGGATAATTTAAATAAGAAGATGAAGAAACTTATCATATCTCGCAAGCAGGAACAACTGGTTTTGAGACAGTTACAGGATGAGCCAACAGCACAATTCCTCGCTGTTTATGGTCGCCGGCGTGTCGGAAAAACATTCTTGATTCGCGAATATTTTGAGGACGGTTTTGCCTTTATGCACACCGCCGTGTCGCCGATGGAACTGAAGGAGAAAGACCAGAAGCTGCTTTACCGCATCCAACTGGATGAGTTTGCCGCATCACTCTCAAAATATGGTTGCACCAACACCTCACCCATCAAAAACTGGTTCGATGCCTTCCATAGACTGGAAACCTTACTCGATTCAAGGAGGAAGACCAAGAAAAAGATGGTGGTTTTTATAGATGAACTGCCCTGGCTCGACACCCCACGCTCCGGCTTCCTCTCCGCTTTCGAACACTTTTGGAACGGCTGGGGCGCCGGCAAGCACAACCTGCTGCTGATTGTCTGCGGCAGCGCCACCACCTGGATGCTCGACAACCTGATTAACAGTAAGGGCGGGCTTTATGGCAGAACGACACGCGAAATGCACATCCATCCGTTTACCCTGGCCGAGACGGAGGAGTATTTCAGACACCGTGGCGTCACAATGGACCGTTACGACCTCGTGCAAACCTATATGATATTGGGCGGCGTGGCCTATTACATGTCCTGTTTCAAGCCCGGAAACTCGTTGGCGCAAAACATCGACGAGCTGTTCTTTGCTGAGAACGGATTCCTGCAAAACGAGTACGACAGGTTGTTCACCTCCCTGTTTGCCGACAACAACCAATACCGGAAAATCGTGGAGCTGCTGAGCCGAAATCGTTACGGTCTTCAACGGGAGACCCTTGCGGAAGGCACCGGCATTGCCATAGGCGGAACGCTCAGCAAAATGCTGAAATCTCTCGTGAAAAGCGATTTGGTCACCACCTATTACAATTTCGGTGAATCGAAGCACAACCTTTACTATAAGCTAACCGATATGTTCTGCCTCTTTTATCTCGGTTTTGTGTTAAAAAATCCGACCAATAACAGAACATTTTGGTACGACAATCAAAACTCTCCCAAACTGAATGCATGGAGAGGATTGGCTTTCGAGGATGTCTGTTTCGTACATCAACAGCAAATCCGATCGGCATTGGGAATCAGCGGCGTGCATTCCGAAATCTACCCATGGCATCTGAGTGCAGACGGCAAGACAAAAGGTGCCCAGATAGATATGATTATCGAACGAGCCGACCGTGTAGTCAATCTTTGTGAAATGAAGTTCACCCAGAATGAGTTTGCCATTGACAAAGCTTACGACGAGAAACTGCGAGACCGGCTTGGAACCCTTTCGCAAATGATCGGGAAAAAGAACTTACAACTCACCTTAGTGACCACATACGGATTGAAGAAGAACATGTATAGCAACAGGATTCAACGACTGATAACCATGGACGATCTTTTCAAAGCATAAAAGACAACTGCACAATTAAACGAGTGATTATTATGCCACACAATTACAGCGAGGACCAACTGATACAACGCAGCACTGCCGAGTTCCTGAAGACTGTTTTTTGCAGAATACTTCTCTGCAAGTCTGAAAAAATTGTATTTTTGCAAGAAAAAGAAAGACGATGAGTAGAACCGGCATAGTTGACAGAATAAAAGCAGTGGCCAGTGCAATGAAGCCCCACGTACAGACCATCCTGTATGGCTCGGAAGCCCGCGGGGACGCCCGCGAGGATTCCGACATAGACCTTCTTATGCTTGTGGAAGCGGACAAACTGTCGTACGAAGACAAGGACCGCATCATTGCCCCATATTACGACATCGAGCTGGAGACTGGCGTTGTCATCAGCACGCTCATCATGCCGCGGAAAGAGTGGGAGAATCGTCCATTTCCAACACCCTTTTACATAAATGTCACCAATGAAGGAATCATATTATGAAAGACGAATTGACTAACGAAGCATACGAGGCCTTGTCAAAATACCGTCAAGCGCGGGCGCACGAGACATTGGAAGAGATTCCTTTCCTGCGTGAGAAGGGCTATTACGGTACCGCCACCAATCGGTTGTACTATGCCTGCTATTATGCTGCATTGTCTCTTCTGGCAAAACACCACATCACAGCAGGAACCCACGCAGGAGTAAAGACGTTGTTGGGTCTTCACTTTGTCTCCAAAGGATTGGTCTCCAAGGAGAGCGGCCGCGCATTCTCGAACTTATACGACAGCAGACAACGAGGAGACTATGATGAATTCGTGTATGCCACATTGGAAGAAGTTGACGAACTATATCCGAAGGCACAAAGGTTTATTGAGGAAATCGACACCTTGTTGGAGAAACAGACTTCATAATCCATCGTCTTCGCGCTATGAACCACACTGCCACATACTCGCCCAAAATTCCCTCTTCCCGCTATGGGGGGTATCGGTACTTTTTCAACGGGCAGGAGGCTGATAATGAGGTGCTTGGAGAAGGGGCGTTGCACGCCTTCGAGTACCGCATGCACGACACCCGCATCGGGCGGTTTTGGAGGTGGACCCGCTGGCAGGGAAGTTCCCGTGGAACAGTGTGTATGCGTTTGCGGAGAACAGGGTTGTGGATGGAAAGGAGCTGGAGGGAAAAGAATCTGTTTTAGTTATCCATGACCGGACCTACAATCCTGAACATTTGTTAATTAAGAGATACAATCCCGTGTTATATGGACCACTGGGTGAAGGAGAATACTCAGTATGGATACATTCTGATAATACTTTTTCAGAGTCATTTTCTCCATCCATAGGTAATTCAATACCAAAATTTTCGCAATCTGGCATTTCCACGACGCGATGGAAACAAGGATACGAGTATGAAGGATTTGAACAAAGATTAAATGCACGTTTAATAGAAGGAGATGGACGTTTTTTTAGAAAATTATCCAGCCGTTTGAAAGGATTTTTTATCTTTGCGGCTGGATAATTTAAACAGGAAAGACAATATCTTGAAAGCATAAAGACCAAGTGGATGAAACAAGAGGATTTTGACGAATATATACGGCAAGTAGAGCCCTCGGCGCGGCAGAGTGCCGCTGACTGGCAGAAGGCCATCGGAAATGAGCTAAAGAACCGTTCAATGCTCATTAACGCACCGGAAGGCCGGAATGCCACCGACGATAAACCGACGACAAATGATGCGCAACCGACGATAACCAACTAACCAATCCATCATCCTAACCTATTGAGACCATGATTTCAAGCACTACTCACACCATTGAAGGAAAACAGATCTACGAATATCTTGGCGTCGTGTGATGATGGTCATCGTGTCGGGCACCGCCGTGCGCGTCGCCTAACACCCCGTCTGGCAATGCTCACTGCCAAACCGCACGCCCTTTACCTCTTCAATCCCGAGCACGACTACGCCCTGGCAAACAACAGCGAACATTTCGTCCCGCTGGCTAATATCATTTCATACAACACACCCCTCATTTCATACAATGGAGGCCTTCCCTGTGGGAAAAGGAAGGGTAAATGGACTATTTTTGCCGCCCAAATCATTAATTAATAATAGTCCTAAACCTCAACAATTATGGAAAAAGAAGGAAACAAACATCTCAAAATCATCCTCGTCCTCATCGCAATTGCCGTAGTGGCGCTGACGCCTGTGCTCATCCACGCGATTCGTCAATACAAGGAGAAACAAAAGGAGTACAGCTACGCGTACGGGGAGGAGCCGAACAACGGCCCCGTCTCGCACATCAAAAACAAAATCAACATCATCAATCCGAAGACCAAAGAGGTCATTGTAGAGGACATCGAATGGTGCCACTACTCCAGCAACAAGGACGAAGACCCCATCGTGTTGTTTGCCCAAAAAGGGAAACGCGGGTTCTGCAACATCGTGACCAACGAAATCATTGTGCCCGCCACAACCTACACCAAGGCGTGGGAGTTCTCGGAAGGCCTGGCCGCCGTGGAGAAAGACGGATACATCGGCTTCGTGAACACCAAAGGCAAAGTCGCCATCAAGTTCAAGTACTCCTATCGGGGCAATCGGCTCACGGAATTCGTTTTCCACCACGGGCATTGCATCGTGGCGGACTCATCCAACAAAATCGGCGTCATCGACCACAAGGGGCGTTGGGTCATCAAGCCACTCTACGACAACATCCACTTGGCCAAAGACTACGCCATTGTGTACAAAGACGGGGAATTCAAAAAGCAGATTGACTTCAACGGGAACGTCGTACAAGACGGCATCATCGACTATATCAACAACATTTACTATGAAGAGACTTACACAGACTTGCAAAGCGGCAAGAAAGACGTCGGGGATGTGCTGAACCCCGATTTTTACGAATACCGCGTCGGATGTTACTCCGGTTTGATCAACAGCAAGGGCGAGATCATCACCCCGCCCATCTACACCAACATCACCGGCATCTCCCCCACCCTGTTCAAGGCGCAGCTGCAAGACTGGAACTCTATCGTAATCATCGACCAGAAGGGAAAAGTGATTTCCAAAGTCTCGTAATAAAAGGCGCCCTGAAGAAAGGCAAAAAAACGCTTCTCTTCAGGGATTCTATGGAATCATCCCAAATAAAATGTATTTTTGCGCCACATTTTTCCGAGTATGTCCGAATACCTGACCCTTTCCAACACCAACGAACTGGTCCGCATAGCTGCGGAGAGTTTGGTCTATGTTGCCTCTGAGGGCAACTACTCGGACATCCACACCCGCGACGGGGAGAGCCGCACCGTGACCGTGCAGCTGGGCGTGATTGAGAACCGCATCCACGAGCAGCTCGGCTCCGGCGAGAACGAGTTTGTGCGAATCGGCAAGAGTCTGATTGTGAACCTGCGTTTCCTCACATACATCAACCCCGCGAAAAAACAGATTGTCCTATCCGACAACCACGCCTTCAAGTTCCATCTCGAGGCATCCAAAGAGGCGTTGAGGCAACTGAAGGAGTATGTTGAACAAGAATACAAGCTATGAAGCATTTCGAAGACATAAAAGACGATGAAATCCGCATCATCAGCCGTCAGGAGGTGAAGCGAAAGCCCCTCTACCGCCGATGGTGGTTTTGGGCAGCCATAGCCGCGGCGGCGGTGTTGCTTGCCGTCATCCTCGCTTTGTCGATACGTCACCAAGCCACCCAACCCGCCGATGTGGAAGAGACGGCGGTGGAGTCGGCGCCGCTGTCCCCGACTATGGAGCAGACCGGGACCGCGAGGGTCTTGGTGCGCGACACGGCCATCAACGACGTGCCCTTGCGCCTGCAGACCCCGGTGAACGCGGTGCCGGAACTCCAACTCGGCATCCCCGACACCACCAACTCGTCACTGGTACTCGCACTCCAAGCCGCCGACATCCGCGCCGACAACCACAAAATCGTGGGGGCGTATGTCCTGAAGGGCGAGTTATTGTCGCGAGGGGTGTCCAAAAAGGGGTTCTGCGCCATCCTGGACGGGAAAATCCAACTCGGAATGGCAGAAAGCACTCCCCTGTTGGAGGAGACCACCAACAAAGACGGCTATTTCTTCCGGCAGTACCCGCTGGTGAGCCAGGGCACAATGATAGAGAACACCCCCAAGAACAAAGCGCTACGGCACGCCTTGTGCGAGCTGAACGGCCAGAGTGTGGTGGTGAGCAGCCTCGACAAGGAGTCGTTCCACGACTTCGCGCAGGCACTGGCGGACTTAGGGGTGCAGAATGCCATCGCCCTCGTGGGCGGACAGACCTACGGTTTCCGCCGCGACCCAGATGAGGGATTCCATTCGTGGGGCGGCTATCTCACCTATTGGAAGAAACAACCGGAAGTGAACTTCATTGTCTGGAGGGCAAGAGAGTAAGCTCCTTCCACCAATAACGAAACCAGGAAACGACACAATGGCCGCTCCCTGGTTTCTTTTTTTCCTAATGAGGGATGGGACGATTATTCAGCGCTTTTCTCGCAGCTGAGTCCTTTCCACACGAGGGCCGACAAAACGGCACCCACGAGCTAATTTGTACCATCAAATATGTAATATCAAGAAAAACAAGTCGCTGTCATCTGTTGTATGGAATAAAAACACTTTTCAATTCCGATGCAAAAAAAAATATATGTACATTTGCAAACTTTTTCACGAACGTAAAACCATCCAGTATGAAAAAAGCTCTACTCTGGCTCTTTGCATTTTTATTTATCTGTAACACAGCTTTTTCGCAAGATAACGGAAAGACACGGGAGAAAAAAAAGAAACAGACGACCACTGACACGACGGCTCGCGCCGGCGTGGATGGTGACACTTATTCCGATGTCGGCGAGGGGCAGGACGACGAAAGCGACGCCGGCAACTATGTGCCTGGTCTGTTGCACTCCTCGCAAGACGTGTACACCAACAACACCTCTTACACCTTCAGTATCGCCTATTTCCGCAACCGCGGTTTGGACAACAAGTACCAAAACGTATGCTGGAATGGTTTTTCGGCAAACAGTTTGGTAACAGGGCGTGCCACCTACTCACAGTGGGGCGGCCTCAACCACATTTTCCGCTATCCAGAGGCGCTGAACAACCTTGATGCGCCGACGTTCCTTTTTGGCAACGCGGGCGGGGCCACCAACTACAACCTGCGCGCCACCAACTTCCGTCGGCAAATCAGAGCCTCCTATTCGCTGACCAACCGCACCTACAGCAACCGTTTCATCCTGACCGGTGCCACGGGCGTCACCAAGAAGGGCTGGTCATTCGCCGGTTCGCTCTCCGCGCGCTTCGGCAACAACCTCTCATACGTGGAGGGCACCACTTACAACAGTTTCGGCGGCTTCTTCGCAGCTGAGAAGAAGCTCAACTCCGATAACTGGCTCAATCTCGCCCTCTTCGCCTCCTACACATCGCGAGGCATGCAGTCCAATTCCGTGCAGGAGGCCTACGACCTGCTCAACGACCATTACTACAATGCCAATTGGGGTTGGTATCAGGGCAAGCAGCGCAACGCCCGCGTGCGCACTGTCTGCGAGCCCGTCATCCTGCTCACCCACACCTACGCCCCCAAAAGCAACAAGATCAACATATCCTCCACACTCGCCGCCACCTTCGGGCGCAACAACACCACATCGCTGAACTGGTACGATGTGCCAGACCCGCGCCCCGACTACTACCGCTACCTGCCCTCCTACCAGATCGACAACGGCGACACCAACGGCTTTTACAACGAAATCCTCAACTACTGGACCACAAACGACCAGTCGTACACCCAGATCAACTGGGACAAACTCTATGAGGTCAACCAACTTGCCGCCGAGCAGGGCAAGCGCGCCCAGTACATGGTGGAGAACCGCATCTACGACCACCTGCAGATCGGCGGCAGCTCCAACCTCAATGCAGACCTCTCGGACCACATCAAGCTGGCCGCCGGACTTGATGTCCGCGGCATGAAGCAACGCAACTACAAAACCATCAACGACCTTCTGGGCGGCAGCTACTGGCTCGACGTGGACAAGTACTCCGAGGGTGATTTCCCCGACGACTACAACGTCCAGTACAACGACCTTAACCACATCAACGACACCCTCGGCGTAGGCGACGTGTTCGGCTACGACTACGACTACCACATCTACACCCAACGACTCTGGGCCTCCCTCTTATTCACCTACAACCATGTGGATTTCCACATTGGCGGAGAAATCGGCGGCACTGAGTTCTGGCGTACCGGCCACATGAAAAACGGTCGGTGGCAGGATGAATCCTACGGAAACTCCGAGAAGCGCAACTTCCTTGACGCCGCCGTGAAAGCCGGTGTCACCTACAAGATCAACGGCCGCAACTACCTTGTTCTCAACGGACTTTTCCAAAGACAAGCTCCCGGCGTCCTCAACGCCTTCGTGGCCCCGCGTATCCGCAACAAATATGCCGACAACATCACGTCCGAGAAGCTCTATTCCGGTGAGTTCTCCTACATCCTCAAATATCCCGCCATCAAGCTGCGTGCCACGGCCTACTTCATTCAAATCATGGATGCCATGCGTCTCATCAGCTTCTATCACGACGATTATGCCAGCATGGTCAACTACTCCATCTCTGGAATTGACCAGCGCCACATCGGCGTGGAACTCGGCGCCGAAATCAAGCTCGGCAGCATGTTCTCACTTATTTTGGCCGGCAATTACGGCGACTACCGCTACACCGACCAGGCCGACGGCATCATGAACGCCGAGAATGGTGTTGACATGCAGGGCGAAACGGTTGACCGCACCATCTACTGGAAGAACTTCCATGTTGCCGGCACCCCGCAGGTGGCCGCCACCGCCGGACTCAAGTTCAACCACAACTATTGGTGGGTCAACATCAACGCCAACTATTTCGACAAGATCTACTGCGACCTTAACCCCGAGCGCAGGACCACCACCGCCACAGGGTCGCTCTACTATACCGACCCAGAACTATATCACCAGATTGCCGACCAGACCCGCATGAAAGGGCAGTTCACCCTCGACGTCTCCGTCAGCAAGTCGTGGCGCATCAAGAGCGGCTACCTTATCGGCTTCAACGCCAGTGTCACCAACCTGCTCAACAACAAGAACCTCGTGACCACAGCTTGGGAACAATACCGCTTTGACTTCACAGGCTATAATGTCAACAAGTTTGGCAACAAATACTACTATGCTTTCGGAACCACCTTCTACCTCGGTATCAACTTCACCTTCAACTAACAGGGCAAGTACATTCGTAACATCTTTAACAGAAAAAACAATACAATGAAAATATTTAAACACACTCTTTGGATTTTGGCTGTCGTGCTTTTCGCATCCTGCGACTTGACACCCGACATCGCTCCCGTGCCGCACTCTGATTTAAAAGCCAACACGACCATTGCGGAACTGCTTGCCATGCACGAAATCGGTTCCCTGGACTCCTACATCCACATCCCGGACTCCAGCGACATCATCATCACGGGCATCGTCACCACCTCTGACAAACACGGAAACTGCTACAAATACATCAACATCGAGGATGGAACCGGCGGCATCCAAATCAAAATCAACAACACCGCCCTGTACAACAAATTCAAAGTCGGACAGCGCGTCTATGTGACCTGTGGCGGCCTTGACTTGGGCGACTACCGCAAGTTGCCGCAATTGGGTATATGGGCCAACGACGCCATGCAGGCCATCCCTTCCGGAAAAATCAGCAGCTACATTGCCTGTGACGGCACGCCCCAACCTTTCGAGCCGCAGATCGTGCTGACCTCCGTCCCCAACGCCAACGACATCCCAGACAGTTGGTACAACCGGTTGGTGAAATTAGAAACATGCCACTTCGTGGAAGGCGGCATGGCCACCTACTGCGACCCCAACGCAGCCACCAGCCACGACATCGAAATGATTGACGGCACCACCATCACGATGCGCACCTCCAACTATGCAGACTTCATCAATGAGATGCTCCCGACCGGCAACGGCACCGTGGTCGGCATCCTCACGCGCTACAACAACACCGTACAAATCGTGATTCGCGATCTGGACGACGTGCAGGATTTTGTGATTCCGCAGCAAACCCAGACCATCTTCAGCGTCAACTACCCCACTGCTTTTGAAGATGGTTGGATCCATGGGGCTGACTGGTCCATCATAAACAACAGCAGCTTCATTGGATTCTATTTCAATGGCCCCGCCCTTGAGGGAAGCTGGTTGATTTCTCCGGTCATCAATCTGAGCAATGTCACCGATCCGACACTGGAATTCTCGCATCGTGCGCCGCAAGGCTTTAATGCTTCACAGATGATGTGCTACTATACGCCTTCTTATACTGGCGATGTGACCACAACCCTCTGGATCCCGCTCGTCTTTAACACTGCGGATGGAATAAACACTTTTATGCATGAAACTTTCAACCTGCCCGAAGGAGCACAGACGGAGAATTTCCGTATTGCCTTCAAGACAAAAGGCAACAATGTCCAATGGGCTATCAACAATATCACGATTACCGGCTTAGCAAAATAACCATCCAATATGAAAAAGATCAGCACCTATATAATCTTATTGTCAGCTCTGATGGCTGGCTTGTTCACCTCCTGCAACAAGTGGGAAGAACCCGAGTTTCAAGTCCCCGTTTACAACGGCCCTGCCGCCAACCACACCATCGCCGACATCAAGGCCATGCACCCCTCGCTCGGCTCCGGCGCCCAAGACTCCATCTGCCGCTGGGACGAGCCGTTCATCGTCAAGGCCGTGGTGGTCAGCTCCGACGAGGGCGGCAACTGCTACAAGTACATGACCATCCAGGATGAGACGGGCGGCATTGAGATTTCCATCGACCGCACGGGGCTTTACAACGACTACCCTGTGGGGCAGACCATCTACCTCGACTGCCGTGGACTCATCGTGGGCGACTATCACAACAAGCCACAAATCGGCTGGAAATATCCCACCTCCGTGGGGCGTATCAACCAGAATGCCCTCAACCGCTACATCCACAAGGACGGTCTCCCCGACCCTACCAACCCTCTCGTGGCGAATCCCATTGAAATTACGGGCAGCAACCAGCTCACCGCCGAGAATATCAACTGTTTAGTGAAGATCAACGGATGCAAATTCGACAGCAAGTACGACGGAGAGCCGTTGGCCAACGACGACTTCACGATGGACCGCGAGGTATATATCGGCGGTGCCACCGTCATTGTGCGCACATCCAACTACGCCAACTTCCGTTCCATTGTCATTGATGCAAGCAAGGAGTACTGTCTCTACGGTATCCTCAGCGTCTATAATTCCGAATACCAACTTACGCTCCGCACCAAGGAGGATGTACAAGCTGCCGTCACCGAACAGGAGATCGTCCTGCAAGAGTTCAACTTCAACGAGAACTCACTCACCGCAGGCGGTTGGAGCCAATATCCCAACAACAACAGTTGGAAATATCAAACCTACAACGGCAACCAATTCCTCTACCATAACTCCACCGACGACAACTGCGACGACTGGCTCATCTCGCCTGTTCTGAGCGCGAACGAGCTGAATGGCGCGCTTCTGTATGTGGACCATGCCAACAACGTGGGCGGCAGTCCAGCCACCTACTACCAGGCCTACTACTCCACCACCTACACTGACGGCGGTGAGTTCAATGAGAACGATTGGCATCCATTCAACCCCAACATCAACGTCTTCCCCGGCGACTTTGCCTTGAGCAACGCCCTTTCCTTCCCCGACTTGAGCGGCGGCAATGTACGCATTGCCCTGCGCTACCGCAAGAACGGCAGTGTGGCGGGCACGCGCTGGATGGTGCGAGGCATGAAAGTAGTCAAAACCGAGATCCGATAGCGATGTTTTTTTCATGCCTGAGGAGACTCTTTTGAAAACCTTGAACATTCAAAATTTATAATGAAAGAACTATGTAGCATTAAGCAGGCCCTGGAAGACCTCAAGGCCGGCAAGTTCATCATCGTCGTGGACGACGAGGATCGAGAAAACGAAGGCGACTTTATCATTGCGGCGGAGAAAATCACGCCCGAAAAGGTGAATTTCATGATGCAATACGGTCGCGGAGTGCTTTGCACCCCGATGACACAGCAGCGTTGCGAAGAGTTGGGCTTGGAAATGCAGGTGTCGAACAACACCTCGCTGCTCGGCACGCCCTTCACGGTAACCGTTGATCTCTTGGAGCACGGCTGCACCACGGGCGTATCCATGCACGACCGCGCTGCCACCATCAAGGCATTGGCGGATGCAGAGATGAGACCGCACAACTTCGGCCGCCCCGGCCATGTCAACCCCTTGCGTGCCCGCGATGGCGGCGTGCTTGTGCGTGCCGGGCACACCGAGGCTGCCGTTGACCTCTGCCGCTTGGCCGGGCTCACCCCTGTGGGTGCCCTCATCGAGATCATCAACCCCGACGGCACCATGGCCCGCCTGCCCCAGCTGCTTGAAGTGGCTGAACGCTTCGACCTCAACATCACCAGCATCGAGAAGCTCATCGCCTACCGCCTCCAAAACGAAAAGCTCATCCGCAAGGAACAGGAAGTCAACCTGCCCACACAATGGGGCAACTTCCGCCTGATCGCCTATACCCAACTCAACAACGGCGCCACCCATCTGGCGCTTAAGAAAGGTGAATGGAAAGAGGGCGAACCCGTTCTGGTGCGCGTCCACTCCTCCTGCGCCACGGGCGACATCTTCGGTTCCTGCAAGTGCGATTGCGGCGACCAGCTGCACCGCTCCATGGAGATGGTTGACAAAGAGGGCGCCGGACTCATCCTCTACATGAGTCAGGAGGGCCGTGGTATAGGCTTGGTCAACAAGCTGCGCGCTTACCACCTGCAAGAGTTGGGACGCGACACCGTGGAGGCCAATCTTGAACTCGGCTTCAAGGCTGACGAGCGCGACTACGGTATCGGGGCGCAAATCCTGCGCGACCTTGGCGCCACCAACATCCGCCTCATCAGCAACAACCCTGCCAAGCGCGTCGGCCTCACCGCCCATGGCATCACCATCGCCGAGACCGTGCCCATCATCATCCCGCCCAACGAGGTCAACAAAAGATACCTCAAGACCAAACAGGACAAGATGGGGCACGAATTGCACATGTCTTAGTTATCCTGAAAGAAATGTCTTCATTCAATAAAAAACATATCAACACAAGCCGCATGGTTTCGGCCATGTGGCTTGTTTGTTTTTATCTGTTCAGCATAACTGCATCAGCCCAAAAAACAGCTGTCCTGCTTTATGGACCCAACGACGACGGCCGCACCTACACCTCCATCGAAGAGGCCCTGCAGGCCACCGGACCCGTCTATCGGCTCAAGCTCACCAAGCTGTCCAAACGCGACTCGCTGCCCGAAGAACTGTTTGAGCTTACCGAACTGCGTGAACTGACCGTCAAGGGTTGCCGTCTCTGCATTCTTAACCAACGCATCGGAGAACTCCGGCATTTGCAATATCTGAACCTGGACCGGAACAAGCTGGTTCACCTCCCCAACACCATCGGCCAGCTCACCGAACTGCGCAAGCTGACTGCAAGTCGCAATCTGCTCGAAACACTTCCTGACTCCATATCAAAGCTCAAACAACTCACCTCAATCGATGTCTGGGATAATCCGATGTATTTTCTACCCGAAAGCATCAAAGCATTGGAAAACACGCTTCAAACACTCGATATTCGACAAATACCCATCCGAAAGTCAGAATTAGAGGCGATGGAAAAGCTGTTGCCGAAGACACAAATACTTTTCACCGACATTTGCGAATGCGAAAATCGTCGCGACCACGAATAATTTCACTTCATAGAAAAAAAATCAATCCAATTCATACGGATTGGCATTTTTTTGTCAATCCGTATTTCTTTTTTTATATTTTTGCAGTCATATTAACTTAATCGGATTTTACAATGAAAACCAAGTACATCGACCTGATCTCCCAGACCTATGAGTTTCCCCAAGAGGAGTTCGACGTGGAAGACAACGAACTCTTATTCAATGACGTACCACTGATGGACATCATCAAACAATATGGCACGCCGCTCAAGATCACCTACTTGCCCAAGATTTCACAGAACATTCAGAAGGCGAAACGTTGGTTCAATGTTGCCATCGCGAAGTCCGATTACAAAGGCTCCTATCACTATTGCTACTGCACCAAAAGTTCCCATTTCGAGTTTGTGATGTCTGAAGTGCTCAAGAACGAAGTTCACATCGAGACATCATCCGCATTTGATCTGAACTTGGTGGAAACGCTAAACGAAAATGGATTGTTCGAGAAAGACAACTATATTCTTTGCAACGGATTCAAGAAACAACCATACATTGACAACATATCAGCCATGCTGGAAAAAGGGTTTGTGAACACGATACCCGTCTTGGACAGCAAAAAGGAATTCGACCTGGTTGACAAATATGTCAACACCAAATGCAGGGTTGGAATCCGTATTGCAGCTGAAGAAGAGCCGCGTTTTGAGTTCTACACCTCACGTCTTGGCATCCGTTACAATGATATCATCCCGTTTTATGAAGAAAAAATCAAGAACAATCCCAAGTTCGACCTGAAAATGCTCCATTTCTTCATCAACACAGGTATTCACGACACGGCATACTATTGGAACGAGCTCACCAAGTGTGTCAACATGTATTGTGAGCTGAAGAAGCGCTGTCCCGAGTTGGACTCCCTGAACATCGGCGGCGGGTTCCCCATCAAGAACTCGCTCTCCTTTGAATACGACTATGAGTACATGGCGGAGGAGATAGTCTCCCAAATCAAGCAGATCTGCAACCGCGAGGGTGTGGAGGAGCCGGACATCTTCACCGAGTTCGGTTCGTTCACCGTGGGCGAGGCCAGCGCTGTGCTCTTCTCCATCTTGCAGCAGAAGCGCCAGAATGACCGTGAGCTGTGGAACATGATCGACAGCTCGTTCATGACCACTCTGCCCGACTCCTGGGCCATCAACCAGCAATTCATCATCCTTGCCATCAACCATTGGGACCGTGAGTACGAACGAGTGTTCTTGGGCGGCCTCACCTGCGACAGTCAGGACTACTACAACTCCGAGGCGCATCTGAATGCCGTCTTCCTTCCCAAAATAGAGTCGGAAGCCTATCCAGGCGAGGATTCCGATGACATCCAATACATCGGACTCTTCAACACGGGCGCCTACCAAGAAGCCCTTGGCGGCTACGGCGGAATACAACATTGCCTCACTCCTGCTCCGAAACACATCATCATTTACCGTGACGAGGATGGCGAAATCTGCACCAAATTGTTCGCTAAAGAACAGAGTTACAAGTCGATGCTTAAAATTTTAGGTTATTAGGGAATTTATCGTTTTTTTTCCTACTTTTGCCGCCGGGTAAGTCTTGTACGATCTGCTCCCTTCTAACTCCCCCAGGGTAGGAATACAGCAAGGGTACGTCGGTTGTAGCGATGCGATACAAGTAGCTTACCCTTTTTTGTAGCCTGCTGTCAAGGGGACTTCCCTTACATCATATCAGAAACCGAAAATTCGAGCCAAGTGTTATTGAAAATCTATCCCGAGAACCCCAACCAGAGGGCCATAGGCCAGGTCGTGGAATGCCTGCGCGACGGCGGCATCGTCATCTATCCGACCGACACCATCTACGGCATCGGGTGCGATATATTCAAGCCCAAGAGCATCGAGCGCATCATCGCCCTGTTGGGTGACAAGAAGAAGAAAAATGCGCTCACCTTCATCAGCCACGACTTGAGCAACTTGTCCGACTACACCCGCCCCATTCCCAACCATATCTTCAAAATCATGAAGAAGGTGCTGCCAGGGCCTTACACATTCATTCTGAATGCCAACAACAACGTCCCCAAGCTGCTGCAAAGCAACAAGAAGACAGTCGGCATCCGCGTGCCCGACAACAATATCGTGCGCGAAATCGTGCGGCAACTGGGGCACCCCATCCTTTCCACCTCTGTAAAAGACGATGACGAGGTTCTGGAATACACCACCGACCCCGAACTGATTCACGAACGTTACGGCAACGATGTCGATATTGTCATTGACGGCGGCTACGGCGACAACATTCCTTCCACCGTGGTGGATTGCACTAACGAGCAAGTCGAGGTCCTCCGTGAAGGCAAAGGCGACATCACGGTGCTGTAAAACCAATTTGCCGGATTACTCTAACTATCCTGTCCCTGATTTTCCGAATCCACCGGATGGAAGAGGAACAGTGGTGCAAACACGGAAAAAAGCATCCTGCCTGTTTGCGTCTCAATCGTGTCTTCCGCAATGCACGAAACGAAAATAATGATGATCAACGAGATGAAAAGCAGGTCGATTTTTTTCCGCATCTTGAAGAAGGGGAAAATCAAAACAAAAAGGAAGTACAAGACCAAAAACACGCCGCCCATCAGCCAATAGGTCAAGAACTGGCTGTGGCTGCCTCGGTTCTGTTTATAGGCAATAACGGAATTTTGGGAAGCGAGCTGTTCGTCAAGCGCATGCTTGAAATCACCGATGCCAACGCCCAGCAGCCAATTGTCTTTCACAACAGCAATGGACGCCCGCCACAACTCAATGCGCTGCAACAACGTGGAATTGTCAATGTAGCGATATTGCCAGAACATGGACAAACTGAAAAAGTTCTGATACAGGGCACGACGCAGGCCAAAAGGCCGGGTATAGTCGTAATTGGCGATATGGCGTTCCACATTTTGCACATCCTCCTCATTCAGGGCCATCACGCCCGCATAGTCCTTATGCAAGCCCTTGGAATTGAGATAACGAATCAGGGTTTGCTCGATCAGACCGTCATAGAGGGTGTCGGAACGAAGTGCCCACGCAGTCTGCAACTCCGGCTTGCAGACATAATAGCCGATCCGATGTCCACTTTCCACGGGCGTGTCTTCGTCAAACTCATATTCATTTCCCAAAGCCGTATGGGTTGCCGTGATATTTTCATCCTTGTTCTTGAAGTATTCATAACAAATGTCACCCGTGTAAAACGCCCCCACGGAGATTGCCGCCGACAAGACCAATAACGAAACGACGCGTTTCCAACCTGCGGGCATGGAAATCAAGGTATAGAACAGGAATACGACAAACAAAACCGCCAAGATGATAATCCCCGTGAGCGTCTGGGCAAAGAGCAGGTAGGCCATCTGAAAGAGAATGAGGCCGAAATAGATCCAATTCTGCCATCGACGTTGCCGAACTTGCGTCAGGAAATAAAAACAAAAAACGATGGACAAATCGATGCAGAGACTGAACCTTATATGGTCGATGAAGACGGAAATTTGCCGGATATTCGACACGGTGTGGGTCATCCAATAGACAATGGAACAAACGCAGCAGAACACCGTGCTGACCACAAAGGCATTCATCACCCAGTTCAGCTCTTTTTTAGAGAACGGCCTGGTGGTGATTATCACAATGGGAGCGAAAAGCAACGGCAGTTTCGACAGCAAATTATGCGATGCAAATGCCCAATCCTCGGTTTTAAAAAGTCCCAGCAGGCAGGCTACAAACAATCCCGCGAAAACCAATCCTTCGCTATTGGTTTTCAAGTTCGTCCATTTCTCTTTCCAATTCCATTCCGCCAGCCAATTCAAGAAAAGGATGAAAGAGGTCAGCCCCATAAGAAAATGGGACAAAGGCATCGAAGCGACCAACAGCATCGTGCCTGCGACATATATTATATGATGAACCTGTTCGCGTGTCAAACCCGACTATTTTTTGGGGGAGAGGATGGAATTATAACGGGCTTTGTCGAGAAGGATCTCCTTGGCCACGGCGATGTCCTTATCCTCGCTCAGCATATTGATAATGCGGCCTTTCTGGTAATAGTAGCGCACTACAATTTCGGAAGCGAGATACTTGCTGATCTCGTCTTTGTATCGCGTCAGGTCTTCCTGTTTTTCCTTCTCCAACTTTTCTTTCAGCTGATTAAAATACGGCTCGATGTCCTTGAAAACACGGTCTTCCTCCGCAGCCTTCTTGAGTTTTTCCAGAAGTTCCTCGGTAACCGTCTTGTAAGAATAATCTTTATCCTTCAGGAAATCGACAAACTCCTGGTAGAGCTTGTCGTCCACCGTGAATTGGTCGGCGGGCGGGATGGATTCGTGTCTGGCACGATAGTCGTTGGCGAAGTCAAACACCAAGTTGTGAGTGACCAGCGAGAGCAGGATCTCGCTGAGCAAGCTGTCTTCCGTGACCACGTCGGGCTCGACGCCGCCCTTGTCATAGACGGTGCGGCCGTTTTTGGTCTTATACGCCACCGCGAGGGAGTCGGGGATCTTGAAGGCCCCCTTGGTCGTGTCCTTGTCGAAATATTCGATATTCTGCACGCAGCGGCCCGAGGGAATATAGTATTTGGCCACAGTGATTTTCAGGGAGGTGTTGTAATCCAACGGGAGCACGTTCTGGACGAGTCCCTTGCCGAAACTCTTCTTGCCCACAATGACACCGCGGTCGAGGTCTTGGAAGGCACCCGACACAATTTCGGAGGCGGAAGCGCTGTGCTCGTTCACGAGGACAACCACCGGGATATCCTTGTCCGTGGCGGACGACATTGTCTTGTGAACGCGCTGCTGCTCGGGAATTTTACCCTTGGTCTCCACAATCTGCACGCCTTTGTCCACGAAGATGTTCATAATGTTGACAGCCTCGTTGAGGAGGCCGCCGCCATTGTCACGCAAGTCAAGGATGAAATATTTCATGCCCTGTTCCTTGAGCTTCATGAAGGCCTCGCGCACCTCGGAGCCGGCTTTTTCGGTGAATTGGTCCAGTTTCACATAGCCGATCTCTTTGTCAAGCATGCCGGAGTAAGGAATATTGGGCATCTTAATCTCCTCACGCACGATGTTGAATGTGAGGTTTTTCTTCTCGGACGGGCGATAGACCTCCAGCACGAGTGTGGAACCCGGCTGTCCCTTCATGGCCGCACTCACGTCGGAGGAGCTTTTGCCCTCCAGAGACTGTCCGTTCACCTTGCGTACCACATCACCGGCGCGAAGGCCGGACTTCTGGGAGGGCGTTCCCTCATACGGTTCGGAAATCACCACATCCTTGCCATGTTGCTGGATAAGGGCACCCACGCCGCCATATTGCCCGGTGGTCATCATCCGGAAATCCTCGATTTCAGACTCCGGATAGTAAACCGTATAAGGGTCCAACGAGTTGAGCATCGCATCAATGGCGGTTTGCGTCAATGCTCCGGGCGAGATCTCGTCAGCATATTTGTCATTCAACTCCTTGAGAATGGAGACAAAGATGTCCACATTCTTTGCAATTTCAAAATCGTTTTGAGCAGCAAGGGGTGCCGTCAGGCAAACAGCTGCTACCAAGGTCAATAGCACTCTTTTCATCATACAAGAATAAAGGCAGTAAAAATACTAAAAAAACCGCGTCCCATGAAACGGGAAATATTGAATTTTATTGTGAAGTATCAATGAAGTTAATAAGTTAATAATTTCAACTACCAACTACCGACATCCTACCTTTTCAACAACATTTGCATGATTTGAATGGCATTGGTGGCGGCACCTTTGCGGAGGTTGTCACTTACCACCCAAAGATTCAATGTTTTAGGCTGGGAAAAGTCGCGGCGGACACGGCCCACGAAGACCTCGTCCTTGTCCTTGGCGAACAACGGCATCGGATAAATATTCTCGGCGGGGTTGTCTTGGACGACAACGCCGGGCATGTCGTTCAGCAAGCTGTACACGTCGGACAACTCATATTCCTCGTAGAACTCCACGTTCACCGACTCCGAGTGGCCGCCTGTGACAGGTACGCGGACAACCGTGGCGGAGACAGCGATCTCATTGTCGCGCAAAATCTTGCGAGTCTCGTTCAAAAGCTTGGTCTCCTCCGTGGTATAGCCGTTCTCCTCGAACGTGCCGCCATGCGGAAAAAGGTTCATGTCTATCTGATACGGATAGGCACGGTCGCAAGGCTCGCCCGCACGCTCCTTGGTCAACTGGTTGACGGCCTTCATGCCCGTGCCCGTGATGGACTGGTATGTGGAGACGACAATGCGCTTGATGCGATAGCGCTTGTGCAACGGTGCCAACGCCATGACCATCTGGATGGTCGAGCAGTTCGGGTTGGCAATGATATGGTCGGTGGGGCGAATCACGTCGCCATTGATCTCCGGGACCACCAATGGGATGTCGGGGTCACTGCGCCATGCCGACGAGTTGTCGATGACCACTGTGCCTTTCTGAGCAAACAACGGCGCATATTGCAGCGACGGACCGCTGCCGGCCGAGAAAATGGCGAACTCAGGGGCCTGCGCAATGGCGTCCTCAACAGAGACCACATTACACATTTTTCCCGCAAATGTCACCTTTTTACCCACCGACTTGGCAGATGCGGCAGGAATCAATTCGCAAAGCCCGAATCCTCTTTCCTCCAGTACTTTACGCATAACACCACCTACTAATCCAGTGGCTCCAACCAATGCTATTTTCATAATTTTATACTATTTTTTAAAAGTTATTAACAAAACTTGACTTCTGACTGCAAAGATACTATTTTTGCAAACAGGAACTCAAACAAAAACGAAATGAAAAATCAACTGCTCATTTTGCTATGTATGCTTGTCTGGACCGCACAGGCCCAAGAGATTGGACGCTACGACATCGTCATCCATGAGATCATGGCCGACCCGACGCCCGTCATCGGCCTTCCTGCCGCGGAATACATAGAGCTGCACAATCGCCTGCCGCATTCATGCACACTAAACGGATGGAAGCTTAAGATTGGGAACACGGTCAAAAACCTGCCGGATATCACACTGGACAGCGCGGGATATTGCTTGGTCATCGCGGAGAAATTCAAGACGGATTTCTTGCCCCTCTGCGCAAATCTCGCCACACTGTCATCGCTCAGCATCACGGATGGCGGGCAGAGCCTGACGCTTTACAATGCTGACGGGCAGGTCATCCACTCTGTGACATTCCGCAATTCATGGCACACGGAGAGCATCAAGCGGGACGGCGGTTGGTCGCTGGAGATGTTGGACGAAGAACTGCCCTGCACAGGTCGCGAAAACTGGAATTCCTCCGTGTCACCATCCGGGGGCACGCCGGGCGCACCCAACGCAGCCCATCAGGATATCGGGGATTACGAGCCACCCGGGCTGCAGCGACTCACCCTCCTGGACAGCAGCACCATACGGCTCTTTTTCACAGAACCGGTGCAACCGCCGTCGCCATTGCCGCATGACTGGATCACTCTGGAGCCTCGCATGGACATACTCGACATCAGGGAGGTTCCACCCAACTTCGACGCCCTTGACATCCAGACAGCAGAGCCGTTGCGTATGGGCGTGCGTTATACGCTTTCCATGAACGGACCACTGTGCGATTGCGCAGGCAACGCCATACGGGCGGAGAGCCTGCCCGTCGGCGTGAGCGAGCCGCCAATACACGGCGACATAGTCATCAACGAGATACTACCCCACCCCTTTGAGGGTGCGGATGCCGATTTTGTGGAAATCTATAACCGCTCCGACAAAGTCATCGACCTCAAGGAGGTCAAAATTGGCTCCGGCGGGGACACTTTGCCCAACAAAGCCGCGATTGCCGTCAGTTCGGGACGTCAACTCTTCCCGGGAGAATATTGCGTACTGTGCAAGGACCGCGCCCACACGTCAGAGCATTACTTTTGCCGTGATCCACAGGCTTTGCAGGCGTGCGACTCGCTGCCAGCCTACGCCAACGCCGAGGGTGTGGTCTTCCTCACCGACATTGGGCTGCAGGTTCTCGACCGCTTTGCCTACAACGAGAAGATGCACCACGCGGGCCTGATCTCGGACGAGGGGGTGAGTTTGGAACGCCTCCGCACAGATGCGCCCACGCAGGATGATGACAACTGGCACTCCGCTGCCTCCACCGCCGGGTTCGGCACCCCTGGATATGAGAACTCACAAAGGGGAATCGAATTGCCCCGCGACGACATCTCCGTCACCCCGCCGGTCTTTTCCCCTGACAACGACGGCTTCGACGACTACACCGAGTTCACCTTCAACTTTACACAATTGGAGAATCGGCTGTCGATACAAATCTTCGACCGCCACGGGCATCCCGTGCGGATGTTGGTCAACAACGAATACTGCGGTGTGGAAGCCGTTGTTCGCTGGGACGGCACCGACAACAATGGTCAACTGCTGCCGTCAGGTTCATACGTGGCGCTTGTCAGCTGGTGGAACGCCAACGGGAAACCAAAGCAAGTGAGGAGAGTGGTGGGCATTTGGCATTAACCGGACTCATGTTCCATACCTCCCAAGCAACACTTTGAGCTTCCGGCTTAGTCTTTGATGCATCTCACCGAATACGCAGCCTCCTTGGGCGTGCAGTTGATCTCGACGGTGGCGTTGGTCACATAGAAATGGTGTATGGGCGCCGTCACATCGCTGCCGTCGGAGGCGGTCCAGAAGCCGGCATCAACGCCGAAGCCGTCAAAAGTGTGGAAGAAGTTGCCGGCAGGGAGCACATCCATGCCAGAGGAGTTGTTCGCTTTTGAGCCGTCCGCGATGCTGCATTCGGGCGCAGGCGAGAAAGAGTTGTAAACCCAATCCTCGTGAGAGGCCATCGCCTTGGCCACATTGTTTACATCGCTGCCGCACCGATGCTCCTCCTTGTAGCCCAAAAAGTCCTCCAGATTCATCCACTCGAAGTTGGAGGGCAGGTGCCAGCCATCGGGACAGAGACTCTGGATGCCACTGGGCACAGCCTCGGTCGGCTTTTTGCCCGTCAAGCAGGTGTTCCAGCTGTACAGCAGACCGTATCGGGAAACCAATGTGGAGTCACCGTTGGGGTAATAGTAGAAAAACTCCGTCGAAGATGTCTCAGCACCCAGTTTCAACGGTCTGCCGTCCGGGAAATGGGTGACGCGCAAATTTTCACGCATCCAGCACTGGCTGCCAAGCTGCACTGTCTGATAGACATTGCCGTCGCGGTCGGTCACCGTGCCACAGTCGCCCTGCGCGAAAGAGGATGCCACTGCAGCGACCACCATCGACAAAACAAAGGATGTTCTTTTCATGAATATAAACTTAAAAGGTTATTGCCAAATCATTTCATCGCAGAACAGGTACGAGGGTTGTCCTGGGGCCTGGTGCCAGGCGGGCAGCGCTCCTGCGTTTTTGACCACCACACGCACATAGCGGGTTTTCAGTCCAAGGCCGTCGGCCTGCAGTGTGTATATCCCGCCACCTGTGGCATGATGGTCCACGCCCGACACCTCCAGGGTTCGATACAGAGTGTAGTCACGGCCGTTCTTGGAGACATACAGCTCCACGGTCGTCGGGGCCATGATCCAATCGTGGATGTTTTGGAAGAAACGGGACTTGAGATGGTCAAGGCGCACGCTTTTCCCGAAGTCGAACTCCACATCGATGTCGGAGCCCCAATATCCCTGCCAACGGCCGTCGTCGTAGGTATCGCCACCGACAAGCCCGTCGGCCAGCGCCTGCGTGCCCGAGGCCTCATATTGAGGGCGATAGGTAGCATACTGCGTGTTCAAACGGGTAATCTTGCCCAACCCTTTATGCAACAGCACATACTTTTCGGTGACCACATCTTCGCCCATCGCGTTGCGTGTCATCGCCTTTATGTTGGCGGAATGGTCAATGGTAAAGGGGCTGTTGTAGGGGTTCTCCCCCTGCTGCGGGGCGCGCCCGTCGAGCGTATAGTAGATTTCCCGCCCACCGAACGGAGTGCGCATCGTGATGACGGCCTCTCCCTGGTCGTTCAACTCCGACTGGATGAGGACGTGGTTCGGAATATCCAGCAACTCCTGCGCTGCGCGGTCGAAACGGGCCTCCACAATATCGCGGCTGTACTGCCGGCACTCCTCGTCCCAAAGCTGCAAATAGGCGCGTTTGATCAGGTGCAGTTGACGTATCAGTTCGTCTCTTCTAAAAAGTAACTCACTGGCGGAAATGCTGTTGTCTCCTGACAAATAGCGATGGAGGTTGTAACGGAAGATGTTGCGCCGCATCACATAATCCTGCCGATAGAACACATAGGGCAAGAAGCGCGCCACAGCATTGTGGAGAGGGTCCATATCCCACTTTTGAGGGATTTTGCCAAATAGCTGGTGGCTCTGTTGCAGAATTTTCTCGTTCTTGTCGATATACTCAGGACTCACCTTGGAGGCGTAATTGTCCCAGATGCTTTCATACAGAGAACTGTTCTGGAAAAACATCGGGATGTCGCAGCTTTCGTAGAGCCTCATCAGCTCGCGGACCTCGTCGGGATAATAGAATTGTTCCTGAAAGCGGCGGTTGAAGTCCTCCAGACGGGCTGCGCGCTCCTGATCCGCCTTGTCAAGCACGGTCTCCTTCAAGGGTTTCCAGGCCATCTCGGCGGCCCATGTCATGCCGTGCCAGGTGGTGTTGAAGAGCGACTCTCCAGAGTCGTCCCAAGCGGTGTTCATCATCCCGACGGTGCCGTGCCGGTGGCCATCGCGCACCAAGTTAGCGATGTTCTTGGTGTAGGTGTCGTAACTGGGAAAGACGGTGCCCCACATACTCATCCCCGGCGCCACCATAAAGTCGAAGCCCGCCTTGGTGAAGGGCTCGAACATATCCTCATAGCTGTCGGAGGGGGCATACATCCAGACAATCAGCATCATATCACCGGGCAACTGCGCCACAATGGTCGGGTCCTTGGCGGCGATGTCACCCCACATCATCACCCGCTTGTCCTGCTTACGCAGGATGTCGTGCACCCAACGGATGTGGTCCACATAGACCTGCGAAGCACCGCCGTGGCTTTCCACATAGCCACGCGCCTTGCCGTTGCCCAACGCCTCGGTTTCGTCGCAATTGATGTTGAAGAAGGGGGATTTATAGGCTTTCGCCACGGTTTCCAGCTGGTATTGCAGGAATTCACGGGTTTTGTCAGCGCCGGGATTCACATTCACCTTGGTGTCGGCCATATCCTGGTAGAAGGGGATGCGCAAAGTTTTCTCAGCATGGGCGAGACATTGCTGGTTTCCGAAGAACTCGATGTGGAACTGGGCAGCGTACTCCTCCAGCTCTTTGACCTGCTCAGCAGTCAGCCCGTCGGCGGGCGCGATGTCCGGATAGTCGTCCAACTTGAACAAATGCTCGGTATAGAGGTTGAAGAAGTTCATCTTGTACTGCGCCAGCGTGGCGATCTCGCGCTTGAGGAACTCCATGGTGGGCACGGGGCCGCGGCTGATGTCGTCCATCCATCCGCGGTATTTCAAGGCCGGATAGTCGGTGATCTTCATGCACGGCACCTGACCGTGGAAATGGCGGCGCAGCTGGTCCAGACTGAGTCCCGCATAGTAGAGTCCCGTCTCGGTGGTGGCGGTCATCAACACCCGGTCGGGCAGGATTTCCAGAATATAGCCCTGGTCCATGTTCGTGTCAACGGGAAGTTTGTCCACAAGATGTTTCACCACAGGAGTGTTTCCGGAAATCAGACAGGTGTCCGACAGGAATTCCACATGCTGGGGTGCGGGGATGACTCCAACATTTTGGGCCCTGCCACAGTATGTGACAAGCAGGCAGAGCAGGCTTGTGAGCGCGATTTTAAGGGAGAAGGAATGACACATTTTCACAGCGTTCTGTTTAGCGGTTGCAAAAATAAGAAATAATTGTGTGCGAAAAGGATGAGATCCTCCTTAAAATGCAGATCCTGAGCCGACCTGTTTTAAACACAAAAAAAGAACAATGGGAATCTATAAAAAGCGTAATTTTGCCGCCGAACCGACACCGACATGTCCACCCAGCCCCGCACCTATATTGCCATTGACTTGAAGTCGTTCTATGCTTCCGTCGAGTGTGTTGACCGTGGGCTCGACCCGCTGGCCACCAACCTCGTGGTGGCGGACGTGAGCCGCACGGAGAAGACCATCTGCCTGGCGGTGTCGCCTTCACTGAAGGAGCATGGCATCGGAGGGCGGGCGCGTCTTTTCGAGGTCATACAGCGCCTGCGCGAGGTAAACCGCGAGCGGAAGCGCAAAGCCGGTGGACATTTCACGGGCAAGTCGGCTGACGCCACCAAGCTGGCCGCCCACCCGGACTGGGAAATTGACTACATCGCCGCCCCGCCACGCATGGCACACTACATTGACGTCAGCACGAAAGTCTATCAGACCTACCTCAAATACATTGCGCCGGAGGACATCCATGTTTACTCCATCGACGAGGTCTTCATGGACGTGACAGGCTATCTCGGCACCTACAAGATGACGGCCCACGAGCTGGCCATCACCATGATCCGCGATGTGCTGCGCAACACAGGCATCACCGCCACCGCCGGCATTGGCACAAACATGTATCTCGCCAAGGTCGCCATGGACATTGTGGCCAAGCACATCCCCGCCGACCAAGACGGGGTGCGCATCGCCGAGTTGGACGAGATGAGCTACCGGCGACAACTCTGGGACTACCGCCCCCTCACCAAGTTCTGGCGTGTAGGCTCCGGCATCGCCAATCAACTGGCCCGCCACGGCATCGACACGATGGGCAAGCTGGCACGGACATCCCTTGAAAACGAAGAACTGCTGTACAAGCTCTTCGGCGTAAATGCAGAGCTGCTTATCGACCACGCCTGGGGGTGGGAACCCTGTACCATGGAGATGGTAAAGCAATACAAGCCCGCCTCCAACTCTTTCAGCAGCGGACAGGTGCTGACATGTCCCTACACCTGGGAGAAGGCCAAAGTGGTGGTTCACGAGATGGCCGATGCCACCGCCCTTGACTTGGTCGCCAAACGGCTTGTCACCGACCAGCTCACACTTACGGTAGGCTATGACGTAGAGAGTCTGAGCCGTCCTGAAGTGCGCTCGAAATACCACGGGACCGTGACAAAAGACTGGTATGGGCGGGAGGTCCCCAAGCATGCACACGGCACCGCCAACCTCGATCATCCGACCTCCTCGGCACGCCTCATCGCCGAAGCTGTCATGCAACTCTACGACCGCATAGTCAACCCTGACCTGCTCGTCCGCCGCATCTACCTCGGCACAAACCATGTGATCGACGAAGTCGTGGCAAGCCGGAACACACAAGCCGAACAACTTGACCTCTTTGTTGACCCGGAAGCCGAAGAAAAGAGACGTGCGGAAGAGCGAGCCTCCCTCGACAAGGAACGAAGGCTGCAGGAGGCCGCACTGTCCATCAAGAATAAATTCGGCAAAAACGCCCTCCTGAAAGGCTTGAATTTCAAGGAAGGTGCCACCGCAAAAGAACGCAACAAGCAGATTGGCGGGCATAAGAGTTAGTTTGCAATCAGAAGGAACCAAACAACACCCCATGGCAGAATACGACGACATCATCAATCTCCCCCACCCTGTCTCGAAGAATCATCCGAGAATGTCATTGTGGAATCGGGCGGCACAGTTCGCCCCCTTCGCGGCGTTGACAGGTTATGGCGCGGCCATCGATGAGACCGCGCGTCAAACGGGTGTCCAAAAGGATTTGGGAGAATATGAGCTGGACGAGTTAAATCGCAAAATGGCTCTGTTGTTAGAGGAGATCACCGACAACCCCGCCGTCACGATCGTCTATTTTGAACCGGACAGGCGCAAGTCGGGCGGCGCCTACCGGACACTGACCTGCCGGCTGAAATCACTTGACGAGGCCGAACATGTTCTGTTGACCACCGACGGACAAAAAATCCCGTTGGCAGGGATTGTGGAAATCACCTAAACCTTCCTTAAAATTTGGGAGTGTCCAAATACTGGACCTTGCCACCCTTGAGCTGAGTCGCGGAATAAGGCTTCACGCCGGATTCCACGGACAACACTTTGCTCTTGATTTTGCTGCCGAACTTCAGCTTGTTGTCCTTGTTATCAACGATGTAGCCGTCCGCCGTGAAATTGCGCTCGTCCACCACCAACTGGTCGCCCTCGCGGCGATAGATGCTGTTGCGGTTCGAGGTGCCCTTGAAGCCCTTGAGACGATATTTGTCAAAGTCGTCGCGGTCGAGAGCAAAGATGTTGAGTATGGCCAACTCGGCATCGGTCAATTTATAGCCGAAGGGGATGTTCAACTCGGCGCTCACCCGCTCCGACACCGTCTTGACACTGTAGCTGTACTTGTCAACGGCAAAGACCAACTTTCTGACCAGGCTGTAGATACCGGGGAGTTTGTTCGTCAAGGTCAACGTCAGCACAATGGTGCTGTTGTCTTTCTCGACCACCGTCCAATGTTTCACATCTTTCATATAGTGCTTGAACACGCGCTGCACATCCAGATCCCACGCAATCTTGTGCGGGTCAATCTTTTTCAATTGTTCAACATCGACCTTGTTCAGGTGTTTTAAATCCTTTTTGCTGAAATCGTTGGGATTATAGCTCTCCGCCGCTCCCTTGAATGTCTTGTTGACATAATGCTTGCGCAGGTCCATCTTCATCTGGATGGAGTCCCTCATGCCACGGTAGTCACGCAGCTCCACAATGTCGCCAATCCACTCGTCGAACAGCACCACCTGTCCCTCGCTCAACGCGGTCAGGTCCGACACCACCCTGTGTTTCATATTATGGACCGGAAAGTCCACCACAATACGGTCATACACCTTCTGGAGCATGGCCTGCGTCTCGGCACGCAGTTCCTTCTTGCTCTTCTTTTTATTCTTTTTATCAGGCACTTGCACCACCACCTCGTTCAAGAAGATGGACTTTTTCTTCATGGTAATGCGCAAGGATTTGAACGACTTGACCTTGGACAGATTGACATACACGGTTTGATAGCCCACCAAGGTCACAATCAAACTATCGCGAGCATTGGGAACGGTCAGCTGAAAGCGTCCATTCGCGTCGGTGATCGTGCCCACATCGGGTGTGTGTTTGAGATATACGCTGGCATACGCCAACCCCTTGCCCGTTTCGTCCAGAACAACGCCCTCAACATCGACAGCCATGGCGGAAAAATGCGCGGCCATCAGAAACAACGCCAAGATTATGTGCTTGATTTTCATTTTATATTATTTTGGAAAAAGACCAAGTATCATCTGTTTACACCAAGTGAACAAGAGCCAGCATAGACTGACACGTTTTCCTATAGTTTAAGACGCGGATTGTAAATCCTGTGATCAGTGATCAGTGAAGAGTGATCAGTGAACAGTTGATGGAGAGGGAGAGGAGGATGGCGTGGTGTGTGTGGTGCAGGCCGTAGGTCTGCTGGGGTCGGTAGCCAAGGCGACACACGAGCACACACGCACGCCGGAGGTGCGCGGGCGCATGGAGGCGTCTGCGCCCCGCAGACGTGACGCAGGGACGGGACGGAAGAGGCTGTATGTACGGTCGTGGTTCATCGGTGTTTTTTGACAGGGCGAAGATACGAAAATTTCGGGTTGGGATGTTGTCTGAGATTCGGGGGCATTATATGGCGAAAGTGTAGGTTTGATTCTCAAACGGAAGCGTAAAAGTACGAATATTTTCGGTAAGATAGTCGAGTTTGCCGTGGCAAGTGGTGTTATCTGCAGACAACGCAGATTGTCATAGATAGCATTCGATGGGAAATGTCGGTTCATTGTTCAATCTTGTTCAACTTGCTGCCCTAAATAAGGGATCCATTATACTACAGTGGGTGGAATTTTTCAAGTACATAATATTTTCTTACTTTTTTTTCTGATAACTGAAAAAACCAAATCCCATAAGTGTTGTTTATAATAATGTATTTAGGGAATTGTTCAATCTGCTGTGAATTTAACTTATCCAATGGGAAAGGTAATGTGTATTTTCTTTTGTCGATGTAATACCTGTCAACATAAACAGATGTTGATTTATTGTCATCACTTACAATTTTAACAGAATCCTTAAAATTAATAAAACAGAACAAAGTATCATCACATGTCGAACATGAATCTACTGCGTCTACTACATTTAGTGCCGAATAGTAAAAAGGTATTTGAGTACGATGCTTAAATATAAGATAGGCGTAATCAAAAGTCTGAGAAAAAGACATGATCGGGGCACTACCGATCAGCACTAACATTATAATACGCTTTTTAGACATATATTTATACATTTATTGATGATCTATCCCATTTCTTGGTTTTAATCCTTTGTTCTCTAAAGCATTATTCTCATAGAAAACCTTTTCCCGTTTCCTAGATAAATCATTCGTTTTATGTTTGATATGATAGTTTAAAACTTCATCTAACAGTTCATGAAAAAATATGGAACTAGCACTACCTCCTGTAAAAGACAAGGAGGATTGGTTGCCCTCAAATGGGAGTGATGAGATCATTCTATCTGCTATCGCGCCCTCATTATTTATGTATATAAAGTAACCGTCATGTGATTCCACCGTAGTACCTGATTCAATAATGTGATATCCAACAACATCATGAGAATATGTAGGGAATTCACTATCTTTAGTTATCGTATATACTGGATACGAATAATCGAATTTCTTCTTATTGTCGATATCGACATATACCATGCTACGGGAGTTGACGACCTTTTTGAATCCGTTTAACAGAACTTTTTGATATGGGTTGGCATTTGCATAAAGTGTTCTAAATGCTTTTCGATCTATTTTGACTATATCATTCTTGGAATAAGAAATAAAATTTGAAGTGCCGAATTGGTCCTGTAGATAAGAGTTCAGATATTGTTTGCTTGTAGCATTAACGGGTTTTATTTTCTCCCCATTCGGATCCACCAACTTCACCGGGTTATCCGCACAATAAACGTATGGGCTCATACTCGGATATTTGTCACTCATCGGATCCACACTTAGCCAAATGCTCAGGGCGGAGCTGTAATACCGCGAACCAAAGTAGGAATAGCCAGTTTCTGTATCCTTTTCTTTGGCGGAGAAGGTGTAACGCACTCCGTCGAAATGGCTGGAACGTTGGTTCACAAACT
>CAMVIT010000032.1:0-33419 GCA_947167635.1 uncultured Bacteroidales bacterium | reverse complement strand
TCTGCTCCTGGGCGTTGTATAGTAGTGTGCAGTCGTTGGACTGGACTATCAGAGAAGACAGCAAACATTCACTGGGGTCTTTCAAACCCACGTGTGCCTCAGATGCATGATAAATTGGCGAACTGACCGTGATATCCGCATTCCAACCACTTCCCCCTGATCCAGAGTGTTTTTTATACCACTGTACAGTCAACGAACCTGATGTTGACTTCACAACAATGTTAGATTGTGGTGCATCCATTGTCAGCAAAGGCACCCCTGTTGCACTCATACCGTCAAAGACACGAATAGTCCCATAATTACCATTCATATCAAAGACTTGGAAAGTATGGAAATGAATTTCCACTTGTCCTTCAGAGGTTTTAAAAGTGTGTGTCCACGCATTCTCAGCTGGAATACTTGTAGAGATATTCCCATTTATTCCGCCTTCATCAAAAAAGGCGATACGATCTGTCGCATCCAGTGTGGTTGTAAGCCCATTTTTATCGGAGGTGAAATTCAGAGTGTCGGTAGCTGCAACGGGAGTATGGAGTGGTTGATACTCAATCAAAGGCATAAAAAGAGGGTCCCAGGCGCAAGAGTTGGCATCGTATGCAGATAAATAATATGTTGCAGGACTTGTGACGGGTTCCGTAATATATCTGGAGGGCGTACCTGCCGGTAAAGTATCTGTTTTTATCAGATTCCAGTCACTGTCATACCAACGATAAATCTGTTCCGCAGTTGCGGCTGAGGTAATGCCGGATAAAGTTACTACTTCTTCAGGACAAACCCATTCGTCCGTCGTTATAGGCAGAGTGCTGAAATCCTTAGCTATCACTGTAACAGTATCCGAAGCCTTACAGTCACCTGACTGATTCTGCATAGAGACATAAAATCTATAAGTTCCCGGGGATGCTGGTATGGTAGTATTAACCGTCGTAAAGGTGTCCTCCGTATTAGTTACTTCACCCGGTTCCAACGGAGTATCCCCACCCCAAGTATAGTTATAGTTGGGTATAGCTGGCGTTCTCAAGTGGGCAGTCAGGGTAAGTTCCGTCCCTATGCACAAAGCTGCATCAGGTTCCTCTATCTCCAACACGGGAGCCGGTTTAACCAAAGCCGTTCCCGGTACTAATAGGGTGTCTTTACCATAAATGACAATAGCGTTATAGGTTGTGGTTTCAACTGGTTTTACCCACATGGTGGGAAGAGTGTCGTTGTCCACCCAACCCGCCAGGACCTCGTTGCCGAAGTCACGGACTGGTCGGATATAAAATGCGTCAGTAAAAATATTGTATATGGATTGTGAAGTGTATTGATAAAGAGCATAAAGAGTTGGAGTAGATTGTGGAGAAGGACTGCTACTCCAAAAATATGGGGTTGTCTGTGTAAAAAAATGGTCTCTATAGCTATCGAATTTAGGTGAGGACATCAATCCTGATATTGTTTTCAACTGATGAATGTCAGGTATATACCATCCGTTATACACATCTACAGCCAAGGCAGCTGGTACTCCTGCAGAACGCATAATCGCAGTGTTTTTCTTCCCTACTGATGTTTGATCTTCCAAGGTCGTAAGGAATGTGGTTACATTTTGGGATTTCTGCAATTGAGAATATATCTCTTGAACATTTTCCATTGTATATTTCTCTTCCAGATCTTGCAGGGCTGCAACCCAACCTCGGGTTGGGTCTTCTGGATTAACAAAACAGACCACACCTTGTGAACCATCTCGAAAAGTAATAATATCGCCTACCTTGCGTACTGTATTCCCTTCATTTTGAGCAAAACTTTTTGGTAAAGAGCAGACAACCAGTATCAGCGTAACAAAAATATTTATAAAGACTACTTTTTTCATATTCTACTTGTTAAGATTTTTATTGATATTTCGACAAGAAACGTATATAATTTAGCATTTTAAAAATTACAAATTGCTCTAACATGAAAAATCACGGTTTTATCAAGATATCTAATATCCCCTTGTACACTCATCACAACGGCATATACAGCATTCGTATCCGCGCCTGTACTAGTCCAATAAAAACCACCAGAATAATAAATGCTTTGTGCATTGGTAAGGACACCACTGTTGATAGCTTTGTTGAAATAGCCTCTATTGGCGTATAACAGATTCATCTGTCCGGCTGATGGCAAATACCACCCTTTGGCTATGCTACCTACAGATCCGGTTATGTGATCATAAAAATAACAATTATGGGCGGCGGGGGCATTCGTGGCAAAACCTGCTGCACTCGCTTCCTCTGCTGTCCTTTTTATTTCGAGTGTATTATTCAAACCTCCCAAATCCCTTATCCAATCATAATGCAAATTAGATTCCATAGCACTATGAACAAGTGTATTCACAGCTTTAGTTGACCACACACAGGAGGAAGACGCATTAGTAAGTGCAACAGCCCAACCATGCATCCCTGTGGAATCAAGGTAAAAAACTATTCCCTTTGGGGCGGCATGCACAGCTGCATTAAAACTATCCACTTTTATAATGCTTCCATCATCTAACAAAAGGTCTCCGAGAGATATTTGATTCGGGAATAATTTATTATCCCATGTTATTTCAGGTGCCGTGACAATGATTCCCATCATTGTGCTATCGCCCACGCAGATTTCGTTGGTTGTAGTATCAACCTCCAAAATAGTGAGATACAATAAGGCCAGGCTGTCACAACCCTCCGACTGAGTATAGAGTTTGCTATAAAGCCCTGATGTGGAATAGTGCTCACCTGTTTTATCCCAAAAATATGGCCCCATAAGATTTGTAATGGTAACAGCAGTATCCGCATGGGGCGGAAGTTCAACGCTCAGCACAAGCGTGGTTGTCGAATCACAGCCGTGCATGTCACTGCCAGACAAGGTCTGGGTATAGCTGTAAGTACCGGCTGTTTTCACATTGTTGGAAATGGCAGCACTGGTAATGGAGTTCCATAATTTTGCCCCGTAGGGGTCTGCGTACTGTCCTCCCTGATTTTGACATACGTTATCATAGAGTGTCACGTGGTTGCGAGACCATACGTCGGCAATGGCAATGCCGGGCTCGTGCTCCACAATGGCACTCCAACCGGACGCTGGTGTATTGGAGCCGGAAATGAACCATAACGTCATCTTGTCACCACGAGAAAGTATAATTTCAGGAACTGTACTACCAGACTCCGCCATGTAGAGAAGCGAATCCGGATGCAATTCGTGTCCACTGATAACATATAGCTTGCTACTACTCGCAAGGTCCAGTTCTTCAAACCTTATCGACACACGACCACCATTGTCAGTTGCAAAATAATATTTTAGGTTTTCGCCAGTCCCATAATTGCCATTTTCCCCTCCGCTATCGTACAGACGATACACATCCCCGCAATACAGCGTCGAATTGCTGTTACCCATATTCACCTGATGCGTGGGCAGCCCGTTCACGGCAGGACATACACCCTCCTTCTGCACAGCCACATAGAGAGTTGTCAGCTGTTTCAGAGCAGCTGTATCATAGAATGACCAGTGCGCATTATCCGTTATGTTTTCTTCTTTCAGCATATCTGTAAGCCCATAGTCGGAATACCATCTTAATGTATATGGTACTCCCATAGTGGATTTTGCGAACAAACGCGCATCGGAATCATAGCATACCATTGTGTCTGTAGTAAGTACGGTACAACCGTTTGCCACGTCCGTACGCAAGTTCAGATATATCGTGTCGTCTGCCAAAAAATAATCGCACACCCCGTCGTAGATGGCCTCTGCAAATACTTTCGTGAATGACGAGACATTCAGGGTGAGCGTTTGCGGAAGATCGACGTCTACGTCATTGTAAGAATGGTAGGTTATTCCCTCGGCATTGTCCACCGCCAAAGTAAAGTTCATCGTTGTCGCCCCGTTCGGACTGTGGGGTATGATTCTGATTACAGCTTCTGAACCCGGACAGACGGTCGTGTCTCCCGCTATTTCCAGAGTGGGAGAAGGTGCGACTCTTAAATATATACTGTCCTGCATCTCACCTGTGCAGTTGTTTGTGGTCATTTTAACCTTGTACCAACCTTGACCGCCATCACGCGGGATAAAAACCTGTGGATCCGAAGATGTCGAATAAAAGCCATTAGGGCCACTCCACTCGTATGTGAAAATAGGCACTGTTGACAGGGCGTGCACTGTTATAACAGATCCTTGACAAGAAATCTGAGTCGTGCTTCCATCGTCAAACCATGTCTTCTGTGCTTCCATCAGAGAGGTCGGAGTCAAGTTCACATGAAAATGGGCGCCGCATGCATCTTGCATAGAACAAGAAAGGATATCATTGATTGTAAATGGTACGTTCTCAAAAATCCCTGTTTGATTTGTGCCAATAACAGTCCCTGTCTTATCTGGACCGGAATAAAGAGTATATGTATGCGGGAGAGTTCCATTCTTGGCTTTCACATACACGTCTCCATCAGACTGGTGTGCGTCGCACAAAATGGCAATACCGTATTCATAACCCATTGTACCTCCTTCATAAATGACAGTATCATATATGGCAATTTCATCGCAATAATCCATTGTGGAATTATTTGCCGTAAATTTAACCACAAAGGTACCTGGCATAGAAATCCTTATGGAATCTCCTATATAGAAAGAGTTTTCCGCATAGCCTCCTATGGGACCACTTATAACTTTAAAGGAAGTCGGAATTGGAGTGACAACAGGAGGCAGCTCCAAGCCCGTATTCACATCTGTATTTCTTTTAACAAGAGAAATTTCACCGGATATGGGCTTGAGATACATATCGGTACACACTTGCGTACGTGTAAAAGAAACCGGTTCTGTCAACTCAACATTATGCCGATCCGGAAAAGAGTAGTTTTCTTCCAGATGGAAGGTGTCACAGCTCGTTATAACCACAAAGTGATACGGTCCCGAAGGGAGGCAATAGTCGTCGATGGTAAGCGAACGTCCGTCCATCCCGCCTCGGACTGTAGCAGTATTCTCAAGACTGGTCTTATTCACCCTCCAAGAACGGGTAGTCTCGCTATAGATTGCTTCAAAGTTGTACTTGTTGCCGTAAGGGCTCCGCACAAGACGAACGATGTTCCCATCTTGGGATGCAGAAGATTTATAGTGCTCATACACTTTGATCCATCTACGATAAGAACAACAATTGTCATTATCGAAAGATCTATCAAGACGCCAGTCCGAGTTTTCCATTCCTATATCATACTTATAAGTAAATGAATCGTCCGTAGAATAGAGCTCACAACCTTTTGCATCCACTAATTTCCGATTGACATTCAAATGTAACGGTGAATCCTGGAAAGAACCATATACACCCACAACATCCGAATCCCAGAGGTGCGACGTGCCGTGCGGATCTGTGAGTGTATCGCTCTTAATGACCGTATTGGTAGCATTATCTGTGTAAACCCAGACAAGAGGACAGGTATAATATAGGTTAGCAAACGCATTATCATTATAACCTTGCATCATGATTGAATAATAGTTACTATGGTAGAACCATTTATTCACACATTGGTTTTCTGAACCACTATAAACGGAATCTGTATAATCGGAATAATCCGTATAGAATGCGGTAGGTCTTGATATCTGAAAGGTCTTACTATCTGGTGTAACATCACATCTGTCAAACCTATACTCAATGGTGAGGTTTTTATCAAACAGGTCACAATAATGATTGGCTAAGACTACAGTATCGTACAAGGTTACTGTACTTGAAGTCGTTTTGGGAATTGGCTTCCACGCAGTAGTGCCCTTGTCTGCATTTACAAATCGATATAGCGGTTCGTATTGATACAACAGCGTTGTGTTGTTGAAAAAAGCCCTTACAATCACCACATTGGAATCCTTGCAGGAAAAAGCCCTGGCAACCTCCACTTTCTTCAATGTTGGGTTATCAATTGTTTGCACGATCTGACCTGTACGGGGAAGATGATACCCACATCCGTCATTCACATAAAAATCCCAATCCCCGGCGGGTAGATTGTCAAAAGTATAATAGTCTTTATAATCAAAACGTGAAGGATCTCTATCATTCAAGAAGGTAGATGTAACAGGATCTATATATTGATAGGTATTAAAAATTACAGTATCAACAGGTTCTGATGTATTGTGGTCTTTACGAACCACTGTGTAAGGAAACTTTCCTCCTTCTATCTTGATCTGCACACGTCCAGTCGCATCGCAACTTAGTGTGGGCCAACGCCCGAAACCAACATCGTTTTCAGCAGTTGCAAATATCGCTGACGCCGTAGGAGGGGTATATGAAGTGTTGATGGTTTTGGTTGTATGTGTATCCAACAACACATACGCACTTCCATTCCAACATTCTGCCTCAAAGCCCAAAGTATAGCTGCCATATTCCAACAATAGTGTATCCACGTTGAAATCAGAATAATACTTTTGAGTGGATCCTTCTTTAACATAGTAACATCTTGCATCAGATAGACCTAATGCCGATGCAGTTGTGGAATTCCCACTCCCATCCAACAATTGAAACCGTGCAACGCCATTGTTAAAACAGGTTGCGTCTTGAACAGATATGCGAACGTTAAATTCACACGATACCGTTTGTGCAATTAACGCCAATGAGTGCAAAAAAAGCACAGAAAATAATAATCTTTTTATCATATAACAGGGGTTTTATTATGTTTTTTTTCATATCCCCATGCACATATGCTATCAAATGCTCTAAACAAGAATGAAGGCATCTATGCAACTAAAAACCATAATCAACGATAATAATCTGGCATTCGAGAATTTATCGCCGGATTATAGGAGTACTGGAAGATTGAGAATAATGGGGATAGTCAGGTTCTTAGGAGGTGAAGATGCCTCAACAAACCGAAATATCAAAACTTAAGAGAAGGGACCTTCTTCTTTCGATATGTTTATCAAACACTAACTCTTTTGTTTTCATCATGTTATATATTTTGTTTTTTGTTTTTTTAGGATTTGCAAAAATAAAAAAAATATTTACACCGACCTTCCTAGCACATAAAAAAACAACAATACAATGCAAATAACTGATTATCAGACAGAAAAAATTAAACAACAAAGAGTTGTTATGCACAGAAAGATTGTGATATAATAATATGATGGCTCATATTGAAAAGGAGCCAATAAAGTTGGTTGATTCGAATGGGGAAGAAGTTGTGATAATATCTGATAATGCAAATACAGTTTTTTGTACTTTTGCAGCGATTTTGGCATCCCTGAAAATGACCTCACGATGACCTACGAAAAGCATCTGACACACCCCATCTACGCCATTGTGGCGAAGGCCGCCGACCAGCTCGGGCTGACCGCCTACGTGGTGGGCGGTGTGGTGCGCGACATCCTGCTGCGCCGCCACAACACCGACATCGACATCGTCACCGTGGGCAGCGGCATCCAGCTGGCCAAGGCAACCGCCGCCCTCATCTCCCCCGACCTGCACGTCAACGTCTATAAGAACTTCGGCACCGCCCAGTTCCCCTACGAGGAGTGCGACGTGGAATTCGTGGGCGCCCGCCGCGAGTCGTACAGCCACGACTCCCGCAAGCCCGTGGTCGAGGACGGCACTTTGGAGGACGACCAGCTGCGCCGCGACTTCACCATCAACGCCCTGGCCATCGCCCTCAACGGCGAGCAGGCCTTCCAGCTCATCGACCCCTTCGACGGCATCGGCGACCTGCACGCCAAGATCATCCGCACCCCCTGCGACCCCGACAAGACTTTTTCCGACGACCCGCTGCGGATGATGCGCGCCGTGCGCTTCGCCACCCAGCTCAACTTCGACATACACCCCGACACCTTCGAGTCCATCAAGCGCAACGCCTATCGGCTGGAAATCATCTCCAACGAGCGCATCATCGAGGAATTCAACAAGATACTCCGCTGCATCCGCCCGTCGCGCGGCATCAAGCTGCTCGACGAATGCGGCCTCCTCGAACGCTTCCTGCCCGAGATGGAGGCCCTCAAAGGCGTGGAGCACATCAACGGCAAAGGCCACAAGGACAACTACCTGCACACCCTCGAGGTGGTGGACAACATCGCGATGTCGTCCACCAACGTATGGCTCGTCTGGGCGGCCCTGTTGCACGACATCGCCAAGCCCGTCACCAAGCGCTTCGCGCCCGGCATCGGCTGGACCTTCCACGGCCACGACGCCGTGGGCGCCAAAATGGTGGCCTCCATCTTCCACCGCCTCCACATGCCCGCCAACGAGAAGATGAAATATGTGCAGAAACTCGTGGGCCTGCACCTCCGTCCCATCGCACTGGTAGAGGACGAGGTCACCGACTCGGCCGTGCGCCGACTGCTCTTCGAGGCCGGCGACGACATCGACGACCTGATGCGCCTCTGCGAGGCCGACGTCACCTCCAAAAACTCCGCCAAGATACAGCGCTGCTTCGACAACTTCGCCAAGGTGCGCGAGAAGTTAGTGGAGATCGAGGAGAAGGACAAGCTCCGCAATTGGCGCCCGCCCTTCGACGGAGAAGACATCATGACCGCTTTCGGCATCAAGCCCAGTCGCGAAATCGGCATCATCAAGGAGGCTGTCTGCAACGCCATCCTCGACGGCGAAATCGAGAACAACCGTCCCGCCGCCCTCCGGCGCATGATCGAAGAGGGCGAGAAACTGGGCCTCACCCTCGTTCAACAACCCGAATAGCACCGCCATGAAAAGAATCACCATACTCGCACTTCTTCCCCTCCTGTTCCTCTGCGGCTCATGCAAAAGCAAAAAACAGGTGCTCGAAAAGCCTGACGATCTCATCGGGCGCAACAAGATGGTCGAGCTCATCGCCGAAAGCTACCTGATAGAAAGCTCCGTCCATTTGGCCCCCGACACGGTAAGCCGCCTCCTGCTCACCCGCTTGTACTACAAGGAGCTTTTCAACCGCCATCACGTCACCCGTGACCAATTCGTCCGCTCCATCGACTACTATATCAGCGAGGAGAACTCGGCGGAAAAGCTGCTCATCGACGCCTCCAACCGCATCGCCGAGATGCGAAAGGAGCGAGGCATCCCCGACACCATGCCCATGCCTATCAATCCTGAAGCCGGAATCCCGCTGGTCCCATAAGGGAACAACTGTATTTGCAATCTTTATCCCAGATTTATACTAAATGTCTTTTTGTCTCGTTTATCCATATTGTAACTAACAAAAACAATTTATATGAATGCGAGAATCTTGTGGGCCGATGATGAAATCGACCTTTTAAAACCCCATATTTTATTTTTGAAGACCAAGGGATATGATGTCATTCCCGCCCTCAGCGGACGCGAAGCCATTGACATTTTGGAGAAGGAATTCATCAACATCATTTTCTTAGACGAGAACATGCCGGGACTTAGCGGTTTGGAGACATTGCAGCAGATCAAGAAAACCCATCCGCACATCCCCATCGTGATGATCACCAAGAGCGAGGAGGAGCACATCATGGAAGATGCCATCGGTTCCAACATCGCCGACTATCTCATCAAGCCCGTCAACCCGAACCAGATCCTGCTCTGCCTCAAAAAGAACATCGACAAGAAAAGCTTAGTGACCACCAAAGTGACGGTTGACTACCAACAGGCCTTCCGCGAATTGTCGATGCGCATCTCCGACCATCTTTCCATCCAGGAGTGGTCCGACCTGTACAAGGAATTGGTCAATTGGGAACTGCAAATCGAGAAGATTGAGGACGAAGGCGTTGCCGAGATGCTGGCCGCACAAAAGGAGGAGGCCAACATCCAGTTTGCCAAGTTCGTGCAGGCACATTACCTCAACTGGGTCAACGGACGTGGCAGCGAGAAGCCCATACAATCGCACACCGTATTGAAAGACAAGATGTTCCCATTCTTAGAAGAGGGCAAAACCGCGTTCTTGTTTGTCATTGACAACCTGCGTTACGACCAATGGCGGAGCATCTATCCCATCTTGCACGACTATTATTACATAGACGACGAGACGCTTTGCTACAGCATTCTGCCCACAGCCACGCACTATGCGCGCAACGCCCTCTTTTCCGGTCTGATGCCTTCCGTCATCGCGAAAAAATATCCGCAGATGTGGCTCAACGAGAGCGACAACGGCAGCAAGAACCAGTTCGAGGAGCAGTTGCTCGGCGAGTACCTCAAACGTTATGGCAAGAATTTCAAATATTCCTACGCCAAGATCCTGAATGCCGATTTTGGAAAGAAGGTTTTCGAAAATTTCCACCAGCTGATGCGCAATCCGCTGAATGTTGTTGTCTTCAATTTCGTCGATATGCTCTCGCACGCCGGCACCGATGTGGGCGTGGTGCGCGAATTGGCCGACGACGAGAAGTCGTACCGCAGTGTCACCGCCTCCTGGTTCGAGAACTCCATCCTGCTTGACATGCTCAAGTATCTTTCCGACAAGAAAGTGCCGGTCTATATCACCACGGACCATGGGACCATCAAGGTAAGCAGACCGCTCAAGATGGTGGGCGAACGCGAACTCAACACCAACCTGCGCTACAAGGTGGGCCGCAGCAGCATGGACTACCCTGCCCGCGAGGTCTTCGAAATCAAGAACCCTGACGAGGCCTTCCTGCCCAAGGAGAGCATGACCCAGCGCTTCATCTTCGCCACCCGTAACGACTTCTTCGCTTACCAGAACAACTTCAACCAATACGTCAACCTCTACAAGAACACCTTCCAGCATGGCGGTATTTCCATGGAGGAGATGATGATTCCCTTTGTCAAACTGCTACCCAAATAGAAGTTCTCTCATAATGCCCGGTCATGAAAACCAAGGTTCTTGTCTATCTGTTTGCATTAACAAGCCTGATGGCCTCTTGCCGAAAGAAAGAGGCGACCAAGGCCGAGAAGCGCAGCCAACAAGTTGAGCTTGGCAAGGACGCCTCTGTTTTCAAGGCCGACAAAGATTTCGACCTGTCCACCATCAAAACCAAGGATTTCTACTTTGGCGAAGTTGGGAACAACAGCTATTTTATCATCATCGACCACACCGAGCACGACCGGCTTTCCGGGCGTTACTATCCCGTAGTCAAAGGCTCAAACAAGCTCAAGGCGCACAAATTCGAGGTGGAGCATAAAAACAACGAGTATCTCTTCTGCACCCCGGACACAGACACCCCGATAGAGTTCGAGATTTCCATGGACGCCGACCATGTGGTGGGATGGTACAAGTCCGCCGGTTTGGTCAGTGAAAAAACACATCTCTCTTTCGAGAAATATCGGGAATCCGATTTCCAAGTTTCCGAAAGCAAGCGATATGCACCCAACTGTCCGTCCGGCCTGCTGACATTCACCAAAAAGGCAGATGTGGTTTACGGCAAGGCCAAAGGTTACTGGACCTCTAAGCCCTTCCAGCACGAGAAGATGGGACAGGTGGCGGTGCAAAGCATCCTTAAAACGGCTTCGGCCAAAAAGAAGGAGCAGAATCTGACCCTTGATCTATATTTGCCCAACGACACGACCGTCAAGCAGAGGCCCATAATCGTGCTCTTCCATGGCGGAGCGTTCCTTGTCGGCGACAAGGCTGCACCCACCTCCACCGCATGGTGCGAACATTTCGCAAGCATCGGCTACATCACGGCGTCTGTCAATTACCGCATGGGGTTCAAACTCTCGAAGAATTCCATCCAGGAGTGCGGTTACGAAGCCATCCAGGACGCGAATGCCGCCCTGCGCTTCCTGCTCGCCCATGCGGAAGAATACGGCATCGACACCAACAACTTCTTCATTGGCGGCACAAGTGCCGGGTCCATCACCGCCCTCGGCACCGTCTATATGTCCGACCGTGACCACCCCGCATTCGTGGATGAATTGGGCTTAAAAGAAAAGGTCGGCGGATTCGAGGCATCGGGGAACAACTATAAGCGCAAGCCCAAAATCAAAGCCATCGCCAACATGTGGGGTGCCGTTTATGACCTCGACGAACTTAACGGACGCCGCATCCCTGTCATCTCCTTCCACGGTACCGAGGACAATCTGGTGCCATACGACGAGGGATATCCTTTCGCCGACATGAAAAGCAAGATTGGAGAGCGTCTGTATGACAAAATGTATGGTTCCAAGGCCATCCACCACCGCCTCGACTCGCTGAACGTCATCAACCGCTTCTATCCCATCGAGGGGGGCAAACACGCCCCATACGAAGACAATAGCGGGAAACCCAACAAGACCTACTTCTTCATCCAGGAAGAGCTGCAGAAATTCTTTTACAAGACACTCACCCGTGGAGTCCAAATAGAGCATGACAAAAAGGATGCCCGGATTTACTATCTCAACATCTCCGATGTCGCCCGTTGCGACTGGCAGATTGAGGGCGGTTTTATCATAGACATGGGAGACAACACGGCGACCGTGCTATGGCGCAGCGATGCTCCCAAGCGTGTGCTTTCCGCCGCGGGCGAGCGCACAAACGGCTGTGTTTTCCGTGCGAGCATAAAGGCCGACTAACAGTCCCCATTCCTGACTGCACAAAAAGAATCAGTCTGGAATTTACTTGTCCTCCGTTTTTTCCGGAGAAAAATTTTTCCAAGATCATTCTTTACCTTTGCCCTTTGGAGAATTTCCGCATCGTACTTAAAGAGCGTATGAAAGACACACAGGAATTTTGGACAAAAAAATACCGCAGGAATATCGGCAGGATGATCGGATTGTGCCGCCGGTACGTGCCCGATCCGCAGGAAGCCGAAGATCTGGCCCACGAAGCCTTCTTGTCGGCCATCGAAAAATCGCACACATTCAAAGGTTTGGGAGATTTCGACGGCTGGATGATGCGCATCACGGTGAACACGGCGCTGCAGCATCTGCGAAAGGCAAAATGCCTCGTCAGCCTTGACAGCGCAGGCCCTGATTTAGATTCCCTGCAGGATGATGACGCCGAAGACCTGGAGCGCATCGACTTCTCCAAGGATGAAATACTGGACGCCATCGCGGCATTGCCGACACCTCAACGCACGGTATTCAACCTTTTTGTCTTCGAGCGATTCAGCCATCGCCAAATCGCCGACACACTCCACATTGCCGTACGCACCTCCAAGTTGCATCTCGCCCAAGCCCGATTGCAACTGCAACAACATTTGAAAGAGATAAAGAATGAAAAAAGATTGCTTATGATTCCATTTTTAACCATTTTCAAAAAAGGACATTCTGTGGACAATGTTTGCCGGCGCACTTTGAGTGATTTCGAGGTGAAGCCGACGGTCGAGCTTGACGCGGCAGCCCTGTCGTGGGACACCCTGCCCTTGGCCACTGTCACGATGCTACTGTCCGGATTCTTCTGGAAACTGCTGGCAGGCCTGCTGTTGTGCACCGCGGCGGGGGTGGCATCCTACTTTATACTGTCATCCCGCACACCTGTCGCCCCGTCGCCGGCCCTGACACCGAATCCCGTTGCCGTGGCCACCGACACCACCCTTTCCGCGAAATCAGACGCCACACAATCCGAGTCCGTCATGGCGACCACCATCACTAAAAATGTCCAAAGGGAGAGCTTGGCACCAGCAGTCGGCTCCACCGACACCAGCCGCGAGAAAGAGTACATCATCATTCACGACACCATATTTAAAACCGTGGTAAAAGTGGTTCACGACACGGTATATGCCCCAACACCCCAAAACCATCGACAATAAAAACATCGCTATGCACAAGACCACATTTTTTCTTTTCTCCCTGCTTTTGTGTACCGGTCTGTACGGGCAGGCGCGCGACACCATCTACATCCACGAGGAGCGAATTGTCTATGACACTGTCTATTTACACGACACCATCTACCAGTTCACAGCTGCACAGTTAGACACGCCTGTGGTGCCCAAGCCGGCAGCGAAGTTCGTGCCCGACGTCTTCAAAGGGTTTCATTTCGCCTACACAGCCCAATACAATATGACGCAAGCAGCGGTTTTCACCGCCGCCGACGGCTCTTCCGGATCCCCAAAAGCCAAGATGGGCAGCGGGTTCGCGGGAGGTTTCGAGTTCTCCTACCATTTCGCCAAGTATTTCGGGGTGGCCGCAGGGGTAGGCTTCGGCTCCCACTATGTGCTGCAGGTAAACTCCCCCAGCACCGACCTGTATTGGGGACACAACCCCAATCACCATCGGTTCAGCCAAGGCGCTATTTTGTTTCCACTCAAGTTTGAGTTCCACATACCCTTCAACGACAATTTCTATTTTCTGGCGGACGCCGGCATCCGATTCAACGTCCCTTATTACAACTACGGCCATCTCAGTGCCCACTTTAACAATTGGGGCGACAACGCCACAGAGTGTTCCTTGGAAATCAATCGCTCCATAGCCCATTCTATTCAGTCGGAACTGCTCCTTGACCTGGGATTCTACTACCGTCTGCCCAACGATGGCCTGCTGCGGTTTTCCATAGGCACCGACCTGTCGCTGTCGAAGCCTTGGCAGGGCCGTTATGAAATTCATACCGAAAACGAGGTCTTGGAGAACGGCACCATCTCGTTGAAAAACAACTATTTCTATCCTCAGATATCCTATATCAACACCTTCCAGCGCTACAAAGAGAAAGAATTCCACAAGGTGCCTTGGTTTGATGAGGTTTACCCCAGCTGGTCCAACCAGAAGCGTTATCTCCGTCATGAATTCCAGTTGAACTTCGGGATTCCAAACATGCAAAGCATTCATTCTGACATAGTGGACGGGATGTTGCTTTACAAATGGTTTCCCAACCTGTTCAAAGACATCATTTATCCGCAAAACAGTCTGACCTCTTCCGACAAATTCTATACCAAAGTGCATTTCACGCCGGTCATATCGCTGAGTTACCATTATCGGGTACAGAAATTTTTATGGTTCGGCGCCACCGCCAATTTCACGGAACTCCACAACCATTATTATGACCGTACAACCGATCAGAGAATACAGGATATGTCGATGCGGTTTGTCGCCTTCAACTTGTTGGCGGACATCAGATTCTCCTACCTCAATTTGCCGCGCATCACGCTATACTCTGAAATATCCGGAGGAATACAACTTGGCCGGGAGACCATAAACCTGGCGAATGACGAATATGTGTCATCTCCCATAAACCAACCCAGGAAGACATTTGTTGGCAAATTCCCGACCTACCACCTCACGGCATTGGGCATCAAAGCGGGAGCCAAGGGATGGTTCGGCAATGTGGAGTTTGGCACTGGATACAAAGGTTTTATCAACGCTGGCGTGGGGTACGAGTTTTAGTGAGGGCGGAGACTTGAAATCACGACATTTCCCACGCAGGAGAGGATCCTACCGCTTGACAAACTTCGCATAACGAACCCCTTTATCTGTAACTATACGGAACAAATATAGTCCTGAGGGGAAATCTGAGACGAACACCTCAGGATGTGTAGTGGTGCGAAACAGGCGGCCACCCATATCATAGACAGCCACCTCTTGAAACGCTTCCTCATCCTCCAACTCAATGTAAACCGTATGGCTGCCAGGGTTGGGATAAAGTTTCACGCCCATAGCTGTTTCCGCGTATTGAGGCAACCCGACATTATAGGGAACGGCGAACTCGTCGCGGTGATAGGCACCGAAAACCGCCCGACTGGTGGGCCCGGCATAATAAAGGACAGAGTCAATCTGCATATTACTCCAAATATCCAAGGCAACCAGCAGATCGCCATTGGGTTGCGGCTGGAGCAGGTGCGTGTATTGGACCCGGTCAACCTGGAGCGGTATGGTGTCAATAAAAGTGCCGTCAATGCCCCATACTCCGATAAAGATCTTGTCGCTGTTTTCGTCTTTAATCCAGCCAGCAAGAGAGAACACACGGTTCCCATAGACAAATTTCTGTGCATAATCCTCTGCTGCCAAGAGCATGCCTCTCCAACCGTTATAGTAGCAGGTACCGTAGTTGATAAAAGCGCCCGATTGGCTGTCATAACGGACTATCAAGGGAAAATAGCAGTGTGTGAGGCCCTCCGGTTCGCCGCCACGGTCGAAAAACACTCCATCGCCCAACGAAAGGCTATCCTGATTGGATTCAGAGGTGACATTGCCAAGCACATAGACGGAATTGTCAGCGACAGTGATGCCTCCATAGTAAAGATGAGCTCCTCTAAAGTGGGGTTGCTGCACCCAGGCAACCTCCCCCTGGGGGTTCAGTTTTACCACAAAAGGATTGCCGGTCCACACCTCATCTCCATTCAGACAAGCAATCGAATGCAGGCTGTCCACAAACACTCTGCAAGGATATTGGGTAGGATGGCAGTTGATTTTGCCCGACAAATACATATTGTCTTCCTCATCCGTTGCAAAGCCTGAATAATTGAGTGTAAAATAGGGTGCCCAGCCCTGCTCAGTAAGGGAATCCAAACTACCATAATGGGCAAGATAATAATCCCTCATCAGCATCATATTCTCCGTATCTCTGAACAACAGTTTATGGGAAAGCAGTCGCCCGTCAGGGGAGAACTTGTAATATGCAGTCGATTGGAAAGAGCATATACGGCCTGTGGTGCCCGGCAGGTAAAGATCATATGTGCGGGTGCTGTCGCCGCAATAGACCACTATAGTGAAAGGGTCTTCCTCATTACCGTTATATTGGAACGGGGAGATAATACAAATGTTCCCTTCCGAATCCCGATGCAAGAGCGATGGATTGATAAAAAGGTAATTCTTGCCACGTGTTTGCGTACCGGGGTACATTGTCCTGTTGTAACTTTCAATAAAAATCTTGTTCAGCACCTGACCGTCCAAGTCAAGCGTGACAATAAAATCGTAATAGCCAGAACAGAAAGGCGGTTTTCGCAAGCTGGCAGGCAATGCATGGACATCATGACCAGTCACCATCGTATCTATGAACCAGCACCATGGACCATAACCCGAAGCGCCACCATAATCCATATAGCAATTACCCGCCACCAATATCTGGCCATCGCGCAACTCCATGGCCGCAGGATAGAGACGATTATAGCCATTTAGGCTGATAATGCGGTGCCAAACCTGATTGCCGAGAGTGTCGAACTTGGCTATCAGAAGATTGTATGTGCCTAACGACACCACCTGGGAACCCAGTTCTTCCGCCACATAGCCTTCGGAGGGGGAATTTCCCCAACAGGCATCGCTTCCAAAAAAACCGAGACAATAGACATTACCCTCATCATCCGTCTCCATCGTGATAATCCTGTTTTTATAGGTTGAGGTATTCTGGTCGTGGCCCATATAGGAACGGAACCACTTCCAATATCCTGCGGTATCCTGCGCCACGGCAGTAAACATCAGGCTAACAAAACATAAAATAGCATTGACGCGCAAGGCAAAAGAGAGGATTTGCTTTCTTTTCATAATAACATGGCACTAAGGTGAAACATTTCGTATGGCAATGCATACATGCCCATAACGAAAAACAGGGGGGGCAACGTTGCACTTGTCAGAAAGAAAAAAGGTTGTATCTTTGCCCCGTTCCTTTTACAAAGGTCTAATTATCACATAAAAACCTGATTCACAATGCAAATATCCAAACTTCGCAACATAGGCATCGCGGCGCACATCGACGCCGGCAAGACCACCGTCTCCGAACGCATACTCTTTTTCACGGGCGTGAACCGCAAGGTAGGCGAGACCCACGACGGCCAGGCCACGATGGACTTTATGAAACAGGAGCAGGAGCGCGGCATCACCATCGCCTCCGCCGCCATCACCGCCAACTGGAACGGGCACCAGATCAACCTCATCGACACGCCGGGCCACGTCGATTTCACCATCGAGGTGGAGCGCTCGCTGCGCGTCATCGACGGCATGGTGGCCGTGTTCTGCGCCGTGGGCGGCGTGGAGCCCCAGAGCGAGACCGTCTGGAACCAGGCCGACAAGTACCGCGTGCCCCGCATCGCGTTCGTCAACAAGATGGACCGCACGGGCGCCGATTTCAACGAGGTGGTGGGCCAGATGAACAAATACCTGGGTGCCAACGCTATGCCCGTCCACCTGCCCATCGGTGCGGAGAACGAGTTCCAGGGTATGATCGACCTGGTGACGATGCAGGCCATCACTTTCACGGACAAGGAGCGGTTAGTGGGCGAGATCCCCGCCGAGTTGAAAGCCGCCGCCGAGGAGGCCCGCCGCGTGATGATCGAGAAGCTGGCCGATGTGGACGACGAGATTGCCGAACTGTACCTCGAAGACGCGGAAATCGGAACGGACTTGCTCAAAAAAGCCATCCGTATGGCCACTATCAAGCTGATGGTCACCCCGGTGTTGTGCGGCGCCGCCTACAAGAACAAGGGCATCCAGCTGCTGCTCGACGCCATTGTGGACTATCTCCCCTCCCCCACCGACATTGGTGCCGTGATTGCCCAAGATCCGCTTGACGAGGAACACACCATCCAGCGCAACCCCTCCAACAACGAGAAATTCTCGGCGTTGGCCTTCAAGCTCATCAACGACCCTTACGTGGGGCAGCAGACCTTCATCCGCATCTTCAGCGGCAAGCTGGTGAGCGGTATGAGCATCCACAACACCAACAAGGGCAAGGACGAGCGCGTGGGACGCATATTCCGCATCAAGGCCAAGGAGCGTGAGGAGATCAGCGAGGCCGGCTGCGGCGAAATTGTCGCCTTGGTGGGAATGAAACACACCCGCACGGGCGACACCCTGTGCGATGAAAACCAGCCCATCCTGTTAGAGTCCATCAACGTGCCCCCCGCCGTCATCGAGATGAAGGTGGAACTGGAGGACAAGAAGAGCCGCGACAAGTTGGGCGAGGCCTTGGCCAAGCTCAGCAACGAAGACCCCTCTTTCCACGCCCATTTCGACGAGGAGACGGAGGAGACCATCATCGCCGGTATGGGCGAGTTGCATCTCGAAATCTTGGTGGAACGTCTTCGCGACGAATTCAAGGTGCCAGTCACGGTGGGCGAGCCGTCGGTGTCGTTCCGCGAGACCATCACCGCCGCAGTGGAGAACAACTACCGTCACGTCAAGCAGACGGGCGGCAAGGGCCAGTTTGCCCACACGGTCATCCGTTTCGAGCCGAACCCGGGCAAGGGCTTCGAGTTTGTGGACGTCACCAAGGGCGGCGTCATCCCCAAGGAGTTCATCCCATCGGTGGAGAAGGGTCTGAGAAAGGCAATGGAGAAGAGTCCCGTGGCAGGCTATCCCGTGGTGGATGTGAAGTGCGTGCTGGTGGACGGCGGCTTCCACCCCGTGGATTCCAGCGATATGGCCTTCCAGCTGTGCGCCGCGCAGTGCTTCAAGCAGGCCTTCAAGAAGGCGGGGCCCATCATTATGGAACCGGTGATGAAGATCGAGGTGAACACGCCCGACGACTACATCGGCAACGTGACCCGCGACATCACCAAGCGCCGCGGCCGCATCGAGAATATGCGCCGTTTCCGCAAGGGCTCGCAAAAGCTGGACGGCTTCTGCCCGCTGATGGAGATGTTCGGCTACGCCACCGCCCTACGCAACGTCACCTCCGGCAGAGCCAACTATTCGATGGAGTTCTACCAGTATATGCCGATGCCTGCCGCCAAACAGGAGGAAATCATCAAGTTGAGAGTTAATAGTTAAGAGTTAACACTTTCCTTGAGCAGCCCCGGCAGGGGCAAGAGCTCGGTAGGCCCCCATAAGGCCGCAGGCCGCAATGGGGGATGTTCAGAAAATATTTCCTTGAGCAGCCCCGGTAGGGGCAAGAGCTCGGTAGGTCCCCATAAGGCCGCAGGCCGCAATGGGGGATGTTCAGAAAATAATTCCTTGAGCAGCCCCGGTAGGGGCAAGAGAACATGGTGCTGTATCCCACCCGCAGCGCGTGGAAACGTTGAGACGAGGTTATGCGTTGCCTGCCGCGAAACAGATGCGGGGTTCGACGAGCATGCGTGAGGGAGAGGGATTGCGGAAAGCCCGACAGCGCGCCGGCACGCCCAAATAAAAAAAAGGATGCAGAAAACCTGATTGGTGCCACTATTTATACAAACAACTTTTTATCAAAAGTTATTAACATCAAGTATTTCATAACCTCATTTTTTATACTTTTACAGCCCTTTTTAAGGATTCAATTATTTATTCACTAAAACATATAAAAATGAGACATTTTTACTTTTTCGCGACAGCACTTTTGGCGTTTGCACTGAGCTTTCTTATGCCAGCGCAAGTGCAAGCACAGAACGTTTGGGACGGCACCGCCGACATCACCTGGTACGATGCTTCCCAAAACTCTTTCGACATCTCCACGCCAGAGCAGCTGGCCGGTGTGGCCCAGCTGATGACTAACCAGACGACCACGTTCAACGGCAAGACGTTGAATCTGACGGCCGACATCTGGCTCAACAGCGACGGCGACTCCACCAACAATTGGATTCCTATTGGCGGATATGCCAGTGCTACAGGTGAAGACACATACTCCACTTCCGCTTACGCTTTCCAAGGCGTCTTCAAGGGCCACGGCCATACCATATACAATATGTACTGCGAAAAAACAAGTTATTTTCAGGCCGGTCTGTTCGGATGTGTCACCAATCCCTGCACCATCGACTCCTTGGTGATGGTCAATCCCGTTGTGAAAGCGGCCGGCATGTCCGGATCCTTGGTCGGATACACCCAGAACACAGGTCATGTTTACATTTCCAATTGCCTTTTTGTCAATGCACGCGTCGAGGCTACCACGGGCAACAACAACGGCGGCATTCTGGGCGGCAACTGGAAGATGCAGGATGGTTCCAACTGGACCTACATCACCAACTGCGGTCTGACCGGCCATGTGAAAGGAAAATATTTGGGCGGCATTGCCGGCAACGGCCAGAAAGTCAACGCCACCAACGTATATTTCGCCGGCACTATGAACCCTGTGGCTGCCGACAACCTTGCATACGGCGGCATCTTGGGCCACGCCAGCACCAACAAGTTCAACCTCACGAATTGCTACACAAACACTTCTGCCACCTCCTATTCTTCCGGACGCGATGGCATCATTATGTCCAGCACCGACATGCAATCGTTGGACTTTGTAGACACTCTGGGCAATGCCTTTATGATGGACAACGGCATCAACAACGGCTACCCGATCATGTCCTATATGGCTGGCATATCACCCCAAAACTCGGAGATTTGCTACGGCGAATCCATCACGCTCACCGCTAACGGCTACGACTCTTACGTGTGGAGCAACGGGGCTACCACGGCATCCATTATCGTAAGTCCAACCTCCACCACCGTTTACACTGTGACAGGTACCGCTCTCTCCGGAGCGACAGGCACTCACAGCGCCACCGTCACCGTCTTCCCGCAGGCCACTATCACGGCCACGGCAATGCCTTCTCCTGACGGACAGACACACGGCACCGTAACCCCGTCACCTGCCTCAGTGCCCTGTGGCAGCTCGCAGACAGTCACTTTGACCATCACACCCGATGCCAACTGGCATATCGCCCAAATCACCCTCAACGGCACCGTGGTCCGCGGCGAAGACCCGACCGACGGCGCTGTGGTCACTTACGTGATTGACCCGCAGGGAACCATGGCCGATGTCAGGGTGTTCTTCTCCAACATCTACCACATCACCGCCTCCACCATCCTCAACGATGGCACTCCGCTCAACGTCAGCGGATTAGTCTCCCCGTGGGGCTCCAACGGTGTGTATAACGCCACCCAAGGTGCCGATGCGGCCTACACTTTCAACGAGACTGCCCGTTACCATCTGATGGATGTGGAGATTGACAACGTTCCCCAAGGCATCATCACCAGCCACACCTTCTACAATGTTCAGGAGTCTCACAACATCGTGGTTACATACGGTGACTGCGCTCCCGTGACGAATCTGACCGTCTCGCAAGTATCGGGCACTTCCGCTCTGATCTCCTGGGCTGACGGTTCCGCTGGCGCCGCACAGGACTACGTTCTGGAGTGGCGCGACACCACAATGGGCAACAACTGGATTGCCGAGCCCACCATTATGGGCACCAACTACCTGTTAGGCGGTCTCTCCCCACTCACCAACTATGAGGTGCGTGTGAAGAGCAACTGCAGCAACGGTCTCGAAGGCGGCTGGGTGACCAAGAGCTTCCATACCCCCTGCCTCGCGGGTGGAGACATCCAGATCGGCGAGGGCACTGGCACCACCTCCTACCTTCCCTCTTACAATTATTATAATTACGCTTTTTCCGAGCAAATTTTCACGGCTGCCGAATTGGGCGGCGCGAACACCTTCCTCTCCATTTCGTTCCAAGCCTCCACTGCCAATGCCACCAGCCGTAATTGGGACATCTACCTGATGCCCACCACAGCCACCAGTCTTTCTAGTTTTGTGAATCTGGACGCCACAGCCCAGAAAGTCTTCAGCGGCAACGCCAACATCTCCCAAGGCTGGTTCACCATCCAGTTCGACAGCAACTATGTCTATGACGGCACCACCAACCTGATGCTCATCGTGGACGACAACACGGGCTCATACGTCAGCGCCAACTACTACTACTGTACCGACAACCCCAACGGGACATCTGTGCGTGTGTACAGCGACCCCACCAACTACGACCCGTATAATGCCACAGGTTATTCCGCCACCACCCATAACTTCCGGAACAATGTCATCTTCGGCGGTATTTGCGACAGCACCACCACCTGCGTGGCCCCGAACATGATGGTTTCCGCCGTCACCGAGAGCACGATTGACATCACCTGGGTGCCTGGCTACAGCGAGACCAGCTGGAACCTGGAGTACAAAGAGGTGGAGGATTCTGTATGGAACAGCTATTACAGTCTTACCGGCAACACCTACACCCTCACCGGACTGGACCCGAACACAGAATACCAGATTCGCCTGCAAGCCGCCTGCGGCAGCGACTGGAGAACCTTGCAGGCCCGTACCGATTGCGGTGCCATCTCCATTCCCTACAGCGAGGACTTTGAAACAGGTATCGTTTCCACCAGTCAAGACAGCTACATCCTTTGCTGGAGCCGTTTGGCTAACAGCACCTCCCACTGGGCTTATGTGGCAAGTGGTTCCAACGCCCACGGCGGCACCCATTATATGGACTTCCACTACACCCCCGACTGCTACACGATGGCCATCACCCCGACCATTGACAACAGCTATCCTGTAAGCTCGCTTATGGCGGAATTCTATGCCCGCCACAACGGTGCCGCCGGCATTATGGAAGTGGGCGTCATCAGCGACGTCAATGACGGTTCCACCTTTGAGGTCGTGGACACGCTGACCTTCAGTGCCACCAACACCTACGAGCACTTCATCGTAACCTTCGAGAACTACTCCGGCAGCGGCCAGAACATCGCCTTCCGTGCCACCAACGGCACCAGTGTCAGCTTTATGATGGATGACCTCCTCATCACGGAAATCCCGACCTGTATGCATCCTAACAACTTGGTCTCCACCGGCACAGGCAGCGACAACATCACGATTAACTGGACGGAGATGGGCGACGCCACCTCCTGGATTGTGGAGTACGGTCCCACCGGCTTCACGCCCGGTCAGGGCATCGGCACCACCGAGACGGCCACCGCACATCCCTACACCATCCAGAACCTCACCAGCGGCGTCAGCTATGACATTTATGTGCAAGCAGACTGCGGTTCCATGACCAGCGACCTTGTCGGACCCGTCACGGTTGTCACTGGCCAGTTCATTATGAGCAACGCCAACGACACGCTGACCACTTGCAGTGCTGTCATTTACGACAACGGCGGTCCCAGCGGTAACTACAGTGCAAACAGCAACAACATTCTGGTGCTCTACCCTGAGAATCCGGGCGCAATGATGATGCTGACGGGCACCTGCAATGTGGAGAACAACTACGACCATCTCTACATTTACGATGGCGTTGGCACCAGCGGCACCCAGTTGGCCTCTCTCGGCAACAGCGACGACCAGAACGTCTCCGTACTCTCCACCACTGGCCCGCTCACCATCCACTTCACCTCCGACGGCAGCGTACAAAAATGGGGCTTCGAGCTGTTCGCCTCCTGCCAGACCTGTTTCCCGCCGAGCGGCATTATGGCCTCCAACATCACCACCAACTCCGCCGACATCTCCTGGAGCGGCATATCCAGCGAATACATTGTAGAGGTCACCGGCCCCGACACCACCATGCTCGTGGTGTATGACACCACTGCCACGTTGGCCAACCTGACCAGCAGTTCGAGCTACAGGGTCAAGATCTATTCCGTGTGCGGATCCGACACCTCTGTGGCATCTCCCGCCTACACGTTTATGACCTCCTGCGGTGCCATCACCATCACAGAAACGACTCCTTGGACCGAGGATTTCGAAGGCTATCCCGGCGGCGGCGCCCAATCCTTCGTCTGCTGGAGCACGCCCGTCACCTATGTGGCCAGCAACGGCACGGCTCCTTTCGTCTATTGCGGCCACGCCCCCTCTTGTCACTCCGGCACCAACTCTGCCGAGTTCAAGGGCAGCATGAACATGCTGGTGTTGCCTGAATTCACCAATGACATCCATAACCTGCGTCTCTCTTTCTGGGCCACTTCCACCGCCCCGTCTTACGGCACCCTTGAGATCGGCGTCATCACCAATGTGGCCGACACCTCCACCTTCGAGTTCGTATCCCTCGCTGGCACTCCGAGCAGCCGCGGATCCAACTCTGCCACTGTCGGCAGCTTCGGCAACTATATGGGACCGTTCGATTTCAACGGCGTATCTGCCACCAACGGACGCATCGCCCTCCGCTACACGAATGCAAGTTCTCCCAGTGATTCTTGGAACCTTGACGACTTCATTGTGCAAATCGCCCCGAACTGCCCTTCACCGGTCAAGAACAGTGTCACCGCCACTCCGTCCACGTATGATGCCACCATCGGTTGGACCGACAACGACCCCGCGCACACCTCTTGGACGATTTACTACAAGGAGAGCACAGACAGTGTCTGGCTTTCCGATGTCGCCAACACCAACCCCGCGCAGATTTCCGGTCTCAATCCTGAGACTTCATACGATGTGTATGTGATCACCAACTGCCCCGTGAGCGACCTCGTGCCCGACGCCACCTTCACGACCTCGTTCACCACGCTGCCGTCTTGTCCGGCTCCTACCAGCCTGAATGTCACGGATGCCACTCCCACGAGCGTCACGCTTTCATGGACGGAACTCGGCACGGCCACCGAGTGGGAAATCGAGTATGGTCCTGCCAACTTCACCCACGGCAACGGCACCACTGTGATCGCCACCACCAACCCGTTCGATGTGACGGGCCTCACCGCAGGCGACACCTACAAGTTCTATGTGCGTGGCATTTGCAGCATTGGCGACACCAGCGCCTACAGTTCCAGCACAACCTATATGGTGCCGCTCTGTAACGCCACAGACCAGTGCAACTATGTGTTCAACCTCACCGACAGCTATGGCGACGGTTGGAACGGCAACACGATCAACGTCCTTTCCAATGGCGTACAAGTTGCGGCCGTAACCTTCACCTCCGGCTATTCAGCCACTGTCAACGTGCCATTGTGCGACAACTCGTCACTGAGTTTGAGTTGGTCATCGGGGAGTTTCGCCTCTGAAACCTCCTTCACGGTGGAAGACCCGTTCGGCAACGTGATTTACACCTGCACGGACGGCAGCTCGCTTTCCGGCACGTTCCTCACCGAAACCGTATTCTGCACGCCGCCCTCTTGCCCGACCCCCACGAACTTTGCCTCTACCGGAACCACCTCGACTTCTGCTACGCTTGCCTGGACAGAGGCCGGCACAGCCACGAGTTGGGAGATCGAATATGGCACTCCTGGATTCACGCCCGGCACAGGTGCCGGCACAAGTGTCATGGCCTCCACCAATCCGTTTGAGGTGACGGGGCTTACCACTTCCACCGCTTACGACTTCTATGTCCGCGCCATCTGCGGACCAGGGGATGAAAGCACATGGAGAGGTCCTGTTTCCGCAACGCCAGGTTCTTTCACAATGCCCACTTTAGGTTCGGTCACAATCACCACATGCAACATGACCATTTTTGACAATGGTGGTGCAAATGGCCAATATACCGGCAACTGCGATGCTGTTGTCATCATCAATCCGGAGACTCCGGGCAGCATGATTTCCATCACGGGCACTGTGAGCACAGAAAGCAATTACGATGAACTGGAAATCTACGACGGCGCCGGTGTCTCCGGAACACCCGCATTGATCATTTCGGGTACCGGTCAAACCGTGAACTTCACCTCCACCACCGGACCGGCCACGCTCCACTTCACTTCCGATGGTTCTGTCTTTTACGATGGCTTTGCCCTCACCGTGAGCTGCGTTGGCGACTCCTCTTTGGTCGCCCCGACCGTAACGACGGCTGCTGCCACCAATATTGGAGAGACCTCTGCCACGCTGAACGGCAGCATCACTCCTGGCACCGAGGCCATCACCGCCCAGGGCTTCCAGTGGAAGAACACCATCGGCGGCAGCTACACCACCGTGAACGCCACCGGCACCGCGATGAGCTACAACCTCACGGGCCTGACAGCAAACACAAACTACACCTTCCGCGCCTTTGCCACCACAGCTTCTGGTACAACCTACGGTAACGAGTTGACTTTCACAACGCTTGATCAGCAACAGGAGAGCTGTGCCGCCCCGACGAACGTGACGGCTTCCAACATCACGAACAACAGTGCCGACATCTCCTGGACACAACAGGGCGATGTCACCAGCTGGGATGTCAACTACAGAGTGGCCGGTGCCGACGCTTGGAACTCCAGCACCACCACTTCCAATCCCTACACGCTTTCCGGTCTCAGCGAGAACACGAGCTATGAGGTGCAGGTGATTGCCCATTGCACCAACGGCGTGACCTCCGATCCTTCCGCCATCATCACCTTGACAACGGTCGGCATCAACGACTACGAGCTGAACAACGTGGTTGTCTATCCGAACCCGACGAGCGGAATGGTCCAGATTCAGAATTCGGAATCCGGCATTCAGAATGTGGAGGTGTATGATGCATACGGTAAGCTTCTTAAAGTAATGAATGTGAATGGCCTCACCGCCACCCTCGATTTGGGCAGTTATGCCACGGGCACTTACTTCGTGCGCGTGATGACCGACAAGGGTATCGTAACAAAACGAGTGGTGAAGAATTAAGATTTGAGAATCGTGCTATAAGGCTGGGTTTCTTGTGGAGATCCAGCCTTTTTTTTGTAATTCCCCAGGAAGAAAACTGACAACTGTATTGACGAGACCGGGATTCTCCCCAAAAAAAACGCTCTCCTATTGTTTTATTAAAAAAAAACATTATCTTTGCCGCATATTTGCTCTTGCTCAAAAGAGCAAACCAAAAAACAAAACTAACCAAAACCAAAAAAAACAATCACTTATGAGATTTTATTACAACATCAGAATGCTGTTGTGTATGACAATGGCATTCATGACAGCCGGCTTTTTAAAGGCCCAGGTGTCCATTCCCTACACTATGGATTTTGAAGACACCAGTGCATTCCATTCGTGGACAATGACGGACTGCCAAGCCAACACAGGCATTACGACACTGTCCGCGCAAACAGGTTCTTATGGATTCAGTTTCCATTGGGCTATGTCGCCCCAATACCTGATTTCCCCCCAACTGCCCGGACTGCAGACACCTTTGGAACTACAGTTCGCTTACAGACGTCACAGTGCCCAGTATGTAGAATCCTTCAAGGTGGGTTATTCCACCACCACCAACGCGGTAACCTCCTTCACTTGGGGACAAGAAATCGTAGTGCTCAACACAGACTGGGAGACCTACAACATGATTATTCCCGCCGGATCACAATATGTGGCCATACAATACACTGCCATTGACGCCTACTATCTTTATGTTGACAATATCCGCATTGACAATCCGCCCTCCTGTATGGCGCCTACCGAGCTAACTGTTTCGAACTTCACCGGCACATCGGTCGATTTGAGCTGGACCGCCAACAGCAACGAAAACGAATGGGTGGTCATGCTAAACAACACTGAAGAGACAGTCTATTCCTCCCCACATTCGCTTTTCAACCTCACCCCTCTGGCCTCATACACCGCTTCGGTTCGGGCCGTATGCGGGTCAGGCGACACTTCCGCATTCTCGCAACCCATATCCTTCACTATGCCTTGCGACTGTGTACCCAACACCGCACTTCCCTACTCCGAGAACTTTGAGTCATACACGAGCGGAGGAAGCATCAATCCTTGCTGGTTCCGTTACTCCGGCCACGACTACTTGGGCACCCACTACACCGCTCCTGTGGTGATGACAACCCAAGGCCACTCGGGCAACAACTGCATCGAGTTCCTTAACACCATTGACTACATCAACTATCTGACACTGCCCTGTTTTGAGGAAAATCTGTCGAGTCTCCAAATCAGCTTCTATCAAAAAAGTTTCTCCTCCTATTACGGGCATGGATACCCGTTTGTGGTGGGTGTGCTGCAATCGCCGGACAACTATTACCAGATGGACACCTTATATACGGGCACGATTACGCCCGACTGGTCGTATGTGGAGGTTCCTTTGTCGAACTATACGGGTACCGGCCAATTCATAGCCATCGTTTCCACGCATTCTTCAGCCGACCTGCTGGTGGATGATATCGTAGTGGACTATCTGTCCAATTGCCTGACCCCATCGGATCTTCGCGCCGACTCGGTGACCGAAAACAGCATCACATTGAGTTGGACCGAAAACGGCCAAGCCTCTTTGTGGAGTCTTCTGTGCATCCGTGACAATGACACCGTCCAGACACTCCACCCCACCACAAATCAGGGTTTTACGGTCTCAAACCTAACACCGGACACCCAATATGAATTTGTGTTGCGTTCTGTATGCGGCAACGATTCAAGCCACTCAACCCACGCGGTTTTCCGCACGCATTGCGGAGCCCACATCACCATTCCTTTCACGGAGAATTTCGAAGATTACGGTTCCACCCAATTTCCCTTCTGTTGGACAAAGGTCAGCCAAAACAATTATCCATACACCTACTCGTCAGCCGCGTTCAACGGCAATTACGGGCTCTATTTTTACCAGACCACGTTCGAGAACTGCAACAAGTCATTTGCAGTAGTCCCGGCCATCGACCCTTCTATTCCGCTGAACCAGCTGACGGTTCGTTTCCAGATGCGGAGAACCAGCAATTCGGTGAAGGCAACTCTGGGGGTGATGTCCCAACCCAACGACACCTCCTCTTTCACTGTCATATCCCCCATTGCGTTGACCAACAATTGGGATGAATATGAGTTCCCCCTCACGAATTTCACCGGCAACGGTTCCCATATTGCGGTGAAGACCGAAGTGGACACGGCCAACGGCACATACGGCAACATCTATATGGATGATTTTGAAATTTACTACACACCCTCCTGCCAGCGTGTGACTTCCATCTCCACAGTCACCTCCTCCATCACCGAGAACTCGGCCACTGTGGCTTGGGTCCCCAGTACAGGTCAAAGCACCTGGGACGTGCAGGTGGTGCTTCAGGGCCAACAACCTTCCGACAGCAACTGGGTTATGGTCGCATCCGACACTTTACATACTTTTACGGGACTGCAGGCGAACACAGCTTACACCGCACACATCAGAACCAACTGCGGCTCATTGGTAAGCGGGTTGAGAAGTGTGGACTTCCGAACCGCTTGCGGGCAACTGGCATTGCCCTATTTTGAAGATTTCGAGTCCTATCCTTCAGGATCTTCGGAATTTCCTCCCTGTTGGAGCTCCCTTGCGGGATCCCCGCACACGTATTCGGGCGGCAGCTCTTTTGGAGAGAGCGGCAACAGCCTCAAATTCTCCGGACATTACGATATCCTCGCCACCCCGTTCGTTCCCCACAACGCTGACGATCTGCAACTCTCCTTCCAATTGAAACGTGAGGGAAACTCTTCGGGAAGCATCCTTGTAGGCTTCACAACCTCGTTAAGCAACGTGGCCGTGATTGACACGATTGCTGTCATCAGCCCTACCGACAACCTTTACCATTATTACGAATTCAACCTGAACCAATACAACTTGAGCGGACAGGGATATTTTGTTTTCAAACAGAGTGGATACAACAATTATTGGTATTGGATGGACAATGTTCGCATCCGACCCGTACCCAACTGCCTTGCGCCTGCCAATTTGACCGTTTCGGATGTCACCAGTTCCTCGGTCACGCTCGCTTGGGATGCTGCGGCCATGGCCAACAACTACAGGGTGGTTTTTGGCACCGGCAACTTCAATCCCGACACGGTCTCCGTCAATGTGGAGCACACCTCCGACACCTTCGTCACCATCTATGGGTTGGCGACAGGCGTCAACTATACGTTCTACCTTCAATCGGACTGCGGTTCCGACAGCAGTTCCTTCGGTATGCCTGTCAGCATCGTGCCAGGTTTGTATCTTATCAGCGGCCAAACCTCGTTGTCTCTGTGTGATGGCGTGCTGTACGATGACGGGGGGCCCTACAGCAACTACGGCAGCAACCGTAACGATATAATCACGCTCTATCCCTCCACGCCAGGTGCGGCCATCCAACTCTCCGGGACCTTGAATTCCGAGAACTCTTACGATTTTCTGACCATTTATGACGGTGTCGGCACGAATGGCATCCAGTTGTACAGGGGGTCTGGAATCAACCAGACGGTGCCCCCTGTGTCATCCGCCACAGCCCTGACCGTGCAGTTCACTTCTGATGGAGGCACGCAATACAGCGGGTTCGTCTTGAACATTGAATGTGTCAGCTGTGCAGCCCCTCTGCCGAATTTGGTTTCCGTCAGCTCGGATGAGGCGGTGGTTTCTTGGGACAATCCGGGAGGCCTGCAAACCCAATGGGAACTTGCGTATGGTCCAGCCGGCTTCAATGTGAACACGGCACCGCATATCAGTGTCGCCACAAACAGCTACACCCTGTCCGGCCTCAACCTCAACACGGCGTATGATGTCCGTCTGAGAACCTTGTGCTATGGCGGCGACACCTCCATCTGGTCGCCTGCACTCTCTTTCACCACGTTGGGTTTACCTGCCACCACCATTCCCTATCAATGTGACTTTGAGGATTCCACAGAGAACGCCAACTGGACACTGGTGAACGGTTCAACCGTCAACCGTTGGGTAATCGGCACAGCCGTCAATCACACGCCGAACGGCCACACCGCCTTGTATATCTCGCAAGACAACGGTGCGTCCAACACCTACAACAACACCAGCGCCAGCTGCGTGTGGGCTTACCGCGATTTCGACCTGAGCAACTATGGCGAATACCTGCTCTCTTTTGATTGGAGAGGATATGGCGAGTCCTCGTTTGATTATATCAATGTGTATATCGGCAATCCCGTCGTTCCGACACCTGGGGCAGCCCTGACACCCCCCGCCGGCTCGACACTGATTTTGAGCAATCTGAACAGAGACTCGTTATGGAAGCATACCGCTGTCGTGATTGACGGCAGACAACACACGGGGGTCAAACGCATCTATTTTATGTGGCGCAACGATTATTCGGGAGGCATAAATCCTGCCGGAGCCATAGACAATGTGGTGCTGACTGGCTTCCATTGTTTGAGACCCTCCCAATTTGCGGCCTCCAACCCGACCACTAACACTATAGACCTTTCTTGGTCGCCAGCAAGCGCCAGCGACGGATCGTGGGATTTAGTATATGGCACGGGGGACTTCAACCCCGACACAGTTTCACTAAACCTGCTGTCCCTTTCCGACACTACCGCAACCCTGCAGGGTTTGAGCGATGCCACGCAATACTACGCATACGTGCGCACCAACTGTGGTGGCGGTGAAACATCCCTCTGGTCAGATCCGCTTCCTTTCAGGACCTCGTGTCAAGAGCGACCCATTCCGTATTATGAGGACTTTGACACCTTCAGTAGTGGCGAGACCCCCATTTGCTGGAATGATTTGAGCCAAGGCTCCTCATACGCCAGGGTTTCCGCAACGGATAGTGCGTATGCTCCCGCCTCCTTGTATATTCTTCAATATAACAGCGAGTATTTAACTATGGTCTCTCTTCCTGAATTGGACAATGCCATTCCTCTCAACACCTTGCAAATGTCCTTCCATACCAAGTTCGCCTTTGCAGACGCGAAACTGGTAGTGGGTACGATGACTGACAACACCAACTCCGCCACTTTCGTTCCGTATGACACGGTAACGGTCTCCACCAACGGAACGTGGGAGAGTAAACGCATCCTATTCAACCGATACACGGGCAATGCCCATATTCTGGCCTTCAAATTTGAATGCCCGCAATATAACAATGCCTATATTGACAACATCCTTGTGGAAGAGATCCCGCTCTGCACCTCAGTTTTAAATGTAGATACCGTCAATGTAACTTCCACAAGTGCCACCATTGCTTGGACACCAGGCAACATCGAGACAGAATGGAACCTCCAATTCAAGTCTGACACTGGCAGCTGGTCGAATGCCATTGCCGTGACGGGCACGCCCAACCATACCCTTACGGGGCTCACCCCCAGCACAACGTATCAGGTGCGCGTGCAGGCCGTGTGCGATACCGACAACATTTCCGACTGGTCGGGCACCTTGATGTTCACTACCGACACTGTTGTGCCACCCTTCGTGCAGACTTATCCTGCCACTAATATCACTCACAACTCCGCCAGACTGCACGGCACTGTGACACCTGGCTCCGAAGCAATAATTCTTGACCAGGGCTTTGAATGGAAGGAGACTGTGGGTGGCACCTACGTAGCGGTAACCATATATGATTTCACCTATTTAACGATGGGACATTTGTTGACAGACCTAACCCCAAACACAGGCTACACTTTCCGCGCCTTTGCCATCACAGCAAGCGGCACCACGTACGGGGCGGAACAGAATTTCACCACGCTACAAGTCGGCATAGACGACCACACTTTGGACAATGTCGTGACGGTGTACCCCAACCCGACCACTGGCCTGATCCAGATTCAGAATTCGGAATCCGGCATTCAGAATGTGGAGGTGTATGATGCATACGGCAAAATGCTGAATGCAGTGAGTGTGAACGGCAACACCACCGCAATTGACCTGTCGGGCTACGCCGCCGGCACCTATTTCGTCAAGATTGTGACAGAAAATGGTGTTGTGACAAAACGGGTTGTGAAACAATAACAATTTGCAGGGCCGTCACATTGTGCCGGCCCTACGATGTAGCCACAACGGTTCCCTGTTTTTGGGAACCGTTTTTTTTGCGATACGTCACATTTCGGAAATGGTGTGGTGTACATCATTTTTTGGGAATTATATACCTGATGGCACAAATCAGGGCTTTTGCATCCTTTTTTTGATTTGGGCGTGCCGGCGCGGCGGCGGAAATCACGTCACATCCGCATACGCAATCCAATGCCGCCGCGCCGTCGGGCTTTCCGCTCCAATGATTTTGGTTTAAAACCCACCACCATTCCGCGAGACGCGAAGCGTCAAGCGGAACCTCCGTCTCGCCAGGGAACGCATTCCCACCAAAATCATTTCCACTGCAATCCCTCACGCATGCTCGTTGAACCATACAGCCGTTTCGCGGCGAGCAACTTGCAGCCTCGTCTCAACGTTCTCCCGCGCCG
>CAMVIT010000031.1:0-34809 GCA_947167635.1 uncultured Bacteroidales bacterium | reverse complement strand
CGTTGTGGAGCGGGTTGGGCGCAGCACGGTGCGGAGCATAGAATTTCTCCCTCGCCGCTTGGGTTGTCAGGCACGGGAAGAGGGTTGACACGCGGCAGAGGCACTCCTCCTGCGCCGAGGCGCCGGTCGCCACCCCGCCGCCGGGAGAGGTGGAGGAGGCGAAGTTCAGCACCGCCACCTTTTGTCCGGGGTACCTTGCCGCCGCCTCGAAAGAGCGCAGACGGCTTACCACCACCTGCGCTTTTTCGGTATAAGGGGGTGCGGGAAGGTCTATCTTGTCGGCATCGCCGATATACTGCTGGGAGGCGATGCTTTGGCTGACAGCGGCTTGCAATTCCTGGCTGCTGCCAATACGCTGCATAGTGTCGTTGAACACGGACACCAATTGTTTTTTACGGTCGAAGTAGGATAGGTTTGTCATAAATAAGTTTTTAGGCGGCAAAGATAGCAATAAAAGGGATTCGGGTCGTTTTTTTGCGAATAGCAAACAACAATCGCGTCAATTTTGTTTCTTGTGCAATCTAAGAAAGAAATAACTGTAATCTTTAGCCTCTAATCGAAAAAAAACGCGACAGGCATGTCGTCCAATCACTTTTTTGCTATTTTTGCACTTGTTTTTAACACTACTGTTTACTCTTATATTATGTTAGAGGATTATTCATCGTTCGGTCCGGCGTATCGCAACTTCAAGGTCAGTGAAGGGGCGTATGTCCCTGAACCGTCCGAGATTTTCTCTGGAGACGACCCGTTCAAGAAAATGGCTCCCATCCGGGGGAAATGCAAGGATATAAAGTTCGACGGGACGTACCCCTATCTTGACAAGTCGCTGAAGTTCAAGATTTGGCACTTTATTATGTATTGTATCACCTGGTTTGTGGCTTTTCCGGCCAACCGCATCCGGTACGGACTCAGGATTGAGGGCCGTGACAAGATTCGCAAAAACCGCAGACTCTTTGCCAACGGCGTGATGACCGTCTGCAATCATATCGGCAGATGGGATATGATTTCCGTGCTGCAGGCAATGCGCTACCGCAAGGCATGGATCCCGATGTACTCCGAGCCGTTCAAGGGCCAGGACGGATTCCTGATGAAACACATCGGCGGCGTCGCCATCCCGGACAACTACAGTGGCCTTCGGAAGTTTGACCAGGCAATGGATGAACTGCACGCTGACAAGCAATGGATCCACATATTCCCTGAAAGCTGCAGCTGGAAATTCTATGCTCCGATCCGGCCTTTCAAGATTGGGGCCTTCAATATGGCCTGCAAATATGCCCTTCCCGTTGTTCCAATGGTGATCTCGTTCAGGCCGCGCACCGGGTGGCGCAGATTCTTCAGCAAGGACGAACCTCTGCTCACCCTCCATGTGGGAGACCCGATCATGCCTGATCCCAGCACCCCCCGTAAGGAGGAGGCGGCCCGCATACGCGATGCGGCGCACAAGGTTATGCGTGACATGGCGGGCATAGTCTCCAATCCATGGCCATCCAGTATTGATTGACAATAATTTATCACGATGAATACCATAATTGATCCTGTTCCGGTTGAACTGCTGAAGGCAGAACTTACCAAATCCAAGAAACTGGAAGACACCAACAAGGGGCACAATGAGCTCTACATCGTAACCTGGCAAGATTCCCCCCATGTCTTGACGGAGGTCGGAAGACTGCGCGAGCTGACTTTCCGCGAAGCCGGCGGCTCCACGGGCAATGCGGTGGACCTTGACGAATACGACAAAATGGAGAACCCCTACAAGCAGTTGATTGTATGGGACCCTGACAACGAGGCAATTGTAGGCGGCTATCGCTTCTTCTATGGCTCTGATGCAAAGTTTGACGAGAAGGGTCAGCCGATCATGGCAAGTTCCCATCAGTTCCGCTTCTCCCAGAAGTTTATCGATGAGTACCTGCCGCATGTGCTGGAACTCGGACGCAATTTTGTGGCCCCGGCATATCAGAGTTCCAAGAATGGTTCAAAGTCCATTTTTGCTCTTGACAACTTGTGGGATGGCTTGGTGGCCATTATCATGAAGAACCCCAATCTGCTCTACTTCTTTGGAAAGATAACCGTATATCCGTCATACGACCATATTGTCAGGGATCTGATCTACCATTTCCTCTGGAAACACTATGGTGACAAGGATGAGCTTGTTCGTCCGTGGGATGACCAGACCATCATGCCGGATTCTGATCCGGGATTGATGGACCTGGTTGTACACAAGGAGGATTTGGCGGAAGACTACAAGTTGCTCCGGGAGGCGGCCAGAATGCGCGGGGTGAACATCCCGCCGAATGTGACGGCGTATATCTCCATCACCTCCCAGATGCTTATGTTCGGCACGGCCGTGAACCATCTGATGCACAACATTGAGGATACCGCTGTTCTCATCCCGTTTGACCTGATCTACCACGAAAAGAAGATGCGGCACATCGGGGCATATCTTCGGTTCATCAATGCGAGAAAGCGCACGAAAGAGGATGCGCCCATGACGGAAAACGAAATGATAGAGAACTGGATGATCTGGCGTCATCGCAAAGTGATGCGAATGCTCAAGAAGGTGGGAAGGAAGATATAGGTGTGAATCTGCAAAAAAAGAGGCGCTCCACAAGGGAACGCCTCTTCTCGTAAAAAAACCGAAAGGGGTTATTTTCTTCTTCTTCTGGGTTTGAGGTTGTGTTTTGCGACGAAATCGTCCAAAACTTCCTTCAGGGTCGGGGTGCCGATCTCCTGGAGTTCGTAACCAACCTTCACAACGGGTTGTTTGATCTTGATGAAGCGCGGCAGGTCGATCGGGGTGCCGATGACGACGGCGTCGCACTTGGTGTTGGCGATGGTCTTCTCGAGGTCCTTCATCTGCTGCTCGCCATAGCCCATAGCGGGAAGGAGGGTGCCGATGTTCGGGTAGCGCTCGAAGGTGGTGGTGAGCTCACCAACGGTGTAAGGACGAGGATCGACGAGCTCGGCGGCACCATATTTCATGGCGGCAACCGTGCCGGCACCGATCTTCATCTCACCGTGGGTCAACGTAGGACCGTCTTCGACCACGAGGACGCGTTTGCCCTTCAGGAGTTCGGGTTTGTCAACCGTCAGGATGGAAGCGGCGTCAATTTGCTTGGCGTTCGGGTTGATCTTGGCGAGGTTGGCACGCACGGTGTTGATGTTCTCGAGGGAAGCGGAGTCGATCTTGTTGATGACGATGACGTCAGCGATACGGGCGACCACTTCACCGGGATAGTAGCTGACTTCGGCGCCGGGACGCAAAGGATCGGCCACGCCGATGGTCAGGTCGGGTTTGTAGAAGGGGAAGTCGTTGTTGCCACCGTCCCACAGCACGATGTCGCAGCCGTCGGGATCCTTCTCGGCGCCAGCCATCTCAACCCACTTGCCGGTTTGAGGATCTTTGGTCTTGCCGCCCTTGAGGATGGCTTCGTAGTCCACACCAGCGTAGATGACGTTACGTTTGGTGACCACGTGCGGTTCGTACTCTTCCATCTCCTCGATGGTGCAGTTTTGATATTTGAGGTCGTCAACGCAAGCGAAACGTTGGACGATCTGTTTGTTCAGATCGGGATCGTAAGGCATCGGGTGACGGACGGCGACGACTTTGAAGCCCATACCGACGAGGTATTCGATGATTTTGCGGGAGGTTTGGGACTTACCGCAGCCCGTACGGGTAGCGCCAACGGCGATGACGGGCTTCTTGGAGGGGATCATCGTGTCCTTCGGGCCCATCAGCCAGAAGTTGGCGCCAGCGGCGTTCACGATGGCGCTCACGCCCATCACGTAAGAATAGGGCTTGTCGCTGTATGCGAAGACACAATCGTCAACATCAAACTTTTGGATCAACTCGGTCAGCATGGATTCGGGGTAGATCTTAATGCCCTTCGGATAAAGATCCTCGCCGGCCAGTTCTTTCGGATACAAACGGTCGTCGATACCGGGGATCTGCTCGGCCGTGAAAGCCACTACGTTGTAGTTTTTGTTGTGGCGGAAGAAGGTGTTGAAGTTGTGGAAGTCTCTTCCAGCAGCACCAATGATGATGACATTTCTGACTTTTTTCATAAAATAATTGTTTTAAGTTATTAAAATAGAGTTTGTTTGTTGTTTCAATTTTTGCGGGGGCAAATATAGTAAATTTTCTCTAGAAAAACAAAAAAAGCAGATGTCAATTCAACATCCGCATTTTTTTTATTTAGTCTTGGTCTGGTTGGCCACACTCTCCTGCAATTCCCTCAATTCCTCTTCGGAGAGGCCGATATACTGGTCGCTCACCACTTGCATCTCCTCGTCCAGTTCCATCAGATAGGGAATGCCCGTCGGGATGTTGAGTTTGACGATTTCCTCATTGGACATGTTCTTCATAAACTTGATGATGCCGCGGATGCTGTTGCCGTGCGCCACAATCATCACCTGCTTGTATTTGCGGAGACTTTCCACAATACTCACGTTCCACAAGGGGATGATACGTCTGGTGGCGTCTTGCAGCGACTCGGTGCCGGGGCGCGCATCCTTGTATTTGATGTCTTGGTAGCGGATGTCGAACTTGGGGTGGCGCGGGTCATCGTCTGGGATGGGGGCGGGCGCCACGTCATAGCTGCGGCGCCATAGGCGGACTTGCTCCTCGCCATACACGGAGACGGCCTCTTTTTTGTTCTGGCCTTGCAACATGCCGTAGTGCTTCTCGTTCAGCCGCCATGTCTTCTCTACGGGCAACCACATCCGGTCCATCTCTTCCAACACATAGTTGAGGGTCTTGATGGCACGTTTCAGGAAAGAAGTATAGGTGAAACGGATGTCCAGATCGGAATCGCGAAGGATTCGGCCGGCGCGCTTGGCCTCCTCCACGCCTTGAGCCGTCAGGTCAACGTCAGTCCAACCCGTGAACTGGTTGGAAAGGTTCCATTCGCTTTGGCCGTGGCGGATAAGTATGAGTTTGTACATTATTGAATATTCGATTAATGATTATACGACTACAGGGGGGACGAGGGCATCCTCGCCTGCGATTAAATTTTGTTGCCCTCCTTCGGGAAAATGATCCAGGGCTTGAAGCTGCGGGCCTCTTCAACGGGCATGGAGCAGTAGGAGATGATGACCACCACGTCGCCGACGCATGCCTTGCGGGCAGCGGGGCCGTTGAGGCAGATGATGCCGCTGTCCTTGGCACCCTTGATGACGTATGTCTCCAGTCGCTCGCCGTTGTTGACATTGAGCACCTGCACCTTCTCGTTTTCAATCAGATGGGCGGCCTCCATCAGCGTCTCGTCAATGGTGATGCTGCCCACATAGCTGAGATTGGCCTCCGTGACGGTAACCCTGTGTATTTTGGATTTTAGCAGTTCTATGTTCATGGGATGAGTCTCTTTAGGGATTAGCGATAGCGGATATTGTCAATCAGGCGCACTTCTCCGACATATACGGTGATAAAGCCCATGACGCCGGAGGCGTCGTTCATGGAGTGAACGGTCTGCAGGGTCTGGTCGTCGGCCACTTCGAAGTAGTCGAGTTTGAATTCCGGGATGCGGGCGATCTCCATTTCCACGAAGCGCTTGATCTCGGGCACGTCGGGCAGCAGCTTGGAATCCTCCAGGATGCGATGGATCTGGGCGGCAATTTCGAACTCGTGCGGGGAGAGGCGGCGGTTGCGGGAGCTCATGGCCAGTCCGTTGGCTTCGCGAACGATAGGGCAGCAGACGATTTCAGCCGGCACCCCGATCTGTCGTTTGAGTTCGCGGATGACGGCAATCTGCTGGTAGTCCTTCTCGCCGAAATAGGCCATGTCTGGGTTGACCCATCTGAGCAGGCGGCCCACGATGACACCCACGCCATTGAAGTGACCGGGGCGCGCGGCACCTTCCATCACCTCCTCCACGGGACCGAAATGATACTCTTCGGAGGGTGGGGTGGGGAAGACCTCCTCCACGGAAGGCGCGAAAACGAAATCGGCCAAGTCGCCGATCAGCTCCAAGTCGCGGTCCAGCGTGCGCGGGTACTTCACCAAATCGTCTTGGTTGTTGAATTGTACGGGGTTGACGAAAATGGAGACGAACACAATGTTGTTCTCCTCGCGGGCACGTCGTATGAGAGAGAGGTGACCGTCGTGCAATGCGCCCATGGTGGGCACCAAACCGATGCTTTTGCCTGCGCCCTTTGCGGCAGAGGCTTTTTCAACTAATTCATTGACAGTTGTGATGACTAACATTTCAAATAATTTTCAAGTTTGAAAAAAAGCGGGCAAAGATACACTTTTTCACCAATTTATTGAATGTTTTCCTGCACCATTTCTTTGAGCGACGATATCACGTCCGGGTCGCTGATGGGCATGCCGTCAAGAATTTCATAGACTTCGTCGGTGTCAAGCGTGTAGTCCACCTCGTCATCGCGCTTGTAGTGGAAGATGAAGTGAATCTCGGGGTGGGCGGAGATGGTGAGCACCATGGTGCCGGCCAGGTCGCCCATCGGCGGCGTGTCCAAGTGGGTGAGGCCGAACACGGCGGTGACGGTTGTGCCCACGCCCACCTGCGACTGGATGTCGAGGGAGCCGCCTGTCTGCTCGGTGTTCTGTTTGAGCAACGGCAATCCGAGCCCCACCTTGCGGGTGGTGCGGGTGGTGAAGAAGGGGTTGATGACCTTCTGAACGGTCTCTGCGTCCATGCCGCAGCCGTTGTCCTTGAATATGAGCGTGAGGGTGTCCTTGGCGGAGTCTTCGAGGACCTCCAGCGTGATCTCCGTAGCCTTGGCGCGTGTGGAGTTCTGCAGGATGTCCATGATGTGCATCGACAGGTCTTTCATCGCTATGCGTTCAGGAATTGATATATCTTTCCGGCCACTTCGAAGGTCTGCTCGTTGGTGCCGAGCACGGGGATGCCCTCGTCCTTGGCCTGCTCCAGCATGTCGTCGTCAGGTTTGTTGCCCTTCACGAGCACCACGCAGGCCAGCTCCTTGAGGGATGCGATGGCAATGACGTTCTTGTGAGTCTGCAGCGTCACCCAGACGTTGCCCTCTTGGGCGAAGCCCATCACATCGCTCAGCAGGTCGGACACATAGCCGCCCTTGATTTCGTTACCTACGTTCTCCTCGCCGCAAAAAATGGTGAGGTTCATTTTCTCGATAAGATCTTTTACTGTCATTGTAATATTTGCTAAACTATTAAATATTAAACTGTTAAATTATCAAATTTTACTAAACTCTTACCCCTTCGGGGCCGCTTAATGTATTAAATTCTCCATTCTCAATTCCTTTCTAACATCACCTCCCTGCCTTCTTCCTGACGGAACGCTTTGGCTATTTCCTCGAAACTGCGGGTCTCCAGCTGGAGGTAGCACGGCGATATGCCCACCCTGTCGGGTATGTGCGCATCGGAGCTGCGGGTGAATGTTTTGTTTTTGAGATATTTGTGTACTTTTAGAATCTCGTCCTTGTTGCCGTGCTCGGAGAGTTCCACGGCATCATATTCGAGGTCGAAGGGGATGAAGCCGAGTTGTGCGATGAGACTGTTCTTGGTCTTGTCGATATGCGCCGGCACGAAGAGACCGCCGATGGAATGCACGAAATCCGCAATCTGGTTGACCGATTGGTCGATGGCAGAGGTCAACAGGCGTGGCTCCTCATAGACGATATTGAAATCTTCATCGATTTGCACTTGGTCGCCGAAAAAGTCAGGGTCGTTGGGGATGTCGGGGAGATGTTTGTCAAGATACTCTTGCAACATGTCGAGCCGCTCATGGTCGGGCATATAGCAGAGACAGTGGGCCTCCTCCTTGGTGGTGACCTCGGCGCCGCAGAGCACAAAGATGTCGCGGTTGGTGGAGTAGTGCTCCGCAAGGCGACAATGGCGCGTGGAGTTGTGGTCGGTGATGGCGATGACATCCACCCCGCGCTCAAGGGCCAGGGCGATGATGTTGTCGGGCGTCATCTCCAAGTCCCCGCAAGGGGAGAGCAGTGTGTGGGTGTGCAAGTCGGCTTTGTAGATATTCACGGGGTCCGTTTTTTTTGGGGCTGCAAAAATAATAAAAATTCATCGTGGGCCATTGGCAAGAAAACCGGGCTGTGCTCACGATGCTTCCAATCTGTCGCTTCCTGGAATGGTTGGTGGACTACCTGCTTTTCACCACCTTGTCGGTTGCCACGCCATTCTCCGTCGTGATGCGCAGAAAGTAGGTGCCCGAAGGGTGCCTCGACAGGTCGATCACTGCGGTATGGCCGTTCACGTTCACTTTGTCCAACACTCTTCCTGACACATCATATAATGCAACACTTTGGATTCTGGATGCTGAATGCTGAATCCGCACTGTCCCGCGAGTTGGATTCGGATACAATGTAATGTTGCCCAAGGTGCGTGTGCCGATGCCAACTCTGAGTGTCAAGTGCATGGTCACGGTGCTGTCGCAGCCGAACTCGTCTGTGAGCACCTGCGTGTAGTCGCCGTTCGTGCAGTATTCGGTGCCGTTCCAGATGTAGCAGTCGTCGGGCACTTCCACGGTGAACTCGCTCTGCTGCGGCTGGTGGAGTGTGAGGTGCAGCGTGTCCACCTGCGTGCAGCCGTTGGTGTCGGGGTGGCTGAAAGTGTAGTCGCCGCTTTGTGTGTATTCGGTGCCGTTCCAGATGTAGGCCCCGCATTCGCTGACGGTGACCGCCGAGTGCGTCGGGTTGTGTATCGTGAGGTGCAGCGTGTCTACCTGCGTGCAGCCGTTGGTGTCGGGGTGGCTGAAGGTGTAGTCGCCGCTTTGCGTGTATTCGGTGCCGTTCCAGATGTAGCTGCCGCACGCTGATAAGGTGATGCTTACGGGTGCGGGACACCATTTGGCCCAGAACTCTTTGTCTCCAGTCGAATGGGTGGGAATATCCGTGACAGGATTGCCTGTATATTGAGCATCCGAATACCATCCTCCAAATATGAAATCCGCTCGAGTGAGAACGGGAAGCGTGACCATGGGAGAGTCGTATGTGTAGGTGTCGGGTGCATCGTTGGGCAAGGTCCCATAATCGTTGTGATAGGTGATCATGTACGTGTCGTATTCCCATTGGGCATACAAGGTGGTGTCGGATGTGGTGGAGAATGAGGCCCCGTCGGTATATTCCACCAACCCGTTCGGTGTGGCGGACCACCCGGCAAAGTGCATGCCGATTCTCGTAAAGGTGTTCGGTGACAGGTTTTGGACCGTCTCATGATGGAAATGTTGACAGGGCATTGCTCCAAGGCCGCCATGGGCATCGAAAGTGACCTTGTAGCCTGTATATAAAATGTTCGGCATAAAAGGAGTGCCCATGATGGTATCGTCCTCAAAGTTGAAGACGGGCGACTTGTACCAAAATGATTGCGAGGCATTGTCCCAAACACAAATTTGGATCGAATCGCCGCTATGTCCATGAATCATGAGAAAATAGAGATAAGCGTATTGGCCATTGATCGTATAGGGATTGCAATACGGCATATATCCTCTGCATTCTGTTCCGCTGAAGGCGACAATTTGCAGGCTGTCATTGTTTACGGTATTGGTGTCAAAGTCGAAAATGGCGTTGGTGACAGTCATGTTTGATTCAAACAGGTGCGGATTCACATCCCACTGCGCAAAAGCGGAGAAACAAGATAAGACCAAAACAAATGTGATGATTTTTTTCATGATGCTGAATCTGCTTGTGGCGGTATTAGAATCTTATTTTCAACATTTTATAATAATATGACTGCTATAGGGCAGGGCGTTTTGAACAAGATTGCAAAGATATACATTATTGAAATATAAAGTATGGTTATTGTTTTTATGCAACAATTATGCTGGCAGATACAGGAACCCCATGTTTGTTTTTTTCGCCCCTTCTTGTCGTGTCCGTGCATAAATTTTGTATCTTTGCCCGCTTTTTACAATAATGCGTATTATGAAAAAATATCTCTCCTTCATCATCTTGGCGGCCTTCTGCGTCACGGCCCTCGTCTCGTGTAAACCCGACGACGAAATCTATAACCGCAAGTGCAAAATCAGCAAGATTTGGTACCTGAGCAATGTGTATGAGCCCAACGAGGTCTATAACTACGACAAAAAGGGCGTGCTCACCTCCATTACAATTGATTCTTTGGAGACATACGATTTTACCTATAACAAGGACAAAACCGTCTCCGAAATTGTCCACAAGGGAAAGGATTACACAGAGAAGATTGTGATGACCTACACCGACCGCCTGGTGGACAAGATGGTCTATTCCGTCAACGACACCGTGCGGCAGGAGATCACCTTCACCCGCGACGAGGAGACCACCCGCATCACGAACATCCATGAGGTTTATGACAAGGCCTTCTATGACAGCTTCAGCATCCTCAACAAGAGCAGCCTCTACAGCTCCTTTATTGGCGACCCGAAGCCGGTCATGGAAATGATCCGCCAGAGTGGCACCAAGGACCTCGTGCTGCATTGCGACAAGACCATCACCTACGATCCCGGCAAGCACAAGAAATACGACAACATCTCCACGATTGTGGAAGAGTACCCCGACCTTCGTCAGGAGATCACCCGCACCTACCAATATGATTTGGAGTCCTACAATCCGTTCTATGGTTTGCAGTTTGCATACGCCGGCTATGCGGGCTATTATTTGAACAACAAGCTCACGGAGACAGAAACCACCAAGACGGCAGGCATCGTCACCCGCGAGATTGTCTATACCTACAACTATTCGGGCACGCACTACATGAATGACAAGATGTTCCCGAGACAGTTTGTCAAGATTTCCAGCGAGAACAATATTCCGCGTAACACCTATATCCTGTACGTCAATTAATTGTTGCGCGCATGAAGTTCCACGAGGCGGGCAAAGTCAGCATCTTCATCACCCTTTTGTCGGTGGTGCTGCTTACGGTGTGCTATGTGCTCTTCTTGGCCAATCTTTGGTGGGTCAGTGTCCTCTTTTTCGCCGTCATGGTGGTGATAACCTTCATGATTGTGCGTTTTTTCCGCGTGCCTTACCGCATCGTCAACAAGGTTGAAAACGGTGTGCTGGCACCTGCCGACGGCACCGTTCTCTCCGTCGGTCCCGCTTTTGAATACGAATATTTCAAGGATGAACGGCTCAAGGTATCCATCTTTATGTCCGTCCATAACGTCCACGTCAACAGCTATCCCATAGACGGTAACGTCGAATATATTGCCTACCATCCCGGCAAGTATGTGTTGGCCAAGTTGCCGAAGTCTTCCGTCGATAACGAGCACACCACTGTCGTGGTGGCCAAAGATGATCACCGGAAAGTTCTTTTCCGCCAAATCGCCGGCTTTGTGGCCCGCCGTATCATCTGTTATCCCAAGAAGGGCGACCATGTGTCGCAAGGCGACGAGGTTGGCATGATCAAGTTCGGCTCTCGTGTGGATGTCTTCCTGCCCCTCGATGTGCAGGTGGCCGTGCGCGTGGGCGACAAGACGGTCTCCAAGAAAACCGTGCTGGCCTATTTCTAAACCGTTTCCATGAAACTCAGTGTCGTCATCGTCAACTATAACGTCTCCGCTTTCCTGGAGCAGGCCCTGACTTCTGTCTGTAAGGCCCTGCGCAACGTGGACGGCGAGGTTTTCGTGGTTGATAATGACTCCTCTGATGATTCGCTCGCCATGGTGGCAGCGAAGTTTCCGCAGGTCAAGCTCATCGCCAACAAAGAGAATGTAGGCTTTGCCAAGGCCAACAACCAGGCTATCCGCATCTCCACGGGTGAATATGTGCTGCTGCTCAATCCGGACACGGTGGTGGAGGAGGATACCTTCGAGAAGTGCATCCGCTTCATGGACGAGACACCCGACGCGGGCGGCCTTGGCGTGAAGATGGTCAACGGCAAGGGTGAATTCCTGCCCGAGTCCAAACGCGGCATCCCGCTGCCCTCCGTGGCCTTTTACAAGCTCTTCGGTCTCTCCAAGCTTTTCCCGCGTTCCCGCACGTTCGGAGCCTATCACCTTTCTTACCTCAGCGAAGACGAAATCCACTCCGTCGAGGTGCTCGCCGGCGCCTTCATGATGATGCGTCGCAGCGTGCTCGATAAAGTCGGCCTCCTCGACGAGGACTACTTTATGTACGGCGAGGACATCGACCTCTCGTATCGTATCCTCAAGGGCGGCTATAAGAACTACTATTTCCCGGAAACGCGCATCATTCACTACAAGGGCGAGAGCACCAAGACAGGAAGTCTTAATTATGTGCATGTCTTCTACAAGGCGATGCAGATTTTTGCCCGCAAACACTTCTCTCAGGCGAATGCGGGGTTCTTCAATTTCATGATCAATTGCGCTATATGGCTACGGGCCTCGTTGGCAGCTATCAAGCGCATCGCCCTCAAGTTGTTGTTGCCTCTCCTCGACTTCATGCTGGTCTATGCCGGCATGCTTGTGTTGGCGTTGTATTGGTCGCGGAATGTCTTGGTGCAGCGTAACAGTTCGTACCCCGATTACTACTATTATCTTGTCATCCCCTTGTATGTGCAGGTTTGGCTCTTGGCCATCGCTCTCTGCAAAGGCTACCGGAAGCCCACGCGACTTACTCACGTCAACAAGGGCATCGCACTGGGCACTGTCGCCATATTGTTGGTGTATGCGCTGTTGCCGGAGACGTTGCGTTTTTCGCGCGCCGTGGTGGTGATGGGTGCCATGTGGACCGTCATTGCGGTCGATTTGGTGCGCTATGTGCTCAAACGGCTCCATGTCAAGGGTTTTGATCTGGATACGACCAGCCGTCGGCGCATTGCGGTGGTGGGCAAAACTGCGGAGAGCGCCCGCGTGATGGAGCTCGTGCGCATGATGGAGCCCAAGTGTGAGTTCGCCGGTATTGTCGATTGTGACGATAATGCCCTGCAAACGGAAAATCTTATTGGAAAATTGTCGCAAATTCGCGATTTGTTGCCGCTGTATCGCCTCAATGAGGTGATCTTCTGCGCCAAAGACATGCCGACGCACGAAATTATCGATTGGATGCAACAGTTGCGCTCCTTCCGGATTGAGTACCGCATCGCTCCTGAGGGCACCAACACAGTCATTGGCAGTAACTCCATATTCGATGCCGATTCGCCATACATGGCGGCCGAGGATGCCATCACGCAGCGTGCGCACCGCCGCGCCAAGCGCGCCTTCGACATGGCGGCTGCGTCTCTACTGCTCATCTTCCTGCCCGCGGATATCTGGCTGGTGAGCAACAAGGGTGGCTTTGTCCGTAATATCTTCGCCGTGCTCGCGGGCCGCAAAAGCTGGGTGGGATGTCGCCTGCTTGACAACACCTCCGCGGCACAACTTCGCCCCGGTGTCCTTTTCCCCACCGACGCGTTGCCTACTACCGACATCCCCGACGAGCTTGTAGCCGCCGCCGACGACCTCTACATGCGCGACTACAGTGTCCGCGTGGACCTCCGAACGATGGTGCGGGGGCGGAAAATGCTGGGAAGGATTTGATGATGATAATTACAACATCAACTTTCCAATAATAATCTTTTGATTATCTGGCCGATGTGCTTGGTGATCCTATTGTTCCATCCTTTTCAAATCCCTTACTTTGAACCTTGCCCAAGAGAGATAAGGAACGTCAGGGTCTTGGATGGTGATGTCTTGTTGTAATTTGCGGCCCTTGAAGACATAGTCGTCGATGAACTCGTTGATGGCGCGTGTGTCGCGGATATAGGCTGCGGCGACCTCATGGGCGACGCCCTTGTAGCGGCGGATCATATAGGGGTAGTCGAATTTCTCGAAGCGGCGTGCGAGCGTGTTGCTCCCGAAAAAGCCGATGTTGAAGATCTGGATCTGTTTGTAGAAGACCAGCTGGTCGTCGGTGCCGTGGCAGAGCAGGGTGGGGGCGGGCGGCTGCACGCGGTATTTGACGCTGCCCTTGTCGGAGAAGATGGCGCCGGCGAAGGACATCACGCCCGCATAGCGGAAATCTTCCGGCAGGGCCTTCGCACCGCCGAAGCGGTTGCCAAGCATGTAGTCTGCCTGCAGTGCCGTGATGGCGCCCGCACTGCTGCCCAAAGTGACGATGTACTTGGGGTCGATGGTGAATTGCGGGGTCTTCAGCAGATTCTTCAGGATGTAGTCTGTGCAGGCCAGCAGGTCCTCCGCCGCCATGTCAATCGCGTTTTGGAATTTCTTGATGCCGGAGGCGATGGAGTAGTTGTGCTCTCCCTTCAATCCGAGGCGGTAGTCGAAGGCCACGAGCACAAATCCGTTCTGGGCGGCCCAGCGCACCATCGGGTTTACCTGCGTGGTGTCGTTGCGGGAACCGGAGACGAATCCGCCGCCGAAGGCGAAGATCAGACATGGATGATGCTCATCTTGCACGGGAGGCACGTAAACGTCCATTTTGAGGGGCGCACCGTCGCGTACCACAAAATCGTATGTGAGCTTCTGCTGGGCCGCCAGTGTCAGTACGGCGGCGACAAGGGTGAGAGAAAGGAGAGTTTTTTTGAACATGGAAAGAGATTTGGATTGTTGTATTGTATATGAAGAAGTCCTCCTTAGTCGATTTTCAGACGTTTGATGTAGTCTTCAATTTCATTCACCAAGATGTCTTTGCGGATGACTTTCTTGTCTTTGTCAACGAGAAACATGTATGGGATGGTGCGTGTGTCGAACAGATGCTGTTCCTCGATGGTCTGGTCAAAATTCCAGCCGTGAAGATAATATGGGTTTGCTTCAGAGGAACGGATGAAGTTGTTCCAAATGTTGGTGTCGTTTTCAAAATAGACGGTGAGCACCTTGAGGTTGCCTTTGGCAATGGCGCTGTTGAGCGCCGGGAAATTGGCCATGCGCCCTCGAACCTCGCGGCATGTGGGACAGGTGGGGTGTTGTAAATATAGCAACAGGTAGTCGCTTTGAATGCCATGAAAGGTGAGCGTGTCTCCGTCTTTCATCACAATGCGGAAATCGGGCAGGATATCGCCCTCGTGGTTTTTGTCGATGATGGACAACTCGTGTTCGTATCGTGTTTTTCTGGCCACTTCGAGTTTGGGGTAGTTAAGCATGAACCGGAGCATCTTGATGTAACTGTTCTCCATTTGATAGGGGGAGACGTTGCTGCCCAGGATTTTCTCCATCCTGTCGAAAAGAGCATAGAAGGTGGTCTCGTTTACTTTGGCAGCATCGAGGGCTTTGATGATACAGGTGTCAAGGTCGGGACGGTCGAATTGGTAGATGTAGTTGCAGAACTCTTTGATCTTGTTGTCGCCCATGGGGGTGTTTAGGATTCGAGGATCCTCCCACGGGAAATTGTCGAAATAGTGTTCCATGAAGAATTTTTTCATGAGATTCTGCGTGCGGTCTGCATAATATTCTTGGGGCGGTTGTGGCCCTTCGATGGAGATGGCGACGACCGAAGCCAGCAATGTGCCGGGATTCTCGGCGATCACCTTGCGCTGGTAGGCCTCCTTGCTGCTCATGACACGGTTGGCACGGGCGGTCAGTGAATCCACGAACACCTGCAGCATGTACTGGGGCATGCTCCTCTGCGCTTGGGTGAACTCCTGATTCAGCTTCTGCATCTGCATGTCAAAATCCTGGAGATCTTCTACATATTCATGATACCGGGTGTTTTCAGTACTCCCTTTGTATGTGATTTTTCCAGTGTCTATGGAGATGGTGAATTTTTGTCCTTTTTCGGAGGAGATAAGGAAGGCATCGATTAATGAGCTGTCGCCCAACACCCAAAATATGCCGGGTTCGAGGGGCGTGGCGCTCTTGAAGATGAGCTCCTGGGAAAATGGCTTGGCAAAAACAGTCTCCATTTTCCTGGATTTGCTGAATCCTTGGATTTTAATGCTGTCGGCCCTGATGTTGTTGATCTGTAGCTTGATTTCAGACTGTGCGTGTGCGCCAATGGCAATGAGAAGGGCTATGATGGCGAACAGACAATTTTTTTTCATGTACATTATTATTTATGGTGAAAGGGATTTGGCAAGAGGTAACGTAACGCCTTGCCGAAATATTGTGGCAAGTCGGATGCAATGAGGGAGTGCGGGGCGTTTTCTCGGACGTAAAGGTCGCCGGCAAGGCCATGGAGGTAAGTCCCGAATAGCGCAGCTGTCATGGGACTGTAGCCTTGGGCCAGCAGGGCGAGGAGTAATCCGGTCAAGGTGTCCCCGCTGCCGGCGGTGGCCATGCCGTCGTTGCCGGAGGTGTTGAAGAACTGGGCTCCGTCTGGCAGTGAAATGCAGGTGTGGTGCCCTTTGAGTAATAATATAATGTTGTATCGTTTGGCAAAATCACGCGCCATTTCCATTCGATGGAAATCATTTTCGGCGGGTCCGGCAAGGCGCTCGAATTCTGCCATGTGGGGTGTCAGGATGCTGAAGGGAGGAAGGAAGGCGAGCCATGTCTTGTTATCGGCAAGCACGTTCAGGGCGTCGGCATCGATGACAAGTGGCGTATGGATGCTGTCAAGGACATCCTTGACGAGGGTGACGGTTTTGGGCTGTCGTCCCAATCCGGGGCCGATAGCTATGGCGTTGATGTTCTGGGGAAGGGTGCTCCAGTCGATATGGCTGACGCATTGAGGGTCGGGGTCTGTGTGCAGGATGGCTTCGGGCAAGGTGGAGGGCACATGTTGCGCGGCCATGGCGGAGGTATGCAGGGTGAGCTTGCCGATGCCCCCTCGCAAGGCGGCCTTGGCGGCCAGGATGGCGGCACCCGGCATGGATGCACTGCCCGCAATCAACAGCCCGTGGCCGAAAACACCCTTGTGCGCGTATGGGTTGCGGCGCTGAATGAGGCACCGGGCAAAATCCTCGGTGATGCTCGTCCGCTCTGCCTCCAGGCCATCAGGTGCGTTCATGCCAATGTCCACGACTTTGACATCTCCACAAAACGGGTATGTCTCGGATTGCAAAAATGCAGATTTCTGAAATTGGATGGAGAGCGTGAAGGTTGCCATTACGATGTCGTTGTCGTGCGGCGTGTGACGGTCTGCAAAGAGTCCGGAGGGAATGTCTATGGCGACCACGGGCGCATCGGAGGCGTTGATGGCGCGAATGGCCGCAGCATGTATCCCGGAGGCGGGCTTGTTTAAGCCAATGCCGAAAATGGCATCCACCACAAGACAGTCGTCGGGAATGACAAGGGTCTCGTCAAAGAGGACCGTGCGGGTTCTCCCGGTGCTGTTGAGCGCTTCCCATCGGCGGAGGTTCTCCTGAAATTGGTCGGTGCGTCGCGACTGCTCGTTCTGGCAGATGACAACCGTGACAAGATCTATTTGTCCGGAAGAATCCAGGGCTAATTGCCGTGCGATGACGAGTCCGTCGCCGCCGTTGTTGCCTGTTCCGCAAAAAACATACACGGTTTTGAAAACAGTGTCCGTCAACAACTCTTTGATGGCATGAAAGCATGCTGTGCCAGCTCTCTCCATCAAATCTACGGAGGTGCAGTGCTGGCTTTCGATGGTGTGCCGCTCGCATTCGCGAACCTGTGATGCCGTGAATATGGCTGTGTCCATGCTGGGAAGTCTGGAGGTTTTAAAATAAGTGCGCAAAAATACAAAATTATAAAATTCCGTTGTCAAGGAAACTGAAATGGGAGTTTTTGTGGAGGATGATGTGGTCGAGCAAGGAGATGTTGAGAAGCTCCAGCGCCTTTTGGATGTTCCGGGTGAGTGTGATGTCGGCCTGGCTGGGTTTTACAGAGCCCGAGGGATGGTTGTGGCAAATGATGAGCGCGGTCGCCTCAAACAACAGGGCTTTTTGGGCGATAAGCCGCACGTCAACCGTGGTGGAGGTGAGCCCTCCTTTGCCGATCTGTTCCGTGTGCAAAATGCGGGCCGCCTGATTGAGGAAAATAACCCAGAATTCCTCGTGCCGAAGGTGGCTGATTCGCTTTTGCATGATTTCCAGCACATCTGTGGAGGAGCGGATGCACCCCCCGCTCTCGACGCGCTCCGAGCGGATTCGATGCCCTAACTCAAAAGCCGCCTTCAGTGTGACGGCCTTGGCTTGCCCGATGCCGTGTATTTGAAGTAACTGCTGCAACGACATCTCCTCCAATTTGTTGAGCTTGTTGTCGCATTGATGAAGGATGCGCTTGGACAGGTCCACTGCACTTTCAGTCGAAGTGCCGGTTCGGAGGATGATGGCGAGGAGCTCGGCATCGCTGAGGGAAGAGGCCCCTTTTTGCGCATATTTTTCCCGAGGCCGGTCTTCCACGCACCAGTCCGGTATGGTGAGCCGTGCGGTCAAAGTGTCAGGCTTGTCCATCAGACGGTGTGCGCGCGCTTCAGCAAGTATGGCAGCAGAATCTGGTCAAAGCCCTGGGTGATGTCGGCGGGTACGACATCGATCTGATACTGGCCGCATTTGACCTTGATTTCGTGGAAATACTCGTGAATCGTGTTTTGGTAGAATTCCCGGATGTTGTTGGCATGGACCTTCACCTCGTGGCCGGTCTCCATGTCCACGAATTTGTAAAGCCGGTTCTCGAAAGCGAAATCGTATTCGAGACTCTTGTCGAAGGTGTGGAAAAGCAACACTTCATGTTTGTTGTGCCTCAGATGCCCGAGGGCAAGCATCAGCTCGTCGAAATCCTTGCTGCTTTCCAACATGTCGCTGAAGATGATGACGATGGAACGGCGGTGGATCTGCTCGGCGATCTGGTGCAGCGTGTCGGTGACCATGGAGTTGCGGTGTACTTCCGTGCCGATGGGCTGCAAGATCTTCTCCAGTTCCCGATAGATCATCTTGTGATGCGCATCGCCACCCCGGGCGCTGGTGTGCAGCTCCAATTTGTCGGAAAAGACACTCAACCCGACAGCATCGCGCTGGCTCTTGAAAATCTGCATCAGGATCGCGGCGGCATAGACGGCGAAGAAAATCTTGTTGGGCGCGGCCAATGAGTATTTCTCACGAATCGGGAAATACATGGACGACGAGTTGTCGATGACGAGATGGCAGCGCAGATTGGTCTCCTCCTCGAACGTCTTGACGAACAATTTGTCGGTGCGCGCATAGAGCTTCCAGTCGATGTGCCGGATGGGCTCGCCAGTGTTGTATTGGCGATGCTCGGCAAATTCGACCGAGAAACCATGCATGGGGCTCTTGTGCATGCCCGTTATGAAACCTTCCACCACCTGCTTGGCAATGAATTCAACATGGTCATATTGAGTGATTTTGGTGAGATCTATCGTGTATGCCATTCGTTTCCAAATTTGAGCCGCAAAAGTACAAAAATAAATCTTTGCCATCGTCTGGTGAGAAAGATGCTTTTGCGGGAACGATTTATTTTCCAATCCACCCTCCTGTGTCCGTGTGGAATTGTCTCCAGAATTCAAGGAAGCTCTCCCGGAATGTCAGAGTGTAGGGATTGTCGTCGTAGATGTCGTCAAGAGTGTGTAAAATGGGGGCTCTACCTTTTTCGAAGAACAGTAGTGCCGGATAGGTCGCCTCCTCTTTTATCAGGGATGAGGGATAGCTTGCAAACTGTTTCCGATTCAGATAATACAGCCGAAAGGGCCTTTCCAGATGCGCTTTGATGCGGTTGCTCATCTCTCGTTCTTGTAGAGCCCCCGGAATATAAGGATATAGTATGCCGATATGGACGTCTGTGGCGGATGAGTCGTTAAGCAAATGGAGCAGGTGGTTCACACAGGCGGAACATTCCAGTTCGTGGTTGACCAGTATGATACTCTTTCCCGATGGAAGGTCTTCCAATGCTTGCAGGGAGGATTCGGTGTCCACAAAGAAAGGCGTAACAGTCGGGTCGTTGTTTTTGTGGCGCATGATTTTGATTTTGAAAACCGGTTCGTTTCTCTTGAAGAACGCTTCCCTGTCACGTTTGTGCTCTTCGGGCCTCTTCCCATACCAATCGGACGTGTCCTCGGCGGAGATCTCGATCAGCAGGTTGTTCCAACTGATGTGTGCCTTGTCCTCCTGGACATTGAAGAGATTGAACGGGAATCGCCCATTGACGTATGGCGCATTTGAGGTGTCCTTGGCAAGATACAGCCGAGTGTGCCCGTCTCGGTCCAAAATGGCGTAGGCGGGTGCCGACTTCCCTGTCAAGGTGTCAAATTGGGTGTAGTACAAGAGTAAGGTGTTGCCCAATGGAAAGAGGACCTTCGGATATGAATACCGGAAAATTTCACCCATGGTGGCGTAGATCCGTTCCGCTCCGTATGGCACAGACAAACTTTTTCGGATGTATTCATCCTCGAAGGGATGCCAAATCGGGATGTCGAGTGATACCTTTTCCCGAAAATGTCCGTCCAAATCGTATCGGTGCAACACCGGAAACCTTGTACTTAAAAAATAGAGTGCGTGTGAGTCGTGGAAAAGATAGCGGTTCGGATTCGCCTGCACCACATGGGGCGCTTCGTAATCAAGCTTTTGGAGAAGCTTCTCGCCGCCACCCTTGATGGCGCGCTGAAACCAAATGTATCCGGCATCGTGGTCCTCTTCCAGATAGTTCAACATGCCGTTGTGGATGAAAACCGCCTTGCTGTTGGGGTGAAGGTACATTGTGTCGAAAATGTATGTTCCTTCGGATTTGTGGTATAAAAGCAGTTGGTCTTGTGTGGAAACAGCCAGTCGGTCTCCGTCGAAGTCGAAATCGTATATCCAAAGTCGGGAGGACAACAATTCCTTGCGCTCCTTCGTCGGAGGCAGTGGAAGAAGAAACTCTGCCTGCGCATAATCATATAGCGACACGGAATGTATGGTCGCCGAATAGTCCCGGTCTTTGTGCTGAAAAGCCTGCATGTCCGTGTAATAGAATGTCCCGTCATGGATACAGCATTTGATTCGCGTGAGCTCTTGAAGCGGGATGGAGGGACGAAGAATGATGGATGTGTCGAGTTCAAATGCCGTTCCGATCCATTCCTGCCCGTGAACTTTTGCCATTCCGAGGATGGAAAAAATGAGTGCTGTTATGATTATTCGCGGTTTCATTGCGCTTTGCTTTAGGTCGATTTATTTATAAACGGTGCCTTCTCCTCTAATAACGATGGCTGTCGTCGAAGACGGAAATGAAGACGTACAAGTCACCCTCGCCATATTGATTGTAACGCCACTCGCCTTTGACGACATAGGTGGTGTTAATTCCACGGTTTTGGGTGGGCACGCTCAGGGTGATGGATTTGCTGCCCTGATTGTTTCCCGCACGGCTTCGCGCCTCGCTGAACTCAATGATTTCGTTGATGGCACTTACACAGGCCTTGTTTACGGCCGTCCAGTTCTGATTGGGCGTGAAACTTGACTGGAAAGAACCCATGCTGATGTGAGGCACGCGGCAGAAGCTCCATCCGCTGCCCGTGCAGTTCAGCCTGGCAGGTTCAATGCCGTCGGGAGACGGCGTGTAATCAATGTCGTTGTAGAGGTTGAGCCACGCCAAGTAGCCGCCATTGCTTTTGTGTACGATGACATTCGGCTGCTCTCTCGCGGACAGGGAGAACACCATGCAGAAAACTGCTGCTAATAAGAAAATCTTTTTCATAACTTTTTGTTTTAATCGTTTAATAATAATTAACATTGAATCTTTCCTCTTTCGCGGGATTCGATTCCATAGCGACGTCTTCGTTTGGGACTGCCCTCGGAAGATGGTTTGAGTCTGATTGTAGGCGTCGTTTGAATTTTGTGTTGTTACTTTTTTCTTTTACTATGTTCAAACGCAAGATTGCCAGTCTTGTGTTTGCGTCGTTTCTGTGCTGCAAATATATAATCGCCACTATGGTTTTGTCAAGAGGTGAGCCAAAATTTTTTCTAATTAGCATTCAATATGTTATAAAATAGCAAAAATAAAGTTAAATATAAAATGTTAAAAAATTGTTTATATTTCGGAGAAAATCGGGAGTTCTCTCGCATTTTTGTTCCTCAGATCGAAGTGAAAGATAGGGAGGAAGCTCGCCTATTTTTAGTATTTTTGCGCTCTTTTTTTTTTGAATATGACGTTAGACGACTTACAGGCGAAATGTTTCCCGACGGAGATCGCTCGGCTCAAGCCCTTGGTCTCGGAAGAGGGCACGGGGAAAATTGTGCAAATCAACGGCCTTACAGGATCCTCTTTCCCGATACTGGCATCCCATCTGGTGCGGAAAGCGTCCCGGACGCATCTTTTTGTGCTGGACAATCGTGAGAAAGCCGCTTTTTTTTATAATGATCTCGAGAAGCTGTTGCATGACCAAAGTCTGCCGCTGTTCGAGAAAAGGGTCCACTATTTGCCCTCTTCCTATAAAAGATCGCACAACGAGAGCGAGATCGACAATTCCAATGTCAAGTTGCGTTCTGAGATCGTGAATAAAGTGGCACGCCATCCCGATTCTCCATATTGCATCGTGACCTATCCCGAAGCGCTTGCGGAAAAAGTGGTCACACGGCAGTTCGTCAGCAAGAATTCCTTTTCAATCAAGCGCGACAGCCTCGTTCCCACGGATATCTTTTTGCAATTTCTCTATCAGTTCGAGTATTTGCAGGAAGATTTCGTCTTTGAACCGGGCCAGTTTGCCTGGCGTGGCAGCATTTTCGACATTTTCTCTTTCTCCGAGGAATATCCTTGCCGAATCGAGTTGGACGGAGACAGGGTGGAGTCGATCCGCTTTTTCAACCCGGAAACGCAGCTTTCCATCCGTGAAGAAGAGGAAATCCGTATCATGCCCAAGATTGTCACGCACCAGGTCGATGAAGAACGCATCCCCCTCCTCGATTTTTTGCCGGCAAATACCTATCTATGGCTGGATAATCCAAAGGATATCGGCTCGCAAATCGCTTCTCTGTACCGTTCCGTGGACGAGGAGTTCCAAAGCCGCCGGGATTCTTCGGGGCAGGAGGACTCTGTTGGGACGGACAGCCTGTTTATCCGCCGTCGCGATTTCGAGAAGTCGGTCGCGCATCGTCCGTGCTGTGTGCTCAACACAACTGTCGAGCATCCTGATTATGACTTGGATTTCGCCATCAAACCGCAAAACCACTTCGGACGCAGTTTCGACTACTTGCTGCTGGAGTGGATTGACAATCTGGAAAAGGGCATCCGGACGGTTTTCCTAGCTGAGAATCAATCGCAGCTTGACCGTCTGGAGAAGATTATGTCGGATTTGGTGGAGAAGTACAACAAGCACAATGTCGCGAGTGTCACCGTGGAGGCGCTATATACGCCCATTCGGGCCATCCTGCACGAGGGCTTTTTTGACGAAAAACGCAAGTTGTCGGTCTATACGGACCATCAGTTTTTCGAGAAAAACGAGCGTGTCGTCATCCGTGACCGATACAAGAAGAGCGAGGCCTTCACGCTTAAGGAGATCTACGACTTGCAGCCGGGCGATTATGTGGTGCACATCGACTATGGCATCGGTGTCTATCAGGGGCTGGTGAAGACGGAAATGAACGGCAAGGAACAGGAGGTCATCAAGTTGTCCTACAAGGACGGCGACTTGTTGTATGTCAGCGTGCATTCCCTGCACAAAATCAGCAAATATGTGGGGAAAGAGGGCACTGCGCCCACGTTGCATCGCATTGGATCCGGCACATGGGACAAACTCAAGGAGCGCACCAAAAAGCGAGTCAAGGAACTGGCCATCGACCTGATCAAGCTCTACTCGCAGCGCAAGGCCCGCAAGGGATTCGCCTTCTCCCCGGACAACTTCATGCAGACAGAACTGGAGGCCTCCTTCATCTATGAGGACACCCCCGACCAGGTCAAAACCCTTGCCGATGTGAAGGCCGACATGGAGAGCGAGCATCCCATGGACCGGCTGATTTGTGGTGATGTGGGGTTCGGCAAGACGGAAATAGCCATTCGCGCCGCCTTCAAGGCTGTGTGCGACAGCAAGCAGGTGGCCGTGCTGGTACCTACCACCGTGCTGGCATTGCAGCACTATACCACCTTCACCGACAGACTTTGCAACATGCCCTGTCGTGTTGAATATGTGAACCGTTTCAAGACGGGCCGTGAAATCAGGGAGACGTTGCGCAAGCTCAAGGAGGGGCAGATCGACATCCTGATCGGCACGCACCGGCTGCTGAGCAAGGATGTGGTTTTCAAAGACCTCGGCTTGCTGATCATCGACGAGGAACAGAAGTTCGGCGTGGCGGCGAAAGAGAAACTTCGCGAACTGCGTGTCAGCGTGGACACGCTGACCATGTCGGCGACCCCGATACCCCGGACCTTGCAGTTCTCGCTCATGGGCGCGCGCGACATCTCGGTCATCACCACCCCCCCTCCCAACCGGCAACCTATCCAGACGGAGGTGCATGTGTTTGACGAAGACATCCTCCGTGAGGCTGTACAATACGAGCTCAACCGCGATGGACAGGTTTTTGTTGTCCATAATAAGATCCAAGATATTAAGGAGTTGGCGGGTTTGATTCAACGACTTGTTCCGCAAGCCCGCATTGCCATCGGCCATGGACAGATGGAGGGCGCCGAGCTGGAACGCATCATGACTGATTTCATCAACCACCAAAGCGATGTGCTGGTCTCCACCACCATTGTGGAGTCGGGACTGGATATTGTCAACGCCAACACCATGATAATCAACGATGCCCAGAACTTCGCCCTCAATGTGCTGCACCAGCTGCGCGGCAGGGTGGGGCGTAACAACCAGAAGGCTTTCTGCTACCTCTTCACGAAGCCCTTCGATGTGATCAATGACCAGGCCCGCAAACGTCTGCAGGCCATCGAGGATTTCTCCGACATCGGAAGCGGCCTCCAGATCGCCTTGCGCGACCTTGACATCCGGGGCGCCGGCAACATCTTGGGCGCCGACCAGAGCGGATTTATCAACGATATCGGCTATGAAATGTACCAGAAGATTCTGAGCGAGGCTATCCGGGAGATGCAAGATGCCGACTTTGAAGAGATGGAAATGGCCGACAATACAGACCTTCTTGCGCGCGAGTGCCTGCTGGAGACCGACATCGAAGCCCTCTTCCCCTCCGACTATGTCAGCAATGTCAGTGAGCGCATGAGCCTATACAAAGAGTTGGAGGCCATTCGTGACATGGAGAAATTGGATGCATTCCGAAAGAAAGTGGTTGATGTGTTTGGTCCCATGCCGAAACCCACGGTGGAGCTGATGCAGACCATCCCTCTTCGCATGGTGGCTTCCAGACTCTATTTTGAGAAGATAATTCTCAAAAACGACACCTTCACGGGCTATTTTATCGGCAATGCCGCTTCCAAATTCTATCAATCCGATGCTTTTGGCTCTATTCTCTCTTTCATGCAAATTAACCATCCCGCCATTCAGCTAAAGGAGGTCAATCACAAGTTGCTCTTTATCATCCACCATGTCCCCACCATCAAATCGGCGCTGCATTGGCTGGACAAAATGGAGGCGTATTGTGCGAAACAGGCATAGAGCAAGGCTTTATATCACCGTAATCTTCTTGTAGCGAATGCGTTTCGGTGTTACATTGCCGAGGCGCATCTTCTTGTTCTCCTCGTATTCGGTGTAGCCGCCTTCGAAGAAATAGACCTGCGAGTCGCCCTCGAAAGCGAGGATGTGGGTGCAGATGCGGTCGAGGAACCAGCGGTCGTGGGAGATGACCACGGCACAGCCCGCGAAGTTCTCCAAACCCTCCTCCAGCGCGCGCAGCGTGTTGACGTCGATGTCGTTGGTCGGCTCGTCCAGGAGCAGCACGTTGGCCTCCGACTTGAGGGTGAGGGCCAGGTGCAGTCGGTTGCGCTCACCGCCGGAGAGCACGCCGGCCTTCTTGTTCTGCTCGGTGCCGCTGAAGTTGAAACGCGACAGGTAGGCGCGCGAGTTGATGAGGCGCCCGCCCATCATAATCTGCTCGTTGCCCTCCGAGACCACCTCCCAGACACTCTTCTCCGGGTCGATGACGGTGTGTTGTTGATCGATATAGCCTACCTTGACGGTCTCGCCCACCTTGAAGTCGCCGCTATCGGGCTGCTCCAAGCCCATAATGAGGCGGAAGAGGGTGGTTTTGCCGGCACCGTTGGGCCCGATGACGCCCACGATGCCGTTGGGCGGCAGGTTGAAGTTGAGGTCCTCGAAGAGCAGTTTGTCACCGAAGGCCTTGCGCACGTGCTGGGCCTCGATGACGACATTGCCCAAACGTGGTCCGTTGGGTATAAAGATCTGCAGCGTCTCTTCTTTCTCCTTGACGTCTTCGTTGAGGAGTTTGTCGTAGGCGTTCAGACGGGCTTTTGACTTGGCGTGGCGCGCCTTCGGGGCCATACGCACCCATTCCAGCACTTCGCTCTTTTCTCCGATGAGAAGATCACGCTCGACGCTCCCGAAGAGACCGAGACCGTGGAGAGCAATGACGAGGATTCTATGCTCATCCGCCAGATTCTCAAGACCAAGCTCGTTGATATGGACCTCTCCGTCCGTGCCATCAACTGCTTGAAGTCTGCTGAGATCGAGACCCTCGGTGACCTGGTGGCCATCCACAAGACCGACCTCCTCAAATTCCGCAACTTCGGCAAGAAGTCACTCGCGGAACTCGAGGAACTGGTGAAATCCAAAGGCCTGGATTTCGGTATGAATATTTCAAAATATAACTTAGATAACGATTAAGAACAATGAGACACGCTAAAAGAATCAACCACTTAGGAAGAACGGACGCCCATAGAAAAGCGATGTTATCCAATATGGCCACGTCCCTCATTATGCATAAGAGAATCAACACCACCCTGGCCAAGGCCAAGGAGTTGAGAAAATATGTTGAGCCGATGGTGACCCGCAGCAAAAACGACACCACTCACTCCAGACGTATGGTTTTCTCCCTTTTGCATAACAAGTATGCCGTCACGGAACTTTTCCGCGAGATCGCCCCGAAGGTTGCTAACCGTCCCGGCGGTTACACCCGCATCCTTAAGACTGGATTCCGCAAGGGAGACAATGCAGAGATGTGTATGATTGAGTTCGTGGATTACAACGAGACTTACACCGTCGAGTCCGGCAAGAAGAAGAGCACGCGCACCCGTCGTAGCAGCAAGAAGTCCGCTGCCCCCGCCGCCGAGCCCGTTGCTGAAGCTGCCGTCGAGACCCCGGCTGAGGAGACTGCTCCCGCCGCTGAATAATTTGCAATACCCTTATTACGATATGATGAAGGCTGCCCGCGAGGTGGCCTTTTTTTTGTTTTTTTCTTATTTTTGCACCGTTGGAATGTTCGCTGTTTTTTTTTCTAACCTATTGGCCCATTTTTTGATAAATGTATAATAACTTTCGGAATACGGACTTGGAGGGGGGATGCCTCCCCAAAGCAATGCAAGATTTGGAAGCCGCGAAAGCTTCCCAGGGTCGCTCGTGGACAGTTGGCGTGCAGCTTGTATTATGGATTCTGTTGGCAGCTGCAGGTTGCCGTAACTCTAATCCCGACCATTCAATCTATGACAGGATGTTTCGCGAAAGCCGCGAACGGGTGATGTTTGTCGGTAACGAACAGGCCGCCACCGATGCGCTGGACATGCTCAAGTACGCCGAAAAAAATGGCAGCCGGTATGGGAAGGTGATGGCCTACCTCAGCTTGACAAGCCTGGCCGCACAACGGGCCGACTTCGACAATATGTCGCGCTATATGGAGGTGGCGCGCGCCTCCCTGGATTACAACGACCCCTCATTTCTGCAAGGATATGCTTATTTTGTGGAAGGGACTGTCAACTTCAGCACATCGCTAAGTCTGAACTCTCTCCTATGCTATGATAAGGCCTTGCATTATTTCCGCCCAATAGGCGACTCGCTGATGATTGCCAGTTGTTATATCAACAAATTCAACTGCTACAGTATCAATGGCGATATGGAAGCTGCCACAGCCAGCTTGGACAGCGCCCGTTGTTGGGCTCCTGTCTCGTATCAGCTTAATATAAGGCTCTACACGGCTATGCTGCTCAACCACCAAGGCCACGCTCAGGAAGCCGTAAGGGCCTATGAGAAACTGGTGCAGGATGCCAGGGCCGACAGCTCCAGCCCCTCTTACCCCTCCTCTTCCAGCGCCCGCTTCTGGTCTCTGCTCTATTCCAATTACATTTTCGCCCTGCTGAATGCCGACAAGGTGCCGGAAGCGGAAATCCAATGCGCCCGTATGGAAGAGACCGCTGTGGCCAATGGAACCGCGTTCGACACCACCATCCAGCGGCTGATGACCGCCTGGGTCGCATTCAGGCAAGAGAATCTTGACAAGGCTCTGGAAATATGCACGGACATTTACGAACATTATCAAAGCGACCATACCCTCACCATCCAACGGCAAGCCCTCGATTTGATGGTGCAGTGCTTCACAAAAAAGGAGGACTACCGGAATGCGTTTGAGTATGGACACATATTGTCCTCTCTCGTAACGGACCAGAAAGTCAATGCCCACCTTATCGAAGAGATAATTGAACGCCAGCAGAAATATGAGTCCCACATTCACGAACTCGAGATAGGGCGTGTCAGGGCTCGAATATGGCTGTTGTTGGTGGCCTTCCTGCTCACGGTCACCATTGTGGGTTTTATGCTCTACCACAAGGAGCGTCGTCTCAAGGAGCGTCACGCCCGTGTCCGCGAGCTGGAGCAGGAGAAAGAGCTTGCCCGGCAGCAACGCGAAATCGACACTGCCCGGATGGACCACGTGGCCACCCGTGAACAGATGGATAATTTTGCGCTGGAGATGAGACGTATAGCCAGCGATATGCCTAAAAATCTGCGCATTAAACTGCTTCAAGGCATCCATCGCATGGAGGAACGTCGTGAACAGGACGTGTGGGATAATTTCGAGTCCAGTTTCACCCGCCAGCACGCCGGATTTTTGGAACGACTGAATCAACAATACCCATCGCTATCTCCTATAGAAGTGAAAATCGCGATGCTGCTCCGCGTGGGACTGACCAACAAGGAAATTGCCGACACGCTTCATATCGCCGACAATACCGTGCGCACCTATCGTACCCGGATGCGGCGTAAATTCCAGTTGACGGATAAGGAAGACCTGAATACCTTCATAGCCTCCCTGTAGTTTTTTGTGAATTATTAAAATATTGGTAGTAAATGTTTTGTATTGAAAATATCTTTATAATATCTTTCATATTCGTTTTTGTATCTTTTGTTTCTACTATGAACAGATAGGGAAATTGGATTTCATCTGCTATTTTTGCAGCCTCAAAATTGGCAGAGAAATTTTGTAAAAAAAACACGATATGAAAAAATTTTTCCTTGTTTTGACGGCTTTCCTGACCTTGTTTCACCTGAGTGCTCAAGAGTTGAGTGACTACACGGTCAGCGTAGGCAACACGACTTACTCCACCATCGCTGCCACCGGTACGCAGCTGATGAACGTGTATGGCGATTATGCCAACCAGACTTTTGCGATGCCCTTTTCTTTCGAGTTTGGCTTACAGAGTGTTGTGCGTGGAACCACCGTGAGAGTGCGTTCCGACGGCCATATTCTGCTTAACCTCAATGGCGATACGTATAGTGGCAGTGACTTTGGCTACAACTATTGGCCTGTGAACAACAGTTACAGTTATTGCGCCATCGTGCCCTACACTTGTGACGACGGGTATATGCCCAGCAACACCTCGGCAGTCTATTGGCAGGTGGAGGAGACCGTCTCAGGCGACAGTGTTTTGATCATCGAGTTTGTGGATGTGGAGCATTATGTGGACAATGGGGGCCAGTTCAACTACCAACTGCGGATTTTCCAGAATGGAGATGTCTCGGTGACCTACGGCCCGATGACGGGCAGCAGCAGTTACGCCAACTTTATGATGACGGCCAACAGCCTCACCGACCGCGTCCTGCTTACAGGCTCCTGGCTGTCGCCCGCTGTCGGCAATCCTGCACAGATGTCCTATCTGAGCGGGGCTCCCATCCCAGGCACCGTGATAACCTATACCAGACCAACCCTTTATTGCTCACGTCCGCTGAACCTCTCCGACTCTGCTGTGACCGATGTGTCTGCCGTCTTATTTTGGGAATCGAACCCTGACATCTATCAATATACATACGAGTATGATGTGACCGATTTTGTGCCGGGGCAAGGACTCCACAACGAGGGTTCTACCATGGACACTCTTGTTCACTTGTCGGGGCTCTCGGGCCAGAGCACCTATTATTTCTATGTGAAAGGCGACTGCAACAATGGTGCCGGCAGTAATTATGCCCGCTTTGTGTTCACAACCGATTGCGGTCACGTGACCAGCTTTCCCTGGACAGAGAGTTTTGAGAACCCCAATGCGCTCGACTGCTGGACTACCCTTGATCTGGACAACCATTCGTTCTCAAACTGGGGCCGTTATTCGGGCAGCAGCTATGCCCATTCCGGCAGTTACTCTGTGCGAAGCGGATACAACACCAATGCTCCGGCCAATGACTGGCTCATCACCCCACCGGTTGACATCCCAGCCTCCGCATACGGCTATAGTTTGAGGTGGTATGTCCGAGGCAGCACCTTCTCGTCCAATGTGTCGCATTATACGGTGCTGGTTTCCACCACCGGCAATGCTGCCTCCGATTTTGTGGACACCCTTTATGCCGAAAGCTACGGGAATGCAGTGGTGACGGATCGTTCGGTCAATCTTGACGCTTATGCCGGCCAAACGATCTACGTGGCTTTCATCCACGACAGCCAAAACGACAACAGCATATTCTTTGACGACATTTCCGTCTATTGCGCTCTGCCACCCGAGGTTTCCACCACGGGGCCGACGTTGGCCTTTGAAGGCGACAATGTGGTGTTTTACGGAATATTCCAGGGCGGCTCAACCGCTGGTCTGCAATTCGACTGGTACTCCACAATGAGCACCAACGGTTACGCCTCCCTCGTAAGTCTGGGCGATTCGGTGGAAATAAACTATATGGCGGGAGGTATGGATACAATCCGGCTGGTCGCCACCAATATGTATGGTACCGACACGGCCACCTTTGTGGTTCGTGTGTGCGGCACCATCGTCTCCCTTCCGTGGGAAGAGAATTTTGAAAATGCCGCTGCGCTGGACTGCTGGACCATTCTGGATCTCGACAGTGTTACGAGCAACAACTGGACCCGTTATTCGGGAAGCAGCAATGCCCACTCCGGAAACTATTGTATGAGAAGCAGTTTCAACTCCAACGCGGCTGCCAACGACTGGCTTGTCACATCGCCTGTGGAGATTCCATACGGTGCAGAAGGAGTGTATCTGAAATGGTTTGTGAAAGGCAGCTCCTATTCTTCATATATGCCACACTATACGGTGCGCCTCTCCACCACAGGCAACGATGCGGCCGACTTTGTGGACTCTTTGTTTGCAGAAAGTTACAGCGGCGGCTACGTACAACGTATGGTCAACCTTGACGCTTACGCCGGTTCCACGCTTTATTTAGCCTTTGTTCACGATAGTTACAACGATAACGGTCTCTATTTGGACGACATCGGCATATTCATCTCTATGAGTCCGGTGGTGTCGGTTTCCGGTCCGGAGATGGCTTTCACGGGAATGGATGCCGTCTTCCACGCCCAACTCTCCGAAGGCTCTGTTACAGGACTGCAGTATGACTGGACCTCTATGATGGCAACAGCCGGACAGGCTATGCTCACCTCCTTCGGCGATTCGGTGGCTTTGAATTATACGTCAGGGGGTATGGACATCATACAGCTGGTCGCCACCAATTCGTATGGCAGTGACACGGCGACATTCGTGGTGCGCGTGTGTGGCTCTGTCGCCAGTTTGCCTTGGTCAGAAAGTTTTGAGACCCCCTCTTCCATAGATTGTTGGACGATTTTGGATTTCGACAACTCCACCAATGACAACTGGAGCCGTTATAACAGCATCAGCTATGCCCATACCGGTAATTATAGTATGCGTAGCAACTACAACTCCTCGTCTGCCGCCAACGACTGGCTTGTCACTCCGCCATTGGAAATACCGGCCAATGCCGAAGGCCTCTCACTTACTTGGTTTGTGCGCGGCACCACCTTCTCGTCCAATCAGTCTCATTATAGGGTTCTGCTCTCCACCACAGGCAATTCGATCTCGGATTTCACCGACTCCCTCTTTGCCGAAAGCTATAGCGGAAACTATGTGCAAAGAGTCGTTGACCTTGAGCCGTATGCAGGGCAAACGGTGCTGGTGGCCTTTGTGCACGACAGCTATAACGACAATGGTCTCTATATAGACGATGTCTCCCTGCGGTTTGTGTTGGAGCCTGTTGTTTCCTTGTCGGCGCCCTCTATGGTGCTCACTGGAGATACGATTACGCTTACCGCAACACTGCAAGAGGGATCGCCTAATAGCTTGACCTATACTTGGAGCAGTACGCTTGGCGGAACCATTACCCCGTCCGGAAATAGTGCCACCATCCTCTATACTGTCGGCGGTACGGATACCGTGCAGGTGATTGCTTCCAATGTCTATGGGGCCGATACCGCTATGGCGGTCATCACCGTCATTGATTGTAGTCCTGTGACCTCTTTCCCCTGGTCGGAGGATTTCGAGTCGGGCAACAGTGTGTTGCAGTGTTGGACCATTGTGGACAACAACAACTATTCGGCCGACAACTGGGTGTTGAGCAACGATCCCTCCTATGCATACAGCGGCAACTATGCACTGCGCGGCTCCTATAATAATGGCGGCACGTGTGACGACTATATCATCTCACCCGCCATCGTTGTCCCGGCCAATGCGACTGACTTGTGGCTGTCCTACTACGTGCGCGGCGGTGATTATTACGGGAATTCAACCTCCTATCGGACACTGGTTTCCACTACAGGAACAAATATCTCCGATTTTACCCACGTTTTGGCCAATGAAACCTATGCCGGCACTTACGACCTGCGGTCGTTCCCTCTTTCGTCATACGCCGGCCAGACTATATATATTGCTTTCCATCAGACTTCTTACGATTCCGACAACATGTATATCGATGATATCACGATTGGCGACAACCCCTCTTGTGACAATCCCGTCATCACATCGGTCAGCCCTGATGCAACTACCGTGACGGTTTCCTGGACGGGTGATGCCAATCACTATTCGGTGGCCATCATTTCCGGCACTTGGTCGGAGCCATCAAACCCCGTTCCGGTGAACGGGTTTACCTATACTTTTACAGGGCTGGATCCGGAAACGACCTACACGATAGGTGTGCAAAGCAATTGTGACAACGGCAATAACAGCGAGTGGACGACTCAATCGGCAACCACGCTTTCTCAGCCTTGTTCCGCGCCTGTTAATTTGAGAGCCGACAATGTTACGTTCAGCAATGCTTACATTCAGTGGGATGCTACGGAGGCAGTTTCTTACGAAGTGTGTTATGGTGTCAATATCACGACCTCTACAGGGACTGTGATTACCACACAGAACAATCACGTGAGTCTTGCTTCTCTGGATGAAAACACGACCTACGATGTGTTTGTCCGTTCGGTGTGCACTTCCAACCATTACTCTGACTGGAGTGAGAAATTGCAGTTCACCACGCTGACTGACGGCATAACCGATTATGCGGTGGCGGATGTGCAGGTGTTTCCCAATCCGGCTTCCGCGCAGATTACTGTCCGTGCGACGGATCTTCGTCAAGTGGAGGTGATGGATGTGCGGGGGTGTGTGCTCCTGAGCGAACTTGGCGACGGAAGCAACGAAATCAAGCTGAATGTTGAGAGTATGGCACCGGGTGTTTACCTTGTTCGTGTTGTTGGGGAGAAAGAATATGGCGTGCGCCGGATTGTAGTGAGCCGATAATGCCTCTTTTTTCTACAATATGACGAAGGCCACCTCACAGGTGGCCTTTTTTTTGTTTAGTAATGCCTCAACTCATCTTTCTCGAAATGGAAGACGAAGACCTTGATGTTGTGTTCGTCACTGTCTAACAAGCGTTACTTCTTCTTTAGGTACTTCAACATCACCTTGGCCAAACGATTCAGGACTTGCTCTCTCCTTGAGTCTGGATTGGAAACACACAGCACGACAAGATGGCCGTTGATGGAGAACTGTACCACATAATCGGGCTTGGGTGTGGGACGTGCTTTGTATCCGCGGTCGGAGAAGCGGACTTTGCGAGTCCAGTCGGCCATGGGTAAAATAAAAGCAGGGTAGGGATGCCCCTCTATCTCAAAGGTTAAATATTGAAACTGGTTGCCTTCCAGCATTGACCAATACGTGGGTCCGATGATTTCTGGAAGCTGCACGGCATCGTACCCCTGCTGGTTCAAGAAATGAATGTCGGTAAATTCTTTTTTCGCAATGGAACGAAAAAGTTCCGTGTCCAAATTCCAAAGGACACCCTTCATTCTGCAAAGATGCAGATACCCGCTGCGGTCTTCCAAAGGATGCCAGTCAAGGTCGTCAGAGTAATCCGACCAACTATGAACCCACCATTGTCCATCGCGGCACTCAAATCGTTCCGCATCAAACTCGTTCACAATCCTGCTGTCTATTAGTACCCACTTGCCATTGTGGATTAACCATACAAACACGGTGTTGATGTTGCTGTCATCAGCATAATCTGCTATGAATGCAGGGGCATCAATACCATTCTTGAAAACATTGACCAGTAAGGTATCGTATATGCTACCGATAGCATTGATGAAAAATAGGGTGTCGGTTCCCCGCATCACCCAGCGGACACTAACTTCATGTTGAAAGTACCACTTTCGTGATAGGTCGAAATAGTTGTCGGGGGATGGAACACTGTCCAGTATCTTTCCGTCTTTAGAAGAATAGAGTTCCATATACATGGTGTCCAAAGCATTTTGGGAACGGAAATGCCCGGTAATCTTGTGTGGTTTTACGGGAGTTAATATGACATGCTCGCCCTGTCCGTTAGCGACGATTGTACACATTAACAGTAGAAAAAGCAGGTGGGGGTGTTTCATTTATATCACCGTAATCTTTTTATACCGAATGCGTTTCGGCGTGACGTTGCCGAGGCGCATCTTCTTGTTCTCCTCGTATTCGGTGTAGCCGCCTTCGAAGA
>CAMVIT010000030.1:0-35188 GCA_947167635.1 uncultured Bacteroidales bacterium | reverse complement strand
TCCATTCCTTGAATTTTTGACGCTGCAAAACTAAAGGTGGGGTTATTGAGAGGGTATCCCTCCGGGACAATAGAGGTAATCATTTTCCTTGAGCTGTCCCGACAGGGGCAAGAGCTTGGTAGCGCTGCAACCCCTGGTAGGGGCGCGTGCGCGGGAAAGTCGCGGCGCGGGAGCTTGTTGAGACGAAGGTGTGCGCTGCTCGCCGCGAAACGGATGCGGGGTTCGACGAGCCTGCGTGAGGGATTGAAGCGGGAATGATTTTGGCGGGAATGCGTTCCCTGGCGAGATGGAGGTGCCGCTTGACGCTTCGCGTCTCACGGAATGGTGGTGGCTTCTAAGCCAAAATCATTAGAGCGGAAAGCCCGACGGCGCGGCGGCATTGGATTGCGTATGCGGATGTGACGTGATTTCCGCCGCCGCGCCGGCACGCCCAAATAAAAAAAAGACGAAGAAAATCTTATTTGTGCCATCAAGTATATAATTTCCTTTTTTTCACCCTTTCAAAACAGTTCTCCAGTTCATTTATGTTTTCGCAATTTTTATTATTTTTGCGGTTTCGAAACGGAAGGTTCACTTATGATTAACGTAACCACTAAAATCCACGACAAGTTCTCCATCGAATTCAAGGTCGGATTCGCCGGGAGCGAGCACGACAGCGTGAACGACTTCACCGTCAACTCGTGGATTTTCGTGCCTTACAGCTTGGACATCAACCCTTCCACATACGGCAAGGAGCAGTTCTACCGCGACGTGAAGTCTAACGTGCGCCTGATCACTCCCAGTTTCCGCCTTTCGGAGATGACAGACGGGAAGGCCATCCCCTTGCAGAACGTCAGGAAGCAGCTGCAGAAATACCTCGAGCAGCCCACGGAGGCCAACCTCAGCGAGTACAACTTCCACGTCCGCCTGTTCGCGGCCATCTTCAAGAGCGCCCTGCGCAACGAGGTGGTCGCCCTCACGGCACTACAGGACCCCAATGCATTAACCGACGGCTGCCGGAAACTAATGACGTGCGTCACACAGGTCCTTGAGAGCTACCGGGCTGTCCGCTCCGCCGAGACTCCGCGCCCGCAGGTGGATGTGTTCGCCTACGCCGACGAGTATATGAGCCACCTCACCGACGTGCAGATCACCCGCCTCGTGCGGCATTTGCACCGCCAATCCTCCGAGGAGACCGTCACCGTACGACGCGAGCTCACAGAATTTCTCCTGAAGGAACGTGCCTACAAAACCCAACAGGGCTACAGCCATCTGGAAGAGGACGGCAAGGCCGAGAACCGCGAGCTGGTGCTCCGCCACGGCCTGCTGAAAAAGAACATCGAGAGCGCCCTCTACCTGAAAGCCGACACCGAACCCGACAGTCAGGCCGCCCAACAGCTTGTCTTCGGCATCGCCGCCGGCATCGCGATGTTCATATATGTGCTCATCACCCTGCCGCTGCAAGCCCATTTAGGCAACTCCCCCATGCTCATCCTCTTCATCCTTGTCGTATCCTACATCCTCAAAGACCGCGTCAAGGAGTATTTCCGGGGCCGTTTCGCCTACAAGCTCAAGGACAAGTATTTCGACATCAAGACCCTTATCCAGTTCAAAGGCACGCAGATAGGATGGATGAAGGAGGGCGTGGACTATATTGACGAGACAAAGACTCCCGAAAAGGTGCTGGCGTTGCGCAGACGCTCCAACTTAGAGGCCGACAACACTCTTCTTGGCGAGCAGACCCTGCTTTACCGCAAGCAGGTGCACATCGGCAACGAGCAGCTCCGGGACCAATACCGCTACGATTTCACCGGTATCCACGACATTATGCGGCTCCACATCCAGCATTTCATGCTGAAGATGGACGATCCCGACCTGGCGTTAGATGCCGTCAACCAACAGGGGGAGCTGGAGACCATACATACCCAGCGCATCTATCCGCTGCATATCGTACTGCAGTTCATCCATAACGAACAGACCGAATACCGCTCTTTCCGCATCACGGCCACCCGCAATGGCATCGTGGAATGTGTGGAGAGCCCTCTGCCCTAACCCGACAATTACCAACTCAATTATTAACTTAAAAACTTAAAAACAATGGATTTAGAAGGAAGAAGAGAAAGTACCAACGTTGAAGATCGACGTGGTAGAAGAGCCGCCGGCGTCAGCTTGGGCATTGGCGGCACCATCATCGTGGGCATCATTGCGCTGCTCATGGGCCGCAATCCTGCCGAGGTGATGCAGAACATCAACGCCGGCGGAGCCAGCACAGAGACCAACTACACGCCCACTGCAGAGGAGGAGGAACTGGCCTCGTTCACCAAGAAAATCTTGGCCAGCACCGAGGATGTGTGGAGTGCGCAGTTCAAAAAGATCGGCCAGCAGTATGTTCCACCCAAATTAGTCATGTTCACCGACCAGGTGCAGTCGGCTTGCGGCAACGCCACCGCCGCTGTCGGTCCCTTCTACTGCTCTGCCGACCAGACGGTTTACATCGATCTCTCCTTTTTCTCCTCCATGCGCCAGACGCTCGGTGCCGACGGTGACTTTGCCTACGCCTACGTCATCGCCCACGAGGTTGGCCATCACGTGCAGAACCTGCGCGGCACCCTCTCACAAGCCCACCAGAAGATGGCACAGGTAAGCCAAACAGAGAGCAACCAGATCAGCGTGCGCATCGAATTGCAAGCCGACTACTATGCCGGCGTGTGGGCGCATCACGAGAACCAGATGTTCGGGTCCCTCGAGGACGGTGACTTGGAGGAGGCCATCAACACCGCCTCCGTCATCGGCGATGACTACCTGCAAAAGAAGGCGCGCGGCTATGCGACTCCCGAATCGTTCAACCACGGCACCTCCCAACAACGCATGAGATGGCTCAAGAAGGGCTTCACCACCGGCGACATCAACGGCGGAACCACCTTCCAGGGTAATTACAGCGACCTATAAAACACAGTTATCCATGCCCTCCATTGCCGTACTTATCCCTTGCTACAACGAGGAACATGCCATTGCCAGCGTGGTGCGCGACTTCCGGGCCGCGCTGCCCGAGGCGACCGTCTTCGTGTATGACAACAATTCCACAGACCGGACGGCGGCCTTGGCCGAAGAGGCGGGTGCCGTCGTCCGTAAGGAACCCGCGCAGGGGAAGGGGAATGTCGTCAGGCGGATGTTCCGCGAGATAGAGGCCGACTGCTACCTGATGGTGGACGGCGATGGCACCTATGACCCCGCCGACGCCCCAATGTTCGTGCGCACCGTAATCGAGGAAGGCGTGGACATGGTCATCGGCGACAGACTTTCCACCACCTATTTCCAAGAAAACAAACGACCTTTCCACAACTTCGGCAACCGTTTGGTACGCCGTCTGATCAATGGATTGTGGCATGCCAACGTGCATGACATCATGACAGGATACCGCGCCTTCAGCCGGCGCTTCGTCAAACTTTTCCCAGTCATGTCCGACAATTTCGAGATAGAAACGGAGATGACCATCCACGCACTGGACAAGCGGTTCACCCTCCACGAGCTGCCCACGCAATACATGGACCGCCAACACGGCGATTCCAAGCTGAACACCTACAAGGATGGATACAAGATTCTCAAAACCATCTTTTCCCTTTTCATGGAATATCGACCGCTGGTTTTCTTCGGGACCTTGTCCATCATCATGATCGTGGTGGCCATCGCCCTGCTCGTGCCGGTCTTCGTGGAATACTTGAAAACAGGCTTGGTGCCTCGTTTCCCGACACTGTTTTGCGCCGGTTTCCTGGCCATAGCCGGTTTGGTGACATTTTTCACAGGGCTATGTCTGGATGTCATCATTAAAAAAGACAAGAAAAATTACGAACTAAAAGTGATCCAATTTGAATGTCAGGATGAAAAAGATCGCTAAGTATCTTGTTGTTTTCTTCATATTGATAGCTTTGTACTGCCTTTTTGCGGTTTTGTCATGCATGTTGCCCGACCGTGCCGTGAAGCGCCATGTCGAAAAGGCGGCCGTCACCCTTTTCATGGAAGGCAACTATCCGCGCGCGCTCATTGACGAAGAGTCCTGCAGACGCGACAACTTCACCGACGCCCTGATTCTGAACCAAATCCACACCATCGACCGCACACATCCCGTTCGGTCGGCGGCGGCCGTCACACGCATGAACACGATGCCCATGTACGACCAGACCGGCGCCCTGTACAAGCTCACGCAACATGACACGACACTTGTCCCCATCGACTATGCACGCTATTGGCATGGCAGCACGTTCCTTTTCCGGATTGTCCTGGCTGTCACTTCCTACACGACGCTTCAGCGGCTGATGTCCCTGACCATTGCGCTGTTATTCGCGCTCTTCATTTGTTGCTATTACCCGCGTGCGGGATTGTGGAAAACCTTGGTCTGGGTGGTGAGCTGGGTGCTGGTCAACGGCTTCGCAACCCAGTTTTCCATGCAGTTCTTCCCTGTCTGGGCATTGTCGCTGGCCGCCTCCATTCTTGTAATTCGTGCCGGTCCCCGCACACCATCCCTTGGGATGATATTCTTCGTCACTGCCTCGCTGACCTGCTATTTCGACCTGCTGACCACTCCCGTGCTGACATTGGGATGGCCGCTGCTGGTCTGGTTGTCCCTATATGATTCCAAAGAGCAAAAGATGGCGGAAACAATTCAGCAGATTGCATTGTTTTGCCTGCTATGGAGTGTCGGCTATGCCCTCACCTTCGCCACAAAGTGGTTGATAGGGACCATTGTGTTAGGGGAAAATGTCTTTGGGGACGCATCCGGTGCCGCCATTCGTCACATCACCGCCGAGGAGCACACCCGTTGGGACACCATCGTATGGAATGTCAAAATGTTGCCCTTGGACATGGTGTGCCTGTCACTGATATTTTTTGCAGGAATCTCCTTGTTCCGGTTCTGCAGGTCACGATGGAAGATGGCCGTGTTGTACTTGGCTGTCGCAACAGGGCCACTCCTTTGGTATATGGTGCTGTATCAGCACGATTACCTGCACGGGTGGTTCACTTACCGTCTTCTGGCCGTCAGTTTGGCAGCGTTGTTCCTGTCTTTATTAAGTTGGAACAGGGATACCGGACGACCGTTGGCAAACAAGCTTGCGAAAGAATAAGGCAAGATATTGCTTTATTCCCCGTCAGGGACGATTCGTGTGCCACAGGCGTCATCGCCCAAGCGGCCTGCTTCGGTGATGATACAGGTATGACCCGTCTTCTCCACAAACATAATGGCGGCACGCATCTTCGGCGCCATTGAACCTTCCGTGAATTGTTTCTCTTCCAAGTATTGCTTGGCTTCCGAAACCGTAATCACATCGAGAGCCTTCTCATCAGGTTTGCGGAAGTTGATATAGACTTTGGGCACATCGGTGAGGATATAGAACTCGTCGGCGTTGATTTCCACGGCCGTGATGGCGGAGGCCAAATCCTTGTCGATGACAGCCTGCACGCCCTGCAGATATCCGTCTATATTGGCCACCGGGATGCCGCCGCCGCCCACAGTGATAACGATAATGCCCTGGTTGGCGAGTTGGCGCACGAGTTTGATATTCTGTATGCGAATGGGCTTGGGCGAGGCCACGACTTTGCGCCATCCGTTACCCTTCGGGTCTTCCTTGTAGATATCACCCGTCTCCCGATGGTAGGCTTCGGCCTCTTCTCTGGAACAATAGGGGCCGACGGGCTTGGTGGGATTCTTGAAAAGCGGGTCGTTGGCGTCCACCTCCACATGGGTGAGCAGCGTCACGGTGTCGCGGTCCCAGCCCTCCTCGGCGAAGATGCGGCGGAAGCCCTCCTCGATAAGGGCGCCGATGGAGCCTTGTGTCTCGGCCACGCAGAAATTCAGGGGCATGTCCGCCACTTCGTAGGTCTCCGACCCGGCCTTGTGCTGCAACATCACATTGCCCACTTGCGGTCCGTTTCCGTGGCCGATGACCATACGGTAGCCGGCCTTCATCATCGGGACCAGGCAACGACAGGTCTCTGTCACGTTTTGGATTTGTTCAGCGTAGGTGCCTTTTTGATTGCTTTTCAACAAAGCATTGCCGCCAAAGGCAATAACGGCGAGTTTGTTTTGTGTCATAAAAAATGTATAGGATTTAGGGAGGACGCCATTGCATCACTCCAGTGATTAATTACCAAATTCTAGCACGTTTGGAGGGTTCGAGCCACATCGGATCGCCCTGTTTGATGCCGAAAGCCTCATAGAAAGCGTCGATATGCGGCAGGGTGCCGTTCACGCGCCACTTGCCCAACGAGTGCGGGTCTGTTTTGGTGCGCCGCAATATCTCCTCGGGACGGATGTTGTTGGCCCAGACAGCCGCATACGCCAGGAAGAAACGCTGTTCCGGGGTGAAGCCGTCCATGTTGCCTTGGATGCCGCCATCCTGCTTGGCCTTCTGGAGGGCAGCATAGGAGACATTGAGGCCACCATTGTCGGCGATGTTCTCACCCAGGGTGAACGAACCGTTGCCATAGACACCGGGAGCGACCTCAATGGCGTTGAAGTGATCCACAATGAGCTGGGCGCGGGACTTGAAAGCCTCGGCATCCTCGGCTGTCCACCAGTCGGTCAGGTTGCCCTTGGCATCGTAGTTGCGGCCCTGATCGTCGAATCCGTGCGTCATTTCGTGGCCAATGACCACACCAATGGCACCATAATTGGCAGCATCGTCCGCATTCATGTCAAAGAACGGGGGTTGGAGTATGCCGGCGGGGAAGCATATCTCGTTGGTGTTGGGTTCGTAATAGGCATTGACGGTCTGCGGTGTCATGAACCACTCCGTGGGATCGACGGGCTTGCCGATTTTGGCTAACTCGTATATGGTCTCAAAGCGGCGGGCGCGCACCACATTGGCGTAATAGCTGTCGTTGCTGATTTGCAACCCGCTGTAGTCACGCCACTTGTCGGGATAGCCGATCTTCACGCGGAAGGCGGCCAACTTCTCAAGGGCGTTCTTCTTGGTCTCCGCGGTCATCCATGTGGAATTCTTGATGCGCTCGCCCAAAGCCCACTGCAGATTCTTGACCAATTGCTCCATGCGGGCTTTGGCCTCGGCAGGGAAATACTCCTTCACATACATCTGGCCAAGCGCCTCCCCCATCGTGCCATTCAGCGTGCCAATGACACGTTTCCAGCGCGGACGATCCACCTGCTTGCCAGAGAGCACCCTGCCGTAGAAGTCGAAGTTGGCATTCACGAACTCATCGCTCAAGTAAGAGGCAGCGGAGTTGATAACCTGCCAAGCCAAATAAGCCTTGATCACCTCCCAATCGGAGATGGTCAAGATACGGCTGAGGGACTTGAAATAAGCCGGCATACCCACATTGACGGTGTCGGGGTTGACTTTCAGCACCTTGAGGTAAGCGTTAAGGTCGATAGCAGGGATGGACTTCTGGAAATCCGCAACCGTGCATTTGTGGATGCTCTGGTAGGGGTCGCGAAGGGTCACCTTGTCGATGAAAGCATCAGCCATGCAGGTTTCGAGGGCCAGCACGCGCTGTGCCATCTCCTGTTCATCGCCTTCAAAGCCGGCAATCCTGCTGTAACCCGACATGCGGAACATGTCCGTCATCAGCTTGACATAGCCATCGCGGATATGCTGTTGTTCAGCTTCGAGGTAGTAGTCGCGGTCGCCGAGACCGAGGCCGCTTTGCCAGAAGTGGGCTATGGTCATGCTGCTGTTGTCAGGGTCGGCGGAGCCATAGATACCCAGGAAGCAGGAATGGCCTTCGAGGAGCATCTCAGCCAACTGCGTGGAGAATCTGTTGCGTTGCAAACTGGCAATATCCTGCAATTCAGCCTGAATGGGCTGGTTGCCCTGTTTCTCCAATTGGTCGGTGTTCATACCGATATTGTAGAGATCTGCGATTTTCTGCTCAACGGTGCCCTGCGCGTGTTTCTGCGCCGCTATTTTGACCACCAAGTCCTGCAGCTGTTTCTGGTTATTCTCGCCAAGGGCGTCAAAACTGCCGTAGCGCGCATACTCAGCCCCAAGGGGATTGAGTTTCATCCAGCCGCCACAAGCGTATTGGTAAAAGTCAAAGTTGGGGGCCGCCGTGTTGTCAAGGTTGGACAACGTCACGCCGGATTTCAATTTTTTGGGTTTCTTTTTAGTCGTCATAGTCGTGGAACTTGTGAGAATAAAAAAACAAAGTACCAATGACAAAGTGGTGAAAGCGTACTTTTTCATAGATATAAAACTGATTATCAGTAGATTAAAAATAAATCCCTCCAAAATCGGAGGGACGGCAAAGGTACACAAATTTTCGAATGAAACAGGGTGCGAGCTAATTTCATTTCAAATAAAAATCCACCGCTTCCGTCAGCACCTCAACCCACATCGTATCCGATGCGCTCGACTGTTTCAAGCTGGTCGATGCCGCGGAGTTTCTCAATGAGGTCGGTGAGGGCGCGCACACTCTGTATGTATAGCATCATGGTGCCGGAAAAGATGTTCTGCTTGGCTTCAATGTGTATGGAGCGCATATTGAGGTCCATCTGAGAGGAGACAATCTCTATAATCTCCTTGAGCATACCCTTGCGGTCGAAACCGGAGAATCGAATGCCCGACAAGAAGGCGATGTCCTGACCCTTGCGCCATTTGGTCTTGATGATACGTTTGCCGAACTTGGACATCTGTTCGATGGCGTTTGGACAGGAAGTCTGGTGAATGACAATCTTGTCGTCTGTCACCTGGAAGCCCACCACTTGGTCGCCCGGCAATGGGTTGCAACAATCGGCAAGCACATACTTGATACGCTCGTAGTCGTTGTCGAGCAAGAACGCGGTCGGCGTGGTGGTGAACTGCTCATCGATGAGTTCATCAAGGGACTTGTTGGCGATTTCCTCCTCAATCTTCTTCTGGAACTCGGCCAGTTCCTTAGGCTGTTTCATGGCCAGAATCTTGCGAATCTTGTTCTTGGAAATCTTATGGGTCACAATATTGTTCCAAAACTCGTCCATTGATTTGGAAAGGGTGGCCGTATAGATCTTGTCGATGTTTTCCTGGCCGTATTCGACGTTGAATTCCTCGAAATAGCTCTTGAGCAATTCTTCGCCGGCGGCGTTGATGCCGGTCTGCTTGTTGCGGATGAAGTCGCGGATGCAGCGGCGGGCACGTGCCGTGCGGACAACATCCAGCCACTCAGCCTTGGGAATCTGCTTCTTTGAGGTGATAATCTCCACTTGGTCGCCATTGGAGAGCACTCTGTCGAAGGGCACGATATTGTAGTTGACCTTGGCACCGATGCAATGGTTGCCCAGGTTTGTGTGCAGTTGGTAGGCCATGTCGAGCACCGTGGAACCGGCAGGCAACGTGCGCATGTCGCCTTTGGGCGTGAAAACATAAATCTCCTTGAGTCCAAGGTTGAGTTTCACCTCTTTCAAGAACTCAAGTGCGTCAGAATCCTGGCTTTTGAGAATCTCGCGGGTTTTCATCAGCCAATCTTCCAAGCGATTATCCATCTCGCGATCGGCTTCTGCGGTAATGTCTTCCTTGTATTTGTAATGGGCGGCGAGACCCTTCTCGGCAATCTCGTCCATCCGCTTGGAACGGATCTGCACCTCGACCCACTTGCCGGCCTTGCTCATGGCCGTCAGGTGCAGCGACTGGTAGCCATTGGGCTTGGGATGCGTCAGGAAATTGCGGTCGCGCGACGGATTGGTCGGATAGAGCAGACATACAATCTTGTAAATGCGCCAACATATCTCAAATTCCTGTTCCACGGGGCTGTCGAAGACAAAACGCACGGCAAAGATGTCGTATATATCCTCAAAGTTAACCTTTTTGTTGAGGATTTTCTGATAGATAGAATAGACGGACTTCGTGCGGGAAGACATCGTGGCCTCAATGCCGTTGGCTTTCAGGGACTCCTGGATGGGCGCGGCGAACTCGGCGATGAGCTGGCGACGTTCCTCGTCGGTCTCCTGCAACTTGTTGGCGATGGAGAAATAGTCGATGGGGTCGGTATATTTCATCGCATAGTCTTCCAACTCGCTCTTGATAGTGTACAGGCCGAGCCGGTGTGCAAAAGGCACATAGAAGTAGGAGGTCTCGGAGGCGATCTTGAGCTGTTTCTCCGGCGGCATGGAGTCAAGGGTCCGCATGTTGTGCAGACGGTCTGCCAACTTAATGAGTATGACACGGATATCCCTTGACATGGAGAGGAATATCTTCTTGAAGTTCTCGGCCTGGATAGACTGGCTCTTGTTGTCGAAGACAAGGTCGTCGATTTTGGTGAGCCCGTCAATAATATTCGCCACCACTTCTCCAAAAAGGTCACGAATATCCTCAAGGGTATATTCGGTATCCTCCACCACATCGTGCAGGAGCGCACAGATCACGGAGGTGGAGCCGAGGCCTATTTCCTTGCAGCAAATCAAGGCAACCGCAATCGGGTGATAGATATAGGGTTCGCCGCTTCTACGCCGCGTGCCATTGTGGGCATTGGTGGCTAAGACAAAAGCCTTCCGGATGTTTTTCCGTTCCTCGACATCCGTCTTGGGCCAAATGACCGTCAACAGTTCGCGGTATTTCCGGACAATGGTTTTGTTTTCCAGAACTTCATTGGGTACGTAGTCAGGCATAATAGGTCAAAGGTTTTTCGATATGAATGAATATATTTATTGTACAATGAGTTTGTGATTGTAAACACGGTTGTCGTCCACAATTTTGAGGATATAGCATCCTGCGGGCATGTTTGTCAAAGAGATGGTGTTCACACCGGGGGCCAGCATTTCAGAGCGGACAAGGCGCCCAGAAAGGTCAAACAGCTGGCAGGGCACCTGATCCGATCCCGTCGTGGCGGTGATGAAGCACTGGTCGGATGCAGGATTGGGGAAAAGATTGTACTGCGTCTGCAGGTTGTCGGTGTTGTCCTCAAGTCCCACCATCGTCAAAGCCAGACGCACAGCATGGTAAGCGTCCACCTTGCCATAGCCGAAGCGGTTGATGCCGGACGTTTCGGTGAAGCTGTCGTTGTACGCCGTGCTGGTGAGGACCTCCTTCACCTGGGCAGGCGTAAGATAAGGGTTGGCTTGCAGCACCAAAGCGGACACACCAGAGACAAACGGTGCGGACATTGAGGTGCCCGACAGGGAGCCAAAACCGTATGTGCGGCCGTTGAACTCAACTGTCTTGGTATATGTGCCCGTGTAGTCGTTGTTGTAAGAGGAGATGGCGGCTACGATGTTACGCCCCGGTGCGGAGACCTCGGGTTTACGCACATCATGGAATCCCGGTCCAGAGGAGGAGAAATCAGCAATCTGCCCACCAACCACATGACCTCCGTTGTTGACATAGCGTTTGGCATGTGCAGCCACTGTGACAGCGCAATCGATGTTGCCGGGCGTGCTGATGCCGTATTCGATATCACCGGCCAGCCAGTCGGGATGGGCAGGCGGCGTACGGAAGTCGGCGCCCCAGTTGCCGTATGCACGAGTCACCTCGGCCACATTCCAAGCATGGAACGAGCCTGACGGAGCCGTCACCGCCAAGCCGAACTTGTAGGTATTGTTCTGCTTGACCCGCAGACGCACCACTGGCGCATTGTTGAATGCATTGGATGACTGGATGTCGTAGGTGTAGATCAACGTGTCGCCGTTGACCACCAGGAACGTATCCACGAAGCCATCATTTCCGGCCGTCTGGATAAAGGCAGTGGCTTCAATCGTCTCAAAGTCGGCGTTCATCACCATCATGGAAAACTCGAACGGGCTGTTGGCGGAATTCATCATCGTGATGGATGATCCCCAACCGGTACCGCTGTTGTACGGGAAAAGGAACTGCGTACGAACCGTGTCCGAAGCACCTGTGAAGTCATGGTGAATATGGAAGTTGACATCGCCGTTGTTGCCGGCACTGACCACAAAGAGCACACCAAGATCGGTGAGTCTTTGCATCTCGTTGGCCAACAGGCCTGTGCCATCCATGTTGTCCATGTAATACAGGCCCCAACTGTTGCTGATGACCAGACGTTTGCCTTCCGCCTGCGCCACCTCATACATCCAGTTCCAGGCATCCATCACGCGCCGAATGGAATCCAGATAGAGGGATGCGAAAAGGAGATTGGCCTTGTGGGCGACACCACGGTACTTGGTACCCGCGCCGGCACCCGCGGCGATGGAGGCGCAATGCGTGCCATGATAGTGATAACCGTAGCAGTTGGACGTGTCGCACTGGGCTGTCAACAACTCTCCTGGACCGACATACTCTGTCCCGTAGTCGTACCCGGCAGGTGCCGGACCGGAGGTCTTGAACTGGTCCCAAGCGCGCAACACACGGTATTGTGTCATGTTTGTATCATAAAAAACAGGATGCGAGTAGTCGAAACCCCAATCCACAAAGCCTATGATGACACCCTCGCCATTGAAGGCCTGCGGCAAATCTATCGCGTTCCAGACACTGTCCACGCGCCCATCAAGCACAGCCTTGTCCAGCCAGCCCTGCCCTTTGCCGACCCATATTAAAACCAATAAACTGATAGTCAATAAAATTCTTTTCATACCATGAAATATTTGCAGTTATTAAATATGTATTATTCTTTAAGATGAAATCCTAAAATGTTCAAAAATTCGGGCAAAGAAGCGTTCTGCTCTATCATATTGCGCATCTTGTCCTCGGCATTGATGATCACTTTCTTGGTCTCTTTGTTTTCATTCGCCGTGATCACAATGTCATCCACATTGAGAGCATAATGGTTGCGCCAGAACTCCAAAATCGCACGTTTGTTCATCTCAAACTGTTCTTTCTGGATGTTGTTCTTCACCTCTATATAGATAACATCGTTCTCATATTTCGGCACTTCATCCTTCAAGCTGAAGTAAATGAGGTGATTCTTGGCAAACATTGTCTCGAATAGCTCATTCCAGCAAGTGGCGAAATCCGGGGCCTTTTCTTCGACACGCTCTTCTGCGACAGGTGCGGGGGTTGCCACAACGTCTTCATCGTCATCCTCATCGTCATCCTCATCGTCATCCTCGTCCACATCGTCACTTTTAGGCTCTTCATATTCAATGTCATCGAATTCGCCCGGATAGGCGTGAGGAGGGGTATCCATGGCGGAGGGTGACGAAGGTGTTGCAGGCATTTCATCGGCCCCCGAAGAGACAGGGGATTCGTCTGCGGGCTGCGGCACTGTTTCTTCACGCACTGCCGGGGCGGTGGAAGTCTCATCCACGGATTGGGATGCGGAGCCCATGTCTGAGCGCGCAGGGGTATCGCCTGCCGACCGGGCTGCTGGTTCCTCCACTTTCCGCACGCTCATCACATCCTTGATGGAAGGCATCGTCTTGATGGGATTCATGCCGGGGTTGAAGAACGTCCTGTTGGAGATTCTCGGCTTTTCGGAAATGGCTTCTCTCTGAGAGGAGTTTTCCGTGGCGGGCGCCGTCCCGCCCTCTGGGGGGTTACCGCTCCTGCGATTGCCTCGCTTTTTTAAACAGATAGTTGGCGTTTATCTGCATGAGGCACAGCTCCACGGATAGTCGTTTGTTGTTAGAGGCCTTGTAGTTGAAGTCGCACTGATTGGCGAGTTCCAAAGCCCTGACCATCAGTGACCGGTCACAGCACAAGGCCTGTTGCTGGAGTTGCTGTTTGACGGCCTCGGAGCAGTCAAGCAGCTGCACCGTCCCGGGGTCCTTGGCCATGAGCAAATCGCGGAAATGCGAAGCCATGCCGGCAATGAAGTGCTGCGCATCGAACCCTTTGGCGAGAATCTCGTCGAGGAGCAGCAAGGCAGGTGCCACATCGTCACTGAACAGATTGTCGGTGATCTTGAAATAGTTCTCTATATCAAGCACATTAAGGCTCTCGATTGTCTGCTTGTAGGTAACATTCTTGCCCGTGAAGTTGACGAGTTGGTCGAAGATGGAGAGTGCGTCACGGAGGGCGCCGTCAGCCTTTGAAGCCACCACCCGCAAAGCCTCTTCCTCGGCGGTGACCCCCTCCTGCCCCGCCACATACTGCAAATGACGGACAATGTCGCTTTCACCGATACGCTTGAAATCATACACTTGGCAACGCGACAGGATGGTGGCCAGAATCTTGTGTTTTTCCGTTGTGGCCAAAATGAACTTGGCGTATGCGGGCGGTTCTTCCAATGTCTTGAGAAAGGCATTGAAAGCCGATCCGGAGAGCATGTGAACCTCGTCGATGATATAGACCTTGTACTTGGCCCCTTGCGGCGGGATCTGCACCTGTTCGACAAGCGCACGCATTGCGTCCACGGAGCTGTTGGAAGCGGCGTCCAGCTCAAAAACATTGAAGGAGGCCGAATCGTTGAAGGCCCGGCAGGAGTCGCATTCGTTGCAGGGTTCGCAGTCTTCCGTGAGATGTTTGCAATTCAACGCCTTGGCAAAGATACGGGCGCAAGTGGTCTTGCCCACACCGCGCGGCCCGCAAAAAAGGAAGGCCTGCGCCACCTGCTGCGTCTTGATGGCATTCTTCAACGTGGAGGTTATATGTTCCTGTCCCACAACGGAATTAAACGTGGTGGGCCTGTATTTCCGGGCTGAAACTATGAAATTATCCATATTCGGTTTTCTATTTTTACAACCTGCAAAAATAGTCAAAAAAATTGGAATACCCGAGAGTTCCGAAAAGAAAAAAAGGCTATCGGATCTCCTCCAGCGAATGGATCAGAAGCCTCACGATGCCCTCATATGGCTCCAGTCCACACTTGTCGCACACATCGTCCGGATTATGATACCCGCCGACACGCCCGCCCAACGTATAGACAAAAACGGCGGGCATTCCCTTGGCTGTGAACGAATAATGGTCGCTGTTGGCGGCATTGCTGCGGGAACGGATCTCCTTGACGAGATGCACTTCTTCATTGTAGGCGACCATCGCTTGATAGAAATCCCTGGTGTTGTCGCCGGTGGCGTTCACCATCATGATGCCGTCGTTGCCGCCGCACATCAAATCGACGTTGAGCACTATTTTCACCTTGGAAAAGTCGAAGAGAGAATCTTTCACGAAGGCCATCGAGCCCATCAAGCCGGCCTCCTCACCACTGAAAAGCAGGAAAAGTGTGGTGTAATAGGGCGGGTGTTCTCTGAAGTGGCGGGCCATGTCAAGCACAGACGACGCGCCGGAGGCATTGTCATGCGCGCCCGGGAACATGACGCTCTCCCCCATTTGGCCCAGATGGTCATAATGGCCGCAGATGATCACAAGGGAGTCAGATGCCACCGTGCCGCGCACCATGCCGCACACATTCTGCGTGGGATGGTATGACAACACGTTGCTGTACGAGAGTGACAACTTCGGATGTTTCTTCATTTTCCGGGGATGTATGTACGCCATCACATAGTCGCAAGGAGTTTGTGCTGCCGCAAATGACCACACCGGGATATCCTTCACCGCCACCAAGAAGCCCCGGAAAGGCAACTGCCCATTATACAGAGACAGTCGCTGAAAGACACCGTTGAGGTTCTTGACCACTTCTGGATCATTGCACTTGGTCATATCCACAAAAACCAGACTTCTGGAAAGCAACTTGCTGTTACGCTGGCAAAAAGCCAACAACTTGTCGGGATTGAGGATGTCGGCAGGCTTGATGGGCAGCAGCTGAAACGTCTCATTTGCCGGATGGGAGAAGGGAGCCAAGGCAAAATCCGTCCATGGTTGCAGCATCTTGCCGTCAAGGGAGGCCTTCACCGGTCCCTCCATGGCATAGACATTGAATCCATAGTGGTGGAAATAGTCTTTGGCGAAGGGTTCCACACCTATATCCCGGAGCTGTTCGCGCAGATACTCCGCCGCGATGCTGTCGCCGTTATAGGCATAACCGCGTCCATGAAAAGCGGGCGATGTGAGGTCGCAGATGTATTTCCGCACCTGGTTGCTGTCCTGGCCATAGACAAATCCAACCAGCAGAAACAGGGCGAGAAGCAGTACTCTATTTTTCATAAGTCGTAAAAACGTGGGGTAATCAAAACACTTTTTCAATACAGTTCCAAAGCCGGTCAGCAGTTTGCTGCCAGCTGAACTGTTCACGGCGAAGGCGGCCCTTGGCCACGAGATCATTGCGCAGGGCATCGTCATTCCACAGGGAGAGCATGGCGTCGGTAATTTGCGTCACGCTGTTGGGATCCACGAGCAATGCGGCATCGCCAGCCACCTCGGGCATGGAGGTCACCAAGGATGTGATGACAGCGGTCTCCGCATGGAAGGCCTCCACGATGGGAATGCCGAAGCCCTCAAAGAGGGAGGCATAAACCAACGCCCGGGCCGCCCCATACAGCCGATAAAGCGTATCCATGGGTTGGCGGCCCATCATCACGACCTCTTCCTTGAAACGCATCATCTCGTAGGTGTCCTGGATCTCGCCCTCCCACCATTTCTTGTCGCCCACCACTATCAACTTGGCATTGGAACATTCGTGCGACTTGAACGCATCGAAAGCCTTGAAGATATTGGCAAGATTCTTGCGCTTGTGAATCAAGCCCACGAACAGGAAATAGGGGCAGCCACCCGCATATTGGTCGCGCACCCTCTGTTGTTCCTCTTCAGAAAGAGGATGAAACAACTCATTGCAGCCATTGTACACCACATCGATGTTCTCCAATGGCACGCCGTATGTGTCGTGAATGTCGTTGCGCGTAAACTCCGACACGGTCGCGAGACGGTCGGCGGCCCGTGCGAATCGGGGGAAAAAGCGGTCGTAGTAACGCAGCACCATGGGCTTGATGAAGTCGCGGTGATGTGCGAAATTGAGGTCATGGATCACATTGACACTCTTGACGGACTCCTTCAGGTGGAGTGGCATCCATCCGTCCGTTGACAGGAAAAGGTCGGGCGAGATGCTCCGCAACTTGGCGGGAATTCCCTTTTCAAAGAAGAGATACCACAGGTAAGGATGCCGGGCGGGCGGGTACGCCACAACAGGGGTGACGTTGGAACCATAGACGAACTGTTCGTCATACGGACGGTCAAAGAGGAAAAAAAACTGATGTTCCTTGTGCTGGGTGACAATGCGACGAAGGCTCTCGTGAGTGAACCATCCGATTCCCTCAAGCTTGTCTTTCAGTAAAAGGCGGGTGTTGACAGCGATCTTCACCGCAATGGTTTTTTATTGTTTGTCGTTGCTGGACCGGATGTCCTTGACGTTGAGCTGGATGTTCACCATGTCATTCCAGACATTCTCCTCCACATGATAGAGCATATCAAACGACTTGCCGTCCTGGATGAGGGGCAGCTTGTCTTTCATGTTGAAGGCGATGACATCCAGGTGTTTCACATCACGGTCGGGGTAGAGGACGCGGCACTTGAGGTGCTTGTCGCCGACAATGCGGCCGCCGCCCTCATCGACAACGCCGTTGGATTGGAACACGGGCTCCATGTTGCCGGGACCGAACGGGGCGAACTGTTTGAGATGGGTCATGAAGTCACGGGTGATCTCGGAGAGGTCCAGCGGCATATCGACGCTGATTTCAGGCACGGTGGCGGTCTCCTCGAGGTTGTCGTTCACGTATGACTCGAATTTCTCGATGAACTCCTCGAGATTCTCCTCCTTCATGGAGAGTCCGGCGGCGAATTTATGACCGCCGAAATGTTCGAGCAGGTCGGAGCAATAGTCGATGCCGTTGTATATGTTAAACTCCTTGACAGAGCGTGCGGAGCCGGTGATGAGGCCGTCCGACGACTTGGTAAGCACGATGGTAGGCTTGTAGAACACCTCCACCAAGCGGGAAGCCACGATACCGATGATACCCTTGAACCAGTTGGGGTTATAGACCACGATGCTCTTGCGCCCGATGTACTCATGGGAACTCCTGATCATGTGGATGGCCTCCTCAGTCGCGTTGCGGTCCTGCTCCTTGCGCTGGTCGTTTTGGGTGTTGATGCGTTTGCCGATTTCAGCAGACTTATCTTCATCCTCGACAATGAAGAGGCGCACGGACTCCCGCCCGCTCTTCATCCTGCCGGCGGCATTGATGCGCGGGCCGACGTAGAAAACGAGGTCGGAAATGGAAATCACACGGGAGAAGATGGTCTCCTCCTTGAAAGGATAATGGATTTTGATGCCGGCCTGGTCAAGAATGGACTTGATGCCCATGCGGGGGAACTTGTTGATGATCTCGAGGCCGAAATGGGCAAGGATGCGGTTTTCGCCCGTGATGGCCACGATGTCGGATGCGATGCTGATGGCCACAAGGTCCATGCGGGAGAGCCAAAGCTGGTCGGGCAGCTTGTATTGCTGGCAATAGCCTTGGATGAGTTTGAAGCCCACACCGCAGCCGGAAAGTTCCTTGTAGGGGTAGGGGCAATCCTTGCGCTTGGGGTCGAGGATGGCGACCGCCGCAGGCAGCTCGTCGCCTTCAAGGTGGTGGTCGCAAATGATGACATCGATGCCCAACTTGTTGGCCATCTCCACCTTGTCGTTGGCCTTGATGCCGCAGTCAAGGGAGATAAGCAGGCTGACGTTGTTTTCACGGCAATACTCGACGCCCTGGTCGGATATTCCGTAGCCTTCGGTATAGCGGTCGGGGATATAATATTCGACGAGATCCTTGGACTCGGTGCCGACAATCTCACAGAGGAAAGAGTACAGCAGTGCGACGGCAGAGGTGCCATCGACATCGTAGTCGCCGTAAACGAGTATTTTCTCATTGTTGATGATGGCACGCGACAACCGCTTCACAGCCTTGTCCATGTCTTTCATCAAGAAGGGGTTGTGAAGTTTGGTGATATCGGGATTGAAGAAATCGGCAGCGGATTCAGGAGTCGTGATACCCCTTTGTATCAAAAGAGCCGCGAGCGGCTTTTCAATAGCAAGCTGCGCCGACAGCTTCTCTATGGCCGCATCATTGGGCAGTTGTTGACAAATCCACCGTTTATTCATAGTCGCCTTTTTTAGAACCTGCAAAAATAAACAATTAAATCTATATTTGCAAGCACATTTTTCATTTTTTAAATTTTCATCTTTTTTTCGATATCATCCACGTACAATTTCATTTTTTTGTCAGTATCGTACAAATTGTTGATGGTCCGGCAGGCGTGAAGCACCGTTGCATGGTCTTTATTGCCGCAATAGGCACCGATGAGCGAAAGGGGCAGTTTGGTGTGTTTCTTCGCGAAATACATGCTCAGTTGGCGTGCCTGGACAATATCGCGCTTCCGCGTCTTGGCATTGATGGCATCGATGGAAATCTTGAAATACTCGCATACAATCTTCTGGATGTATTCAATGGAGATCTCCTTGGCGTTGGTTTTCACATACTTGTCAACCATCTCCTTGGCGAGTTCGACAGTGATGGCGCGATGGTTGAGGGAGGCTTGGGCGAGGATGGCGATCATGGCGCCCTCCAGTTCACGGGTGTTGGAGGTGATGCGCAACGCCAGATACTCCACCACTTCCTTGGGGAATGTGATGCCGTTGTTCTCCAGCTTCTTGTTAATGATGGCAATACGGGTCTCCAAGTCAGGCACCTGCAGATCGGCGGTCAAGCCCCACTTGAAGCGGTTGAGCAGTCGAGCCTCAAAACCGGAAATCTCCACCGGCGACTTGTCGGCCGTGATGATAATCTGCTTGTTATGCTGATGCAACGAGTTGAATATGTGGAAGAAGACCTCCTGTGTCTTGCCTTTGCCGCCGGCAATGAACTGGATGTCATCAATGATGAGCATATCGACAGACTGGTAAAACCAGATGAAGTCGTTGATATTCTTGTTCTTGATGGATTCGATGTATTGCTGGTAGAAAGTGTCGCAGCTCACATAGACGACCGTCTTGTCGGGGAAATTGATCTTGGTCTGGATGCCGATGGCGTTCACGAGGTGCGTCTTGCCAAGCCCCACATCGGAGTAAATAAACAAGGGGTTGAAGGATGTTTGCCCCGGCGCCTTGGAGATGGCCCAGCCGGCAGAGCGGGCCAGACGGTTGCAGTCGCCCTCCACATAGTTCTCGAACGTGAGCGTGTCCACCAAGTTGGAAGGGATTTTGTGTTTCTGAATGCCAGGAAGCACAAAAGGATCCGGGATGTCACGGTTCGAGGTTTGATACACGTCGATGGGCGCAAGCGTCGGCGGGTTGCTGACCGCCGGACGGTTGTGCGACGGGAGTGTGATGGACTGCGAGAGTCCCGGGTCCGGCTGCTGCTCCATGATCACCTTGTATTTCAATTTCCCCATCGGACCTATCTCTTTCTTAATCACACTTTTAAGAACATTCACATAATGTTCTTCGAGAAACTCGTAGAACAAATGGCTGGGCAGCTGCAACACCAACGTATCATCCTCCAATGAGACAGGCACGATGGGGGTGAACCATGTCTCAAACGCATCCTCTTCCACGATGTCCTGTATCATCGACAGGCAATTGTTCCAAACCTGTGTGAAGTCTTTTGTAATTTTATTCATCATACGCTGCAATTAAAAACAATCTTTTCTCATTCTCAACAAATTAACAAATTAAAAGTGTCAATTTTTGAGATGGCAAAAATAGGAAAAAAAAGTTCACAAAAATATTTTTTTCAACTTGATTTTTTAGAAAAAATGTGTATAGGTTGCAGCCTGCAATAACCCCGATTGCAATATTAACATATTTTATGTCAATATATTACGAAATTCCTCATATTTCCCAACATCCATCCAATTATCATCCTGATGTTGATAACCATATATACTACAACTGTTTATAAGTTGAAGATAAATCGGGGTCAGGGACGACTTTTCAACAGTTGTCAGTTTTTTTATGAACGAACGGTTCATCACATGGATGCCGCTGAAGGCGAGGGCAACCGGGTCGTGTGGCGAAACGGGCATGATGGATTCGCCGGTCTTGATGTTTTTCCACCCGCAGAGACGCATGTTTTCACGCTCAAAGACAAAATAGCGGGCAGTCTGCCTGTCGCGCACGGCAAGGGTCACCTCCGCGCCTGAATTGACATGCCGTGCCACCATCTTCCGCAAATCTATGGATGACAAGATGTCCACATTATATAATAATAGTATGTCACTGTCGCCGAAAAGCGGTTCGGCGAACTTGAGCCCGCCGGCGGTGTCGCGCAGATAAGCGCGTTCGTCGGAGATTCGGACCCGTCCGTCGAATGGGAACGTGCGTACAAAATCCATGATTTGATCGGGGAAATGGTGCACATTGACGACCACGTCGCGGATGCCTGCGGCGGACACCTTCTCCAAAGCATGCTGCAACAGCGGTTTTCCGTCGTAACAGACCATCGCCTTCGGACGGCTGGCCGTCAACGGATATAGCCGCGTACCCAATCCGGCGGCAAAAATCACAGCAGTAAGGTTATTCAAGTCCAACATAGCAAATCGAAATTCAAAAAAAAAACTGGCCCACGGCCTTACACTATTGTCATCAATGTCTCTCCTCGTTCTTCAACATCGGCACAAAAAGGAAATCCCCGAAGACCTCCTCCTGCAGGTTGTCCTCGTCCATTTTGGTGAACCGTTTCATAGTATGTGACTCATCGCCGACGGGGATGACCATGATGCCGCCCACCTTGAGCTGCTTCACCAAGGCATCAGGCACACAGGGGGCTCCACAGGTAACAATCACGCGATCAAATGGTGCAAACCGAGGCAGTCCTTTGTAGCCATCGCCGAAACAGGTGACGATACGGTCATCCAGCTCGGCCAGCAGTCTGGAAGTACGTTTATAGAGGATCTCCTGCCGCTCGATGGAATACACATGCGCGCCCATCGCGCTGAGGATGGCCGCCTGGAAGCCGGAGCCCGTGCCGATTTCAAGCACAGACAGGCCCTTTTTGATTTTCAGCAACTGCGACTGGAACGCCACCGTGGACGGATGCGATATCGTCTGCCCGTTCAGAAGCTTGATGGCTATGTCGTCGTATGCCTTGTCCCACAGGAAAGACTCCAAGAAACGGTGACGTTCCACCTTGTCGAACGCCTGCAACACATTTTCATCGGTGATGCCCTTCTGCCGAAGCCCTTCAATGAGCCGTTTTTTGGCACCCAGTAGTAGATAGTTGTCGGTCATGTGTTCTCTATTTTTAGTTGGCAAAGATCAATGTTCAATTTCCTATAGTATTCCCGATTTCAATGTGAGAATCTCAAAAATTTCAAACCGCAAAGATAAACAAAAAAGGCGGCAGAGATCAAGTCTCGCCGCCTTTATTATCAACACAGGATGTTACAATTATTTCTTGTAGAACACGAACTTGCCGTCCTCCACGGAATCCACCATGATGATGCAGTCGTGGTCGATCTCCTCGGCGAGGATGATCTTGGAGAGTTCGTTGAGTATCATCTTCTGTATCACACGCTTGAGCGGACGGGCGCCGTAGAGCGGATCGTAGCCTAAATCGAGCAACAAGTCCATGGCATAGCGGCTGAACTCCAGCTTGATGTTGCGTTGGCCGAGCAATTCCTCGAGTTGTCCGAGTTGCAGCTTGATGATCTCCTTGATCTCGCGCTTGGAGAGGGGCTGGAACATCACGATTTCGTCAATACGGTTGAGGAACTCCGGCTTCAGCGTCTTCTTCAGCAGATCCGTCACTTCCGCCTTCGTGCGTTCAAAGACTTCAAGGTCGGAATAGTTGGCACGGTCGGAGTAGTTCTCTTGGATAATATTGGAGCCGAGATTGGAGGTCATGATGATGATGGTGTTCTTGAAGTCGGCCACTCTGCCCTTGTTGTCGGTCAATCGGCCATCGTCGAGCACTTGCAACAGAATGTTGAACACATCGGGGTGGGCTTTCTCAATCTCGTCGAAGAGGATGACGGAATAGGGTTTGCGGCGCACCTTCTCGGTGAGTTGTCCACCCTCGTCATAGCCCACATAGCCGGGAGGCGATCCAATGAGCCGCGACACCGAGTAGGACTCCTGGAACTCGCTCATGTCGAAGCGTATCATAGCGTCTTCGGTGTTGAACAGGTATTCGGCGAGCGCTTTGGCCAGCTCGGTCTTGCCGACGCCGGTGGTACCCATGAAGATAAAGGAGCCTATGGGGCGCTTGGCGTCCTGCAATCCGGCGCGGCTGCGGCGGATGGCATCGGACACGGCGCCGATGGCCTCGTCCTGGCCCACCACGCGCTTGTGAAGTTCCTCCTCAAGGTGGAGCAGCTTGGACTTCTCGCTCTGCATCATCTTGGCCACGGGAATACCCGTCCAACGGGCCACCACCTCGGCGATATCGTCGGCACCGACCTTCTCGTCAATCATGGCCGAATCGCCCTGCAGGGCTTCCAGTTCCTTCTGGAGCTTGGCGATTTCATCCTCGTCGTTTTTGATGAGGCCGTAGCGCAACTCGGCCACTCGGCCGTAGTCGCCCTGCCTTTCCGCATTGGTGGCTTCCAGCTTGTAGTTCTCGATTTCGTCCTTGCAATGTTGGATCTTGTCCATAATCTCCTTCTCACTGCGCCATTTGGTGGAAATGACGTTGCGTTTTTCCTGCAATTCCGCGATTTTCCGGCTGAGCGACTCCACTTTGGCGGTGTCGTTCTCCCGCTTGATGGCCTCCCTCTCGATTTCGAGCTGACTGATTTTGTGCTCCACCTCGTCGAGTTCCTCGGGCACGGAGTTGATTTCAAGCTTGAGCTTGGCGGCCGCCTCGTCAATGAGGTCGATGGCCTTGTCGGGCAGGAAACGGTCGCCGATGTAACGCTGTGACAGCTCAACGGCGGCGATGATGGCCTCGTCAAGGATCTTGACCTGATGGTGGTTCTCGTAACGCTCTTTCAAGCCACGGAGAATGGAAATGGCGGAGTACTTGTCGGGTTCCTCGATCTTGACGGGCTGGAAACGGCGTTCAAGGGCCTTGTCCTTCTCAAAGTATTTCTGGTACTCGTCGAGGGTTGTGGCACCGATGGAGCGCAGTTCGCCTCGGGCGAGAGCAGGCTTCAGGATGTTGGCGGCGTCCATGGCGCCCTCGCCGGAGGCTCCAGCCCCCACAAGAGTGTGGATCTCGTCAATGAAGAGGATAATCTCGCCGTTGGAGCCGATCACCTCGTTGATGACGCTCTTGAGACGTTCCTCGAACTCGCCTTTGTACTTGGCACCCGCGATGAGCGCTCCCATATCGAGAGAATAGAGCCTCTTGGTCTTGAGGTTCTCCGGAATGTCGCCACTCACCAGTCGCTGTGCCAGCCCCTCGGCGATGGCGGTCTTGCCGACACCGGCCTCGCCAATGAGGATAGGGTTGTTCTTGGTACGGCGCGACAGAATCTGCAGCACGCGGCGTATTTCCTCATCCCGTCCGATAACCGGATCGAGCTTGCCCTGACGGGCCATCTCGTTGAGATTCTTGGCATACTTGTTAAGGGCATTGTAGGTATCCTCGTTGGAAGCAGAGGTCACCTTGCTGCCTTTGTGCAGCTCATTGATGGCACTCTTCAAGCCCTTTTCCGTCATGCCGGCATCCTTGAGGATCTGCGATGCCGATCCGCCGGTGCTGAAGACACCATAGAGCAGGTGTTCCACGGAGACGAACTCGTCGCCGGAATCCTGGCAGAAGATAATGGCTTTTTGCAGCGCGGTTTGCGTGTTTCCAGCCAAATAAGGGTCCCCGCCTGTCACCTTGGGCAGACGCGCGATTTCACGGTCCACCACAGTGGCGATGGTCTTGGGGTTGCAGTCTTGCTTTTTGAGCAAGAAGGGAATCACATTGTCGTCCACCTCAAGCATGGACTTGAGGATATGGAGGGTATCCAACTGCTGGTTCTGGTTGCGCATGGCAAGCATCTGGGCGTTGGAGATAACCTCTTGGGTTTTAATGGTCAAATTGTTCGGGTTCATGATGTTTTTATCCTTTCTTTTTTCATTTTAATTTCAATTAGACGAATTGTCAAAGCAAGAATGTTGCCAAAGTCAAAACGACTGACAGATTGGCAGGGCATTCGTTTTTTGGCACGCATCCTCCAGCGGTGTTTGCGCATCTTCATGGCAAGCCACTTTTTTTTGTATTTTTGCAGGTTCTAAAACCCGTCCGATGTTTTGCAGAAAACGACCCTACTTATTGTTATTGTGCCTCCTTCTCGCACTTGGCGCCAAGGTGGGGCATTCGCAGTCGGATAGCCGTCCCAAAGAGCACACCATAGACTCGGCCATGGCCATCTCGCCGGATTACATGCCGGTTTCCGTGGCCAAACTCTCCGGCGCATTCTTCGTGCCCCTGACTTACAAGCCCATTGACACGACATTTTTCTACACTTCCGAATACGATCCATTGGAGCGTTCCACATACATCCTTCAGACCTTGGGCATCTACTCACAGGCACACAAACCGATGGTATTCGACTATACGCGTGATGTCGGGTTTACCATGATCACGCTTCCCTACCCGCTCTATTTCAAGACACAAAACGACTTGCACTACTACGATGTCAAGAGTTCTTTCACCGACATTGCCGCCTCCTTTGGACTCACAACGGAGCAACGCATCCATGTGGCGCATGCCCAAAAGATAAAACGTGTGGAGTTCAATGCGGAGCTGGAAGGATACAACAATTCGGGCCGTTTTCTGCACCAAGCCTGCAATTTGTTCGACCTCAACGCCGTTGTGCATTACTCCACGCCCAAGGACATCTATGGGTTCATCGCTTCCTACATCATCAACCACGCCAAATACCAGGAGAACGGCGGGCTATCCGACCACCATTCGTTCATAGACCGTCAGACCCTTTTTGACAGCATCGTTGCCGTGAACCCGATGTCGTTCGCGGTGTATTTCAACAACGCCTTGAGCACCATCAACACCCATGACGCGCAGCTGTTGCAATACGTCAGTTTCAGGGCCAAGGGCGGTCACTATTTCGGGACACTCACACACACCTTCCAGTTCAAGCATGCGAAGAGCATCTTTTTCGACTACAACCTTAACAACGACTTTTACCAGAACCAATATTACATAGACACTGACACCACGCGCGACACGCTGAAATACTACAATATTGTCAACACGCTGCAGTGGTCGAATTTCGAGCCATTGGAACGTCAAAGCGAGCAGAACTACTCCTTCCGCATCGCGGGCGGCATCCGCCATGAGTATGTCCATGCCGCCATGCCCTTCTATGTCGGGAACAACTACACGCTCTTCGCCCGTACCAACATCAGGCTCTTCTCTGTCTGGGACCTGTTCGGCGACATCTACTACTCGTTCAACAACTACAACCGTGGAGACGCCATCGCCAATTTGGCAGCCACTTTCGCCATCAGCCGGAAATCGCAGCATTTCATAGGTCTCTCCGCCGATTTCTACCGCGTTTCCCCCGATTATTTCTACAGCTACTATGTCGGCAACAACAGTCTGTGGTACCTGACATGGCCCAAGGAGAACACCATGAAGTTGGGCGCATACTGGACCATGCTGGGTTACAAGTTGAGCTTCAATTACTTCCTGCTCAACAAGCATTTCTACCTTGACGAGCATCGTTGGCCTGCGATGGCTGACCGCGACATCCATGTGTTGCAGTTCAACTTGTTGGCACCCGTGCGCATCAAGAACTTCTCCATGGACTTGAACATGTCGCTACAGCACGCCACCGGGACCGTCGTGGCCGTGCCGCTGTTTGCGGGCAAGCTGCGGGCCGCATACCACTTCCGCATCTTCAAGAAACGGCTTCGCATCCAAATCGGCACCAACCTGATGTACAACACCTCCTATTACGCCGATGCCTACAATCCCATCCTGCACCAATTCTATCATCAGGAGAAAGGCAAGGTGGGCAACTACCTCTATTGGGACCTCAACCTCACCTTGCAGGTAAGCCGCCTCTCCTTCTTCGTGCGAGGTGCCAACCTGCTGGACGGCATCATCGGCTACCATTATTTCACCACACCCTACTACCCGATGCAAGGCCGCAATGTAGCCCTCGGCATCTCTTGGAAGTTTTACGATTAGCCCTTCCATTCATGCACTCGTTTTTGGATTCAACAACAATTGTAATTATATAACACAAAATGACATACAGAATTGAAAAAGACACGCTCGGCGAGATGAGCGTGGAGAGCGACAAGCTTTGGGGCGCACAGACACAACGCGCTATGGAAAATTTCGTCATCGGCAAGAAGAGGATGCCCATTGAGATTATCTACGGCATCACCATCGCCAAGCGCGCCGCGGCCTGCGCCAACTGCGACTTGGGCGTGATGCCGCAGGAAAAGCGCGACCTCATCGTGCAAGCCTGCGATGAGATCCTTGCGGGCCGATGGGACGACCAGTTTCCCCTGCACATCTGGCAGACCGGTTCCGGCACCCAGACCAACATGAACGTCAACGAGGTCATCGCGCACCGCGGGCAGCAGCTTCACGGCGGGGAGCTCGACGACTACCCGCTCTTTCTCTCCCCCAACGACGATGTCAACCAGTCGCAATCAACCAACGACATCTTCCCCACGGGCATGCGCATCGCGGCCACCAAGATGCTGCTGGAGCTCACGCTTCCCGCCTTGGACCGCATGATGGCCACCTATCGGGAGAAGGTCGCCGAATACAGCGACATCAAGAAAATCGGACGCACCCACCTGATGGACGCCACACCGCTGACGCTCGGCCAGGAGTTGTCAGGGCATCTTTCCCAGCTGGAGCACGGCAAGGAGGCCATCTGTAACGCCATGCGTCATCTGATGGAGCTGCCCATCGGGGGCACAGCGGTCGGCAACGGCCTGAACACGCCCGACGGATACGACAAATTAGCACTGAAGTACATCAACGAGTTCACGGGCCTGACCTTCACCAACTCGCCCAACAAGTTTGAGGCGATGGCCACACACGATTCGATGGCCGAGGTGTCGGGCGCGCTGAAGCGCTTGGCCGTCTCACTGATGAAAATCGCCAACGACTTCCGCTTGCTCAATTCCGGTCCGCGCTGCGGCATCGGCGAGGTGGTGCTGCCCGCCAACGAGCCCGGCTCCTCCATCATGCCCGGCAAGGTAAACCCCACGCAGTGCGAGGCGCTCTCACAGGTTTGCTGCCAAGTAATCGGCAACGACGTGGCCATCACCACCGGTGCCATGCAGGGACATTTGCAGCTCAACGTCTTCATGCCTCTCATCGGGCGCAACACGCTGCAGTCTTCGCGCCTCTTGGCCGATGTCATCGACTCCTTCAACGACCACTGTCTCAAAGGCATCGTGCCCAACCGCGAGCGCATCGCCATGCACCTCAACAACTCGCTGATGCTGGTCACCAAGCTCAGTCCCCACATCGGCTACTACAATGCCGCCAAAATTGCGCAAAAGGCCCACGCCGACGGCACCACCCTACGCGAGGCCGCGTTGGAGTTGGGGCTGGTGAGTGAGGAGGATTTTGACAAGTGGATGAGTTAAGAGTTTTCCTTGAGCAGTCCCGGTAGGGACAAAAGCTCGGTAGAAATATAGAAACATTAGTTTTCCTTGAACAGCCCCGACAGGGGCAAGAGCTCGGTAGAAAAGAAATAACAGACAACCGTTTAACACCTCAACAGTATGGCCATCATCCTCATCGCATCCCTTGCCCCTGTCGTCATCCTATTGCTTTACATCTACGCGAAAGACCGTTACCAGAAAGAGCCGTTTGGTCAGCTCATGAAAGCACTGCTGGGCGGCGTGTTGGCCGCTGTATTGGATATTATATTGTTGTCCGTAGTCAACCTCTTCATCAATCCAGTGTTTTCCAGCGGATTACAAGGTGCGCTTTATCAGGCATTCTGCATGGCCGCCATGCCGGAGGAGCTGTGCAAGCTGTTTTTCCTCTATCTATTCATTTGGAACAGCCGGTATTTCGACGAGTACTACGATGGTGTAGAGTACGCGGCTTTCGTGGGCCTGGGCTTCGCCGGTTTGGAGAATCTGATGTATGTGCTGCAGGGTGGCGTCAGCGTGGCCGTGGGACGTGCTCTATTCGCCGTGCCCGCCCATTTCTTCTTCGCCATTTTCATGGGCTATTTTTTCTCCATGTCCAAGTTCAAGCCCTGGAAGAAAGGCTCCTACCTGCTATTGGCATATATCGTGCCCGTCATCCTGCACGGCATCTATGACGGCATCCTGATGACCCAGAATGTAATTGCAGAAGCCGCCCCCTCCACTGCCGGATTCCTCGGCGTCGGGTTCTTCATCTTCTTCCTCTTTGTCTGGAAAGCCGCCGTCAAGCGTGTAAAGAGCATGGTGGGGAAATAATCTCACAATATCTTACAGGAGGCAGTCACCCGCGCATCTTTTTTGTATCTTTGCAGGCGGAAACAACGAAACAAGACGAATCCTTCCTCTAACTCACAAAGTCAAAACATTATGAAAAAACGACTATCCTTTTTTATCGTGTTTCTCATCTGCCTTCTTTCTTCCCCCGCCTGTTTTTCGCAGGGCGAGTGGAAATGGGCGCACTATTGGAGCGGGAGCGACAATCCCAGCGATCCCAACCATTATTACAACAAAATCCAAAACACCGCTTTCGATTCAGAGGGGAACATATACGTCTATGGTGTCATGGGGGGGCGACCGATTTATGACGGCAACGAGTTCCTTTTCACTGACATTGCGGATGTGATGAACACCAACGTGCAAGGTGTTCTGTTGGCCAAGTTCGACACCTTGGGCAATATGCTGTGGAACAGAGTCATAAAATGCAGCCCATATGGAAGTCGCCCCAGCTGGATGGAAATACACAACAACAGAATCTACATTTCAGGAAATTATTCGTTTTGGGGTGATCATCCAGGGACATCTTGGCTGTTTTATTTGGACTCATTGGTTCGGAAGACCGATCTTGACAGCATACCGGCGGCGGAACAACACCCACCCTTCAAGCGTGGCGATTGGACCTTCTTCTGCCAGTTCGATTTGGACGGAAACCTCATAGAAGATCATTTTGTGGAGACTCACTCAAGGGAACACAACTATGTAAATGGAACAGATTTAGGCAGAACTCACAGCGTTCTTTCTAAAATGGGAACTCCGATGCATGTTGATAACCAGGGGAACACATACATATATGCAGCGTTGTCTTATGGGGGAAGAGAGGAAGACCCCTACACCATAGTAGTGGACGACGACACCAGTAAGACGTATAACATCTATCTCCCAGGCGACTGTCAGGTTCACTACACACTCTTCTACAATGACTGGTACGGCACATACGACACGGGACTTTATTATTCTAACTTGTGCAATTTTTTGATTTACAAGTTTTCCCCCAACTGGGAATTGATGTGGGTCAAACGAGTTGTGGACTACACCGAGGGACTGGCCACTGACGAACAGGACACTGTAAATCCCAGATGGAGAGGGGGAATAGAGGGTCTCTCCTACGACGAGGAGGACAACATGTACCTGTCGGGATATATCAAACCGAGTGTTTATTGGGATGCGCACCAATACCCTGTTCACTTCTACTGGGACAGCACCCATTATGCCACCATCAACGATATGAGCGGGGTGGACCGCACCCATTTTGTCATCAAGTACGACACGGCCGGCAACGTACTGTGGAGCAACCAGATTTACACAAGAGGAACTGACTGTTATCCAGGATACGCCAATGATCAGTGGTGGAGAAATCTCTACTACAACAACGCCTTGTATCTGACAGGCCATGGACAGTATCACCATGACGGCCATGCCGGAATCTTCTTTGACAGCACCTTCACCCAACAGCTGGTCGGCCCTGAGCCGGACGTTGATGAGGCCATTATCGGTTTTTTCGTCCGATACGATGCAGAAACGGGGAGTTTCCTGAATTACGGCGTCGTACCGGCATTCGAAGAAAACTCGGATGCCAAGCCCGGCACTTGTCCTGCGGTTCTGAACAACAGGGTTTTCGCCTTGTCCTACTATAAAAGATACTTGACAGACGAGGCACTGATGCAGTGGAGAAGCGACGGCCACTTTATCGGCTATGAACCATTCCATGCCGAGACCCCGAATTTAGGTTCTCTCATAGTCCATGACGACGGCAGTGTCATTTGCGACATGCAGTCCAAGGAATCCGTCACCTTCAGCAACAGTGTGTGGGCGTCCTGCTATCCGACCAGCAACAGCAGCGCAGTGTTCGCGCTGTACAAGGACCCTGCGTTCGCCACGCCCTACACGGGCATTCCCGCCCACGGCGGCTTGGAAACAAGTCTGCGTCTATGGCCCAACCCCGCCAACACCTTTTTGTATGTAACGAGCGACGATTTTCGCATTGACTACGTCACCGTTCTTGACATGGAGGGCCGGATGATCCTCCGCCGGGAGGTGCGCGACACTGCCGCCTCATTGGATGTTTCCCGCCTGCCCGCCGGCACCTATCTGATAGAGGCGGCAGGAAAGGGACAGGTCTCCACCGGAAAATTCGTAAAAAATTAAATCTTATAAAACGCCGTGAAAACAAAGCTCCACCTGCTCTGCATCCTCATGCTGCTCATCCTCGCCGCCCCGGCTCAATCGCCGCAGGGTTGCGGCCTACACATTATCTCCGCACCAGAAATTGATTGCCTGATTGACGACTACCTGGAACGGTATCCCAATATAGTGGAGCCAGGCGCGAGCGACTGTCTGCTGGCATGCAGGAGGGATACCGTAATCTACACTGCCGTCTGTCCAGGCGCAGTACACTACTCGTGGACCGTCACTGGGGCCGACACCGTCATCACCTCCGGTTACACGGCAAAAGTGCTCTGGGGATCCACAGAGGCGGGGCACATTTCCGTGACCGCAATCCTGTCCGACTCTTCTATCTGCACCGCAAACGCCTGCATACTCTTGATAGAACCTCCCACTGCGGCGTGCGCATCTGTGCCCGCTTGGCACTATGATTCCACAGGGAACAAAGTCATAGAAGTATGCCTCGGACAGACCGTCTGGCTGTACGACAGAAGCGAGGCGGGACTGGTGCCCGTCACGGGACACTACTGGAACAACTCCTTAGGGGCCTCATCCTCCCAGAATCTCTCTCTGACCCCGAATGCGGGCAACACTGTTTTCGAGGTCACCCACTGCGTAACCAACGAGTGCGGATGCGAGGACTGTGAAATTGTTTATCTCAGAGTAATGGATTCGGCTGCTCTGCAGCTCTCCTGCCACGGAACCGTCTGCCAGAACTCCACTGCCTCATACTCCCTGCTGACACCCGAGTGCGACAGCTACTACTGGAATGTGGAAGGTGGCCACCTCGAGGGTCAGGGCACACCCGACATCACTGTGCACTGGGGCGCACCGACTTCCGGCTATGGTGTCATCTCTCTCGATACACGCACCTGCGACTCGGGGTGCGTCTCCCTGCGCTCCATACGAATTCCCGTCATCGCAGACAGCGCAGAGATTCGGGGGCCCAGCATGGTCTGCGTGGGCGACATCCAGCAGTACGAACTCCCTCTCTGGGGCTCCACGCAGTACTTGTGGAACACATTCCCCGACACCGTCAGCGGCTTTTTGGAACTTTCCGCAGAGTTTCCCAACAAGTATCTCTTAGAGTTCTCCCGGCCCGGCACCTACACCATAGAGTCGGAGTATCGCTGCAGTTTTCTCCAGTGCGGCCCATTCCTCACCCGCAAGACCGTCACGGTAAAGGACACCTTCTCCGTGGTCTCCACAGACAGCGTGGTCTGCATCGGCGACACGGGGCGCTACACCACACGGCAGGGCGAAGTCCTGGCCTGGCGGGTACACGACCGCGACAACACCCTGCTATTCTCCATAAACACGGACACACTGACTTACACCTTCCCCTGTGCTGGGTCATATCGGGTGACAGCCCATGACACCGCTTACTGCCGGGAGGCCGTGTTCACCGTCACCGTGCCCGACAACCCGCCAACCGTCTCCACCGTACATGGGCCAGACGTAGCCTGTCTCAACAGCTCAGTCCTACTGTCGGCCACTCCAAAGCCCGGTTGCTTTCTGCAATGGATTCCACTCTGTCCTTCCGCAACCCCGCATTCCGTGGAGGGAGATCAGGTCACCGTCAACTACGGGAACGAGGTCTGCGGCGTGGCTGTCTTCCAGGTGGACGGGATACACGGCTGCCGCTCGCAGGCATATATCCACGACGTGGACACCTTCGTGCTGGCTCCGTGGGATGCGCCCTCCGGAATCCACACCTGCGCCGGTGCCGAAATCACTCTGTGGGTGGCCGACCAGTCCAATCTGGTCACCTACGAATGGACCGTCCAACCCGCCAACGTTGCCTCTGTACAGGGTGACCACCTCCGACCTTTCGCACGCATACTGACCAACCGAATGCTCACCATCCCCTATCCCGTCACCGCCCAGGTAACCTTGAAGAGAACCTTCTGCTCCACACAGGAAAAGTATGAGACCCGGCTGCTCGGACTGGACGAAAGAGTGCCAACCCCCTACATCACACACCCCGACACCCTTTGCAAGGGCGGATGCGGACGCTTCACTGCCTCCGGCTTCACCTCTGCCAGCAGCCACTACACTTGGGATTTCGGTCACGGGTATGCGGTTGCCGCCTGCGACACCACGCTATGCTTCGCGGATGCCGGAGGCCATCCCTTCTCCCTCATCTACCACCCCGAGCCCAATTGTGTACCCGACACCGTGACCGGACAGGTGGAGGTGTCAAACACGCCCTCCTCCCTCATCACCGTCAGCGGTGACACCCTCTGCGTGCCGCAGCAGTACGGTGTAACTTACTCCTGGGAGTTCAACGGACAGGCGGCGGATGAATGTCAGGGGTCTCCCTGCTGCATCATGCAGGGAACAGGAAAGTTCTGCTGCACAGTCAGGGACACAGCCCCCCCGTTCTGTGAAAACCAGTCATGCTACGACAACTCTCCTGCCGGGTCTGGCGGATCCACCAATTGCCTGTCCTTTGATATTACGGCAACACAAAACTCCTGTACGGAGTTCTTCGTCGAGGCCAGCGGCCTGCTCGCCGAGACAACGGTTGTCTGGCAAACGCTCGACCACTCTCGTCACAACCCGCTGTCGCCACATTCCGCATCCTTTCAATTCACAGAGCCTGGTGTCCACACCATCCAGGGCAGGGCAGAGGAGGCGGGGCAGTGTTACTTGGAGTATGTGGATGTCACTGTGGACTGTGTCCCGAGACTGAGTCTGGAGTATGACTGCGCTGGGCATCTCGTGGCAATAGACACCTCCCTGTACCGCTCGGGGGTGAACGTCCCCGTTCGCACCGTCACAGTGGAGGGCACGGGACTGACCGCACAAATCTCCATAGGAGAGAGCGCGTCGGATGAGATAAACATATCCGCCCTGGAACCCGGCGACTACACGGTGAGGATGGATTTTGACATGGGCGGCGTACCCTGCAGTGTGTCGAAAGTCTTCCACTGGATGGGCGATCCCGCCGTCACAAACATCGACATACGGAGGAAAATGTGCATCAAAACCCCCTTCCAGTTCAACGCCAGCACGGAGGGCGACATCGTCAAGTACAGGTGGAATTTTGGCGACGGCTCCTTCAACTTCGGCGACAGAATTTTCCACACATATTCGGAAACCTTGAATCAAAGCACGGTTGTTGTCACCCTCACTGTGACGGATGTTTGGGGTTGCACTGCCTCCGACACGGCGCACGTGGAGGTGGGGGAGGAAATTATTGAAGGGTATCTGATGTCTCCTAATGAAGCAGTTTGCCCTGGGAACGCAAAAGAAATACGTTTTCAACCTCTTATTGAGCACGCGCTCTACATTTGGGACAATGGCACACTTCCCTCTGCGGAGGGATACACTTTCGTGTATCAGACTGGCGACTACACTGTTTTGGTGGAGACGGACGAGTACGGCTGCCGCACGAGCAGTATCTGCAACGTGGGGTTCCTCAACGCGCCCACGGCACGCATCACGGGCAACACACTGTATTGCACGGGCGAAACGGTGGCCCTCAACGGCAACTCCGGTGCCTCCAACCAATACTCGTGGAGTGTCGTCCCGGAGGGCCGCGTGTTTACCACGCCCAACATCCGATTCACGCCCTCCTTGGCAGGCAGCCACACGGCCGCACTCACCGTGACAAGCCCCGACAACTGCACTGCCACCGCTGCGGCACCCTTTACGGTGTACCCAGAACCACCCGCTCCTGTGATTGCCGTTGTCCCGCCGCATAATTGTTCACACGACCCCCCTGTGTCCGTCATCAGCCAGTCGGGCCAACTGCTGCACTGGAGCAATGGCTCGCACGGGTACGGCGCAGACTATTACACTGCCGGGCATATTTCCGCCCTCTACCATGACCCACTGACTGGATGCCACTCCGAGAGGGCATACACCTATATTGACCCAGCCCCTGACTACGATGCCCTCCTCTCCGGATGCTATCGCCTAT